>NZ_KI421500.1:1947724-2547724 GCF_000473145.1 Leisingera daeponensis DSM 23529 | reverse complement strand
CGATGTTGCCGCGGTGGCGCGGTTCCGGAACAAGCCGGAAGAACGCCATTTTCCGGGGTAAGCCGCTGAAACTCTAAGCCGGAACTGGGAAGGACGGACAGCTTTGGTATTCAGGCGCCGGGACAGACGTTCGCCCCTCCGCGCGCTGGCGGACTTCGTCTGGCCGCGCGGCGGCTGGGCCCGGGCCTTCCTGTACGTGAAACACCGGGTGCGGCGGCTGCCCGATTCGCCCGAACGCATCGCCCGCGGGATCTGGGCCGGGGTGTTCACCACCTTCACGCCCTTTTACGGTATGCATTTCGTGGTGGCGGCGATCATCGCGCGGCTGATGAACGGCAATATCCTGGCCTCGCTCAGCGCCACCTTCTTTGGCAACCCGCTGACCTACGTGCCGATCGGGGTGGCCAGCCTGCAGACCGGCCATTGGATCTTGGGCACCGAGTTCGACGAGGAAGTCGACAAGTCGCTTGCGGGCAAGTTCATGGCCGCGGGCGCCGACCTGAAGGACAACCTGTTTGCGCTGTTCATGGACAAGCCCGCCGACTGGCAGGGGCTGCACCTGTTCTATAACGAGGTGTTCTATCCCTACATGATCGGCGGCATCATCCCGGGCATCATCAGCGCCACGGTCTGCTATATGCTCAGCCTGCCGGTGATCCGCGTCTACCAGCAGCGCCGCCGGGCCAAGATCAAGGCCAAGTTCGAGGCGATCAAGCAGCGTGCCGAAGTCAGCACCGGCTCCTGAGCCGCGCTGCCGGATTGTACCATTCTCGCCTGCAGGCTTGCTCTTGCCCGCTGTCTGTCTAGTCTTTGGCTCAAGGCTTTGACTTCAGACGGATGAGAGACCTCTCATGACACAGAACCAACTGCGCCTGGGCGTGAACATCGACCACGTCGCCACTGTGCGCAACGCCCGCGGCGGCGCTTATCCGGACCCGGTGCGCGCTGCAAAACTGGCGGAGGAGGCAGGCGCCGACGGCATCACCGCCCACCTGCGCGAAGACCGCCGCCATATCACCGACGCTGACATTGACGGGCTGATGGAGGCGCTGAGCGTGCCGCTGAACTTCGAGATGGCGGCGACGGAGGAAATGCAGAAGATCGCCCTGCGCCACAAGCCGCACGCGGTCTGCATCGTGCCGGAAAAGCGCGAAGAGCGCACGACCGAGGGCGGGCTGGAAGTGGCGCGCGAGGAAAACCGCCTGGCGCATTACATCGCCCCGCTGCGCGAGGCGGGCTGCCGGGTGTCGATCTTCATTGCTGCCGACCGCAAGCAGATCGAGGCTGCGCACCGGATCGGGGCCGAGGTGATCGAACTGCACACCGGCGCCTATTGCGATTTCCACGCCGAGGGCAAGCTTGCAGAGCGCGACCGCGAGCTGGAGGCGCTGCGGGACATGTCTGCCTACGCCCATTCGCTGGGGCTGGAGGTGCATGCGGGCCATGGCCTCACCTATGAGACCGTGCAGCCGGTTGCGGCCTTTCCGGAGGTGAGGGAATTGAACATCGGCCACTTCCTGATCGGCGAGGCCATCTTTCGCGGCCTGACCCCGGCAGTGCGCGAAATGCGCCGCCTGATGGATGAAGCGCGCGGGGGTAAAGGCTGATGGCGCAACCTCATGGGCGGGCGGAATTGCTGCGTTATGGGCTCGACTGGCTGCTGGCGGCGGCGATTCTGATGGCAATGGCGCTGGTTCTGGACCGTTTCGGCCGTTCCCTGCCGCCCGGGCTGGCGACGGTGCTGCCGCCGATGTTCGCCTCTGTCCGGGCCGGAATGCGCTTTGTCAGTTCCGAGAAGCGGCCACTGGCTGGGCGGGAGGCCTGGCTGGCGTCGCTGGCGATGACCGGCGTTGTTGCGGTTCTGACCCTGCTTCAGCTGCTGCTGTTCTGGAACTCGGCAATGATCGCAGAGGCACGCGAGGTCATCCCAGGCTCATTCCTGGCGCTGATTGCCCTGGTGCTGCTGGGCGTGGTTCTGCTGGTGAACCGGCTGTTTCTGGGCCATGGCATCAAGCTCGGTTTGAAGCGGCTGGAAGAATGATCCTGGGCGTCGGCACCGATCTTGCCAATATCGAGCGTATCCAGCGTACGCTGGACCGGTTCGGAGACCGGTTCCGCAACCGGGTGTTCACCGAAACTGAGCAGAAAAAGGCCGAGCGCCGCCGCGATGTTGCTGGCACCTATGCCAAGCGCTGGGCCGCCAAGGAGGCCTGCTCAAAGGCGCTTGGCACCGGTCTGCGCATGGGCATCGCCTGGAAGGACATGGCGGTCTCCAACCTGCGCACCGGCCAGCCGGTGATGCATGTGACCGGCTGGGCTGCCGACCGTCTGCGCGAGATGACCCCGCCCGGCCATGAGGCGGTGATCCACGTGACATTGACCGACGACCACCCCTGGGCGCAGGCCTTCGTGGTGATTGAGGCGCGCCCGTCCGCCAGCGACCCGGCGGAATCATCTTCGGGAACTTGACTTGCCCCCCTCAGGCCCGCATGTAGCCCCGGACCCTGTTTCCAAACCGGAGAGCCTGATGACGGCCAAAGCAAAGACCGGCAGTTCGATCCTTGAGACGATCAAAACCATCGTCTACGCGCTGCTGATCGCCGGTGTCTTCCGCACCCTGTTCTTCCAGCCCTTCTGGATCCCGTCCGGATCGATGAAGGAAACCCTGCTGATCGGGGACTTCCTGTTCGTGAACAAGATGGCCTACGGCTATTCCTACGCCTCTTGCCCCAGCGTGCGCATTGGCGCGGTCGGGCTGAACATCGACGCCAAGGACATCTGCGGCTTTCTAGACGGTGACAACACCCGCCTGATGGGCGGCCAGCCGGAGCGCGGCGATGTGGTGGTGTTCCGCCATCCGGTCAACGGCAACGACTTCATCAAGCGGCTGGTCGGCCTGCCGGGCGACAAGATCCAGATGAAGAACGGCGTGCTGTTCATCAACGGCGCGCCGGTCAAGCTTGAGGATGCCGGCCAGTTCGAGGAAGTGATGGAACGCCAGGGACCGCAGGGCTCCTTCCCGCGCTGTGAAAACGCGCCGGTGGGCCAGGGCGCCGTCTGCAAGAAATCGCGCAAGCTGGAAACCCTGCCGGGCGGCAATGAGCATATCGTGCTCAACATCACCAACCAGGGCATGGACCACACAGGCGTGTACCAGGTTCCGGAAGGGCACTATTTCTTCATGGGCGACAACCGGGACAACTCCTCCGACAGCCGCCTGCCGCAATCTGCGGGCGGGGTTGGCTTTGTCCCTTTTGAAAACCTGATCGGCCGTGCCGACCGGATCATGTTCTCCTCTGCCGGGCGGTCCATGCTGTATTTCTGGACCTGGCGGAGCGACCGTTTCTTCAAGGGGATCGAGTGAAGCTGTCCAAGGAATTGCGTGCGTTCGAGGAACGCATCGGGCATAAGTTTGCCCGCCCGGAGCTGCTGCAGCGCGCCGTGACCCACGCCTCCGTGTCGTCGTCCAACCGCAAGGACAACCAGCGGCTGGAGTTCCTGGGCGACCGGGTTCTGGGGCTGGTGATGGCGACCGCGCTGCTGGAGCATGACAAGACCGCCACCGAAGGCCAGCTGGCGCCGCGCTTCAACGCGCTGGTGCGCAAGGAGGCCTGCGCCGATGTCGCCAAGGAGATCGACCTTGGCGCGGTGCTCAAGCTGGGCCGCTCCGAAATGATGTCCGGCGGCCGCCGCAAACAGGCCTTGCTGGGCGATGCGATGGAGGCGGTGATCGCCGCCGTTTACAAGGACGCAGGGTTCGACGCGGCGGCGGAGATGATCCTGCGCCTGTGGGGCACTCGCATCCATCAAGTCGAAACGGATGCGCGCGACGCCAAGACCTCGCTGCAGGAGTGGGCGCAGGCGCGCGGGCAGCAAGTGCCCATTTATGTGGAAGTTTCCCGCAGCGGCCCGGATCACGCCCCGGTCTTCACCATCGCGGCGCGGCTGCAGGACGGCACCGAAGCCCAGGCCACCGCAGGCTCCAAGCGGCAGGCCGAACAGGCCGCTGCCAAGGCGCTGCTGGAACAGCTCGGCTGACCGCTCAAGTCACCCGGATATAGCCCGCAAGCCCGGTCTTCTGGTGCTCGATCACATGGCAGTGGAACGCCCAGTCGCCGGGATTGTCGGCGACCAGCGCAATCTCGGCCACTTCGTCCTTCAGCAGCAGCAGGGTGTCCGTCACCAGCGGCGGCAGCTCGCGCAGGTTCGAGCGGAGCGGCACGAACGCCAGCCCGTGCAGATGGATCGGATGCAGGTTGGGCGATTCATTCCGCAGCCGCAGCACATAGCTCTTGCCGCGCTCCAGCACCGCCAGCGGCCCGGTGCCCTTGGCGGCATCCCCGGCCCAGGGCGTGCGGTTGATCGACCAGAAACTGTAACCCATCGAGCCGCAAAAGCCATCATCCGGCGGCCCGCCCTCTGGCGTCCAGCCAAACACGAAATCATGCACTTCAGCGTTTGCCAGATCCGGCCGGGCAACCGGGTTGGCAGGCAGCGGCTTCAGCTCCCGCAGATCCCGCGCCAGGTCCGCGCCAACGGACCGCAGGCGCGCCATAGTGCGGGCGGGCTGCCCTGGCAGCTCCGCCAGCAAATCCGCCGTCTGCCCCTCATCCGCAGCCATCTGCACCGCGAAATCCGCCCGCTGGCCAGGCCCGAGCAGCAAAGGGGCCTCCGCTGAAGGCAGGGGCAGCTCAAACTCCACCGGATGCCCGTCCCAGGCAATGATCCGCGCCTGATCCGTGCTCAGATGCAGCTTGTAGATCCGGGTGGTGTCCGTGTTCACCACCCTGAGCCGCACCAGCCCGCCCGCCGGATGATCATAGACCGGCACCTGCAGCCAGTTCGCCGTCAGCACATTGCCATGCGTCCCGCCACGGGCCGCCCCGCGCGCAGTGTAATAGGGCAGGAAGGCGCCCTGATCATCCAGCCGGAAATCCCGCAGGTTGATGGCCTGATCACCGTCGAAACCGGGATCTTTTGTCTCCCGGATCACCATTACCCCGGTCAGCCCGTGCGCCATCTGCGCCATTGTCATGCAGTGCGGATGATACCAGTAGGTGCCGGCATCCGGCGGGGTGAATTCGTAGTCAAACGACTCGCAGCCCGCGATCGGCATCTGGGTCAGATAGGGCACCCCGTCCATCGCATTGGCGATCCGCAGCCCGTGCCAATGCATCGCGGTGTAGTCTTCGGTGCGATTGACCACCCGCAGCCGCATCGGCTCGCCCTGCGTGCCGTACAGCACCGGCGGCGGCGCATCCGGCGACAGGCTCACCAGACCCTCGGTCGGCGTCTCGCGGAAAGCAAAGCTGGCAGGCTGGATGGTCAGCTGCTGCGCCTCACCGGCAGCCGCCAGCCCCCAGCCGCCTGCGCCAAACGCCCCGGCAGATGCAGCAGTTCCCAGCAGAAATTCCCGGCGGTTCATCAGGCAAGTCCCTTTATGTGCACTGTAAGACAGGCCTGGCTGTCGGACTGGCTTGGCGATGCGGTTCTCCCACGGGACCTGCCACAGGTCTTTGACATAGGGCAAGCCTGTGCGACGCTGTGCCAAGCCCCGTGAAAACGCCTCTGGCCCCTGTGGGTAAAATCCTGTAGGGGATCGGCTCTGCAAACAGGACCATTACAGATGACCACACGCGCCGGATTCGTTGCCCTGATCGGAGAGCCCAACGCGGGCAAATCCACCTTGCTGAACCGCATGGTCGGGGCCAAGGTCTCGATCGTGACCCATAAGGTCCAGACCACCCGCGCCCGCATTCGCGGCGTGGCGATGGAGGGGGACGCGCAGCTGGTGTTCGTCGATACCCCCGGCCTGTTCAAGCCGCGCCGCCGCCTGGACCGCGCGATGGTGGCCGCCGCCTGGGGCGGTGCTGCGGACGCTGATGTTGTGGTGCTGATGGTGGAGGCCCACCGCGGCATCACCGAAGGGGTCGAGACCATCCTCGAAGGCCTTGCGGAGATCGGCGAGGGCCGCACTGTGGCGCTGGCGATCAACAAGATCGACAAGGTGCCCGCGGAAAAACTGCTGGGCCTCGCCCAGGACCTGAACCGCCGCTACGCATTCGCCGAAACCTTCATGATCTCGGCGGAGCGCGGCCATGGCGTCGATGACCTGCGCAAATGGCTGGCGGGCAAGCTGCCGGAAAGCCCCTGGCTCTACCCCGAGGATCAGATCGCGGACCTGCCGATGCGGATGATCGCGGCGGAAATGACCCGCGAAAAGCTGACCCTGCGCCTGCACCAGGAGCTGCCCTACCAGCTGACCGTCGAGACCGAGAAATGGGAAGAGCGCAAGGATGGCTCCGCCCGCGTCGACCAGATCATCTATGTGGTCCGCGACGGCCACAAGGGGATCGTTCTGGGCAAGCGCGGCGAGACTATCAAATCCGTCTCCCAGGCTGCGCGCGCCGAGCTGGAGGAATTCCTGGGCCGCAAGGTGCATCTGTTCCTGCAGGTGAAGGTGCGCCCGAACTGGCTGGAAGAGGCGGAGCGCTACTCGGAGATGGGCCTCGACTTCAAGGACGGCAATTGACGCCGGCCGTGCTTTTCATCTTTCCCAAAATACTCCCGCCGGAGGCACCCGCACGCTCCTTTGGCGCGGGCGCAGGCGAGGGTGCGGCATGACCCGCCTCACCGCCCGCTTCTGGGTGGATGCCTACCTGGCCCGGCTGAGGTTTCAGGACATCCCTGCCTTCATCACCGCGCATGGCGACGACACCGCAGGCGCTGTGCTGGTCAAGCTCAACACGCTGGACGGCCAGGCCCGCGCCTTTCACCGCACCTACGACCTGATGAGCGGCAACCGCAAATGGGATGAGCTGTCCGCCGGCGCCGAGACCGAGGTCGACGCCTCCATCCGCCGCCAGCGCGAGTTCGACCCCGATCTCTGGGTGGTCGAGGTCGAGGACCGCCAGGGCCGCCACCTGCTGGACGAACCCGGCCTCGAATGACCCTGCTGCTTGCAGCCCATCCGGCAATGCGCTCAGGTAGGGCAGGCCGCAGGACAGGGAGGCAGGGCGTTGGAGTGGCGTGATCACGGCATATTGCTTTCGGTGCGCCGCCACGGCGAAAGCTCCGCCATCATCGACATCTTTACCGAAGGCCACGGCCGCCATGCAGGCGTTGTGCGCGGCGGCGCCGGCCGCCGGATGGCCCCTATTCTGCAGCCCGGCGCGCAGCTGGATGTGACATGGCGGGCGCGGCTGGAGGATCACCTGGGCAGCTACCACGCCGAACCCCTGCGCAGCCGCGCTGCCGCGGCGCTCTCCGGGCGGCTGGCGCTGGCCGGGCTCAATACGGTCACCGCGCTCCTGTCCTTCTGCCTGCCGGAGCGCGAGCCGCATCCGGACCTCTATACCCGCAGCGAACAGTTGCTCGACCTTCTAGGGAACGAAGACCTCTGGCCGCTGGCCTACCTGCGCTGGGAGCTGGCGCTGCTGGAGGAGATGGGCTTTGGCCTCGATCTCTCCGCCTGCGCCGTGACCGGCAGCCGCCTCGGGCTGGCTTACATATCGCCGAAAACCGGCCGAGCTGTTTCACGTGAAGGCGCCGGCGACTGGGCGGACCGGCTGCTGCCGCTGCCGCCGGTGATGCTGGGCCAGGGCAGCGCCGAGGATGCCGAAATTGTTCAAGCCCTGCGCGCCACGGGTTTTTTCCTGGAGGCGCATCTGGCGCCGTCGCTGGGCAACCACCCGCTGCCCGAGGCACGCGGCCGGCTCATGGACCTGCTCAGCCGCCGCCTGTGAACAGCATCTCGCGGCCCGCTTCATTGCTCAGGATCAGCACCTCGCCCGACACCTCCGCCAGCGTCATCTCCTGCAGGGCTTGAAGGAACGCGGCCTCTGCCTCCCGCTCCGGGCAGGCGGCGCGCGTCACCGCCAGAGAGCCGGTTTCAAACCACGGATAGGGGGCGGTCTGGCTGCCTTGGAAACTGTTGCAAGGCCCCCGTCCGGCGATCCTGCCCGGTTCCGGAAACGTCAGATGCGCAGACGCTGAAAAGGCTGCACCATCGATGCTCCGGAGCTGCCACATCTCCCCCGCGGCGCCATAGGCCGACAGGCTCTCATCCCCGGCGCAGGCGTTCGCAAGCAGCAGGGAGCCGATCAGGGCGGCGCGCAGCATCAAGACCTCCAGCAATATTCATCTCAAATCATTTTGGAGCGCGGCAGCGCCCTGTACAAGGCCAGCCTGCAGCAGGTGCTCCCGCCCGCCGCCGCGGCATTGGAGATGCCTTGCGCCCGTTGGGCCCGGCGCCGCGCAAGGCGCGGTGCCTGCCGTGTCATTCCGGCAAAGCGCTGCCGCGCCGTGCGCGGCACGGCGCCCGGCCCAACGCCTTGGGTGCATTGCATAAAGGCGCAGCCAAGGGGGCGGGAGCAGGCCCCTTCAGTTTTGGCGGATAATCTCGGCGACCTTGCGGCCGATCTCTCCGCTGGCCTTGATCGACGGGTGGATCATGTCCGGCGCGTGATAGGAGCGGTCGCCATGGGGCACCATGTCCTTGTTCGACACAAAGAAGATACCTTCATCCAGTGCCGCCAGACGGGTGATGCGGGCTTCCAGCGCGATGCCCTCGTCCCGGCAGTGCTCGATTATTGACCCCACGCCGGGGCTGCGCAGATAGCCGACATAGATCACCCTGGCACCGGTGGCGCGCAGCTCTGACAGCATCGCGGGGATGGCCCCGCCGCGCCCGTCAGCCGTGATCAGCTTGTCCATCTTGCGGCCGCAGGCAACGCAGCCGCAGCCGAGCCACAGGTCATTGCCGCCGCCGTTCACGATCACCCAGTCCCATTTCCCGGGCGTGTACTGCTTGCGGATGTTCATCCCGGCGGCGCCGGAAAGGGGCAGCTTGTAAATCATCCGCGCGGCAGAGACCGAGCGGTCCACCACCGGTTCCTGCAACTCCCGCGCCACCGTGTCCGGAATCGATTTGCCCGCCAGGCTGTGCCACGCCAGCAGGGAATCCCCCATTGCCAGGATGCGGGGAGACTGATCCGCAGGCACCGCATCACCGCAGGCGGCCAGCAGAAACAGAAAGGGCACAAGGAAGCAGCGCAAGAGTGTCATGCCTCCTTGTAAACGGGTTTTGGCCGGGAGCGAATAACCCGCAGCGGAAACAGATTTGTTCTGCGCTGCGGTTGCCGGGCGGCGCAAAAAAGCCCGGCGCGAACGCCGGGCAAGAAGGGGATCGCTCCCCTGCGATGGCCTCTTTTGGCGGTCAGCCCAGCAGGCGGCGGGCGATGACCTGTGCCTGGATTTCGGCAGCACCCTCAAAGATGTTGAGGATGCGGGCATCGCACAGCACGCGGGAGATCTTGTATTCCATCGCGAAGCCGTTGCCGCCGTGGATCTGCAATCCGTTGTCCGCCGCCGCCCAGGCGACCCGCGCGCCCAAGAGCTTGGCCATGCCGGCCTCCAGGTCGCAGCGGTGGCCGTGGTCCTTTTCCCAGGCCGAGAAATAGGTCAGCTGGCGCGCGATCATGATCTCCACCGCCATCATCGCCAGCTTGCCGGAGACGCGCGGGAAGCTGATCAGCGCCTTGCCGAACTGCTTGCGCTCCTGCGCGTACTGCATGGCGATATCCAGCGCCGACTGCGCCACGCCGATGGCGCGGGCTGCGGTCTGGATGCGGGCCGATTCAAAGGTCTCCATCAGCTGCTTGAAGCCCTTGTTCTCCTCGCCGCCCAGCAGATTTTCCTTCTTCACGTGGAATTTGTCGAAGCCCAGCTCGTATTCCTTCATGCCGCGGTAGCCCAGCACCTCGATCTCACCGCCGGTCATGCCCTCGGTTGGGAAGGGGTGCTCATCTGTGCCCGGGGTCTTCTCCGCCAGGAACATCGACAGCCCGCGGTGGTCGGTGGTGTTCGGGTCGGTGCGCGCCAGCAGGGTCATCACATGGGTGCGGGCGGCGTGGGTGATCCAGGTCTTGTTGCCGGTGATCTTGTAATCGCCGTTCTCGTCCTTCACCGCACGGGTGCGCAAGCTGCCGAGGTCGGAGCCGGTGTTCGGCTCGGTGAACACGGCGGTGGGCAGGATTTCGGCGCTGGCCAGTTTCGGCAGCCAGTTGGCTTTCTGCTCTTCGGTGCCGCCGCAGAGGATCAGCTCCGCCGCGATTTCAGAGCGGGTGCCAAGCGAGCCAACGCCTATATAGCCGCGCGACAGTTCTTCGGAAACCACCACCATCGAGGCCTTCGAGAGGCCGAAGCCGCCGTATTCCTCCGGAATGGTCAGGCCAAAGACGCCCATCTCCGCCAGCTCTTCGATCACCTCCATCGGGATCAGCTCATCCTTCAGGTGCCACTCGTGGGCATTCGGCTCGACCTTCTCCACCGCATAGCGGCGGAACTGGTCGCGGATCATCTCCAGCTCTTCCTCCAGGCCGGAGTTGCCGAACATGGTGGAACCGGCCTGCGTCTCCATCAGCTCCACCAGCCGGGTCCGCGCGGCCTGGCTGTTGCCTTGGGCGCAAAGCGTCTCCACCGCGGGCACGTTCAGTGTGTTCAAGGCGTCCGCGCCCAGGCCCAGGTCCTGCGGGCGGATGATTTCGCCCTGGTTCATCTGGATGCCGCCGTTCACCTGCAGCAGGTATTCGCCAAAACCGATCTGGTGGATCAGCTGTTCCATCTCGCCGAATTTGCCTTCGGCCTGCAGGTTTTCCGCCCATTTCTGCATCTGCCGCAGGCTGTAGACGTAAGTGGCAAGCCAAGACAGCCCGTGTGCCGCCACCTGGTTTTCCTCGATCAGGCGGCCGGATACCCGGCCCTCCTCGCTCACCATGTCCTTGACCGAGGCGCGAGCGGCCTCAAACAGCTGGTCAAGCGGTTCCAGCGATGCGGCGGTCAGCGCCAGCAGGTCGGGAATGAGTGTCGGTTTCATATGCAAGTCCTGTCCGTCGTGGGCCATGAATCAGATCCTTCTTCGGTCGCCCGGTGGTAAATCATTTTGCAGGTGCAGCGCAACAAAAATACTAACAGGCGTGTCATTTGGATCAAATATTGCGTATTGATTTTGCCGATGCAGCACGCTGCGGATGTGATACAGCGGTGGCATGACGGCGTTGTTTTCTCTTCTTTCCCCGGCGGAGCTGTCGGCCGCATTTGGCATTGCGCTGCTGGCCGGCACCGTCAAAGGCCTGGTCGGTTTTGCCATGCCGATGATCTTTATCTCCGGCCTCAGCCTGTTTCTGGCGCCAGATCTGGCGCTGGCGGGGCTGATTTTGCCCACCTTGGTGACAAACGGCATGCAGGCGCTGCGGCAAGGTCCGGCGGCCGCCCTGGCCTCGATCCGCCGGTTCCGGGTGTTCCTGCTGACCGGTCTTGTTTGTCTGCTGTTCAGTGCGCAGATGGTGCGCGTCTTGCCGCAGCAGGCGCTGCTTCTGGTGATTGGCCTGCCGGTGACGGTCTTTGCCTGCAGTCAGCTGATGGGAAAGGTGCTCACCCTTTCCAATCCCAGCCGCCGCAGCGAGGCCGTGGTGGGGGGCGTTGCCGGGCTGATCGGCGGCGTCTCGGGTGTCTGGGGGCCGCCGACGGTGGCTTACCTGACGGCGCTGGGTACCGAGAAGACAGAACAGATCCGGGTGCAGGGGGTGATCTACGGCCTGGGCGCGGTGGCGCTTCTGATTGCGCATACAGGCTCGGGTGTGATGCGGGCCGAAACGGCACCGTTCTCGCTGGCGCTGATCGTGCCGGCGGTGGCGGGGATGTGGATCGGCGGGCGGTTGCATGACCGGATCGACCAGGCACTGTTCCGGCGGGCAACGCTGGTGGTTTTGCTGGTTGCGGGGCTGAACCTGCTGCGCCGCGGGCTGTTGATGTAAGCAAGGCGCGGGCGGGAGGGATCATGTCTCAAAGGTTCAATGCGCAGCAACTGGCGACGGGCTCGATCTTCGTTGCGCTTGCGGTGATGGGGCTGAAAATCGCGGCCTGGAAGATGACCGGCTCGGTGGCCCTGTTGTCCGATGCGCTGGAATCGCTGGTGAACATCGGCGGTGCAGTGATGGCCTGGTTTGCAGTGCGCTATGCCCAGCGGCCGCCGGACGCAGGCCACCCCTATGGCCACCACAAGGCCGAATACTTCTCGGCAGTGATCGAAGGCATCCTGATCGTGATTGCCGCGCTGGTGATCGTGCATGAGGCCGTGAACGCCCTGTCCCGGCCCGAGATGGCGGATTGGAGCCCGGCGGGCCTGCTGGTCAATGCGCTGGCAATGGCAGTGAACCTTCTGTGGGCGCAGGTGCTGCTGCGGGCGGGCGCAAGGCTGAGCTCGCCGGCGCTGTCGGCAGGCGGGCGGCACCTGATGAGCGATGTCTGGACCTCTGCCGGGGTGCTGGCGGGGCTGGGGCTGGCACTGGCCAGCGGCTGGGCCATTCTTGACCCGCTTCTGGCGCTGCTGGTGGCGGTGAACATCCTGCGGGAGGGGTGGCGGGTGATCGCGTCCTCCGTGAACGGGCTGATGGACATGGCCGCACCCGAAGCGGAGCGCGCGCGAATCGAGGAGATCATCCACCGCTCCGCGGCGGGGGCGCTGCAGGTGCACGGGCTGAAAACCCGCCGCGCTGGCCGCGCCCTGTTTGTCGAGTTTCACATGGTGGTTGACGGTGCCATGCCGGTGCGGGCCGCGCATGACATCTGCGACCGGGTGGAAGCGGCCCTGAAGGCGGCGCTTCCGGATGCGCAGGCGGTGATTCACGTGGAGCCCGAACACAAGCTGGAGCCCGCCGGGATCAAGCCGCGCTGAAGCGTTTGCAATTCCGCCCGGCCTCCCGTTTAAGCGCTGTCAGACAGGCAAAGGAGCAGGCACATGGCGATGGAGTGGAACAGGCTGCTGAACCCGGGGCGGCTGTGCCGGCCGGAGTATGGCGAGAAACCCGGCCGCCCGGCCTATCTTCAGGACTATGACCGGATCCTGTTTTCCGAGCCGTTCCGCCGCCTGGCGCAGAAAACCCAGGTGCACCCGCTGCACAACCATGATCACGTGCACCACCGGATGATCCACAGCATGGAAACTGCCAGCGTGGGCCGCTCTCTGGGCGCAGGGGCGGGGGCTGCGCTGGCGGAGCGGGGCAGCCTGGCGGCAGATCAGGTGGCGCGGCTGGCCGGCCACGTCGAGGCCGCCTGCCTGGTGCATGACATCGGCAACCCGCCGTTCGGCCACTCCGGCGAGGACAGCATCGGCGACTGGTTCGCGGCGCAGTTCCGGTCCGGCCGCGGCATCGCAGCACAAGTGCCGCCGCACCTGCGCGCCGAGTTCGAGCATTTCGAGGGCAACGCGCAGGGGTTCCGCATCGTCGGGCGCTTGGAATACGCGCAGCAGCAGGGCGGGCTGCGGCTCAGCTATGCGACGCTGGGCGCGTTCATGAAATACCCCTGCACCCGTCTGGTGCGGGATGAGGCTGTTGGGACCGGCAAAGCGCCCTATGTCGGCCTCAAGAAATTCGGCGTGTTCCAGTCGGACGCAGCGCTGTTTGAGGAGACCGCCGAAGCGCTGGGCCTGCCGGCCGAGCCGGGCGGCTGGCGGCGGCGGCATCCGCTGGCCTTCCTGGTCGAGGCTGCGGATGACATCTGCTACCGCATTCTGGATATCGAGGATGCGGCCAGCATGGGCGACCTGGACCGCGCTGAGGTTGCGGAGGCGCTGGAAGCGATCGTCGGCAAACCGAACGAGGAGCGCGGCCTGCCGATGCGCGACCGCATCGGGCTGTTGCGCGCCTTTGCCATCGGCCAGTCGATCGACGCCGCCGTGACCGCCTTTCTGGAACACTATGACGCCATCATGATGGGCGAGTTTAACGACGGGCTGATGGAGGTATCCTCCAAGGCGCAGGCTTTTGCCCGTCTGAAAGAGCTGTCGGAGCAGCGGATCTTCGTCGCCCGCCGCAAGACAGAGCTGGAGATCACCGGGCGCCAGGTGCTGCACGCGGTGCTGGACCATTTCCACGGTCTTTACAGCGACCTTGCCGGGTGCAGCTGGGACGCAGAGGAACTGAAGGCAAGGCATGGTTATTGGGGCAAGCTGATCCGTGCTGTGGATCTGGACCTGCGCGGGGTGGAGGACGCCTATACGGCGATGCACGCGCTGGCCGATTTCGTCTCCGGCATGACTGACCGCTACGCGCTCAAGGTACGGGATATGGTTGCGGGGTCGGTGTCCCGCTAACCGGTCTTGGTGCCGCTCGCGGCCTCCCGCGCCTCGTCGCGCTTGCGCTGGGCCATCGTGTCGGTGATGCGGCTGGCCCAGCGGTTGTTCTCATCCGCCAGCGCCTTGATCTCCCGGGCAAGATAGGCAAAGCCCAGCCCCGCCTTGCCTGCCCGCGCGGCCTCGATCCCGGCGTTGATCGCCAGGATCGACAGCTTCTGCACCGACCGCAGGATGTTCTCGGCAAGATTTATGATCTCGGCGTTGGCCGCCTCGGTGCGGTTCAGCGTCTCCTGCAGTTCCCTGCGCAGGCTGACCTCGGCTGAGGCATCCACGACCAGCCCCTCCAGATAGATCATTTCGCCGCTGTCGCTGAACACGGCATTGCCGCGCTCGCGCACCCAGGTTTCCGTGCCGTCGGGCCGGCTGAGCCGGTAGGCAACGTCCCAGTTGCCCCGGCTTTCGATGGCAGCATCCACATCGGCGCAGACGCGGCCGATGTCCTCAGCATGGGTCAATCCAGCGTAAGAGACCTTTGCGTTTCCCAGAATGTCCGACTTCGGGCAGCCGCAGAGTTTTTCGACCTGTCCCGCCATGAACTTCATGGTGAAGTTCTCATCATTGGCGCAGCGGTACACAAATGCGCTGCCGGTGCTGAATATGCTGTTGAAAACGGTCAAAGCCTCTTTATCCATTTCGCCCTCCCTGGGTGCGGCGCAACAAACAGAAAACCCGCCGCAAAGCTGCGCTTGCGGAAGGTTTGCGCGGAAGGGTTAAGGAAGGATTTATTGGAAAATTAATTTCCTGAAATGAAAAACCCCGGCGCATGGCCGGGGTTTTCTTTCCTCAGGGGAAATCGCTCAGCCTCAGCCGATGGCCGCGGCCTTCACGTCGTCGTCGATGAACGGCAGGTACTGTTCGAAGTTGTCGGAGAACATCTGCACCAGCTTGGCCGCCTGCGCGTCATAGGCCGACTTGTCGTCCCAGGTGCGGCGCGGATCCAGCAGCAGCTCCGGCACGCCCGGCACATTGACCGGCACGTCAAAGCCGAAGTTGGCGTCCTTGCGGAACTCCGCGTCCGCCAGCGAGCCGTCCAGTGCCGCGGTCAGCAGCGCGCGGGTGGCCTTGATCGGCATGCGCGAGCCGGTACCATAGGCGCCGCCGGTCCAGCCGGTGTTTACCAGCCAGCAGGTCGCGCCATGCTGGGCGATCTTCTCGCGCAGCAGGTTGCCGTAGACCTCCGGGCGGCGCGGCATGAAGGGCGCGCCAAAGCAGGTGGAGAAGGTCGGCTCCGGCTCGGTCACGCCGCGCTCGGTGCCCGCCACCTTGGACGTGAAGCCGGACAGGAAGTGGTACATCGCCTGCGCCGGGGTCAGCCGCGCGATCGGAGGCAGCACGCCGAACGCATCGCAGGTCAGCATGATGATGTTCTTGGGGTGGCCGCCGCGGGCGCTGGACGATGCATTGGAGATGTAATGCAGCGGGTAGGCGCAGCGCATGTTGGCGGTCAGGCTGTCGTCGTTGAAATCCAGCTCCTTGGTCTCCGGATCGAACACCATGTTCTCGATCACGGTGCCGAACTTGGAGGTGGTGGCATAGATTTCCGGCTCTGCCTCGGGGTTGAGGTTGATGGTCTTGGCATAGCAGCCGCCTTCGAAGTTGAAGGTGCCGTTGTCGGCCCAGCCATGCTCGTCATCGCCGATCAGAACGCGGTCGGGGTCGGCGGACAGGGTGGTCTTGCCGGTGCCGCTAAGGCCGAAGAACACAGCGGTGTCGACCGGGTTGCCCTTGGCGTGGTTGGCGGAGCAGTGCATCGGCATGATGCCCTTCTCCGGCAGCAGGTAGTTAAGCAGGGTGAACACGGATTTCTTGTTCTCGCCCGCGTATTCGGTGCCGCCGATCAGGATCATCTTGCGGTCGAAGTTCATCGCGATGATCGTCTCGCTGCGGCAGTCGTGCCGCTGGGGATCGGCCTTGAAGCTGGGGCAGTTGATGACGGTGAAATCGGCGATGAAATCATCCAGGTCTTCACGGTCCGGGCGGCGCAGCATGGTGCGGATGAACAGGTTGTGCCAGGCCAGCTCGGTCACCATGCGGACGTTGATCGCATGTGCCGGGTCGGCGCCGCCCACCAGGTCCTGGACGAAGTAGTCCTTGCCCTTCATGTGCTCCAGCATGTCGGCATAAAGCGCATCAAAGCCTTCCGGGCTCATCGCTGCATTGTTGTCCCACCAGATGGTGTCGCGCACGCTGTCGGTTTTTACGACATGTTTATCCTTGGGCGAGCGGCCGGTGAATTTACCGGTGGTGACCAGGAAGGCGCCGCCATTGCCCAGCGTGCCTTCGCCGCGCTTCAGCGCGGCTTCGATCAGCGCCGGCTCCATGAAGTTGTAATAGACATTGCCCAGGCCCTCGATGCCCTGATCTTCGAGGCGGAATTTCGGGTTAACCCGTCCAGATGTCATGCGTTTTTTCTCCTGTGGCGGCGCGGGCGGCACGCAGGCTGCGCGGCTGCGCCATTGGGGCAATAGAAAACGGCATCGCTGCCGGTGGCGCGGTCTTAACATGGCGTTTTAGGCGGTGAACAGACCGGCTTACCCTAGTTAGCGCCACCAAGGCGATGTTTAGCGCAACCATTATTTGCAATCGGGAAAAGCGCCCGCTTGTTCAGCAGACGCTAAGGTATTTTTGCCCCAATAGAGCCCAAAGATCGCCGCGATTCCTCAAATGGGATTGATTCGGCGCATCAGAACGGCGATGAAAGTGGCTAAAACAAAACAGAGAACAGAGCAGATTAGGGGCAATTCCAATGTCAAAGATTGCTTTGGTTGACGATGACAGGAACATCCTGACATCGGTTTCCATGACGCTTGAGGCCGAAGGCTTTGAGGTCGAAACCTATAATGACGGCCAGGCGGCGTTGGATGCGTTCAACAAGAAGCTGCCTGATATGGCCGTGCTGGACATCAAGATGCCGCGCATGGATGGCATGGACCTGCTGCAGCGGCTACGCCAGAAAACCCAGATGCCGGTGATCTTCCTGACCTCCAAGGACGACGAGATCGACGAGGTGCTGGGATTGCGGATGGGTGCTGACGACTATGTCAAGAAACCCTTCTCGCAGCGGCTTCTTGTGGAGCGGATCCGGGCGCTGTTGCGCCGCCAGGAGGCGATCAGCAGCGATGCCGCCGGCACCAGCAGCCCAGAGACCAAGGTGATGGAGCGGGGCAATCTGCGGATGGACCCGCTGCGCCACGCGGTCAGCTGGAAGGGCAAGGATGTGTCGCTGACGGTGACCGAATTCCTGCTGCTGCAGGCGCTGGCCCAGCGGCCCGGTTTTGTCAAAAGCCGCGACCAGCTGATGGACGTGGCCTATGATGACCAGGTCTATGTGGACGACCGCACCATTGACAGCCATATCAAGCGTCTGCGGAAGAAGATGCGCAGCGCGGATCCGGAATTTGCGGCAATCGAAACTCTTTATGGAATCGGTTACCGTTATAATGAAGAATAGGCGGCACGTTTGAGCGGGGCGCAAGCCCCCGGCCGGAGGAGTGGGCGCGCATGCGCGATACCAGCATAGTGCAACGCCAGCAGGGCGGCGATGTGGTCTTGGGGGAGGATTGGGTCACCCCCGAGCAATCCGTCACGCGGGAAATGCAGGTCAGCCGCGCGCGCCGCGGGCTGCTGTCGCTCAAAGGCTCGCCGCTCACCCGCAAGATCATCACTTTCAACCTGATTGCGCTGATCATTCTGGTCTCTGGCATCCTCTATCTGAATTCCTCGCGCCAAAGCCTGGTGCAGCAGCGTGCCGGCGCGCTGGTCTCTGAGGCGATGCTGGCCGCCGACGTGTTCGAGGCGGAAATGCCGGCTGCGGGATCGGTCAGCTTTGCGGCCGGCGATGGCATCCAGGCCGAGGACACACTGGCGCGTCTCAGCCTGCGCGGCGGCGTCGAGGCCTTTGTTTTCGACACCACCGGCAATCTGATTTCCAGCGTCAAGGGGGTCGACCGCAGCGACGTCCTGAATGTGCTGAATGACAGCGGCACCAGCAGGACGGTGATCAGCGATATGCTGTCTGCCCTCTGGGGCATTGCCGGCGGCGGCAGCGCGACTGCTGGCGGCCCGGGCGGCCCCGGCCCGTCGCTGGAGCAGCGGCTGGGCGGCCTGGTCGACCAGGCGATGAACGGCGGCACCGGGGTAGAAACCGTGGTCGACACCACAGGCAGCCGGGTGATTTCAGCCGCGACACCGATCCTCCACAACGGGGCGGCCGTCGGCGTGATTGCCCTGACCTCGCCCACCGGCGAAGTGGACGCGCTGGTGCGCGGCGAGCAGGAGCGGGTGCTGCAGATGTTCGTTGTCGCCCTGCTGGTCTCGGTCGGCCTCAGCCTGGTGCTGGCCTCCACCATCGCCAATCCGCTGGCCGACCTGGCCGAGGCCGCTGAACTGGGCCGCGAGCGCGGCAGCCGCAAATCCGGCACGGGCCGGATCCGCATTCCCGACCTCTCCGCCCGCCCGGATGAGATCGGACGCCTCAGCCGGGCTTTGCGCGGCATGGTCAAGGCGCTGTATTCCCGCATCGACAGCAACGAACAGTTTGCTGCTGATGTGGCGCATGAAATCAAGAACCCGCTGGCGAGTTTGCAGTCGGCCGTCGGCACCCTGCGCATGGTGAAGCGCGACGATCAGCGCGAGAAGCTGATGGATGTGATCGAACATGACGTGCGCCGCCTGGACCGGCTGGTCAGCGACATCTCCAATGCCTCGCGGCTCGACGCCGAGCTGGTCAAGGAGGAGGAAGAGGAGTTCGACCTGCTGGCCATGCTGGGCAATCTGAACCAGTATTTGGGCGAGGACGCCCGCGCCAAGGGGATCGACTATATCACCGACCTGCCGGCCCAGCCGATTATGCTGCAAGGGCTGGAGGCCCGGCTGGCGCAGGTCTTTGTCAACCTGATCACCAACGCGATCTCCTTCTGCGAAGAAGGCGACGCCATCCGCGTCTGGGCGCGGCGCCGCGCCAACCGGGTGCTGGTGGTGGTCGAGGACACCGGCCCCGGCATCCCGGATCAGGCGCTGTCCAAGATCTTCAAACGCTTCTACTCGCAGCGCCCGATGGAGCATTTCGGCAACAACTCCGGCCTTGGGCTGGCGATCTCCAAGCAGATCGTGGAGGCGCACGGCGGCGTGATCTGGGCCGAAAACATCCGCCCGACTGAGGCCGATGTCACTTCCGAACCCCTGGGCGCGCGGTTCGTGGTCGGTCTTCCGGTGTAAGCCATGCCAGAACCCGAAAGCCTCATCCTGCATGCCTCCTGCGTCGCGCTGGAGGGGCGGGGGCTTTTGATCACCGGTACCTCCGGCCAGGGCAAGTCGGCGCTGGCGCTGCAGCTGATGGCCTTCGGCGCCCAGCTGGTGGCGGATGACCGGGTGCAGGTCCAGCTTCTGGACGGCCGGCTGGTCGCCAGCGCGCCGGAACCGATCCGCGGGCTGATCGAGGCACGTTATATGGGGCTGCTGCACGCGCAGATCCGCAGCCCGGTGCCGGTGGCGGCGCTTGTGGACCTCGACGAAACGGAAACCGAACGCCTGCCGGTGCGCCGCACAACCCGCCTGCTGGGGCAGGAGGTGGCCCGGCTCAGACGGGTGGACGGCGCTCATTTCGCCCCGGCCCTGATGCAGTACCTCAGATGCGGAGCATTGGACCCGGATGCCTGAGCCCATGAAACAGGCGGTGCCGGCGGTTCTGGTCACCGGTCCCTCCGGCGCGGGCCGGACCACGGCAATCAACGTGCTGGAGGATCTCGGCTTCGAGGCGATCGACAACCTGCCACTGCGGCTTCTGCCCGGGCTGTTCGGCGCCGCTGCTGCGCCGCGACCGATGGCGCTGGGGCTGGACAGCCGCAACCGGGACTTCTCGCCTCGCGCTCTGTTGGATGTGATCGACATGCTGGCCGGCCGCGGCGAGCTGGAGCTGACAGTGCTCTACCTCGACGCACAGCCGGACGTGCTGCTGCGCCGCTATTCGGAAACCCGCCGCCGCCACCCGCTGGCACCTGCCGAATCTCCAGGCGAAGGCGTGCGCCGCGAACTCGACCTGATGGGGCCGATCCGGGACCGGGCCGACATCCTCCTGGATACATCGGAGATGAACGTCCACCAGCTGAAGGCGGAGATCGAGCGCTGGTTCGCGCCGGAGGGCAGGGCGCTGGCGCTGTCTGTGCAGAGCTTCTCCTACAAGCGCGGCATGCCGCACGGCATTGACATGGTGTTCGACTGCCGGTTCCTGGCCAACCCCTACTGGGAGCCGGCCTTGCGGCGGCTGAGCGGCGAGGACCGCGCGGTTCAGGACTACGTCAAGGCAGACCCCTTGTACGAGCCGTTTTTCACCCGGGTGCTGGACCTGACCCGGCTGCTGCTGCCCGCCTACCGCCACGAAGGCAAGTCGCATCTCTCCATCGCCTTCGGATGCACCGGCGGCCAGCACAGATCGGTGACGATGGCGGAAACCCTGGCGAAGGCCCTTGCAGAAGACGGCCAGCAAGTGTCAATTAGACACCGCGAGCTGCAAGGCCAGCAACAAAGTGAGAGGCCGGGTTGATCGGGATTGTGATCGTTGCGCATGGCGGGCTGGCGAAGGAGTACCTCGCCGCGGTGGAACACGTTGTGGGTCCGCAGCCCAGCCTGGTGGCCATTGCCATCGGCCCCGATGACGACCGGGCGGCCAAGCAGGACGAGATTTGCGCTGCCGCCAATGAGGTCGACACCGGCGGCGGGGTTGTGGTGGTGACGGACCTGTTCGGCGGGTCGCCCTCCAACCTCAGCCTCAAGGCCTGCGCACCGCCCGACCGCCGCATTCTCTATGGGGCCAACCTTCCGATGCTGATCAAGCTGGCGAAATCCCGCCACTTGCCGGTGGCCGACGCGGCCCGGCAGGCCATGGAGGCCGGGCGCAAGTATATTAACGCCCAAAACGTAAACCCTGACGGGGAGCAGGCACATTAAATGGCTCTGAAGACGCTGAAAATCATCAACGAAAAAGGGCTGCACGCCCGCGCCTCGGCCAAGCTGGTAGAGGTGGTCGAAGGGTTTGACGCCTCTGCTGAGGTGATCAAGGACGGGCTGTCCGCCTCCGGTGACAGCATTATGGGCCTTTTGATGTTGGCAGCCTCGAAAGGAACGACTATTGACGTCGAGACTTCGGGGCCCGATGCTGATGCGCTGGCGCATGCGCTGGAGGCCCTGGTGGCCGACAAGTTCGGCGAGGGCTACTAGGCCCGCGCCGGCAGCGGAACGGGAAGAACACATTGGCGGATACCGCACACGACAGGAATACCGGCATCGCATCGGAGACCGCTGAGCAGACGGGCGAGGTCTATGACCGCCGCACTCTGACCTATGCCAACTCCTTTGACGACCGCTGGACCTCCTTGGCGATCAAGACCATGGAATGGCTGACCGGCAAGCTGACGATCCTGCGCATGGTCAACAAGTTCGAGAAAAACAACGCCGAATACCGCGGCCAGAAGTTCTGGCGCGGGGCGCTCAACACCATGGGCATCGGCCTGGAGACGCCGCAGGAGCAGATCGACAATATCCCCGCCGAGGGGCCGGTGGTGATCGTTGCCAACCACCCGCACGGCATGGTCGATGGCATGATCTTTGCCGATCTCATTGGCCGCCGCCGCCTCGACTACCGCATCCTGACCCGCTCGGTGCTGACCGGCCTGGACGAGGCCGCGACCTCCTTCATGATCCCGGTGCCCTTCCCGCATGACCCCGAAGCGCAGCGCAAGATGGTCGATATGCGGGCCAAGACCATGGCCTTCCTCAAGGAAGGCGGCGCGGTGGCGCTGTTCCCCTCGGGCGTGGTGATGTCGTCGGACAGCTGGTTCGGCCCCGCGATTGAGCGCGAATGGAACGTCTTCACCGCCCAGCTGATCCGCCGCTCCGGCGCCCGGGTGGTTCCGATCTATTTCCCGGGCTCGAACTCGCGCTGGTATCAGATCGCCTGCCAGATCTCGCCGATCCTGCGCCAGGGCCTCCTGCTGCATGAAATCGTGCGCTCCTGCAACAAGCCTCAGGCGCCGGTGGTCGGCAAGCCGCTGACGGACGCGCAGATGGAAAAGCTGCACAGCGACCCGCGCGGCTTCATGGCCTGGCTGCGCGAGCATACGCTCAGCCTCGGCAAAGGCGGCTGATCAGGCCCCACTTCTTCTTCTGGCTGGAAATATCCCGGAGGTGAACTGGCCGCGAGGCCAAGAGGGGGGCGCGCCCCCTCCCGCCGCTCAGGATCAGCGCGTCGGCACCGGGGTTTCACCACGGTAGTCGTAGAAGCCGCGCTGGGTCTTGCGGCCCAGCCAGCCGGCCTCAACGTATTTGGTCAGCAGCGGGCAGGGGCGGTATTTGGTGTCCGCCAGCCCGTCGTGCAGCACGTTCATGATCGCCAGACAGGTATCCAGGCCGATGAAATCCGCCAGCTCCAGCGGCCCCATCGGATGGTTGGCGCCCAGCTTCATCGACTCATCAATCGATTTGACGGAGCCGACCCCCTCGTAGAGCGTATAGACCGCCTCGTTGATCATCGGCATCAGAATGCGGTTGACGATGAAGGCAGGGAAATCCTCTGCGCTGGCCGAGGTCTTGCCCAGCCGCGCCACCACTTCCTGGCAGGCGCTGAAGGTCGGCTCATCGGTGGCAATGCCGCGGATCAGCTCCACCAGCTGCATGACCGGAACCGGGTTCATGAAATGGAACCCCATGAACCGCTCGGGGCGGTCGGTGCGGCTGGCCAGGCGGGTGATCGAGATGGACGACGTGTTGGATGTCAGAATCGTATGCGGCATCAGATACGGCTGCAGGTCTTCGAAAATGGCCTGCTTCACGGTCTCGCGCTCGGTGGCGGCCTCGATCACCAGATCGGTGGCGCCGACATCGGCCAGCTTCAGCGACGGCTGAATGCGGGCAAGCGCCGCTTTCATGTCCGCTTCAGAGATCTTTCCCTTGCCGGCCTGGCGCTCCATATTCTTGTGGATCAGGCTCAGCGCGCTGTCCAGCGCCTGCTGGCTGACGTCGTTCAGCACAACATCGTACCCGGCAAGCGCCATGACGTGGGCAATGCCATTGCCCATCTGCCCGGCGCCGATCACACCAACCTTCTGAATTCCCATGCCTCAGGCTCCCGAAATATCTGCCGCAACCTTACTGGCCGGGGAAGGGCGGGCACAAGAGCAGCTTGGGCGGATTTGAGGCAAATTCTCACTTTAGGGAAATTGCAATGGTTCGCCTTCAGAGTGAGTCTCGGGTGAAAAATTGGTGGTGAAATGAGCTATGAACTCAAAAGCGCGGGGGCGCTTTCGGGGGAACCATGCAGATATGGGGATTCCCGGCTGCTGGTGCGGGGGCCGCAACGGTCCTTGGCCGAGCCTTACGTCGCTTTTCTAGGCGGAACCGAAGTTTACGGGCGATTCGTTGAATTTCCCTTTGTCGACTCCTTGCAAGGCCGGCTGGGCGTGGATTGCATCAACCTGGGCAGCGTGAATGCCGGGCTGGACAGTTTCGCGCAGGATGAGACCCTGACCGGCATCGCCAGGGGCGCGCAGGTCTCGGTGCTGCAAATGCTGGGCGCGCAAAATATCTCGAACCCTTATTACCGGGTGCATCCGCGCCGCAATGACCGCTTCTTGCAGGCGCAGCCCGCGCTCAAGGCGCTCTATCCGGAGGTGGATTTCACCGAATTCCACTTCAACAAACATCTGCTCTGCACCCTGCGGGACATCTCCGGCCAGCGGTTCGAACAGGTGCGCGAACAGCTGCAGCGCAGCTGGATCGAACGGATGAGCGCGCTGATCGACGCGCTGGGGGGCCGCGTGCTGCTGCTGTGGCTGCGCTATCATCTGGAGGCGGATTCCGGTTTCCCGGATGAGCCGGTTCTGGTGGACCGCGCGATGGCGGATGCCTTGCGCCCCAAGGTGCAGGGGATCCTGGAGTTCCGGGCCGAATCCGCGGCAGCCGCGCGCGATATTGCCGGCATGGTGTTCGGCCAGATGGAGCTGCCGGCAGCACGCCACATGATCGGGCCGAAAGAGCATCTGCGAATCGCCGATGCACTGGCCGGCTGCCTGGAACCGATGCTTCCGCGGAAATAGCACCTAGGTGAGGATCGAAAAAAAAGGCCCGCCATTTGGCGGGCCTTTCCGTTTTCTATCAATCCAGCGGGGCTTAGCCCAGCTTTTCGGTCAGCGCCGGAACAGCGTCGAACAGGTCGGCAACCAGGCCGAAGTCCGCAACCTGGAAGATCGGTGCTTCTTCGTCCTTGTTGATCGCCACGATGACCTTGGAGTCTTTCATGCCCGCCAGGTGCTGGATCGCACCGGAGATGCCGACGGCGACATACAGGTCCGGGGCGACAACCTTGCCGGTCTGACCCACCTGCCAGTCGTTCGGGGCATAACCCGAGTCGACGGCAGCGCGGGATGCGCCAACGGCTGCGCCCAGCTTGTCGGCCAGGTTTTCAATCAGTTTGAAGTTTTCCTCGGAGCCAACGCCACGGCCGCCGGAGACAACGATACCGGCCGAAGTCAGCTCGGGGCGGTCGCTTGCGGCAACCTTGTCTTCGATCCACTCGGACAGGCCGGGGTTTTCCGCCGCAGAGATGGTCTCAACCGGTGCCGAGCCGCCTTCGCCAGCGGCGTCGAAGGACGCGGTGCGGAAGGAGACGACTTTCTTGGCGTCCTTCGATTTCACGGTCTGGATCGCGTTGCCGGCATAGATCGGGCGCTCGAAGGTGTTGCCGTCGACAACACCGGACACGTCCGAGATCACCATCACGTCCAAGAGCGCGGCGACGCGCGGCAGAACGTTCTTGGCGTCGGTGGTGGCCGGAGCAACGATGTGCTCATAGTCTGACGCCAGGCCCGCGATCAGCGCGGCGGTCGGCTCCGCCAGGCGGTGGCCCAGCGATGCGTCCTCGGCGACCAGCACTTTGGAAACGCCTGCGATCTTGGCAGCTTCTTCGCCAGCCGCAGCAGCGGAGGCGCCAGCGGCCAGAACGGTCACGTCGCCCAGCTTGGAGGCAGCGGCAACGGCTTTGGCGGTTGCGTCCAGCGACAGCGCGCCGTCGGTCACTTCAGCAAGGAGAAGAACAGCCATTACACAGCCCCCGCTTCTTTGAGTTTCTCAACCAGTTCGTCGACGGAGCCGACGATGATGCCTGCGGCGCGTGCCGGCGGCTCTTCGGTCTTGACGATTTCCAGGCGCGGCGTGACATCGACGCCGTAATCGGCGGCGGTTTTCTCGTCCAGCGGCTTTTTCTTCGCCTTCATGATGTTCGGCAGCGACGCATAGCGCGGCTCGTTCAGGCGCAGGTCCACGGTGATGATGGCGGGCATCTTCACGGAAATGGTCTGCAGGCCGCCGTCGACCTCGCGGGTGACCTTGGCGGTTTCGCCCACGATGTCCAGCTCGGAGGCGAAGGTGCCCTGGGACCAGCCCAGCAGCGCCGACAGCATCTGGCCGGTGGCGTTCATGTCGTTGTCGATCGCCTGCTTGCCGCAGAGCACGATGCCGGGCTGCTCTTCCTCGACCACTTTGGCCAGGATCTTGGCAACGGCCAGCGGCTCGATGTCGGTGTGCACGTCGTCGGCAGCAACCACCAGGATGGCGCGGTCTGCGCCCATCGCCAGCGCGGTGCGCAGGGTTTCCTGGGCCTGCTTCACGCCGATCGAAACCGCAACAATCTCGTCAGCCTTGCCGGCTTCTTTCAGGCGGATGGCTTCTTCAACGGCGATTTCGTCGAAGGGGTTCATCGACATTTTGACGTTGGCGAGATCGACACCGCTGCCGTCCGCTTTGACGCGGACTTTCACGTTGTAGTCAATCACGCGTTTGACAGGCACAAGTACCTTCATTTTGCGTTCTCTCCTTAACAAACGGCAAGCCGCCCCAGGGCGACTCCCCCTCTATGCTCTCGCAGCGTTGATACCGGCTGGTGTGCGCCTGCAACAGGGCAAAATCGTCACGTTAGCGCACGCCGACGTCGCGTATGCTCATTTGGAACATCATTTTTGCAAGAATGTTTCCGGTGGGAAATCCGCGTGCCGCAACGGCAGAACGCTGTTGCCGCGACGGCAGGACGCCGCTGCCGCAGCGGCAGGAACGCGCTGCTGCAAGTGACGCGTTTGGCACCGGATTCGCAAGAATCCGGCGCAAAGCGCGAATCGGACCGGGCAGGGCGCCTCAGCGGTTGGCGCCGGGAACCCACAAAACGTCGTCCTTGCCGCCGTTGTTGGCGGTGCGGGCGGCGACAAAGAACCAATCGGAAAGCCGGTTCAGGTATTTCACCGCCGCCGGGTTCACGTCCTCTGAGGTGCTGAGGTCGGTGGCCAGCCGTTCGGCCCGGCGGGCGACAGTGCGGCAGACATGCAGATGCGCCGCCAGTTTCGAGCCGCCCGGCAGGATGAAGCTGCGCAGCGCCTCCAGATCCTTGTTCATGACGTCGATCTCGGCTTCCAGCCGCTCGACCTGCGCCGCCACAACCCGCAGCGGCGGGTATTCGGAGTCCGCGTCCTTTGCCATTTCCGGACGGCACAAGTCGGCGCCGAGGTCGAACAGATCGTTCTGAATGCGCGCCAGGGCGGCGTCCATCTCGCCGTCTGCCTCCAGCCGGGCCACGCCGACAAAAGAGTTCAGCTCATCCGAGGTGCCATAGGCGTTCACGCGGGCCGAATGCTTGGCCACCCGCTCGCCGTTACCCAGCGCTGTCTCGCCCTTGTCGCCGGTACGCGTGTAAATCTTGTTCAGAACGACCATCGCCGCTTATCCTCCCTGGTTGCGCAGATAGACGTAGGACAGCACCAGCACCACCGCAATGAACTGAAACAGGATGCGCAGGCGCATCATCTTGTTTGCATTGCGGCGGTTGAACTCGCCGCCCTTGCCAAAGCCGCCAATGCCGATGACCAGCGCCACAACCACAGCCGCCACGGCTGCCAGTGCCAGATAATACAGCGGATCGCTCATTCTGTCCCCCAAGCGTATCAATTCTGTTGGCCCCGTCTACCGCGCGCGACAGCCGAAGGCGACCGCGAATCCGCTATCCGAGCCGCACCAGGATGCGGTCAATTGCCCTTGTGCTGAGGATCCGGCGCAGGACGCCCGCGATATGGGTCGGGGCGGTCACATAATAGCGCGGCCGCGGGCGGCGGGATTCGCAGGCATGCGCCAGCTTGGCGGTCACGGCGGAGGGCGGCAGCTCAAACCGGTCCGGTCCGCTGCTCTCATAGAGCCGTTTCAGCAGCCGCTTTTCATACAGCTCGCGCAGCGGCGAGGCTTTCCAGTTGATGAAACGCTCAAAATACGGGATCGACTTTTCCCGGATCTTCGACGTCACCGGTCCCGGCTCGATCAGCACCATGTGGATGCCGGACCCCTGCAACTCGACCCGCAGGGTGTCGGTCAGCCCTTCCAGCGCGTATTTCGTCGCCACATAGGCGCCGCGCCACGGGAAGGAGACAAACCCCAGGATCGAGGAGTTCTGCACGATCCGCCCGTGCCCCTGCGCCCGCATCACCGGGATTACCTGCCGGGTCAGCTCGTGCCAGCCAAAGAAATTCGCTTCGAAAATCGTGCGCAGCGCGTCGGTCGGCAGATCCTCCACCGCACCGGGCAGACCGTGGGCGCCGTTGTTGAACAGCGCATCCAGGGTGCCGCCGGTGGCTGCCAGCACTTCCGCCAGGCCGGATTCGATGCTGGCCGGGTCGGTGTAATCAATGCGCGGGCTCTCAAACCCCTCGGCGCGCATCCGGTCGCAATCGCGCTGCTGGCGGCAGGAGGCAAACACGCGCCATCCCCGCTCCCGCATACCCCGCGCCGCATCCAGGCCGATGCCGGAGGAACAGCCGGTAATCAGGATGGATTTTTTCATGCGAAACGCCCTTTGACCCGGATTGCCCGGCGCCAGTTATGGGCGTTTCTTGCTCACCAGGGAAGCGGCAATCCAGCCGACAACGCCCTTTTCGGGCGCGCGCAGATGCAGCCAGCCGGTGCCGGTGTCCTCGATCACGATGACCTCCTCACCGGCCAGAAGCCGGGTCAGCACCGGGTATTTGGTGCCCGGCCCCTGGCGCATGTTCACCCGCGACGCGCGGATCCGGCGGCGGTCGATGACCGGTTCCGGAGTAGGTTCTGCCGCTGTGCCAGCGATATCAGCGGTCTGCGGGGCAGGGGCTGCCGTGATCGCGGCCAGGCCGCCATCCAGAGAGGCGAGCTGCAGCGTGCCGCCGCCCGAGCCGACCGAGAATGCGGACTGGGTGGAGGCAAGGACGCTGGACGCATTGACAAGCTGCGCGGCTGCCACACGCTGCCGCAGCGCCGGGTCAGCCTTGGGGCGCACCGGCGCGTTTGCCTGCGACCGGCGGGTCAGCACAGGCTGCGCCTTCAGCGAGGCTGCAGTGATTCTGGCGGTTTCCGGCGCGCTGGTGCTTGGTTTGGCAGCGGCGACCGGTTCGGGCCGCTGAGGCGGTTCAAAATCCGCTCCGCCGCTCAGCTCATAAAATCCCCACCCAAGAAAAGCGAAGGACAACATAACAAATCGCGACATAACCAGGTCCCCCCAGACCAAAATAAACAGGCAAATCCAATGACCCGCAAAAGGCCGCTGCCCTGATTGCAAGAGTTTGGAAAGTAACGCGCGGCGCGGCTGCCTGGTTCCCTTTTATCTAGGGCAAGTCACCGCGCGGGAAATAGGGGAGACTCTTCTGTCTTCTCCCCCGCGCCCTGCACGCAGGCGGCAAAGCTGTGCGAATTTCGCGCACGCCCGCTTTACCAATTCCGGCGGCGGCAGTATCACGATTTCATGACCGACCTGGTAGAAGATCCCGACATGCCGTCTGCCCCTGAACAGGGTGAAATCCTGGAACCGCTGCGCCGCGCCATTGGCGAGCGCTATCTGACCTATGCGCTCAGCACCATTATGCACCGGGCGCTGCCCGATGCCCGCGACGGGCTGAAGCCGGTGCACCGGCGAATCCTCTATGCGATGAACCGCCTGCGGCTCAGCTCCACCGGCGGCTTCCTGAAGTCGGCCAAGATTTCCGGCGACACCATGGGCGACTTCCACCCCCACGGCGACGCCGCGATCTATGACGCGATGGCGCGCCTGGCGCAGGACTTCAACGTCCGGTATCCGCTGGTGGACGGCCAGGGCAACTTCGGCAACATCGACGGCGACAACCCGGCCGCCTCCCGCTACACCGAAGCGCGGATGACCTTCGTGGCCGAGGCGATGCTGGACGGCCTGAACGAAAACGCGGTCGATTTCCGGGACAACTACGACGGCCGCCTGACCGAACCGGCGGTGCTGCCCGCAACCTTCCCGAATATCCTCGCAAACGGCGCGGCCGGCATCGCTGTGGGCATGGCGACCAACATCCCGCCCCACAACATTGCTGAGCTGATCGACGCCTGCCTGCATCTGATCAAGACCCCGGATGCGCGCGATGACACGCTGCTGAACTATGTGCCAGGCCCCGATTTCCCCACCGGCGGCATCATCGTCGAACCCAAGGAAAACATCGCCAAGGCCTACAGCACCGGCCGCGGCTCCTTCCGCCTGCGCTGCAAGCATGAGGTCGAGGACCTGGGCCGCGGCCAGTGGCAGATCGTCGTCACCGAGATCCCCTATCAGGTCCAGAAATCCAAGCTGATCGAGAAGATCGCCGAGCTGATCCAGACCAAGAAGGTGCCGATCCTCGCCGATGTGCGCGACGAATCTGCGGACGACATCCGTATCGTCCTGGAACCCAAGTCCAAGAACGTGGACCCCGAGGTTCTGATGAACATGATGTTCCGCAACTCAGACCTGGAAATCCGCTTCAGCCTCAATATGAACGTGCTGATCGACGGTGTCACGCCCAAGGTCTGCTCAATGAAGGAGGTGCTGCGCGCTTTCCTCGACCACCGCCGCGACGTGCTGCAGCGCCGCTCGCGCCACCGGATGGAAAAGATCGACCACCGGCTGGAGGTGCTCGAAGGTTTCATCATCGCCTTCCTGAACCTCGACCGGGTGATCGACATCATCCGTTATGACGAGGACCCGAAGGCCGCGCTGATCCGCGAGGACTGGAGCAAGGACCACCCGCGCGCCCTCACTGAGGCCGATTACATCACCCCTGCACGGGGCGTCGGCGAGCTGACAGAGGTGCAGGCCGAGGCGATCCTCAACATGCGCCTGCGGTCTCTGCGCAAACTGGAAGAGATCGAACTGACCCGCGAGCGGGATGCGCTGCGCGAGGAGCGCGCCGGTCTGGTGGAGCTCTTGGCCTCCGAAGAACTCCAGTGGTCCCGCATCTCCGAACAGCTGAAGGAAACCAAGAAGCAGTTCGGCAAGGATTACGAAGGCGGCGCCCGCCGCACGCTGTTCGCCGAAGCGGGAGAGGCCGAAGACGTGCCGCTGGAGGCGATGATCGACCGCGAGCCGATCACCGTGGTCTGCTCCCAGATGGGCTGGATCCGCGCCATGACCGGCCACATCGACCTCAGCCGCGAGCTGAAGTTCAAGGACGGCGACGCCCCGCGCTTCATCTTCCACGCGGAAACCACCGACAAGCTCTTGGTGTTCGGCTCCAACGGCCGCTTCTACACCCTGTCGGCGGCAAACCTGCCGGGCGGCCGCGGCATGGGCGAACCGCTCCGCCTGATGGTCGACCTGCCGAACGAGGCGGAGATCGTCGACCTGCTGATCCACAACCCGGAGGGCCGCCTGCTGGTCGCCTCGGATGCGGGCAACGGCTTCATCTGCGCCGAGAAGGAAATCGTCGCCCAGACCCGCAGCGGCAAACAGGTGCTGAACGTCAAGGACGACGAGCGCGCCAAGGTCTGTATCCCGGTGGAGGGCGACCACGTCGCCGTGGTTTCCGAGAACGGCAAGTTCCTGGTCTTCGCGGTCGAGGAGATGCCCGAGCTGACCCGCGGCAAGGGCGTGCGCCTGCAGAAATACAACATGGCCCGCGGCAAACAGGGCTCGCTGGAGCTGGACGGCGGTCTCAGCGACATCACCACCTTCCGCTGGGACGAGGGCCTCAAGTGGGAAATGGGCGGCGGCAAGACCCGCCACGCGGCTGACCTCAGCGAATGGCTGGGCAAGCGCGCCAGCGTCGGCAAGCGCCCGCCGCACGGTTTCCCGCGGAGCTACAAGTTCAAATAGGCAGCGGATTTTCCGGCCAGCCTGTGCCCCCCGCGCCACCCGCGCGGGGGTTCCTGTTCAGGGGTCTTTACCCGCGGCGGCGCGCGGCGCTATCACGGCTGGGCCGAATACCTACAAAGGACGCCTCATGATCCGCATTTCTGCCCTGCTTGCCGCTCTGGCGCTGCTCACTGCCTGCGGTGAAACCCGGCTGGACGAAGCGCCCGAGGATCTGGGGGCGTTCCAGGCCCGGGTGACTCATGTCTACACCGAAAAGGCGCTGCAATGGCCGCTGTCGCGCAACGCCGACCACAGCGAATGGACCTCCCCGATCGAGTCTGCGCTGAACGCCCGGCTGCGCCGCTACGCAGGCACCCAGCAATACGATGTGGCGGTGACGCTCGAAGGCTTCATGCTGGCACCGCCCGGCGTGCCGGTGCTGTTCTCTCCCAAAAGCGCGGTGGTCGTGAACGTGTTTGTCTATGACGTGGCGAACAAGAAATTCCTCGCCAAGAAGCACCAGATGCAAATCTTCGAAAGCACCACCGGCGAAAGCGCGCTGCTGGGGTCGGGCCATGCCCGCACCAAGGAACAGCAGATCCAGGGGCTGGCGCTCAACATCGCCGACAAGGTCGAGGAATGGATGGCCGAAAATCACAAGGAGCAGGGCTGGTTCGCCCCGCGCCCCGCGGCAGGTTCCGCAGGCGCGGCAGCAACGGCTGCAGCGGAGGCCGCCCCGGCTGGTTAAGCCCGGTGATTTCCGCTTCTGTCAAGCTGGAACGGGTTGATTTTTGCGCGCAAACCAAATAATCCGCCCGCGCAGAGGAAACCGGGTCAACGCTGACCCCTCATTTCAAAAGGCGCCCAAGGCATGGCTAAGGAAAAGTTTGAACGTAATAAACCGCACGTCAACATCGGCACCATCGGCCACGTTGACCACGGCAAGACCACGCTGACCGCAGCGATCACCAAATACTTCGGTGACTTCAAAGCCTACGACCAGATCGACGGCGCACCGGAAGAAAAAGCGCGCGGCATCACCATCTCCACCGCGCACGTGGAATATGAGACCGAAGCGCGCCACTATGCGCACGTCGACTGCCCCGGCCACGCCGACTACGTGAAGAACATGATCACCGGTGCTGCCCAGATGGACGGCGCGATCCTGGTTGTGAACGCCGCTGACGGCCCGATGCCGCAGACCCGCGAGCACATCCTGCTGGGCCGCCAGGTTGGCATCCCGAAGATGGTCGTGTTCATGAACAAGGTTGACCAGGTCGACGACGAAGAGCTGCTGGAGCTCGTCGAAATGGAAATCCGCGAGCTGCTGTCGTCCTACGACTACCCGGGCGACGATATCCCGATCATCGCGGGCTCCGCGCTGGCGGCGATGGAAGGCCGTGATCCGGAAATCGGCGAAGAGAAGATCAAGGCGCTGATGGCGGCTGTCGACGAGTACATCGACACCCCGGCACGTGCGGTTGACCAGCCGTTCCTGATGCCGATCGAAGACGTGTTCTCGATCTCCGGCCGCGGCACCGTTGTGACCGGCCGTGTGGAGCGTGGCGTGATCAACGTGGGCGACTCGATCGAGATCGTCGGCATCCGCGACACCCAGACCACCACCTGCACCGGTGTGGAAATGTTCCGCAAGCTGCTGGACCGCGGTGAAGCGGGCGACAACATCGGCGCGCTGCTGCGCGGCATCGACCGTGAAGGCGTTGAGCGCGGCCAGGTTCTGTGCGCGCCGAAATCGGTGAAGCCGCACACCAAGTTCGAAGCCGAAGCCTACATCCTGACCAAGGAAGAAGGCGGCCGCCACACCCCGTTCTTCGCGAACTACCGTCCGCAGTTCTACTTCCGCACCACCGACGTGACCGGCACCGTGACCCTGCCGGAAGGCACCGAGATGGTGATGCCGGGCGACAACCTGAAGTTCGGCGTTGAGCTGATCGCACCGATCGCGATGGAAGACGGCCTGCGCTTCGCCATCCGCGAAGGCGGCCGCACCGTCGGCGCCGGCGTCGTGTCGAAGATCATCGAGTAATTCGCGTCAGCGAATGTTCGAACGGAAAGGCCGCCTTCGGGCGGCCTTTTTGCATTGCCGCGACCGCAAACCGTGCCGAAAAAAAGGCGGATCAGCTCTGCGGCTTCTCCGCACCTTCAATGCGGCGCCCGGCCGCTGCATCCGCCGCATCGGTAATGGCATCCAGCGACGCCTCCAGGCTCAGCCGCAGTGTTTCCACCTCTTCTTCGCTCGGCTTCTTGGGCACTTCGTCCGTCCATTCCCGGCACATCAGCACGCCGCGCGAAAACGGCAGCGGCAGCATCTGCTGGTCCCAGGTCGGCAGCTTGATCACCTTCCGCTCCGCAAAGGCCACGGTGAACACCCGGCAGCCGGTCATCCGCGCCCAGACCACCGGCACGGTGGAGGAAACCCGCGCAGGCCCGCGCGGGCCGTCGGCGGCGATGCCGATGGAGCAGCCGTCCTTGGTGCGGCGCAGCACTTCGCGCGACAGGGCGACGTGGCGCTTGTGGCTCGACATCGGGATGGTCTCGAACCCCAGCCGCACCAGGATCTGCCCGGCCAGCCGCCCGGCCCGCGCAGACGAGGTCAGCGCGCAGATGCGGCCCAGCGAGGTGTCGAACAGATAGGGGGCCATGATCAGCCGCTGGTGCCACAGCACGAAAATCACCGGCTCGCCGCGGCGGACGCAATCGTCCATCTCCTGGAACCCTGTGCGGGTCCACCGGGAGGTGCGGAAGGCGAATCGCACATAGGCGGCAAACAGCCCCTCGATGGCGCGGTTGACCCGGGGGCTGTCGGCGAATTTCTTTCTCAGGCTCACGGTTTCAGGCTCGTTTCCAAGGGATTGGCGGGCCAGGCTGCCCGTATTCCGGCCCGTCTTAGCGCATGGGCGGGTCCGGGCAAAGCCCGCGGCCCGCAAACCGCCGCGCGGCACGCAGAAAATCGGATTTCCCTCTTGCCTCCGCGGCGCGGCTGCCTTAGGACATGCCGCACCACAGGGGTATAGCTCAGTTGGTAGAGCGACGGTCTCCAAAACCGTAGGTCGCGGGTTCGAACCCTGCTGCCCCTGCCAGTCTCCCGAAAGCCAGATAGCTAAGGCCGCCCGCGGCGGGTGGACGGCGCTTGTGCGTTAGCCCTGAGGCGTCTCCGTGCCGGAGAGTGTCAGGTGGCCGGGGGCAACACCTCGCAGATACTGGCTGTAAGCCGCGTCATAAGCGCTCTCAATCTGCCGGGCGAACCGCGCGGCGGAGAACAGGGGGGCGTCCTGCTGCTGTGCGCGCAGCTTGCGCTTCAAGGCGGCACGGGCCTCCGGATCCGCGGCCAGTCCCGCAGCTTTTTCCTCATAGTCTTCCGCGCTGTCCGCGATCAGTTCCGGCAGTCCGGCGGCTTGCAGCAGGCTTGCCCCGGTGCGGGCGGCAAACTGCCGGCCGGGCAGGGTGAGCACCGGCACACCGGCGGCCAGCGCATCGCGGGCGGCAGCGCTGGCATTGACGGTGAAGGTGTCGAGGCATAGGCCGGCCAGCGTCAGCCGGGCAAGGTGCGCCTTGCGCTCCGCGGGCAGGGCAAAGATCAGCCGGTCGGGGTCGACGCCGCGGGCAGCCGCGGCGCGGCGCAGGTTCGAGACGGCGTGCGCGCCGTGGTCCAGCAGCCACAGCACGCTGTCCGGGGTGCTGCTGAGCAGGCGCATCCAGATATCGAATTCCCGCGGGGTGATCTGGCTGGCCGCAGCAAAGCTGCAGAAGACAAAGCCCGCGTCCGGCAAACCGCAATCCGCCCGGTCCGGGCCGCTGGCCGCCTCCGCCGGGGATACCGCCAGGCAGCTCTCCGGCAGGCGCAGCAGATGCTCGTTGTGATACCTCTCGCTGCCGGGCGGGCAGGCGGTGCTGTCGCTGATCAGATAGTCAAAGGCCGCGGTTCCCATGGTGCCGGGGAAACCGGGCCAGGAAATATGCAGCGGCGCCAGCCGCGCGCTGAACAAGCCGCTCCGGTTGCCGCGGCAATAGCCCGAGAGATCCACGGCGATGTCCAGCCCGTCGGCCTTGACCGCGGCGGCGGCGCCGGAGGTTCCGTCCAGTATCCGCAAGCAGGAGACAGCGGTTCGGAGCGCTGCGGCGGTCTCCTCCGCAAGCCCCGGACCGGTGGCATAGGCAAAAACGTCGAACCGGCCGCGGTCGTGGGCGGCGAAAATGGCTGCATGATGGCTCAGCACGTCTTCGGCGTCGCGGGCAGAGAAGACATACCCGGCCTTCAGGCGCTCCGGCCGCTGCGGCGCAGGCGGGGCGGTTTGCGGCTCCACCTCGGGGAACACCTCGCTGGCATAGGCCTGCGCCCGCACCCGCAGCAGGTCCGGGTTGTCCTCCATCACCATCAGCGCGCTGGGATCACAGCCGCTGCTGCGCAGCCCCAGAAGGCGGCGGTATTCCTCGTACTCCTGCACCCAGCGCCAGTCGCAAAGCTCTGCCAGAACATGCAGCCGCTCGGTGCGGGCGCGGTCGTCGGACGGGGAGGCCCGCAGGATCTTGTCAAAGCACGGCAGCGCCTCCGCAGGACGGCCCTCGGCCTTCAGCAGAAGCCCCAGCTGGAACTGCGCTTCGGCCAGGTCCGGCTGCAGGCCCGCAGCGCGGGTGTAGTGGTCCTTCGCCTCTTCCACGGCGCCGAGCTTCTGCAGCAGTCCGGCCAGGGCGAGGTGCAGCGCGGCATCGTCCGGGGCCAGCGCAACCGCCCGGCGCAGGACCGCGGCAGCCTCTGCGCTGCGCCCCTGAAGCGGCAGCGCCTCGGCCAGGCTGCGCAGCGCCAGCAGGCAATCGGCCTCCAGTGCCAGCGCCTTGCGGTAAAGCGCCACGGCGTTTTCCAGCTGCCCGCGCGCCATGTGAACCTGGCCCATCGCGGCATAGGTCCCCGCTTCCTTGGCGTCGATGCCGCAGGCCTTGTTCAGGCAGGTCGCCGCATTGTCCAGATGGCCGGCCGCCAGGTGGCAGCGGCCCAGGAAGTCCCACAGGAAATGCGACTCCCGGAAGGTCTTGAGCAAGGCGCCGCAGCTGTCGGCAGCCTCAAACGGCCGCCCGGCCGCCAGCGCCGCCTCCAGCTCCGCCTTGGTGTCCGCGGATGGCTCGCGCTGCTCCCGCAGGCGGCCGCGCAGCGAATCCAGCGCCTGCAGCGCGCGGGCGTTCTTCGGGTTGCGGGCAAGAATTCCTGCGTAGGCGAGCACGGCATCTTCGAACCTGGCATCACGTTCAAGCTGCTCAGCCTGGGAAAGGGTATGTGCGGGTGTCATGGCATCCTGTCTCACTGAAACACACGGGAGGGCGCCTGCGCGGCACGCGTCACGCACCGGGGCTTCTGAGGACAGTTTTGCGCGAAGTGGATTAAAAATGGATTGACCGCGGCCGGTCCGCCGCAGCGGTGCCGGGCACAGGGCTTGAATTCAGCGGCTGCACCGGTTAAATCGCCTGCACTGCTAGCAGAGAGACTCCCCCAGCATGGCGACTATCAACCCAGTTCAGTTCATCCAGCAGGTGCGTGCCGAAGTGTCCAAGGTCGTTTGGCCGACCCGGCGCGAGGTGCTGCTGACCACAGTCATGGTGTTTATCATGGCGGCCCTGACAGCGCTGTTTTTCGCGCTGGTCGACCTGCTGATCCGCTATGGCCTGCAGGGCCTTCTGGGGATGTTCGGCTAAGCCTGCAGCGGTATGACGGCTCCGGGGCCGCGGCTGCTGCGCTGCACTTGATCTTGGCGGCAATGGGCGGTACCTGAGCAGGAACTATTGAGGCGGGCGTGCAGCGATTCGGTTTGCACGCCGCTTTTTGTTGGAGAGCGCAGCTTCAGGGCTGCAACGGAATGATTACGCAACGGCGCGGCACCGGCCCGCCCTGCAGAACAAGGACAACGGTTCATGGCGAAACGGTGGTACTCGGTCAGCGTTCTTTCGAACTTCGAAAAGAAAATCGCAGAGCAGATCCGCACCGCGGTCGCCGAGCAGGGGCTCGAGGACGAGATTGACGAGGTGCTGGTCCCGACCGAGGAGGTGATCGAGATCCGCCGCGGCAAGAAGGTCTCGACCGAGCGCCGCTTCATGCCCGGCTACGTGCTGGTGCACATGGAAATGTCCGACCGCGGCTATCACCTGATTTCCTCGATCAACCGCGTCACCGGCTTCCTCGGCCCGCAGGGCCGCCCGATGCCGATGCGCGACGCAGAGGTGCAGGGCATCCTGGGCCGCGTCGAGGAAGGCGTCGAGACGCCGCGCACCCTGATCCACTTCGAGATCGGCGAGAAGGTCAAGGTCAACGACGGCCCGTTCGAGGATTTCGACGGCATGGTCGAAGAGGTCGACGAGGACAACCAGAAGCTCAAGGTCACCGTGTCCATCTTCGGCCGTGAAACCCCGGTCGAGCTGGATTTTGCCCAGGTGACCAAGCAGGGGTGATAGATTCCTCAGTGGAATTTGAGGCGCCGCGTTGGGTTCAACGCGGCGTTTTTTGTTTTAGATGCTGAGGATTGCTTCCGTAAAAGGTATGCCAATTAGACCGATGCATCCGTTGGAGGCTTTGCCTGGTGATCTAGGGTCGCACCGTTGTAGTATGTTGACGTTTTGGCGTTGGGTGACTGCGCGTTGATGCTGTGGTCAAACTGCTGTTGCAGAGGCTTTGTTCCAGGAAGGCCAGGGGAAAAAGACTTTGCTGTTGAAGTGTCTAGAGATGCTCGCGTAGCCTGCCCGCAATTTGCACTAATATCATTGGGCATAAGATTTGCTGGATACATTTTTGGTTCATTGGATCGCCGCAGCACTTTTGGGTGTGGGTGGCTTTCTCGGGATACAAGCCTGGGGACGTCGCGGCGAAAAGGGATTTCTGCTTCCCTTCATTGTATCCTGTCTTCTTTTTGTATCTGTTCCAGTATTCACCTCGATGACAGGGGTCACCCTTGATGATCTCACAAGAAGGTACATTGGCGATCCGATCGTAAGCGCATTTGGCCTTAGCCCAAGCGCGCGCGCTCGATCCGATGATCTGAACCGGTTGCAACGTTCAGCGATCCCCTTGGAACCAAGTGGGAGCCAGTTGCAGCCGAATGGCACGGCCGAGGCGCGGTGGGAAAACTACGGCGCAGTTGCGTCTGAGTTTCCTAATACCCACTATATTTCTAAAGATATTAATCGATTGAACATTCGGAATGGGCCCGGAACAGACTATAAAATTGTAGGAGGAAGAAATGCCGGCTCTTGCATAAGGGTCCTTCAGACACGAGGCTCCTGGTCGAAAGTGGTTGTTTCCACGGCTGGTGGGCCCTGGGCATATTATGCAAGCAACAAGTATTTGCTCCCGATCAGACCCAGCCAGAGGTGTGAGTAGATCGAACACCGCACCTATTGCCATTTTTTTTAAACCGGCGTACACGCCACCCAATCGTCTTCGGGCGAGATTCTCTCGTGGGAGATCAAGGGATCGCGATCCTGACATCCGACCACGCAACATTCTCCGGGCAGGACGCGTCCCGCCCTCGTTGAAAGGAAAACCAAATGGCTAAGAAGCTTGTTGGTTCGATGAAGCTGCAGGTTCCTGCAGGTCAGGCAAACCCCTCTCCGCCGGTCGGCCCGGCCCTGGGTCAGCGCGGCATCAACATCATGGAATTCTGCAAGGCGTTCAACGCCAAGACCGCAGACATGGAGCCCGGCGCGCCGTGCCCGACCGTGATCACCTACTATCAGGACAAGTCCTTCACCATGGACATCAAGACGCCGCCCGCGTCTTACTACCTGAAGAAGGCGGCCAAGGTGAAATCCGGCGCGAACAACCCGTCGCGTGAAACCGTCGGCACCGTGACCGTGGCCCAGGTGAAAGAAATCGCCGAAGCCAAGATGAAAGATCTGAACGCCAACGACATCGAAGGCGCAATGCAGATCATCCTGGGCTCTGCCCGCTCCATGGGCATCGAGGTGAAGTAAGATGGCAAAGCTCGGTAAACGTACCCGCGCCGCGCGCGAAGCCTTCGCCGGCAAGGAAAACCTGTCGGTCGAGGAAGCCGTTGCCCTGATCAAGGCCAACGCCTCTGCCAAATTCGACGAAACCGTCGAGATCGCCATGAACCTGGGCGTTGACACCCGCCACGCAGACCAGATGGTCCGCGGCGTGGTCGGCCTGCCGAACGGCACCGGCAAAGACATGCGCGTTGCTGTCTTCGCCCGCGGCGCCAAGGCAGATGAAGCCACCGCAGCCGGCGCTGACATCGTTGGCGCAGAAGACCTGATGGAAGCGATCCAGGGCGGCAAGATCGACTTTGACCGCTGCATCGCAACCCCGGACATGATGCCCGTCGTCGGCCGTCTGGGCAAAATCCTGGGCCCGCGCAACCTGATGCCGAACCCGAAGGTCGGCACCGTGACCATGGACGTGAAAGCGGCCGTGGAAGCAGCCAAGGGCGGCGAAGTCCAGTTCAAGGCGGAAAAAGGCGGCGTCGTGCACGCAGGCGTCGGCAAAGCGTCCTTTGACGAAGCCAAGCTGGTCGAGAACGTCCGTGCCTTCGTGTCGGCCGTGGCCAAAGCCAAGCCGTCGGGCGCAAAAGGCGCCTACATGAAAAAGATCAACCTGTCCTCGACCATGGGTCCGGGCATCACGGTTGACGTGGACAACGCTGTCACCGAGTAATCGGGCTCACAGTTGAAGTCAGGAGGGCGGCCCCGCAAGGGTCGCCCTTTTCCTTTTCCGGCGGACCTCTGCGCGCTGGCGCATTTTCCAATTTCGCTCTTGGAAATCCCCGCCAATGGGTCTAACTACGGCCTTGAGATAAAGCGTGCGATTCGTCGTGCGCTTTATTTCATTTCGTCCAAGATGGTGGGTGGCCTCCGATCGGGCCTTAATTTCCCTCCTGAGACGGGTACAGACCAAGAAGATCGGGGGTTTTCAATCCCTCGGGCGGATTTGGCTCATCCCGTAAAACGGACCTGAACGCCGGTTCATCTGGGCCGGCAAATATGAGCCGGGATGCGCAAGCATCCCTAACTTGGAGAGAACTGTGGATAGAGCCCAGAAAGAGAAAGTGGTCGAGGAACTCGGCCAGATCTTCGAAAGCTCTGGCGTCGTGGTGGTAGCTCACTACGCCGGTCTGACAGTTGCTGAGATGCAGGATCTGCGCGCACGTGCCCGTGACGCGAACAGTTCCGTGCGTGTTGCCAAGAACAGGCTCGCCAAAATCGCCCTCGAGGGTAAGCCGTGTGAAAACATGGCCGGCCTGCTGACAGGGATGACCGTTCTGACCTACTCCGAAGATCCCGTGTCCGCCGCCAAGGTGGCCGAGGATTTCGCCAAGGATAACAAAAAGTTTGAGATCCTCGGCGGTGCAATGGGTGAGAACGCTCTGGACCGTGCCGGTGTCGAAGCCGTGTCGAAAATGCCGTCCCGCGACGAGCTCATCGCTCAGATCGCAAGCTGCATTGGCGCACCTGCTTCCAACATCGCCGGCGCGATTGGCGCACCTGCAAGCAACATCGCAAGCATCCTTTCGACCATCGAAGAGAAGGCGGAAGCTGCGTAAGCGGTTGGCACTGAATGGCTGGCGTGGGGCACAAGCCCGCACGTTGGAACACACATACTGTAAACGGAAAGAGCTGATACAATGGCTGATCTGAAAGCACTCGCAGAAAGCATCGTGGGTCTGACCCTGCTGGAAGCACAAGAACTGAAAACCATCCTGAAAGACGAATACGGCATCGAGCCCGCAGCAGGCGGCGCCGTTGTCATGGCTGCAGCTGGCGACGCCGGCGGCGCAGCTGAAGAAGAAAAGACCGAGTTTGACGTCGTTCTGAAGAACGCCGGCGCTTCCAAGATCAACGTGATCAAGGAAGTCCGCGGCATCACCGGCCTGGGCCTGAAAGAAGCCAAGGAACTGGTTGAAGCCGGCGGCAAAATCAAAGAAGGCGTGTCCAAGGACGAAGCAGAAGACATCAAAGGCAAGCTGGAAGCAGCTGGCGCCGAAGTCGAGCTGGCCTAAGACCTGCCTCTGGTGCATTCCTGATGCATCGGAAATTTGGCTGGGTCCGGAGTTTTCCGGGCCCAGCCGAACCTGTCTTAGAAAGGGCCCTAATTCCGGGGCGTTTTTTCAGGCGAGGTTCAAGGGATCGGGAGGCTGCCTTCGGGACGGTGGCCATGAATTGATCCGAACGCGCTGTCTCGTATGGGCAAGGTGCCGGGGCCCGGCGGCAACCTTGACCGGTGAGAACTCGGAAAGGTGACATCTGACATGGCTCAATCGTTCCTTGGCCAGAAACGTCTACGTAAATACTACGGCAAAATCCGCGAAGTGCTGGAAATGCCGAACCTCATTGAGGTGCAGAAATCTTCCTACGATCTGTTCCTGCGCTCCGGCGATGCAGCAGAGCCGCTTGACGGCGAAGGCATCAAAGGTGTGTTCCAGTCGGTCTTCCCGATCAAGGACTTCAACGAAACTTCCGTTCTGGAGTTCGTGAAGTACTCCTTCGAGAAGCCGAAATACGACGTCGAAGAATGCATGCAGCGCGACATGACCTACAGCGCGCCGCTGAAGGTGACCCTGCGCCTCATCGTCTTTGATGTCGACGAGGACACCGGCGCCAAGTCCGTGAAGGACATCAAGGAACAGGACGTCTTCATGGGCGACATGCCCCTGATGACCCCGAACGGCACCTTTATCGTGAACGGCACCGAGCGCGTGATCGTGTCCCAGATGCACCGCTCGCCGGGCGTGTTCTTCGATCACGACAAAGGCAAGACCCACTCCTCGGGCAAGCTGCTGTTTGCCTGCCGCATCATCCCGTACCGCGGCTCCTGGCTCGACTTCGAATTCGACGCCAAGGACATCGTCTTTGCCCGTATCGACCGCCGCCGCAAGCTGCCGGTGACCACGCTGCTGTATGCCCTGGGCCTGGACCAGGAAGGCATCATGGATGCCTATTACAACACCATCTCCTTCAAGCTGGAGAAATCCCGCGGCTGGGTCGCGCCGTTCTTCCCGGAACGCGTGCGCGGCACCCGCCCGACCTATGACCTGGTGGACGCTGCCACCGGCGAGATCATCTGCGAAGCGGGCAAGAAAGTCACTCCGCGCGCCGTCAAAAAGATGATCGAGGAAGGCACCATCACCGAGCTGCTGGTGCCCTTCGACCACATCGTCGGCAAGTTCGTCGCCAAGGACATCATCAACGAAGACAACGGCGCGATCTACGTCGAGGCCGGCGATGAGCTGACCCTGGAATACGACAAGGACGGCGACCTGATCGGCGGCTCCCTGAAAGAGCTGCTGGACGCGGGCATCACCGACATTCCGGTGCTGGACATCGACAACGTCAACGTCGGCCCCTACATGCGCAACACCATGGCGCAGGACAAGAACCGGACCCGCGAAAGCGCGCTCATGGACATCTACCGTGTGATGCGCCCGGGCGAGCCGCCCACCGTCGAGGCCGCGTCGGCCCTGTTCGACACCCTGTTCTTCGACTCCGAGCGTTACGACCTCAGCGCCGTTGGCCGCGTGAAGATGAACATGCGCCTGGCGCTCGACGCCGAGGACACCCAGCGCACCCTGCGCAAGGAAGACATCGTCGCCTGTGTCAAGGCGCTGGTTGACCTGCGCGACGGCCGTGGCGATATCGACGACATCGACCACCTGGGCAACCGCCGCGTGCGCTCCGTCGGCGAGCTGATGGAAAACCAGTACCGCGTCGGCCTCCTGCGCATGGAGCGTGCGATCAAGGAGCGGATGTCCTCCGTCGAGATCGACACCGTGATGCCGCAGGACCTGATCAACGCGAAACCGGCAGCCGCCGCGGTGCGTGAATTCTTCGGCTCCTCGCAGCTGTCGCAGTTCATGGACCAGACCAACCCGCTGTCGGAAGTCACCCACAAACGCCGCCTGTCGGCGCTTGGCCCGGGCGGTCTGACCCGCGAGCGTGCAGGCTTCGAGGTCCGCGACGTTCACCCGACCCACTATGGCCGGATGTGCCCGATTGAGACCCCGGAAGGCCCGAACATCGGTCTGATCAACTCGCTGGCGACCTTCGCGCGCGTCAACAAGTACGGTTTCATCGAAACGCCTTACCGCGTGGTGAAAGACGGACAGGTGACCGACGAGGTTCACTACATGTCCGCCACCGAGGAAATGCGTCACACCGTGGCGCAGGCAAACGCCTCGCTGGATGAAAACGGCAAGTTCATCAACGACCTGGTGTCGACCCGCCAGTCGGGTGACTACACTCTGGCGCCGAACGAAAGCGTCGACCTGATCGACGTGTCGCCCAAGCAGCTGGTCTCGGTTGCGGCCTCGCTGATCCCGTTCCTGGAAAACGACGACGCCAACCGCGCTCTGATGGGCTCGAACATGCAGCGTCAGGCGGTTCCGCTGCTGCGCGCAGAGGCGCCGCTGGTCGGCACCGGCATCGAGGAAAAGGTTGCGATCGACTCCGGCGCGGCCATCCAGGCGAAGCGTGCGGGCATCATCGACCAGGTTGATGCGCAGCGTATCGTGATCCGGGCCACCGAGGACCTGGAACTGGGCGACGCGGGCGTGGACATCTACCGCATGCGCAAGTTCCAGCGCTCGAACCAAAACACCTGTATCAACCAGCGTCCGCTGGTGAAGGTGGGCGACACCGTTCAGAAAGGCGAAGTCATCGCCGACGGCCCGTCGACCGATATGGGCGAACTGGCTCTGGGCAAGAACGTGGTCGTCGCGTTCATGCCGTGGAACGGCTACAACTACGAAGACTCCATCCTGATCTCCGAGCGCATTGCGCGTGACGACGTCTTCACCTCGGTCCACATCGAGGAATTCGAAGTCGCCGCCCGCGACACCAAGCTCGGGCCGGAAGAAATCACCCGCGACATCCCCAACGTCGGCGAGGAAGCCCTGCGCAACCTCGACGAAGCGGGCATCGTCTACATCGGCGCCGATGTGGAGCCGGGCGACATTCTGGTCGGCAAGATCACTCCGAAGGGCGAAAGCCCGATGACCCCGGAAGAGAAGCTCCTGCGCGCCATCTTCGGCGAGAAGGCTTCCGACGTGCGCGACACCTCGCTGCGCGTGAAGCCGGGCGACTACGGCACCGTCGTGGAAGTGCGCGTCTTCAACCGCCACGGTGTGGAGAAAGACGAGCGCGCGCTGCAGATCGAGCGTGAGGAAGTCGAGCGTCTGGCCCGTGACCGGGACGACGAGCTGGCGATCCTGGACCGCAACATCTATGCCCGCCTGCGCGGCATGATCCTGGGCAAAGTGGCCGTCAAAGGCCCGAAAGGCGTGCGTGCCGGCACCGAAATCACCGAGGATCTGCTGGACTCCCTGTCCCGCGGCCAGTGGTGGATGCTGGCGCTGGAAGACGAACAGGACGCCCAGGTTGTCGAGGCCCTGAACGAGCAGTACGAGGCGCAGAAGCGCGCCCTGGACGCCCGTTTCGAGGACAAGGTCGAGAAGGTCCGCCGCGGCGACGACCTGCCGCCGGGTGTGATGAAGATGGTCAAGGTCTTCATCGCTGTGAAGCGCAAGCTGCAGCCGGGCGACAAGATGGCCGGCCGTCACGGCAACAAGGGTGTGATCTCGAAAGTGGTGCCGATGGAGGACATGCCGTTCCTCGCCGACGGCACCCCGGTCGACTTCTGCCTCAACCCGCTGGGCGTGCCGTCGCGGATGAACGTCGGTCAGATCCTGGAGACCCACATGGGCTGGGCCGCACGCGGCCTCGGCATCAAGGTGGATGACGCGCTGCAGGAATACCGCCGCTCGGGCGACCTGACCCCGGTCCGTGAAGCGATGCACCACGCCTATGGCGACGATGTCTATGACGAAGGCATCGCCAATATGGACGAGGACTCGCTGATCGAAGCCGCAGGCAACGTGACCCGCGGTGTGCCGATTGCGACCCCGGTCTTTGACGGCGCCAAGGAAGGCGACGTGAACGACGCGCTGAAGCGTGCGGGCTTTGACACCTCGGGCCAGTCGATCCTGTTCGACGGCCGCACCGGCGAGCAGTTCGCGCGTCCGGTGACCGTGGGCATCAAGTACCTGCTGAAGCTGCACCACCTGGTGGACGACAAGATCCACGCGCGTTCCACCGGCCCGTACTCGCTGGTTACCCAGCAGCCGCTGGGCGGTAAGGCGCAGTTCGGCGGTCAGCGCTTCGGGGAGATGGAAGTCTGGGCGCTGGAAGCCTATGGCGCCGCCTACACCCTGCAGGAGATGCTCACCGTGAAATCGGATGACGTCGCCGGCCGGACCAAGGTCTATGAGTCGATCGTCAAGGGCGAGGATAACTTCGAGGCGGGCGTGCCGGAATCGTTCAACGTTCTGGTGAAAGAAGTCCGCGGCCTCGGCCTGAACATGGAACTCCTGGATGCGGAGGTTGAGGAGTAAGGGCTTCGCGCCCTTCTCCCGCTCCCCCCTTCCGCAAGATTTGAGGTATCAAAATGAACCAGGAAATCACCAACAACCCGTTCAACCCGCTGACCCCGCCGAAGGTCTTTGATGAAATCAAAGTCTCGCTGGCCAGCCCGGAACGGATCCTGTCTTGGTCCTACGGCGAAATCAAAAAGCCCGAGACCATCAACTACCGGACCTTCAAGCCGGAGCGCGACGGCCTGTTCTGCGCCCGCATCTTCGGCCCGATCAAAGACTACGAATGCCTGTGCGGCAAATACAAGCGGATGAAGTACCGCGGCGTCGTCTGTGAAAAATGCGGCGTCGAGGTCACCCTGCAGAAAGTGCGCCGCGAGCGCATGGGTCACATCGAGCTGGCAGCACCTGTCGCGCACATCTGGTTTCTGAAGTCGCTGCCCAGCCGCATCGGCCTGATGCTGGACATGACCCTGCGCGATCTCGAGCGGGTTCTGTACTTCGAAAACTACGTCGTTATCGAGCCGGGCCTCACGGATCTGACCTATGGTCAGATGATGACCGAAGAAGAGTTCATGGACGCCCAGGACGCCTATGGCATGGACGCCTTCACCGCCAATATCGGCGCTGAAGCGATCCGTGACATGCTGGCCCAGATCGACCTGGAATCGGAAGCCGAAACGCTGCGCGCCGAACTGGCCGAAGCGACCGGCGAACTGAAGCCCAAGAAGATCATCAAGCGTCTGAAAGTCGTGGAATCCTTCCTGGAATCGGGCAACCGTCCGGAATGGATGATCATGACCGTGATCCCGGTCATTCCGCCGGAACTGCGCCCGCTGGTTCCGCTGGACGGCGGCCGCTTTGCGACCTCCGACCTCAACGACCTGTACCGCCGCGTGATCAACCGGAACAACCGCCTGAAGCGGCTGATCGAACTGCGCGCGCCGGACATCATCGTCCGCAACGAAAAGCGGATGCTGCAGGAATCCGTGGACGCGCTGTTCGACAACGGCCGCCGCGGCCGCGTCATCACCGGCGCCAACAAGCGCCCGCTGAAGTCGCTCTCCGACATGCTGAAAGGCAAGCAGGGCCGCTTCCGCCAGAACCTTCTGGGTAAACGCGTCGACTTCTCCGGCCGTTCGGTGATCGTGACCGGTCCTGAGCTGAAGCTGCACCAGTGCGGCCTGCCCAAGAAGATGGCGCTCGAGCTGTTCAAGCCGTTCATCTACTCGCGTCTGGAGGCCAAGGGCCTGTCCTCGACCGTGAAGCAGGCGAAGAAGCTGGTCGAAAAAGAGCGTCCCGAAGTGTGGGATATCCTGGACGAGGTGATCCGCGAGCACCCGGTGATGCTGAACCGCGCACCGACGCTGCACCGTCTGGGTATCCAGGCGTTCGAACCCACGCTGATCGAAGGCAAGGCCATCCAGCTGCACCCGCTGGTCTGCTCGGCGTTCAACGCGGACTTCGACGGCGACCAGATGGCTGTGCACGTCCCGCTGAGCCTTGAGGCCCAGCTGGAAGCGCGCGTCCTGATGATGTCCACGAACAACGTTCTGTCGCCCGCCAACGGCGCGCCGATCATCGTTCCCTCGCAGGATATGATCCTGGGTCTCTACTATGTGACCCTGGAACGCGAAGGTATGCCCGGCGAAGGCAAGATCTTTGGCACCATCGACGAGGTTCAGCACGCGCTGGACGCCGGCGAAGTGCACCTGCACACCAAGATCACCGCGCGGATCACCCAGATCGACGAGGAAGGCAACGAGGTTCTCAAGCGTTATGAGACCACCCCGGGCCGTGTCCGCCTGGGCGCGCTGCTGCCGAAAAACGCCAAGGCGCCGTTCGAGCTGGTCAACCGCCTCCTGCGGAAGAAAGAAGTTCAGCAGGTCATCGACACCGTCTACCGCTACTGCGGCCAGAAAGAGTCGGTCATCTTCTGCGACCAGATCATGACCATGGGCTTCCGCGAGGCGTTCAAGGCCGGCATCTCCTTCGGCAAGGACGACATGGTGATCCCCGACACCAAGTGGACCATCGTCGATGACACCCGCGAGCAGGTGAAAGACTTCGAACAGCAGTACATGGACGGCCTGATTACTCAGGGCGAAAAGTACAACAAGGTTGTCGATGCCTGGTCGAAGTGCAACGACAAGGTCACCGAGGCGATGATGAACACCATCTCCGCCGACAAGCGGGATGAGAATGGCGCCGTGATGGAACCGAACTCGGTTTACATGATGGCCCACTCCGGTGCGCGTGGCTCGGTTACGCAGATGAAGCAGCTGGGCGGTATGCGCGGCCTGATGGCCAAGCCGAACGGCGACATCATCGAGACCCCGATCATCTCGAACTTTAAAGAAGGCCTGACCGTTCTCGAGTACTTCAACTCGACCCACGGTGCCCGTAAGGGTCTGTCGGATACCGCGCTGAAGACGGCGAACTCGGGTTACCTGACCCGCCGTCTGGTGGACGTGGCGCAGGACTGCATCGTTCGCGAGATCGATTGCGGCACGGATCGCGCGATCACCGCGGAAGCGGCTGTGAACGACGGCGAGGTCGTGGCGTCTCTGGGCGAGCGCATCCTGGGCCGTGTGGCTGCGGATGACATCCTGCGCCCCGGCACCGAGGAAGTCATCGTGGCCGCGGGCCAGCTGATCGACGAGCGGATGGCGGACGCAGTGGAAGAGGCCGGCGTGCAGTCGACCCGCATCCGCTCGCCGCTGACCTGCGAAAGCGAAGAGGGCGTCTGCGCCATGTGCTACGGCCGTGACCTGGCCCGCGGCACCCGCGTGAACACCGGCGAGGCCGTCGGCATCATCGCGGCGCAGTCGATCGGTGAACCCGGCACCCAGCTGACCATGCGGACCTTTCACATCGGCGGCGTTGCCCAGGGCGGCCAGCAGTCGTTCCTGGAAGCCAGCCAGGAAGGCAAGATCGTCTTCGAGATGCCGCAGACCCTGGAGAACGCCAACGGCGAAACTCTGGTTGTCGGCCGCAACATGAAGCTGATCATCCAGGACGAGCACGGCGAAGAGCGCGCCAGCCACAAGCTGGGCTACGGCTCCAAGCTGTTCGTCAAGGAAGGCCAGCAGGTCAAGCGCGGCGACAAGCTGTTCGAATGGGACCCCTACACCCTGCCGATCATCGCCGAGAAGCCGGGTACCGCCAAGTATGTCGACCTGGTCTCGGGCCTGGCTGTCCGCGACGAGACCGACGAAGCCACCGGCATGACCCAGAAGATCGTGATCGACTGGCGTGCGGCTCCGAAGGGCTCCGAACTGAAGCCGGAGATCATCCTGGTCGACGAGGGCGGCGAGCCGGTGCGCAGCGATGCGGGCAACCCGCTGACCTACCCGATGTCCGTGGACGCCATCCTGTCGGTCGAAGACGGCCAGCAGATCATGGCAGGCGACGTCGTTGCGCGTATCCCGCGTGAAGGCGCCAAGACCAAGGACATCACCGGTGGTCTGCCGCGCGTTGCGGAACTGTTCGAAGCCCGCCGTCCGAAGGATCACGCGATCATCGCCGAAATCGATGGTTACGTGCGCTTCGGCCGCGACTACAAGAACAAGCGCCGCATCTCGATCGAGCCGAGCGACGAGTCGATGGAGCCCGTCGAATACATGGTGCCCAAGGGCAAGCACATTCCGGTTCAGGAAGGTGATTTTGTCCAGAAGGGCGACTACATCATGGACGGCAACCCGGCGCCGCATGACATCCTGTCCATCATGGGTGTCGAGGCACTGGCGAACTACATGATCGACGAGGTCCAGGACGTCTACCGCCTGCAGGGTGTGAAGATCAACGACAAGCACATCGAGGTGATCGTTCGCCAGATGCTGCAGAAGTGGGAGATCTCCGACTCCGGCGACACCACGCTGCTGAAAGGCGAGCACGTGGACAAGCAGGAGTTCGACGCTGCCAACGACAAGGCGATTGCCCGCGGCAAGCGCCCGGCGCAGGGCGAACCGATCCTGCTCGGCATCACCAAGGCGTCGCTGCAGACCCGCTCCTTCATCTCGGCGGCCTCCTTCCAGGAGACCACCCGCGTCCTCACCGAGGCCTCGGTGCAGGGCAAGAGGGACAAGCTGGTCGGCCTCAAGGAGAACGTCATCGTGGGCCGCCTGATCCCGGCCGGCACCGGCGGCGCCACCCAGCGGGTGCGCCAGATCGCCCAGAGCCGCGACAACGTGGTGCTGGAAGCCCGCCGCGAAGAAGCCGAAGCCGCTGCAGCCCTGGCTGCTCCGGTGATGGACGAGGACGCGATGGGCGGCGACGACCTGGATATCCTGGTCGAAACCCCGGAAAGCCGCGACTAAGCCGCGTCATAAGACAGACTGAAAAGCCCCCGCATCCCCGATGCGGGGGCTTTTTCCTGTCCGCGTCCGGGGGTATCTGTTGCCGGGGCAGGGAGGGCGCAGAAATGGACAGCACGCGGCAGGCAACGTTTAAGGCGCGGCGATGACCCCCAATCAGACCGGGGCGCTGCTGATGACCGCGGCGATGGCGGCCTATACCTTCAACGATGCGCTGATAAAGCTGATCGGCGGGGCGCTGCCGCTGCCGCAGATCCTGACCATCCGCGGCATCGCCGCCAGTATCCTGATCTGTCTCCTGGCCCTGCGGCTGGGCGGTCTGCGCCTGCGGCTGCCGGGCCGGGCCTGGGGCATGATCGCACTCCGCTGCGCCTCCGAGGTGGCGGCCACCTATCTGTTCCTGACCGCGCTGATGGTGATGCCGATTGCCAATGTCACGGCGGTTCTGCAGGTGCTGCCGCTGACCGTGACCCTGGGCGCCGCGCTGGTCCTGGCGGAGCCGGTGGGCTGGCGCCGGCTGGCGGCGATTGCCGCCGGCTTTGCGGGGATGCTGCTGATCGTGCGCCCGGGCCCGGACGGGTTCAGCGAGGGCAGCCTTTATGCGCTGGCGTCGGTCGCCTGCATCACCGCCCGCGACCTCGTCACCCGCCGGATGCCGCCCGAGGTGCCGTCGATGACGGTAACCCTCTCCGCTTCGCTGTCGGTGCTGGCCTTCGGGCTGGCGTCCTCCGCCGCGGTGGACTGGCAGCCGATGGGCAGCCGTGAATGGCTGGCCCTGCTGGGCGCGGCGCTGTTCATCTTTGCCGGTTACCTGTGCTCGGTGATGACCATGCGGGTGGGCGAGATCGCGGCAATCGCGCCGTTCCGCTACAGCGGGCTTCTCTGGGCGCTGATCCTGGGCTGGCTGGTGTTCGGCGAATGGCCGGATCTGCTGACAACCGCCGGCGCCGCCATCGTGGCCGCGGCCGGCATCTTCACGCTCTACCGGGAACGCCGGCAGGCCCGCCGGCTGCGCGGCTAGGCGGCCCGGTCTTTGCCAAAGACGTCCCTGACCCGGGCCTCCCGGACCGCAAAGCGCGCTTCGAAGGCCCCCGCCAGCTCCGGCGTCAGCGGCTCCAGCGCCGGGCCGCCTGCCATATCGCGCGAGTCGTTGAACCGGTTGCGGGTGCGCACGAACATCGGCGCGTCGGTCACCGTGACGGTCGGCATGAAGCGGTTGATCTTGTGGTGGGCGAAATTCATGACCGTCAGCGGGCAGCCGCCGCGCACATACATGCCCAGGGCGGCCACCACATAGGGAAAAACGTCCTCCGCCGCGCGGATCCCCTGCGGCCCGGCCTCCGCCAGATAGCCGCGGTTGAAGTCGAACGCCACGCTGCGGTTCTTCCGCAGCAGTCCCTGGCAATCCCCGGCTGCCGCACGCAGCCGTTCGGTGAAATCCACCGAAACGGCATCGTCGTCATCATGGCGGAACTGCAGGCAAGGCTGGTCCGGATCGCGGCGGGCGCTGTTGAGGATCTCTTTCATCACCTCGCGGTGGCGGCGCGGCGGCTCCGCGCGGATCTGGACCTGCGGCATGTCCGCGGTCAGGTCGTGCAGCCGGTCCCGATGGATGCGCGGCAGGCTGTCGCCGGTGACCACGATCAGCGTGAAATCCTGGTCGGTCTGCTCCCGCAGGCAGGGCAGGGCGATGGTTTCCAGCAGCCGGAAACGCTCCTCCATCCGCTCGGCGTCATACAGATAGGCGATGCGCTGTTCGATTGTTTCATGTTCCACCTGAAACCCGCCGATCGCCGGGTAAGAGAACCGGCACAGCCCGATGACCTGCATTCTGAAATCCGTTCGTGACAATGGCGCTGGCGGCAACTATGGCGGGCGCGCGGTACCCTGGCAAGCGCCCGCGCGGCAGCCGCCCCGCTGCGGGCAGGCCGGGACAGGCCGGGGCAGGGGCCTTCCGCCCGGCTGCTGTTGACAACCTGCGCGACTCCCCATATATGCCCGGCTATCCGGCACCCGGAGCATGTCTCCACAAGCCGAATTCAAAATTGCAGTGGCTCAAGGCCTGGGCACTTTTATCACCCTGGCCCTCTGTAAACTCACCGCGTCGTCTCACCTCGGTACGGGAGCGATTGCGGTTTTTGCGCTTGTGGACGCATAAGTGCAGCGAAATCACCCGCACGCGCCGGCGTGCATGACAAGTTGCTAAACGGGGAATACCTGAATGCCAACGATCCAGCAGCTGATCCGCAAGCCGCGTCAGCCGAAACGCAAAGTTTCGAAGTCCCAGCACCTCGAGCAGTGCCCGCAGAAGCGCGGCGTCTGCACCCGCGTGTACACCACCACTCCGAAGAAGCCGAACTCCGCTATGCGGAAAGTTGCGAAGGTCCGCCTGACCAACGGTTTCGAAGTGATCTCCTACATCCCCGGTGAAAGCCACAACCTTCAGGAACACTCTGTGGTTCTGATCCGCGGCGGCCGGGTAAAAGACCTTCCGGGTGTCCGTTACCACATCCTGCGCGGTGTTCTGGATACCCAGGGCGTCAAAGACCGTAAGCAGCGCCGCTCGAAGTACGGCGCGAAGCGTCCTAAGTAAGAAGGAGAGAGCGAGATGTCCCGTCGTCACGCCGCAGAGAAGCGCGAAGTCCTGCCCGACGCCAAGTTCGGCGACCGCGTTCTGACCAAATTCATGAACAACCTGATGATCGACGGCAAGAAGTCGGTCGCAGAGCGTATTGTCTACAACGCGTTTGACCGCGTTGAGAGCAAGATCAAGCGCGCTCCGGTTGAAGTCTTCCACGAAGCGCTGGACAACATCAAACCGTCCGTCGAGGTCCGCTCCCGCCGTGTTGGTGGTGCGACCTACCAGGTTCCGGTTGAAGTCCGCCCCGAGCGCCGCGAAGCGCTGGCCATCCGCTGGCTGATCGCTGCTGCACGCAACCGCAACGAAAACACCATGGAAGAGCGCCTCGCAGGCGAGCTGATGGACGCCGTCCAGTCCCGTGGCACCGCGGTCAAGAAGCGCGAAGACACCCACAAGATGGCCGAGGCGAACAAAGCCTTCAGCCACTATCGCTGGTAAGCTAGAGGACCTAGACCTATGGCACGCGAATATCCCCTCGAACTGTACCGTAACTTCGGTATCATGGCGCACATCGACGCAGGTAAAACCACCTGCTCCGAGCGCATCCTGTATTACACCGGCAAATCCCACAACATCGGTGAGGTGCACGACGGTGCAGCCACCATGGACTGGATGGAGCAGGAGCAGGAACGCGGCATCACCATCACTTCGGCTGCGACCACCACCTTCTGGGAACGCACCGAGGACGGTCAGAACGCCGACACCCCGAAGCACCGCCTGAACATCATCGACACCCCCGGCCACGTTGACTTCACCATCGAAGTCGAGCGTTCGCTGGCGGTTCTCGACGGTGCCGTCTGCGTTCTCGACGCAAACGCCGGTGTTGAGCCCCAGACCGAAACCGTGTGGCGTCAGGCTGACCGCTACAAGGTTCCGCGCATGGTGTTCGTCAACAAGATGGACAAGATCGGCGCCGACTTCTTCAACTGCGTTCGCATGATCGAAGACCGCACCGGCGCCCGCGCCGTTCCCGTCGGTATTCCGATCGGCGCAGAGAACGAGCTGGAAGGCCTGATCGACCTGGTCACCATGAAAGAGTGGCTGTGGAAGGGTGAAGACCTTGGCGCCTCCTGGGAGCAGGTCGAAATCCGCGACAGCCTGAAAGACCTGGCTGACGAATGGCGCGGCAAGATGATCGAAGCGGCCGTCGAAGAAGACGACGACGCCATGGAAGCCTATCTGGAAGGCGAAGAGCCCGACGTGCCGACCCTGCGCAAACTGCTGCGCAAGGGCACCCTGGCGCTGCACTTCGTTCCGGTCCTGGGCGGTTCCGCGTTCAAGAACAAAGGTGTGCAGCCGCTGCTGAACGCCGTGATCGACTACCTGCCCAGCCCGCTGGACGTTGTCGACTACATGGGCTTCAAGCCGGGCGACGAAAACGAAGAGCGTAACATCGCCCGCCGCGCGGACGACAACATGCCCTTCGCGGGCCTGGCGTTCAAAATCATGAACGACCCGTTCGTCGGCTCCCTGACCTTCACCCGGATCTACTCCGGCGTGATGAACAAGGGCGACACCCTGCTGAACTCGACCAAGGGCAAGAAAGAGCGCGTTGGCCGGATGATGATGATGCACTCGAACAACCGTGAGGAAATCACGGAAGCGTTCGCAGGCGACATCATCGCGCTGGCAGGCCTGAAGGACACCACCACCGGTGACACCCTCTGCGCCGTCAACGACCCGGTCGTTCTGGAAACCATGACCTTCCCGGATCCGGTGATCGAGATCGCGGTTGAGCCGAAAACCAAGGCCGACCAGGAGAAGATGTCCCAGGGTCTGGCCCGTCTGGCCGCCGAAGACCCGTCCTTCCGCGTCGAAACCGACATCGAGTCCGGTCAGACCATCATGAAGGGCATGGGCGAACTTCACCTGGACATCCTGGTGGACCGCCTCAAGCGCGAGTTCAAGGTCGAGGCGAACATCGGTGCGCCGCAGGTGGCCTACCGCGAGACCATCTCCAAAGAGGTCGAGCATTCCTACACCCACAAGAAACAGTCGGGTGGTTCGGGCCAGTTCGCCGAGGTGAAACTGATCATCTCTCCGACCGAGCCGGGCGAAGGCTACTCCTTCGAATCCCGTATCGTCGGCGGTGCGGTGCCGAAGGAATACATCCCGGGTGTCGAAAAAGGCATCAAGTCGGTCATGGACTCCGGTCCGCTGGCAGGCTTCCCGGTGATCGACTTCAAGGTTGCCCTGGTCGACGGTAAGTTCCACGACGTGGACTCCAGCGTTCTGGCCTTCGAAATCGCCGCCCGCATGGGTATGCGCGAAGGCATGCGCAAAGCTGGCGCGAAACTGCTCGAGCCGGTGATGAAGGTTGAGGTGATCACCCCGGAAGAATACACCGGCGGCATCATCGGCGACCTGACCTCCCGCCGCGGCCAGGTGTCCGGCCAGGAGAACCGCGGCAACGCCATCGCCATCGACGCCTTCGTGCCGCTGGCCAACATGTTCGGCTACATCAACACTCTGCGCTCGATGAGCTCGGGCCGCGCCCAGTTCACCATGCAGTTCGATCACTACGATCCGGTGCCGCAGAACATCTCGGAAGAGATCCAGGCGAAATACGCGTAAGCGTCAGAAAATAAGGGGGCTCGCAGGTGGTGCGGGCCTCCCTCCAAGCAAAAGGAGGCCATCATGGCTAAGGAAAAGTTTGAACGTAATAAACCGCACGTCAACATCGGCACCATCGGCCACGTTGACCACGGCAAGACCACGCTGACCGCAGCGATCACCAAATACTTCGGTGACTTCAAAGCCTACGACCAGATCGACGGCGCACCGGAAGAAAAAGCGCGCGGCATCACCATCTCCACCGCGCACGTGGAATATGAGACCGAAGCGCGCCACTATGCGCACGTCGACTGCCCCGGCCACGCCGACTACGTGAAGAACATGATCACCGGTGCTGCCCAGATGGACGGCGCGATCCTGGTTGTGAACGCCGCTGACGGCCCGATGCCGCAGACCCGCGAGCACATCCTGCTGGGCCGCCAGGTTGGCATCCCGAAGATGGTCGTGTTCATGAACAAGGTTGACCAGGTCGACGACGAAGAGCTGCTGGAGCTCGTCGAAATGGAAATCCGCGAGCTGCTGTCGTCCTACGACTACCCGGGCGACGATATCCCGATCATCGCGGGCTCCGCGCTGGCGGCGATGGAAGGCCGTGATCCGGAAATCGGCGAAGAGAAGATCAAGGCGCTGATGGCGGCTGTCGACGAGTACATCGACACCCCGGCACGTGCGGTTGACCAGCCGTTCCTGATGCCGATCGAAGACGTGTTCTCGATCTCCGGCCGCGGCACCGTTGTGACCGGCCGTGTGGAGCGTGGCGTGATCAACGTGGGCGACTCGATCGAGATCGTCGGCATCCGCGACACCCAGACCACCACCTGCACCGGTGTGGAAATGTTCCGCAAGCTGCTGGACCGCGGTGAAGCGGGCGACAACATCGGCGCGCTGCTGCGCGGCATCGACCGTGAAGGCGTTGAGCGCGGCCAGGTTCTGTGCGCGCCGAAATCGGTGAAGCCGCACACCAAGTTCGAAGCCGAAGCCTATATCCTGACCAAGGAAGAAGGCGGCCGCCACACCCCGTTCTTCGCGAACTACCGTCCGCAGTTCTACTTCCGCACCACCGACGTGACCGGCACCGTGACCCTGCCGGAAGGCACCGAGATGGTGATGCCGGGCGACAACCTGAAGTTCGGCGTTGAGCTGATCGCGCCGATCGCGATGGAAGACGGCCTGCGCTTCGCCATCCGCGAAGGCGGCCGCACCGTCGGCGCCGGCGTCGTGTCGAAGATCATCGAGTAATTCGCGTCAGCGAATGTTCGAACGGAAAGGGCGCCCTTGCGGCGCCCTTTTTGTTTGAACGCGATGATCCCGAGACGCGCGCACTAAGACTGTTTCCAAAATCATTGAATAATGATTTTGAAACGGTGGGCGGCAGGCGGTTTTCGCTAGGAAACCGCTGAGAGCCCACACGGTTCTGATTACAGAAAGGGCCGCTCGATTGAGCGGCCCTTTTTCTGTGTGGCGCACGGCTCCTGTAGGGGGGCAATCTGCCCACCCTTTTGGAACACTGGACACGCCCACCACCTTGCCTCTTCCCGTAACCTCAGAACAGGGCAGGGACCGGCCAGGGGCCGGAGGCCGTCTTGCAAAAGCTCCAGTGGAGCTTTTGAGGCCGCAGGGAGCGCCAGCTCCGGGTGCGATGCTAATCGCGCCCGCCCTCCGGGCTGGCCGGGCGCGGCCCGAACGCGCGGCGTCCGGGCGGTCTTATCCAGTTTTGGCTTGAATAGTTGCGGTGAATCCCATGACGTTTCACCGGTCAACCTAGCCGGGGAAATCGGATGAATGAAATTACAGTAGGCCTTCTCAGCCTAGTCGTTTCGACCGTTACAGCCATCGTTGCGGTGCCTGCAAACAAAAGAGGCTAAAGAACAGTTGCTTCTCAGGATGCTGAATAGTTGGTTAACTCCAGCTAACCCTGAGTACCAAGCGGCTGTCTCCTCCATAGAGGTAGTTTTCTCTGACAGCCCGAATGTCTTGAGGAAGCGGGATTCTCTGATCGCACATGTAAGTAATGAAGCTGCGGAGCGACAAAACAGCCGCATTTTCGCCCATGCGGCGAGAGAAAAGCAGGCAGAGTTGCTTGCGGCTATGGGCGAAGCATCAGGCATCAAGATGGATGACAAACAACTCTTGCAGGCCGCGTACCTGACGAAGGCATTTGTCCGGCGGGAGGAGTTGCTGCATGAGGCTTTCGCGTCGTGGCCGCGTATCGCGCGATCACTAGAAGAGGCGAATGCAAATACTCAAAGGATTATTGCGGCAGCGAGCGCCGAAGCGGGAAAGAACAATTAACTTCTTGTTCCCAGATGCTATCGAAATTCTGTTCCTTGCTCCCCGACATTCCCTAGCAAGTGTCGGGCAGGCAATCTACCCGCCGTAAGGTACCCTTAACCTCCCCTAACAACCCCCAAACCCGCCGTACGCCCTGAACGCAACCGTTTCGTGGCGAAACCCCTTGCCACTAGGGCCCGCAGGGCGTATAGGGCGCAAGTTCGCTGATGCGAATAGGGGCGGGATGATTCCCGCCTTTTGGGTTCGAAGAGGGATTGCGGTGAGCGCGGGCCCTCCTCTCAACCCCAACGCCTAGAATAAGGCTATACGATGCAAAGCCAAAACATCCGTATCCGGCTGAAGGCATTTGACTACCGCGTGCTGGATGCCAGCACCCAGGAAATCGTCAACACTGCCAAGCGGACCGGCGCCCAAGTGCGCGGCCCGATCCCGCTGCCGAACAAGATCGAGAAATTCACTGTTCTGCGTGGCCCCCACGTTGACAAGAAATCCCGCGACCAGTTCGAGATCCGCACCCACAAGCGCCTTCTCGATATTGTCGACCCGACCCCGCAGACCGTGGACGCGCTGATGAAGCTCGACCTGGCCGCCGGCGTTGACGTCGAAATCAAGCTGCAGTCGTAAGATCGGAGGGTATAGATTATGCGTTCCGGTATTATCGCAAAGAAAGTCGGCATGACCCGGCTGTTCATGGAAGACGGCAAGCAGATCCCGGTGACCGTTCTCCACCTGGACGGCCTGCAGGTTGTTGCGCAGCGCACCGAAGACAAAGACGGCTACACCGCCGTTCAGCTGGGTGCAGGCACCGCCAAGGCAAAGCGCACCTCGCAAGCCATGCGCGGCCATTTCGCAGCAGCCAAGGTTGAGCCCAAGCGCAAGCTGGTTGAATTCCGCGTCCCCGCTGACGCGCTGATCGAAGTCGGTGCCGAAATCTCGGCCGAACACTTCCTGGCTGGCCAGAAAGTGGACGTGACCGGCACCTCGATCGGTAAAGGTTTCGCCGGTGCCATGAAGCGGCACAACTTCGGCGGCCTGCGCGCCTCGCACGGTGTGTCGATCTCGCACCGTTCGCACGGTTCGACCGGTCAGTGTCAGGACCCGGGCAAGGTCTTCAAAGGCAAGAAAATGGCCGGCCACATGGGCGCAGCCCGCGTGACCACCCAGAACCTGGAAGTGGTGAAAACCGACGCCGAGCGCGGCCTGGTATTCATCAAGGGCGCCGTTCCGGGCCCGAAATCCGGCTGGGTTACCGTCAAGGATGCCGTGAAGAAGAAAGCCCCCGAGGGTCTGCCTTTCCCGGCCGCTCTGAAAACTGCGGAAGCTTCCGCGGAAGGTGGTGAAGCATGAAACTTGACGTGATCAAACTCGACGGCGGCAAGGCTGGCGACATCGAGCTGTCCGAAGACCTGTTCGGCCTGGAGCCGCGTGCGGACATCCTGCACCGCGTGGTCCGCTGGCAGCGCAACAACGCGCAGCAGGGCACCCACAAGGTGAAGACCCGCTCGGAGACCTCCTACTCGACCAAGAAGATCTACCGCCAGAAGGGCACCGGCGGCGCACGCCACGGTGACCGCAACGCGCCGATCTTCCGCAAGGGCGGTATCTACAAGGGCCCCGTTGTCCGGTCGCACGGCCACGAGCTGACCAAGAAGTTCCGCAAGCTGGGCCTGCGCCACGCGCTGTCCGCCAAAGCCAAAGCGGGCGAGCTGGTCATCATCGAGGACGCGGCTGCCGAAGGCAAGACCGCAGCTCTGGCCAAGCAGGTGAAAAACCTGGGCTGGAAGCGCGCGCTGATCATCGACGGCGCATCGGTCAACGAAGGCTTCCTGCAAGCGTCGCGCAACATCGAAGGTCTGGACATCCTGCCGACCATCGGTGCCAACGTCTATGACATCCTGAAGCGTGACACCCTGGTGATCACCAAGGCAGGTGTCGAAGCACTGGAGGCTCGTCTGAAATGAGCGTGAAGGCAGAACACTACGACGTGATCCGCAAGCCGATCATCACCGAGAAATCCACCATGGCGTCCGAAAACGGCGCAGTGGTGTTCGAAGTGGCAATCGACTCCAACAAGCCGATGATCAAGGAAGCTGTCGAAGCTCTCTTTGGCGTCAAGGTGAAAGCGGTCAACACCACCGTCACCAAGGGTAAGGTCAAGCGTTTCCGCGGCCAGATCGGCCGCCGCAAGGACGTGAAAAAAGCCTATGTGACCCTGGAAGAAGGCAACACCATCGACGTGTCCACCGGACTCTGAGATTTGCCTTTTTGACAAGATTGAGAGGCCCTCGCGCAAGCGGGGGCCTTTTTCGTTGGGACAGGGGGCTTGTGGGGCTTGTGGGGCATGGCGGGGTCCTTTGGAACAGCTCGGCCTCAAGGTTATAGCCGCTGCCGGTTAAGATCCGCGAAGCCCTGCGTGCGGTGGGTGCGCAACGGCCATCAAAGCACTGAGCTGCGATCTCGCTCCCAGGCGCGGGATCAAGGCCGCAGGCCGCCGCGCCAGCGTCATGCTGAAAGCATGCCTCCGGCATGACCCGCCCCCATGGGGCGGCGCTACTTGGCGGGTGGTGTGCCTGTCGGTGAGCTTCTACGGATTTGGCCGGGATAAACTGACAAACGCCATGGTGAGAGCGCCACCCCTCGAGACAGCGCTGGCGCGCCTCTTGAAAACAGGACGACGTGAACAGGCGCAACCTTGTTCTGTCGGGGAAACGCGGAAGTTCTTAAGCCAGAACATAATTTTGACCATGTTCATAAGTAGTTGGAGAATTGTTTCTGAAGAGTTTTGGAACCTGGATATGAAAAAAAGTTATGTGCCAAAATTGGGTGGCGAATTAGGGATCACGGTTGAGTGGAGATCGTTGGATGAGCGGCCTGATGACATGTTGGCTTTGAATCTGCCTGCTATCGATCGAAAGCTAGCGGGGCTAGTTTCACACGAGTTGGGCGTTGATTTTGAAGAAATGTACCGGTTTCTTAATGGCTTCACGCAGTGTAACGCTGATGTCGATTGGCGACATGGCCTATCTGGATTGTATGACCGGAATTTTGACTTGCTGTCGATGTCGGAGGTCCTTTGCCTTCATCCGGATATGATTTTGCAAGGTCTGATTAACAATGCGTGCATCGGATATTTCCCTCGCAAAACGTTTGTTACAATCGGGCCATACTTTATGGATGAAAACATTGAGGGCGCTTACACCGAAGGTGAGCTCGTCTGTACGTATTTAGCTTTGCAGTTTGTAGGCTGCACCGACGAAGAAGTGCCACGTTACGGGGGGTACTTTGAAATCAGTCGAGAATTGCAAGCTGTTCGTGTAAGTTATCAGGCTGCTCTGGAACGCTATCAGCAAGAAAGGGAAGCTGTTGGGCGTTTGGAGGCAGACATAAGGAAGTATGACGACGAAGATACGCGAAGAGGCATGAAGAAGCCCCGCTGGCGTGATTATCTCTATGCAGTAGAGTAAGGCGCAGCGATGAACTACAACTCTGTCGAATGGCAGTACCCATAACTTGTAGGGTCTTAAGCTAATCGCTCGCTGCAATGATGACAGAAAAGCAGCTAGACTCCCCCAAACACCTCTGCTAAGTCGCACCAATCCTGCAGACCCCGGATTCGTTCCGGGGTCGTTACGTTTGTCAGGATGTTCGAACCTGGGGACCTTCGGGGCCCTATAACTCAGGCACCTCCGGGGGCCTTAAACATAGCGGGTCCAAAGACAAGAACCTAAGGGCCTGCACGCTAAACGGAAGACAGAAAGCATGGCACTCAAGTCGTATAAACCGACGACGCCGGGCCAGCGTGGGCTGGTTCTGATCGACCGTTCGGAGCTTTGGAAAGGGCGTCCGGTCAAATCCCTCACTGAGGGCCTGACCAAAACGGGCGGCCGGAACAACACCGGACGTATCACAATGCGCCGCATGGGTGGCGGTGCAAAGCGCCTGTACCGGATCGTGGACTTCAAACGGAACAAGTTTGATGTCGCCGCAACCGTCGAGCGCATCGAATATGACCCCAACCGGACGGCCTTCATCGCCCTGGTGAAGTATGACGACGGCGAGCTGGCCTACATCCTGGCCCCGCAGCGTCTGGCTGTCGGCGACAAGGTCATCGCCTCCGCAAAGGCAGACATCAAGCCGGGCAACGCAATGCCGTTCTCGGGCATGCCGATCGGTACCATCGTTCACAACATCGAAATGAAGCCCGGCAAAGGCGGCCAGATCGCCCGTGCAGCCGGTACTTACGCTCAGTTCGTTGGCCGTGACGGTGGTTACGCCCAGATCCGCCTGTCCTCGGGCGAACTGCGCCTGGTGCGTCAGGAATGCATGGCCACCGTCGGTGCAGTGTCGAACCCGGACAACTCGAACCAGAACTTCGGTAAAGCCGGCCGTATGCGCCACAAGGGCAAGCGTCCTTCCGTGCGTGGTGTCGTGATGAACCCGATCGACCACCCCCACGGCGGTGGTGAAGGCCGGACCTCCGGCGGGCGCCACCCGGTGACCCCCTGGGGCAAACCGACCAAGGGCAAACGGACCCGCAACAAAAACAAGGCGTCGCAGAAGCTTATCGTCCGCTCGCGCCACGCCAAGAAGAAAGGCCGCTAATCCATGGCACGTTCCGTATGGAAGGGCCCCTTCGTTGATGCTTACGTCCTGAAAAAGGCCGAAGCAGCGCGTGAATCGGGCCGCAATGAAGTGATCAAGATCTGGTCGCGCCGTTCCACCATCCTGCCGCAGTTCGTCGGCCTGACCTTTGGTGTGTACAACGGCCAGAAGCATATCCCCGTCAACGTCTCGGAAGACATGATCGGTCAGAAGTTCGGTGAATACTCGCCGACCCGCACCTATTATGGCCACGCCGCAGACAAAAAAGCGAAGCGGAAGTAAGTCATGGGCAAGGAAAAGAACCCCCGCCGCGTGGCAGACAACGAAGCAATGGCAAAACTGCGCATGCTCCGTACCTCGCCGCAGAAACTGAACCTGGTGGCGCAGATGATCCGCGGCAAGAAAGTCGAAAAGGCGCTGACCGACCTGACCTTCTCCAACAAGCGGATTGCGCAGGACGTGAAGAAATGCCTTCAGTCCGCCATTGCGAACGCTGAGAACAACCACAACCTGGACGTCGATGAACTGATCGTCGCCGAGGCATGGGTTGGCAAGAACCTGACCATGAAGCGCGGCCGTCCGCGTGCCCGTGGCCGGTTCGGCAAAATCCTGAAGCCGTTCGCGGAGATCACCATCAAGGTGCGTCAAGTTGAGGAGCAAGCCTAATGGGTCAGAAAGTCAATCCGATCGGCATGCGCCTTCAGGTGAACCGCACCTGGGACAGCCGCTGGTACGCCGACACCAAAGACTACGGTGATCTGCTGCTCGAGGACATCAAAATCCGCGAGTTCATCAAGGAAGAGTGCAAGCAGGCAGGCATTGCGCGCGTGATCATCGAGCGCCCGCACAAGAAATGCCGCGTCACCATCCACACCGCCCGTCCGGGCGTCATCATCGGCAAGAAAGGCGCGGACATCGAAGTCCTGCGCAAGAAGCTGGCCAAGATGACCGACTCCGAGCTGCACCTCAACATCGTTGAAGTGCGCAAGCCGGAACTGGACGCCCAGCTGGTCGGCGAGTCCATCGCCCAGCAGCTGGAGCGCCGTGTGTCCTTCCGCCGCGCCATGAAGCGTGCGGTTCAGAACGCCATGCGCATGGGCGCCCTGGGTATCCGGGTGAACGTCGCAGGCCGTCTGGGCGGAGCGGAAATCGCGCGTACCGAATGGTACCGTGAGGGCCGCGTGCCGCTGCACACCCTGCGTGCCGACATCGATTACGCACACTCCGAAGCGATGACCCCCTACGGGATCATCGGGATCAAGGTCTGGATCTTCAAAGGCGAGATCATGGAGCACGATCCTTCGGCGCGTGACCGTAAAGCACAAGAAATCCAGGACGGCCCTGCACCCCGTGGTGCCGGTGGCGGCCGTCGCTAAGGAGGATTTGAGATGCTTCAGCCAAAGCGCACTAAATTCCGCAAGATGCATAAGGGCCGGATTCACGGTCTGGCAAAAGGCGGTTCCGACCTGAACTTCGGCACCTATGGCCTGAAGGCAACCCAGCCTGAGCGTGTGACTGCACGCCAGATCGAGGCTGCCCGCCGCGCCATGACCCGCCATATGAAACGTCAGGGCCGTGTTTGGATCCGTATCTTCCCGGACACTCCGGTGACCTCGAAGCCGACCGAAGTCCGTATGGGTAAAGGTAAAGGCTCCGTGGACTACTGGGCAGCCAAGGTTAAGCCTGGCCGCGTGATGTTCGAGATCGACGGCGTCAGCGACGAAGTCGCCCGCGAGGCCCTGCGCCTGGCGGCGATGAAGCTGCCGGTCAAGACCCGCGTCGTGGTCCGCGAAGACTGGTAAGTCTGGCGACTGCCAAGAAATGAAAGCCCCCGCCGGGAGACCGGCGGGGGTTTTTTCGTTGCGGGGGGCTGTGTCGGGGCAGGGGGCCGGGTTTGCCGCGCGGGTTTGGCTGCCTTGCGGCCCCTTGCCGCAAAGCCTTGCCTGATGCACACTTGCACGCGGAGGAGGGATGCCTGTTTCACCGCCGGGTCCAGCGCCGGGTTTCCGGGCAAGCGGGCCGGCGCGGTGCCATGCTTTGGGAGGAGTGTGTCATGACATCCAAGACCGCAGCGCCCCCGCCGCCGGACAAGCTGCAGCCGCCGCCGCAATTCGTGCCAAAGGTCAACAAGGTGACTGCGGGCGATATCGCCGCGGCGCTGAAGGCCGGGGTTTCCGATTTCCGCGCGCACCCCTTCATGAGCGGCTTCTTCGGCCTGTTCTATGCGGTTTTCGGAATCCTGTTTGTCTGGTGCCTGGTCTGGCTCGGCGCGATCTGGATGATCATTCCCGCCGCGGTGGGCTTTCCGCTGGTCGCGCCCTTCGCCGCCGCCGGGCTTTATGAAATGTCGCGCCGGCGGCAGAGGGGAGAAAGCTTCAGCTGGTCCGGTATCCTCACCGTGGCGGCCGATCAGCGCAACCGCGAGCTGGGCTGGATGGCCTTTGTCACCCTGTTCATTTTCTGGGTGTGGATTTACCAGGTCCGGCTGTGGCTGGCGATCCTCCTCAAGGATGCGTCCTTCTCGGATTTCGACGGGTTCATGAACACCGTTTTCTTCACGCCGCAGGGCTGGGCCTTTCTTGCGGTCGGCACCTGCGTGGGCGCCTTCCTGTCGGCAGTCCTGTTCTCGGTGACCGTTGTCGCCATGCCGATGCTGCTGGACCGGGAGACCAATTTCGTGTCTGCGATGATCACCTCCATTCGCGTGGTCACGGAAAACCCGTTGGTCATGCTAGGCTGGGCGGCGATCATTTCAGCCGCCATGCTGGTGTCGCTGGTTCCGGCGTTTCTGGGGCTGATCTTCACCCTGCCCATCCTTGGCCATACCACATGGCATCTCTACCGCCGGGCCGTGCCGCCAGTGGAGGGGTGACCTGTCCAGCCACCCCCTTGCGCGGGCGTTCTATGCGGCCTGTGCAGCGGGTGCGCGTTCCGGTGCCCTGTCCGCACCGGCAGGGGCCGCTGGCTCCAGCCGGAAGCCGGAAATCGCCCGCGCCAGGTTGCCCGCCTCGTCGCGCAGCATCTGGCCGGCCGCTGCGGTTTCCTCCAGCATGGCGGCGCTGCGCTGGGAATCCTTGTCCAGCGCCTCGATCGCCGCGCTGACTTCGGAAATGCCGTTGGCCTGCTCGGTGGTGTTCTCGGCGATCTCGTTCACCTTTTCGGCGGCCCGGGTCACGGTCTCCAGGATCGCGGCCAGCGCTTTGCCTGCCTCATCCACCAGTTCGACGCCGCCGGTCACCTCGCTTTGACTGCTGCTGATCAATGCGCTGATTTCCTGCGCCGCGCTTGAAGACCGCTGCGCCAGCGCCCGCACTTCCGAGGCGACGACCGCAAAGCCGCGCCCGGCTTCGCCCGCGCGCGCGGCCTCCACCCCGGCGTTCAGCGCCAGCAGGTTGGTCTGGAAGGCCACATCGTCGATCAGGCCGGTGATCTTGGAAATCGCGTCCGAGGATTCCTTGATGCGCTGCATGGCGGCGACCGTCTTGTCCGCGACCTCCCGGGTGGCTTCCGCCTTGGTCTGGGCGTCGTTGACGAACTGGCGGGCGTCCTGGGCGCTGGCGGCGGTATCGTGGACCGTGTCGCGGACCGTTTGCAGCGCCGCCGCGGTTTGTTCCAGCGCGGCGGCAGAGGATTCGCCGCGGTGCGAGGCATCGGCGACCGCCGCAGCGATCTCCTGCGAGGTCTCGTTCAGCATCCTGCCGCTGCCGGCCAGCTGCCCGACCACATCCTCAAGGCTGCACGCCAGGTTGTCGATGGCCCCGGCGATATTCTTGAACACGCCCTTCTGGCCTGCCGGCATCCGCCGGGTCAGGTCGCCCTCGGCAAGCGCGTCCAGCACCTTGAGAACATCGCCCAGGCCCTTGCCGGCCACTTCCCCGATGGCGTTCACGCCGCGGCCCAGGCTGCCGTCCTGGCCGCCGTCGCCGGTGTCAGCGATCCGGCGCGAGAAATCGCCCTCGCCGCAGGCGGCGATCACTTCCGTTATCTCCCGGGTGAGCTGCTGCTTGGCGGCCTCTGCCTTGCGGAAGGCGCCGGCGGCCTGGGCAATCGCGGCAATCTCGCGGATGCCGGATTTCGGGATCTCCGGGGTGAAGTCGTTCTGCATCATCTTCTTGAGCACGGTATCGGTCTGCTTAAGCGGCCGGGCGATGCTGCGGGCCAGGAGCAGGGCCACCGCGACAAACAGGAGCGAACCGCCGATGCCCGCCCGCAGCGCGTTGGTCTGCGCCTCGGCGCTGACCGTTTCGCCGCTGGCCCACGCCTCATCCCGCAGGGCGCGCACCTCCTCGTGGATGGCGGCCAGCAGCGGTTCGGCATCCGCATAATGGCCCGACACCTGCTTGCGCAGCTGCTGTTCGTTCAGCGATTCCCCGGCATAGGCGGCAAAGGACGCCTGGTAGGCGCCGATCAGGCCCAGGATTTCCTTCTGCTGGGCGGCGCTGGTGTAATAGCTCGCCGGGAAGGCGCGGAACTCTTCCACGCGGGCGTTCAGCCGGTCCAGGTATTTCGGCGCCTGGCGCATGATGAAGTCCTTCTCGTGCCGCCGCATCATCAGCATTTTCACCTGCATGACCGGCTGATCCAGCGCTTCCAGAGTGGCCTCGGCATTCTTGACCGACGTGCGCAGCTCTCCCTCCAGGCCGCTGTTCTCGTCCAGCCCCAGCCGCCTGTTGCTGCCGGCCAGCGCGATAAAGCTGGCCTCATAGGCGTCAATCGCGGCGCCGATGTCCTTGAGCTGCAGGGCGGCGCCGGACAATTCGGCCACCGCCGGCATCTGACGGCCAAGAGAGCCGTAAGTCTCCTTAATCCGGGTCATCGTTGAGGCGTGGCGGGACAGGTATTTTTCATCCCGGCGCAGCAGGAAATCCTTTTCGGCGCGCCGGGCCTTCAGGAACTCAAGCTCGATCTTGTCGAGGTTCAGATAGATCTCCTCAATCCCGGCAACGCGCCGCTGCATGTCATCGCGCACGGAATGCGAATAGAGCAGCAGGCTGACCAGTGCGGCCATCAGGCCGCCTGCGAGAACGATGATGGAGAGGATGGCCGTGCTGACGGTAAGTTTTGATTTCATAGGACCTGGACCATTTCACTGAGACCTCTTGCAGAGGCGTTTTTGGTCCAAAATGGACTTCATTCGTTAAATCAGCGTGAGCTTCCGCAGGGTAACTTTCACTATTTCAACATGCTGGCGGGTTTGCGGGCCGGGTTAAAACCGGCGGCTGCCGCGCGCCAGGCTCTCGCGCTTGGCTGCGGGTTGCGGTAAGACGCAGCCATGGCCCAGATTGAATCGCTCTTTGTGACCCGCCTTTACCGCGCGCAGCTGTCCGAATTCGGACCATCGGTTGACGCGCAGGAACTGGAAAACTCCTGCCTTGTCATCGCCGGCGATGATGATGCCGGGCAGGACTGGTGCGAGGAGAACGGCTATCCCGGCTATACCTCCTATGCCTCGCTGACGGATCTGCCCTGGCGGTTCCCGATCTTCGCCGATCTGGTGAAGTCGCTGGACCAGCACGTCGCGGCCTTTGCCGAGGATCTGGAGCTGGACCTGGACGGGCGTGCGCTGGTGCTGGAGGATCTGTGGATCAACATCCTGCCGGAAGGCGGCACCCATGCCAGCCACATTCATCCGCATTCGGTGATTTCCGGAACCACCTATGTGTCGATGCCGGACGGCGCCAGCGCGCTGAAGCTGGAGGATCCGCGCCACGCGATGATGATGGCGCACCCGCCGCGCCTGAAGGATTGCCGCCAGGAGCTGAAGACCTTTGTCTATCAGGCCCCCGCCGTTGGCGACGTGCTGCTTTGGGAAAGCTTCATCCGCCACGAGGTGCCTTTGAACATGGCAGAGGAAGAGCGGATTTCTGTGAGCTTCAATTACAAGTGGGAGTGAGCCCGCGGACCGCTCCGCTGCGCTGGGGCGCCGGCGCGGCACAGGCCGCCTGACCTGAACGCGCCGTGCCCGCCAAGGGCGCTTGTCTGACCCAAACCGACTGGAACCCGAAATGCACCCCAAGATCCGAAGCGCGCTTCATGCCATCGGCCTCCACGTGAGCAGTGCGTCCAAGTACAAGGCCCAGCAGAATGAGCTGGAGGAATGCCGCCGCAAGGCCGCTGAGGGCGAAGCGTTCCGGGATTTCCTGCTGGCCAATCTCAACGGCACCAGCGGCGGCTGGCAGTCCCAGGCCAGCCAGGATGTTTTTGCCCTGGTCGCCAATGGCTTTAAGCGGGGCGGGTATTTCGTCGAGTTCGGGGCCACCAACGGCAAATCCATCAGCAACACCTATGTGCTGGAAAAGGAGTTCGGCTGGACCGGCATCGTGGCTGAGCCCGCGAAGTGCTGGCACGAGGATCTGCGCCGGAACCGGTCCTGCGAGGTGGAGTACGATTGCGTCTGGAAGGAAACCGGGGCCGAGCTGGAGTTCAAGGAGACTGGCGCGGCCGAGCTGTCGACGATCTCGGACTTCAGCGAAGCCGACCTGCACTCCAGAAGCCGGCGCAAGGCGGTAAGCTATACCGTCAAGACCGTTTCGCTGCTGGACATGCTCGCCCGGCACGGCGCCCCGCGGGAGATTGATTTCCTGTCGGTCGATACCGAGGGCAGCGAGCTGGACATTCTGCAGGCATTCGATTTCAGCAAGCACCGGTTCAACGCCATCACGGTGGAGCATAATTACACCGAGCAGAGGGCAGCGATCCGGGCGCTGCTGGAGCAGAACGGCTACAGGAACGTGGCCGCCGGGGCGTCCGGCTATGACGACTGGTTCGTGCCGGACGACAGCCCGGTGAAGGCAGGCTGACCAGCCAGGGCCGCAGCCGCCAGAAGGGGCAGCCTGCCCGCGGCCCGCGCCCGGCACGGCGGCCAATCTTTCCCTTGCCCCCGCAGCCCGTCTCCATTATAGGGACCCATCGCCTGTCCCCAATCCGCTTCGGATCCGGGTCGGGTGATTCTTTTTTCCGCGCCTTCCTGCGCGGTTTGACATAACCCACCAGGTTTAAAGGTGACCCATCGGGGCCTTCTGGTGCTTTGGACAAGGAACAAAGGCGATGAACGCCAATGATCTGCGCGAGAAGACCGTGGATGAACTCCGCGATATGCTCGCATCCCTGAAAAAAGAGAGCTTCAACCTGCGCTTTCAGCAGGCAGCCGGTCAGCTGGAAAACACTGCCGGCATCAAAGCGGCCCGCCGCAATGCTGCCAAAGTGAAGACCATCCTGAACGAAAAAGCTGCAGCAGCAGCCGAATAAGGAGCGACACAATGCCCAAACGTATCCTGCAAGGCGTTGTGACCAGCGACGCAAACGCCCAGACCGTCACCGTCTCGGTTGAACGCCGCTTCACGCACCCGGTTCTGAAGAAAACCATCCGTAAGTCCAAGAAATACCGGGCTCACGATGAAAAGAACGCTTTCAAGGTCGGCGATACTGTCCGCATCATCGAATGCGCGCCGAAATCGAAAACGAAACGCTGGGAAGTTCTGGAAGCCTAAGAGTCTCATCCGAGACTCCTGGCGACTGGGCTGAACAGCAAAGTCGAAACCCTGGGGGATCACAGCACGCATCGCTGCCCCAAAGGTCGGGAGAAACCACATGATCCAGATGCAAACAAATCTGGATGTAGCTGACAACTCAGGCGCACGCCGAGTTCAGTGCATCAAGGTTCTGGGTGGCTCCAAGCGTAAATACGCATCCGTTGGCGACATTATCGTCGTCTCGGTCAAGGAAGCCATCCCGCGCGGCCGCGTGAAAAAAGGCGACGTCCGTAAGGCCGTTGTCGTGCGCACCGCCAAAGAAGTCCGCCGCGAAGACGGCACCGCGATCCGTTTTGACCGGAACGCAGCCGTTATCCTGAACAACAACAACGAGCCGGTCGGTACCCGTATCTTTGGCCCGGTTGTTCGTGAACTGCGCGCGAAGAACTTCATGAAGATCATCTCGCTGGCTCCGGAGGTGCTGTAATCATGGCTGCGAAACTCCGTAAAGGCGACAAGGTCGTCGTGCTGGCAGGCCGCGACAAGGGCAAGGAAGGCACCATTGCCTCCGTTGACCCGAAAGCAGGCAAAGCCATCGTCGAAGGCGTGAACATGGCGATCCGCCACACCCGCCAGACCCAGAACAGCCAGGGCGGCCGCCTGTCCAAGGCACTGCCGATCGACCTGTCGAACCTGGCACTGCTGGACAGCAACGGCAAAGCAACCCGCGTCGGCTTCCGCGAGGAAGACGGCAAGAAGGTGCGCTTCGCCAAGACCACCGGGGAGACTGTCTGATGCTTGACGCTGCAACCTACACCCCGCGTCTGAAAGCCCTCTACAAAGAGACCATCCGTGGCGCTCTGAAAGAGGAATTCGGCTACAAGAACGACATGATGCTCCCCAAGCTGGAGAAAATCGTTCTGAACATCGGCTGCGGCCGCGCTGCTGTCAAAGACAGCAAGAAAGCCAAATCCGCTCAGGCCGACCTGACCGCAATCGCGGGCCAGAAGGCTGTCACCACCGTGGCCAAGAACTCCATCGCCGGCTTCCGCGTTCGCGAAGGCATGCCGATGGGCGCCAAGGTGACCCTGCGCGGCGACCGGATGTACGAATTCCTGGATCGTCTGATCACCATTGCGATGCCTCGTATCCGCGACTTCCGCGGCGTTTCGGGCACCTCGTTTGACGGCCGCGGCAACTATGCCATGGGCCTGAAAGAGCACATCGTGTTCCCGGAGATCGACTTCGACAAGATCGACGAAGCCTGGGGCATGGACATCGTGATCGCCACCACCGCGAAAACCGACGCGGAAGCAAAGGCGCTGTTGAAAGCTTTCAACATGCCCTTCAACAGCTAAGCGCGGGAAGGAAGAGACCATGGCTAAGAAAAGCATGATCGAACGCGAAAAGAAGCGCGAGCGCCTGGTGGCACAATACGCCGCAAAGCGTGCCGAGCTGAAAGAAATCGCAAACGACGAATCCCGCCCGATGGAAGAGCGCTTCAAGGCGCGTCTGAAACTGGCGAAACTGCCGCGCAACTCGGCTCCGACCCGTTTGCACAACCGTTGCCAGCTGACCGGCCGTCCCCACGCTTACTACCGTAAGCTGAAGGTAAGCCGTATCATGCTGCGGGAACTGGGCTCCAACGGCCAGATCCCCGGTCTGGTGAAATCGAGCTGGTAAGGGAGAGAGTGATATGAACGATCCTATCGGCGATATGCTCACCCGTATCCGTAACTCTCAGATGCGCGGCAAATCCACCGTCATGACCCCGGCGTCCAAGCTGCGGGCATGGGTGCTGGATGTGCTGGCGGACGAGGGCTACATCCGCGGTTATGAGAAAACCACTGGTGAAAATGGCCACCCGGCCATCGAAATCAGCCTGAAGTACTTCGACGGCGAACCTGTCATTCGCGAGCTCAAGCGGGTCTCCAAGCCCGGCCGCCGCGTTTACATGGGCGTCAATGACATCCCGTCGGTCCGCCAGGGCCTGGGCGTGTCGATTGTCTCCACCCCCAAGGGTGTGATGTCGGACGCAAACGCACGCGCAGCCAACGTTGGCGGCGAAGTGCTTTGCACCGTCTTCTAAGGAGGCCTCGCAATGTCCCGTATTGGTAAGAAACCGGTCGAACTGCCCAGCGGCGTCACCGCCTCTGTGTCCGGCCAGACCATCGAAGTGAAAGGCCCGAAAGGCGCCCGGACCTTCACCGCAACCGACGACGTCACCCTGTCCGTGAACGACAACGTTGTCACCATCGAGCCGCGCGGCAAGTCCAAGCGTGCCCGTCAGCAGTGGGGCATGTCCCGCACTCAGGTGGCAAACCTCGTGACCGGCGTGACCCAGGGCTTCAAGAAAGAACTGGAGATCCAGGGTGTGGGTTACCGGGCTCAGATGCAGGGCAACACCCTGAAGCTGAACCTGGGCTACAGCCACGACGTCGACTTCGTTGCTCCGGAAGGTGTCACCATCACCGCGCCGAAGCAGACCGAAATCGTTGTGGAAGGTATCGACCAGCAGCAGGTGGGCGAAGTGGCGGCGAAAATCCGCGACTGGCGCCGTCCCGAGCCGTACAAAGGCAAGGGCATCCGCTACAAGGGCGAGTTCATCTTCCGCAAGGAAGGCAAGAAGAAGTAAGGACCAGCAAAATGGCAAACAGCAAACGTACCCTGTTTCTGAAGCGCCGGCTGCGCGTCCGGAACAAGCTTCGCAAAGTGAACGCAGGCCGTCCGCGTCTGTCCGTGCACCGTTCGAACAAGAACATCTCTGTTCAGCTGATCGACGACCTGCGCGGCGTGACTCTGGCAGCCGCGTCGACCCTGGAAAAAGATCTGGGCGTTGTCGGCAAGAACAACGTCGAAGCAGCGGCCAAAGTTGGCGCAGCAATCGCCGAGCGCGCAAAAGCGGCTGGCGTGAGCGAAGCCTACTTCGACCGCGGCGGCTTCCTGTTCCACGGCAAGGTGAAGGCTCTGGCCGACGCTGCGCGTGAAGGCGGCCTGAAGATCTAAATCCCATGCGGGCGGCCTCTTGGGGCCGCCCCGATGATCCGGGAGACCGGCCCTTGGGCCGGATCTCACCAAGGATCGGATAAACCGGCGCCTAGCGCCGCACTGAAAGGAATGCCTGATGGCAGAACGTGAAAACCGCCGCGGCCCGCGCCGCGAGCGTGAAGAGACACCGGAATTCGCAGATCGCCTGGTCGCGATCAACCGCGTGTCGAAAACCGTCAAGGGCGGTAAGCGCTTTGGCTTTGCAGCCCTGGTTGTCGTTGGCGACCAGAAAGGCCGCGTCGGCTTTGGCAAGGGCAAGGCGAAAGAAGTGCCCGAGGCGATCCGCAAGGCGACCGAGCAGGCGAAGCGCCAGATGATCCGCGTGCCGCTGAAAGAGGGCCGTACCCTGCACCACGACATGGCTGGCCGTCACGGCGCAGGCAAAGTTGTGATGCGCACCGCGCCGGAAGGTACCGGTATCATCGCAGGTGGTCCGATGCGTGCCGTGTTCGAGATGCTGGGCATCAAGGACGTGGTTTCCAAGTCGATCGGTTCGCAGAACCCCTACAACATGATCCGCGCCACCCTGAACGGCCTGCAGAAAGAGCAGAGCCCGCGTGCGGTGGCTCAGCGCCGCGGCAAAAAAGTTGCTGACATCCTGTCCAAGCGGGAAGATGCACCGGCAGCCGCCGAAGCTGAAGCGTAAGGAGTAGAGAGACATGGCAAAAACCATCGTCGTCAAGCAGATCGGCTCGCCGATCCGCCGCCCCGCCAAACAGCGCGCAACCCTGGTTGGCCTGGGCCTGAACAAGATGCACAAGACCCGTGAGCTGGAGGACACTCCTTCGGTCCGCGGCATGGTCGAATCGATCCCGCACCTGGTTCAGATCATCGAAGAGCGCGGCTAAGCCCTTTTCGGTATCAGACTTTGGAAAACGCCTCCGGTTCGCCGGGGGCGTTTTTCGTTTTCAGGGTGCCGCGGCAGGCCGGGTTTGTCCGGTCCGAGGCAACGCGGGCGTGTTGTGCCGCGGCCTTTGCATGGTATGCGTTTGCGGATGCGATCTGGCAAAGGCAACGAACCAGCAATGACCGACCCCTCCCGCGATGCCCCGATGACACCCGCCCGCACCGCCATTGGGGTGGTGGCGGGCCTGCTGTTTCTGCTGACCGGCGCTCTTGGCCTGTCCGGGCGCAGCGATTGGAACCCGCTTGCCACCGTCCCGGAGCAGACGGCGGAGACCATCGCGGCGTCAGCGGTGACGGTCTATGTGTCGTTGCGGGCAATCAACGCCGCGCTGTCCACGGCGCAGGAGATCGAGGTGGGCGCGTCGGTTGTCGGGCAGGCGAGTCTGCAGCCGCTGAAGGTGCTGGAGCCCGTTGATGACACGGTGGAACGCGTGGCCGATGCCGTGTTCCTCGTCGCGGCTGGTGCCGCGCTGGCCGCCGTGGGTCTCGCGCCGGTGGTGTCGGTTGGCCTCGTTGTGCTCGGCGCCGCGCTGCTGGGCCGGGTCTCCCTCGGCCGCAGTCCCGTTCTTTCCAGGACAATGAAACCGCTCTGCGATAAGGGGATCGCCCTGGGCATTGCGGTCGGCTTTGCCATCCCCTCTGTGTTCGTGCTGGCTGTGTGGGTCGGGGAGCAGGCCACCGCAGCGCAGATGACCGCTGCCATGGCTGAGCTTGATGCCGTCGCGCAGGAGGCGAATTTCCTGATCGGCGCTGAGGCGGATGAGGCGGAGGCCGTGTCGCCGGCAGTGGAGGGCGATGCAGGGGTATTGGGGTGGCTGAGCAGCCGGATCAGCGAGGCCGGCGACAGCGTGAGCGGTGTTTTTGAGCAGAGCGGCCGGTATCTCGACGCCGCGCAGGTCTTTGTGGAGGAAGCCGACACGATCCTGCGCTCCTCCTTGACCATCATCGGCATCTTCACGCTCCGGATGCTTGTGTTGCCGGTTTTCCTGCTGTGGGGCGCCTTGTCGCTGCTCAGGACCGTCTTGCGCCCTTCGGGGGACGGGTGACCCCCTCAGCGCCCCTGACGTAAGAGGCGCCTAGCCTTCTTGGCGGACCGGCCCGCGGTCCGGACGCCCCCTGCGTCTGCAATGGATTGGCCGGGGCAGGGCGGTAATCCGCGCCCAAGGCCCCCTTGCAATGCCTGCATAGCGGGCAGTCCCATCTGGCAATTGTTATCGCCAACGGCGCTTCCTATCTCTGGGCTGTCACAGAAAAGACCAGACAACGGACCGCCGGGAATAGGCCCGGCCCAAGAGACAAGGAACACCAAGATGGCACATGTTATTTCTGCCGCCGCGCCGCTCAGCCTGACCGCCCGCATCCGCCGCACCGTCGAGGGCGTGCTGGAAGCCTGGGCGCTGCACCGCGAATACCAGCGCACCTATAATGAACTGGACTCGCTGACCGATCACGAGCTGGCCGACATCGGCGTGCGCCGCAGCGATATCGCTGACATCGCGCAGCAGCACGTTTACGGCAAATAATTCTCCCGCCCGGGCGCTCTTCTCCTCCTCTTTTAGCCCGGGCCAAAGCGCCTCTGCCCCGTCCGGGGCGGGGGCGTTTTCTTTTGCCAAGCGGGCAGGACCGCTTTTTCGGGCCTGCTATGCGGCGGCTGCATATCCGCCAGACCAAAGCAGCCGTTGTGCCCGCGCGGATGCGTCCTTATGTCCCGTTCACTTCAAACGAACAGATCAAGCACCGCACCGGGAGCCCGTCCCGGCACCGATGTGAAGGAACAAGAATAATGGCTTATTCGACACTCTCCGCCCCTGCCTCCGCCGGCCTCTCCACCCGCCTGCGCGGCATCGCAACCGGCCTGCTGCAGAACTGGAAGCTGCGCCGCGAATACCGGCAGACCGTCCACGCCCTGCGCGCTCTGTCCGCCCGCGACCTGGCCGACATCGGCCTGAGCCGCTGCGCCATCCCCGGCGCCGCCCGCGAGCACGTCTACGGCAAGTGATCTCCACGGCCGGCGGCGGATCCTCCTCCCTCTCCACCGCCTGGCCCAAAAGCGCCCCTGCCATACCGGCGGGGGCGTTTTTGTTTTCTGCACAGAGAAGGCCGCGGCCCTTCGCGGCTTCAGTCCCTGAAGCCGCCGTTGCGCAACCGCCGCACGCACCGCCTACGGCGCTTTAACCCGTCTGTGGCAGTATCATCCCCGGTCATGATCACCCGCCGGGCCTGACACCCCCGGCACCTTGGAACAGGGCTCCGGTCTGGCACCCGGAGCGCGCAGACGCGTTTTCGCATGGGGGCAACCCCATCCCATCTCCACCCCGGCGGCGCCGCCACCCTTTAACGGACGGCCAGCAGCGGAACGGACACAGAGAGACAGACGGAACAGTGAGCAACCGGCAGGGCAGGGGCCTTGGCGGGCGTCCCCGTGTTCTGTTGAACATGGCCTGGCCCGCGGGGCTTGATCCCATCCCCCATCCCGTCTATAGGCACCCGGTGGCGTTCTGCGCCACGGAATCACCAATCAAGAAAAGCCGCGGTCGGGCCATCACGCTTCGGGGCCCGCATCCGGCAAGGAGAAGCGACATGAAACTTCACGAACTGCGCGACAATCCCGGCGCTGCCAAGAAACGCACCCGTGTGGCCCGTGGCCCGGGTTCCGGCAAAGGCAAAATGGGCGGCCGTGGTATCAAGGGTCAGAAATCCCGTTCGGGCGTCTCGATCAATGGCTACGAAGGCGGCCAGATGCCGCTGTACCAGCGTCTGCCCAAGCGCGGCTTCAACAAGCCGAACCGCAAGGCATACGCCGTTGTGAACCTGGGCTTGATCCAGAAGTTCATCGACGCAGGCAAGCTGGACGCAGCCGAAATCACCGAGGATTCGCTGGTCGCATCCGGCCTGGTGCGCCGCAAACTGGACGGCATCCGCGTTCTGGCCAAAGGCGAACTGACCGCCAAAGCCACCATCGCGGTCACCGGCGCGTCGAAAGCCGCTGTTGAGGCCGTTGAAAAAGCTGGCGGCGCTCTGACTGTGGCAACTGCAGCCGCCGCAGAGTAACGGCTTGTGAGCGGCGCCAATGCCGCATACATAGGCCTAAGTTTTCCTAGAACGCCGCCCGAGCCGGAAAACGGTTCCGGGCGGCGTTTCGCTAAAGAAGAGACCTTTTCATGGTATCAGCAGCAGAACAAATGGCGGCGAACACCAGCTGGGCTGCCCTTGGCAAGGCCACGGATCTGCGCAACCGCATCCTGTTCACCATCGGCCTTTTGATTGTCTACCGCCTGGGCACCTTCATTCCGGTTCCCGGCATCGACGCAGCCGCCCTGCGCCAGTTCATGGAGCAGGCAGGCCAGGGCATCGGCGGCATGGTGTCGATGTTCACCGGCGGCGCGCTTGGCCGGATGGGGATTTTTGCCCTTGGCATCATGCCCTACATCTCCGCCTCCATTATCGTTCAGCTTCTGACCTCGATGGTGCCCTCGCTTGAGCAGCTCAAGAAAGAGGGCGAGCAGGGCCGCAAGAAGATCAACCAGTACACCCGCTACGGCACTGTGCTGCTGGCGACCGCGCAGGCCTACGGCCTTGCTGTGTCGCTGGAGCAGGGCGACCTGGCGACCGATCCGGGCATGTATTTCCGCATGGCCTGCATGATCACCCTGGTCGGCGGCACCATGTTCCTGATGTGGCTGGGCGAGCAGATCACCCAGCGCGGCATCGGCAACGGCATCTCTCTGATCATCTTCGTCGGCATCATCGCCGAGGTTCCGGCAGCGATTGCCCAGTTCTTTGCTTCCGGCCGTTCCGGCGCGATCAGCCCGGCGGTGATCATCGGTGTGATCCTGATGGTTGTCGCTGTGATCATGTTCGTGGTGTTCATGGAACGCGCGCTGCGCAAGATCCACATCCAGTATCCGCGCCGCCAGGTCGGCATGAAGGTCTATGACGGCGGCTCGTCGCATCTGCCGGTGAAGGTGAACCCGGCGGGCGTGATCCCGGCGATCTTCGCCTCCTCGCTGCTGCTGCTGCCGACCACCATCTCGGCGTTCTCCTCGGGCGCGGCCACCGGCCCGGTGATGTCCTGGCTGCTGGCGAACTTCGGCCCCGGCCAGCCGCTGTACCTGTTGTTCTTCGTCGCGATGATCGTGTTCTTTGCCTATTTCTACACCTTCAACGTCTCCTTCAAACCGGACGACGTGGCGAATAACCTGAAGAACCAGAACGGCTTTGTCCCCGGCATCCGCCCCGGCAAGAAGACCGCAGAATACATCGAATATGTGGTCAACCGGATCCTGGTTCTGGGCTCGGCCTATCTGGCGCTGGTCTGCCTGCTGCCGGAGGTCCTCCGCGGCCAATTCGCCATCCCGGTATATTTTGGCGGCACGTCCGTTCTGATTGTGGTATCCGTCACCATGGACACAATCCAGCAGGTGCAAAGCCACCTCCTCGCGCATCAGTATGAGGGCCTTATCGAGAAGAGCCAGCTGCGCGGGCGCAACAAGAAACGGACAAAACGGGGACCCTCTCGCCGATGACGAACATTATACTCCTTGGCCCGCCTGGGGCGGGCAAAGGTACGCAGGCGCGCTACCTTGTGGAAAGCCGCGGCATGGTGCAGCTCAGCACCGGTGACATGCTGCGGGAGGCCCAGACCTCGGGCACCGAGATGGGCAAGAAGGTTGCCGCCATCATGGCCGAGGGCAAGCTGGTCACCGACCAGATCGTGATCGGCCTGATCCGCGAGAAGCTGCAGGGCGGCGCCGAGGGCGGCTTTATCTTCGACGGCTTCCCGCGCACCCTGGCCCAGGCCGACGCACTGGCCAAGCTGCTCGATGAGATGGACCTGAAGCTTGACGCGGTGATCGAGATGCAGGTGGATGACGAGGCGCTGGTCGCCCGCATCACCGGCCGCTCCACCTGCGGCGGCTGCGGCGAGGTCTACCACGACCAGACCAAACCCTGGCCCGCGGACGGCAAATGCGCCAACTGCGGCTCCACCGAGGTCAAGCGCCGGGCGGACGACAATGAGGACAGCCTCAAGACCCGCCTGATGGAATACTACAAGAAAACCTCGCCGCTGATCGGCTACTACTACGCCAAGGGCAATCTGCAGCGCATCGACGGCCTCGCCTCGATCGAGGAGGTGCGCAAGAACATGGCCTGGATCATGGGTGAGTAAGCTCCCCCGTTTACCGGATTGAAGTGCCCCGTGCTGCATAAGCGCGGGGCACTTTCATTTCCAGGGGCTCCCATGACCGCTCAATTCCCAAAAGTTCTGGCCGTGCTGGCAGCTGCTGCCCCGGCCGGTCCGCTGTCCGCTCAGCAGCTTTATCTTGATGACGCCGCTGCCTGCGACCGGGTGCTGATGAGCGAAGACGGGATGCTGGATTACGCCGCAGAGGGCGGATTGATCCTGGACAGCAACGGCTTTAACTCGATGGAATACTTCTGCAGCTTCCAGCCGCCCATCCGGTTCGGTCAGCGCGCCTACAGCGCAACCGACCACGCGGGCCGGTGCGAACTGCCCGGCCCGCAGTATTTTCCGCAGCTGTTCACGATTGTCATGGACCCGGAGGAACCCGGCACGGTATCCATCTGGATGGGCGAGCCGGAGCCGCTTCGGTTCTTCGCTTGCAGCAGCTGACGGGGCAGGGGCCGGCGTGCCCCGGGGTTTTCGCAGATCACGGGTTGACCCCCGCAGCAATTCCACATAGGCAAGCCCATCCCTTCTGGGAATGATTCCCGGCGGATGGATTCGTCTGTCTGCTATATCACCTCGAAATGCTGGACCCTCTGGCCACACTGCCACGGTCAAGTGTTGTGAAAAAAGGTTCCGGCGTTACGGAACCGCAACGAAAAGGAAAGTGACACGTGGCACGTATTGCCGGCGTTAACATCCCGACTGCAAAGCGGGTTCCCATCGCCCTCACCTATATCACCGGTATCGGCAACACCTCGGCGAAAGCAATCTGCGACGCCGTTGGCATCGACCCGACCCGCCGGGTGAACGAACTGTCCGACGCTGAAGTTCTGGCCGTGCGCGAGCACATCGACGCCAACTACACCGTCGAAGGCGACCTGCGCCGTGAAGTGCAGATGAACATCAAGCGCCTGATGGACCTCGGCTGCTACCGTGGCCTGCGCCACCGCCGCAACCTGCCGGTCCGCGGTCAGCGTACCCATACCAACGCCCGCACCCGCAAGGGCCCGGCGAAGCCGATCGCCGGCAAGAAGAAGTAAGGGAGGCTTGATCAATGGCACGCGATAAATCCCGCATTAAGCGTAAAGAGCGCAAGAACATCGCCACCGGCGTTGCTCACGTGAACTCTTCGTTCAACAACACCAAAATCCTGATCTCCGACGTGCAGGGCAACGCGATCTCCTGGTCGTCGGCCGGCACCATGGGCTTCAAAGGCTCGCGGAAATCGACCCCCTATGCCGCTCAGATGGCTGCAGAAGATGCAGGCAAGAAGGCACAGGAACACGGTGTGAAGACTCTGGAAGTCGAAGTTCAGGGCCCCGGTTCGGGCCGTGAATCTGCGCTGCGCGCACTGGCCGCTGTCGGCTTCAACATCACCTCGATCCGTGATGTGACCCCGATCGCGCACAACGGCTGCCGCCCGCCGAAGCGCCGCCGCGTCTAATCCGCATTTTTTGCTGGGGCCCCGCTTGATTCGCAGGGCCCCAGTGCGTCATTTAAACCTCGGGCGTCCTTGGCCTTCCGGACATGGGGCAAGGACAGGAATGGAGGGAACGCATGATCCACAAGAACTGGGCAGAGCTGATCAAGCCGGCACAGCTGGAAGTGAAGCCGGGCAACGATCCTGCACGCCAGGCAACCGTTGTCGCAGAGCCGCTGGAACGCGGTTTCGGCCTGACCCTGGGCAACGCGCTGCGCCGCGTGCTGATGAGCTCGCTGCAAGGCGCCGCCATCACCAGCGTGCAGATCGACAACGTGCTGCACGAGTTTTCCAGCGTCGCAGGTGTGCGTGAAGACGTCACCGATATCATCCTTAACCTCAAGCAGGTCTCCCTGCGCATGGAAGTCGAAGGCCCCAAGCGCCTGTCGATCAATGCCAAGGGCCCGGCCGTCGTCACCGCAGGCGACATTGCCGAGACCGCCGGCATCGAGGTTCTGAACCGCGATCACGTGATCTGCCACCTGGACGACGGCGCCGACCTGTTCATGGAACTGACCGTGAACACCGGCAAGGGCTATGTCTCGGCAGACAAGAACAAGCCGGAAGACGCACCGATCGGCCTGATCCCGATCGACGCGATCTACTCGCCGGTCAAGAAGGTCTCCTATGACGTTCAGCCGACCCGTGAGGGCCAGGTGCTGGACTATGACAAGCTGACCATGAAGGTGGAAACCGACGGCTCCATCACCCCCGATGACGCCGTGGCCTTTGCCGCCCGCATCCTGCAGGACCAGCTGGGCATCTTCGTCAACTTCGACGAGCCGGAATCGGCCGGCCGCCAGGACGAGGACGATGGTCTGGAGTTCAACCCGCTTCTGCTGAAGAAAGTGGACGAGCTGGAACTGTCGGTGCGTTCGGCAAACTGCCTGAAGAACGACAACATCGTCTATATCGGCGACCTGATCCAGAAGACCGAAGCGGAGATGCTGCGCACCCCGAACTTCGGCCGCAAGTCGCTGAACGAGATCAAGGAAGTGCTGTCGGGCATGGGCCTGCACCTTGGCATGGACGTCGAGGACTGGCCGCCGGACAACATCGAAGATCTGGCGAAAAAATTCGAAGACAGCTTCTAAGGCATGTCTTTGAGGGGAGGGCCAAGGTCCTCCCCGATACATTCCCGGGTTTGGCCGGGGACAATCGGGCACCTGCCCCAAGGAGAGCAGCTGACACGCATCAGCCGCCTGACAAAGTAAAACGCAAGATAAGGAACTGAAAAATGCGTCACGCACGTGGTTACCGCCGCCTGAACCGTACTCATGAGCACCGCAAGGCCCTGTTCTCCAACATGGCCGGCTCGCTGATCGAGCACGAGCAGATCAAGACCACCCTGCCCAAAGCAAAAGAACTGCGCCCGATCGTTGAAAAACTGATCACTCTGGCGAAGCGCGGCGATCTGCACGCCCGCCGTCAGGCAGCTTCCAAGCTGAAAGAGGACAAGGACGTCGCGAAACTGTTCGAGGTTCTGGGCCCGCGCTACAAGGACCGTCAGGGCGGCTATGTCCGTGTCCTGAAGGCCGGCTTCCGCTATGGCGACATGGCTCCGATGGCGATCATCGAGTTCGTCGACCGCGACGTTTCCGCCAAAGGCGCCGCCGACAAGGCCCGCCTGGCAGCAGAAGAAGCGGCCGCCGACGCTGACGAATAAGACGCGCTGACCCTTTCGGGTTTGACTGTCTGGCCCCCGCTCCCCCGGAGCGGGGGTTTTTCGTGACGCGACGACAATCTGCGGATGTTTTGGATTCATTTTTTGTGCGAAAGAGAATCGTAATTTTATTCTGATTTCACTGCCGTATCCCTTTAGTTCCGGATCGGTCGTGATGAAAAAGAAGAACCCTCCCGCAGCCAGGCGGTTTTCCCTGGCAAACCTCAGTACGAAGACGAAAATCGTTTCGGTGGCCCTGTTTCCGCTGCTGCTGGTGCTTGGCGTCGGTGTGATGGCTGTTCTGGACCTGGGCCGCATGGAGAAGACCTCCAAGGCAGTCGATCACACCGGCCGGATCCTGAGCGAGTCGCAATCGCTGGCGGTGGCTGCGCTGGACATGGAGTCCGGGCTGCGCGGCTACCTGCTGGCGGGGCGGGAAGAGTTTCTGGCGCCCTATGAGGCAGGCCAGGCCGACCTGGCAGAGGCGCTGACGGCGCTGAAGGGTTTGGCGTCGGATGATCCCGAAATGCTGGCGGATTTGCAGGAGGCAGAGGAGATCCTGACCGGCTGGCAGGAGAATGTGGCCGCCGGCGCCATCGAGCTGCGCCGCGAAATCGGCGACGCCATGAGCATGAACGACATGGCCGATGCGGTGAAGAAGTCCAAGGGCCGGATCCTGTTTGACGAGTTCCGCGCCGAGGTCGGCAAGATCATCGAGGACGAGGAGGTGGAGCTTGCCAACCGCCGCAACATCTTCTCCTCGCTGGTCAATGCCGGGATTGCCGATCCGGATTATCTGGGCGCCTCGCTGGAGGAAGTGGAGAAGGCCCATGAGGTGATCAGCACCGCCAAGGACCTGCTGGCCGCCGCCGTCGACATGGAAACCGGCGTGCGCGGCTTCCTGCTGGCGGGCGACCGGGCGTTTCTGGACCCCTACATGGAGGGCAACGAGCGCTTTAACGAGATCCTGGCGGACTTGCGTTTGGCTTTCAGCGACAAGCTGATGCAGACCAACCGCCTGAACACGGTGGCCGAGATCATCGGCAACTGGCGCAATGACGTGGTGGTGCCGATGCTGCAGCTGCGCCGGTTGATCGGCAGCGCCGCCACCATGGATGACATGGCCGACCGGGTGGCCGAGGGGCAGGGCAAGGCGTATTTCGACCGATTCCGCGAAACCCTGGCTTCGCTGCAGGCCCGCGGCACCGAAACCATGGCCGCCCGCCGCGCCGCCAGCGACCGCATCGCGGAGCACACCCGGATCTTGATCCCCGCCGCAATCGGCGCGGCGATCTTGATCGGCGCGGTGATGGCGCTGGTCACCAGCTCCGGCATCGCCTCCGGCATCCGCCGCATCGTGGTGTCGATGCGCGGTCTGGCAGAGGGCGACAACGCCGTCGAGATCCACGGCCAGCACCGGGGCGACGAAATCGGCGACATGGCCCGCGCGCTGGAGAAGTTCCGCGACGAGCTGGTGCGGATGCAGGAAGCCGAACAGCAGAAGGCGCAAAGCAAGGACGCGGAGCTGGCCGGCGTGGTGCAGGAGCTGAGCGAGCGCCTGTCGCGGCTGTCGCACGGCGACCTGACCATCCGCATCGAAGAGCCCTTCCCGGAGGAATACGAGCAGCTGCGGGCAGACTTCAACGGTTCCATCGACAACCTCACCGCCACCGTGCAGGAGGTGATCGGCGCCTCGGCCAGCATCCGCAATGGTGCCGCCGAGATCAGCCAGGCCTCCGACGACCTGTCGCACCGCACCGAAAGCCAGGCCGCGACGCTGGAGGAGACTGCCGCCGCCATCGACGAGCTGACCGCCAGCGTGCGCTCGGCCGCGGAAGGCGCGCGCAACGTCGAGACCACGGTGCGGGAGGCCCGACAGGAGGCCGAAAGCAGCGGCGAGGTGGTGCAGGATGCGGTGACCGCGATGAGCGGCATCGAGGACAGCTCCAACAAGATCTCGCAGATCATCTCGGTGATCGACGACATCGCCTTCCAGACCAACCTGCTGGCGCTGAACGCCGGCGTGGAGGCCGCCCGCGCGGGCGAGGCGGGCCGCGGCTTTGCGGTGGTTGCCTCGGAAGTGCGCGCCCTGGCGCAGCGCTCCTCGGATGCCGCGATGGAGATCAAGACGCTGATCGGCGACAGCTCGCGCCAGGTGGCGGAGGGCGTGGATCTGGTCGGCCGCGCCGGCCAGGCGCTGCGCTCCATCGCCGGCCGGGTCAGCCATATCTCGCAGCTGGTGTCGGAGATCGCCGAAGGCGCGGCGGAGCAATCCACCGGCCTGCTTGAGATCAACACCGGCGTCACCCAGCTGGACCAGGTGACCCAGCAGAACGCGGCGATGGTGGAACAGGCCACCGCCGCGGGCCACATGCTGAACACCGATGCGATCAAGCTGGCCGAGCTGGTGGCGCGCTTCCAGGTCGACGGCAGCGCCGCCGCGCCTGCCGCCCCGGCGGCGCCCGCGCCCTCTGCCCACGGCGGCGATGACTGGGAGATCGAGGCCAGCCCGCTGCCCGCCGCAGCGATGCCTGCGGCAGAGGGCAATGCCGCCCGCGATCTGTGGCAGGATTTCTGACCCGCCCCAGCCCGTAAAGCAGGCCCTCCCGCGCGGAGGGCCTGCTGCCATTTTCCGGGGTGACAGGGGGGCGAATCTCCGCTAGCGTCCGGCCCATGACCCGCACCTACGCCGCATTCTGGTATTTCTTTTATCCGCGCCACATGGCGGACGGAGGGGTCAGCGCATTCTGAACACCAGGATCGGAACGCACCAGGATACCACCAACCGCCCGCAGCCCGCAGGCGGTTTTTTTGTATCCGCCGCAGCGCCCAGGGCCCCCGCCAAGGAAGCAGACCCATGACGCCCCAAACCGAAAACCTCCGCATCACCGGTATGCAGGAACTGATCTCGCCCGAGGATCTTGCAGCACAGCTGCCCTCGGCGGCAGCGGTAACAGACACCGTTCTGGCCAGCCGCACCGCCATTCAGGATGTGCTGCACGGCCGCAGCGACCGGGTGATCGCCATCGTCGGCCCCTGCTCGGTGCATGATCCCAAGGCGGCGATGGACTATGCCCGCCGCCTGGCGCCGCTGCGCGGCCGGCTCGCCGGCGAGCTGGAGATCGTGATGCGGGTCTACTTCGAGAAACCCCGCACCATCAGCGGCTGGAAAGGGCTGATCAACGATCCCGGCCTCGACGGCTCCTTCCGCATCAACGAGGGGCTGGGGCTGGCGCGCCGCCTGTGCCTGGACATCAACGCCCTGGGGCTGCCGGTCGGCACCGAGTTCCTGGACACTGCGGTGCCGCAGTACATCTCCGACCTGGTCGCCTGGGCCGCCATCGGGGCCCGCACCACCGAAAGCCAGATCCACCGCGAGATGGCCTCCGGCCTCAGTTGCCCGGTGGGCTTCAAGAACGGCACCCGCGGCAATGTGCAGATCGCGGTGGACGCGGTGCGCTCGGCCGCCCATCCGCATCATTTCATGGCGCTGGCGAAATCGGGCCGCGCGGCGATTGCGGCCACCAGCGGCAACCCCGACGGCCACTTGATCCTGCGCGGCGGCGGCGGCACCAATTATGACGCGGCTTCGGTCGATGCGGCCTGCAAGCTGGCGGAAAAGGACGGCATCCGCGGCCATGTGATGATCGACGCCAGCCACGCCAACAGCGGCAAGGACCCGATGCGCCAGCCCGCCGTGCTGCGCGATGTGGCGGGCCAGATCGCCGCGGGCGACAGCCGCATCACCGGCGTGATGGTCGAAAGCCACCTGGTGGCGGGCCGTCAGGACCTGGGCACGGGGGAGCTGACCTACGGCCAGTCCATCACCGACGGCTGCCTGGGCTGGGAGGACACCGTGGCGGAGCTGGAGCATCTGGCCGCAGCGGTTGCCAAGCGCCGCGCGGTGGCCGCGCAGCGGGAGCTGGCCGAAGCCTGAGGCCCGCCGCAAGAGAACGCGCCGTGCGGCGCGTGCCTCCGGCGGGGAGTATTTCGGGAAAGAGGAAGGGCCGGCGCCTTGTGCGGCCGCCCGCTTCTCCTGGCCGGAAATATCCCGGGGTGAATTGGCCGTCCGGCCAAGAGGGGCAGCGCCCCTGCTTCCCCTGGCCTGCGGGGCAGCGCGCCCGCGCTCCGCTGCGGCCCGGTCCGCCTCCCGCCTTGCAATCCGCGCGCGCACTCCGCATATCCTTCGGGCAACATCTGCTGGAGTCCACATGATCCGTCCCGCGCTTACTGCCCTTGCCATCATTCTTGCCCTGCCTGCCGCCGCTGAAACCCGGGTGCCGCAAAGCCAGGCGGAGATCGCGCTGGGGTTTGCGCCGCTGGTCAAGGAGGCGGCGCCGGCGGTGGTGAATATCTACGCCAAGGTGGTGCGCCAGGTGCAGCAGCGCCGCCGCTCGCCGTTCATGAACGATCCGTTCTTCGATGACTTCTTCCGCGGCTTTGCCGAGCCGCAGCCGCGGGTGGAAAATTCGCTCGGCTCAGGCGTGATCCTGTCGGCGGACGGCATCGTGGTCTCCAACTACCACGTCGTCGGCAGCGCCACGGAAATCCGCGTGGTGACGGCGGACCGGCGCGAATACAATGCGCGGGTGATCCTGGGCGACAAGGCCAGCGACCTGGCAATCCTGCAGCTGGAAGAGGCCGAAGGCTTGCCGCATCTGGACCTGCGCAACAGCGACGAGGTGCAGGTGGGTGAGCTGGCGCTGGCGATCGGCAACCCGTTCGGGGTCGGCCAGACCGTCAGCAGCGGCATCATCTCGGGGCTGGCGCGCACCGGCATGGGGGCGGGCGACGGTTTTGGCTACTACATCCAGACCGACGCGCCGATCAACCCAGGCAACTCCGGCGGCGCGCTGATCGACGTCAATGGCGACCTCATTGGCATCAATACCCGCATCCTGTCGCGCTCCGGCGGCTCCAACGGCATCGGCTTTGCGATTCCCGCCAACCTGGTGAAGGAATTCGTCGCCCAGGCCCGCAGCGGCGCGGAAGAGTTCCAGCGACCCTGGGCGGGCATGGCGGGCCAGCCGGTGGACGCGGATCTGGCGGCCTCTCTCGGGATGGACCTGCCGGAGGGCATGGTGGTCTCGGATCTGCACGCCGAGAGTCCATTTGCAAAGGCAGGGTTCAGGCCGGGCGACGTGATCACCCATGTGGACGGCGAGGTGGTGAATTCGCCCTCGGAAATGGTGTTCCGCATGTCGGTGGCAGGGCTTGGCGATATGTCGGTCATCACCCGCCTGCGCGGCGGCGAACGGGAGGAGATCGAGGTGCCGATGATCGTGGCGCCCGACCAGCCGCCCGCCAACCCGGTGCAGCTGGATGACAAGACCGCGCTGCCCGGGCTGACCGTGGCGCGGATCAATCCGCAGGTGATTGCCCGCCTCGGCCTGCCCCTGTCGGCGGAGGGCGTGGTGGTCACCGACCCCGGCCCCTATGCCGGGCGCGGCGGGGTGCAGGCGGGCGACCAGCTGCTGGCAGTGAATGGCCAGGCAGTGGCCAGCACCGATGACGTTTATGCAATTCTTGCAGGCAGCGGCCGCTGGATCCAGCTGGACCTGAACCGGCACGGCCGCCGCATGGCGCTGAGGTTCCGGCTCTGATGGCGGATCTGTTCGGCAGCCCCGCGTCTGCGGACGCCGCTGCGCAGCAGCCCGCGCCGAACCGGCCGCTGGCCGACCGGCTGCGGCCGCAGTCCCTGGGCGAGGTGATCGGCCAGGCCCAGGTGCTGGGACCGGAGGCGCCCTTGGGGGTGATGCTGGCGTCCGGCTCGCTGTCGTCGCTGATCTTCTGGGGGCCGCCGGGGGTGGGCAAGACCACGATCGCGCGGCTGCTGGCCAAGGAGACCGACCTGCATTTCGTGCAGATCTCGGCAATCTTCACCGGGGTGCCGGATCTGCGCAAGGTGTTCGAGGCCGCCAAGATCCGCCGCCAGAACGGGCAGGGGACGCTGCTGTTCGTGGATGAGATCCACCGTTTCAACAAGGCCCAGCAGGACGGCTTCCTTCCGCATATGGAGGATGGCACCATCCTGCTGGTGGGGGCGACGACGGAAAACCCCTCGTTCGAGCTGAATGCCGCTGTGCTGAGCCGCAGCCAGGTGCTGGTGCTGGAGCGGCTGTCGCTCGCGGATCTCGAACGCCTGACCCAGCGTGCCGAGAAGGAGCTGGGCCGCGCGCTGCCGCTGTCGGGGGATGCCCGCGATGCGCTGCATGAGATGGCGGACGGCGACGGCCGGGCGCTGCTGAACCTCATCGAGCAGGTCGCTGCGTGGAAGGTGGAGGCACCGCTTGGGCGCGAGGCGCTGTCAAACCGGCTGATGCGCCGGGCGGCCAAGTTCGACAAGTCCGGCGACGAGCATTACAACCTGATCTCCGCCTTGCATAAGTCCATCCGCGGCTCCGATCCGGATGCGGCGCTCTACTGGCTGGCGCGGATGCTGGAGGGCGGTGAGGATCCCCGTTTTCTGGCCCGGCGGCTGACGATGATGTCGACCGAGGACATCGGCATGGCCGACCCGCAGGCCAATACCGTCTGCCTCAATGCCTGGCAGACCTATGAGCGGCTTGGCAGCCCGGAGGGTGAGCTGGCGCTTGCCAATGCTGCGGTCTACCTGGCGCTGGCGCCGAAATCCAACGCGGTTTACGTCGGCATCAAGGCGGCCCGGCGGCTGGCCAAGCAGACCGGCAGCGCGCCGCCGCCCAAGCATATCCTGAACGCGCCGACCAAGCTGATGGCGGAGCAGGGCTACGGCGAGGGCTATGCCTATGACCACGATGCGGAGGACGGGTTCTCCGGCCAGAATTACTTCCCCGACGGGGTGAAGCGCCCGGTGCTGTATCAGCCGGTGGAGCGGGGGTTTGAGCGTGAGCTGAAACGGCGGAATGACTATTTCGCGAATCTCCGGCTGAAGCGGAACAAATAGGGCGGCTTTCCTGCGGGAAATCCGCTGCCTCCGGCGGGAGTATTTCGGGAAAGATGAAGGGGCGGGCGGTGCCGTGGCAGCTCTGCAGCCCTTGCAACGCGGGCAAAACTTGACATCCCTGCCTGCGCCGGCGACAGGACGGGGATGATTTTTTCGGTTTCCATGGTCGCGGTCGGCGGCGCAATCGGGGCGGTGTGCCGCTATCTGGCCGGGCTGGGGATGATCCGCCTGCTGGGGCATCACGATTTCCCGGTGGCGGTGATCACCGTGAATGTGATCGGCTCCTTCCTGATGGGGGTGTTTGTGGTCGCCGCCGCGATGCGCGGGCTGACCCACCTCAGCCCCTTGGTGATGACCGGGCTGTTGGGCGGGTTCACCACCTTTTCGGCGTTCTCGCTGGAGACCGCCAACCTGATCGAGCGCGGCGCCTTCGGGCAGGCGGCGCTGTACGTAGTTTTGTCCGTGGGCCTGTCGGTCGGCGGTTTGTTTCTCGGCCTGATGGCCGCAAGAGGAGTGTTCGCATGAGCGGCGTTCAGATGATTACCGTCAGCGAAGACGATGGCGGCCAGCGCATCGACCGCTGGCTGCGGCGGCTGTTTCCGCATGTGAACCAGGGCCGCATCGAGAAGATGTGCCGCAAGGGCGAGCTGCGGCTGGATGGCGCCCGGGTGAAGGCCAGCAGCCGCGTCGAGGCGGGGCAGGTGGTGCGGGTGCCGCCGCTGGCGGACAGCGACCTGAAACCGGCCGAGCCGCGCGCGATGAAAATCTCGGATGCGGATGCCAAAATGATCCAGTCCTGCGTCATCTACCGCGACGATGACGTGATCGTGCTGAACAAGCCCGCCGGGCTGGCGGTGCAGGGCGGCTCCGGCACCACCAAGCATGTGGACGGTTTGGCCGAGGCGCTGAAGTTCGGGCTGGAGGAAAAGCCCAAGCTGGTGCACCGGATCGACAAGGACACCTCGGGCGTGCTGGTGCTGGCGCGGAACCGCAAGGCGGCGCAGGGGCTGACTGCCGCCTTCCGCCACAAGAACACCCGCAAGATTTACTGGGCCCTGGTGGCCGGCGTGCCGACGCCCTATCTGGGCGAGATCAAGAACGGGCTGGTGAAGGCGCCGGGCCACGGCAAGTCCGGCGAGGGCGAGAAGATGATCAACGTGCATCCGCGCGACATCGACGACACGCCCGGTGCCAAGCGCGCGCATACGCTGTATGCCACGCTCTACCGCGTCGCCAGCCGCGCCGCCTGGGTGGCGATGGAGCCCATTACCGGGCGCACCCACCAGCTGCGGGCGCATATGTCGGGCATGGGCCATCCGATTGCCGGCGACGGCAAATACGGCGGCTCGGGCCAGGAAAACATGGGCGACGGCTGGGGCGCGCAGATCGGCGGGGTGATCTCCAAGAAGCTGCACCTGCACGCGCGCCGGATGGTGTTTGAGCACCCGGTGACGCGCAAGCCGGTTTCGGTGGTGGCACCGCTGCCGGAGCATATGAAGGAAAGCTGGGAGACCTTCGGCTGGAGCGAGGACCTGGCGGCCGACGATCCGTTTGAGGACCTGAAGTGAGCGCACCGCTGCGGCTGATCCTGTTTGATGTCGATGGCACCCTGGCGGACAGCCAGGGCGCGATCACCGGCGCCATGGCGGAGGCGTTTGAGGGCGTCGGCCTGGCGGTGCCGCCGCGCGCGGAGATCCTGTCGATTGTCGGCCTGTCGCTGCCGCTGGCGATGGCGGAGCTGGCACCGGATCAGGACGCCGCCACCGTCGAGGCGCTGGTGGAGGGCTACAAGTCGTCCTACATGCTGGCGCGCGAGGCGGCGGGGGCCGCGCATTCGCCGCTCTATCCCGGCACGCTGGAGATGCTGGCGGAGCTGAACGAGGTGCCGGAATACCTGCTGGGGGTCGCCACCGGCAAATCCCAGCGCGGCGTTGATGCGCTGATCGCTGCGCATGGGCTGAACTGTTTCGTCACCCGGCAGGTGGCCGATCACCATCCGTCGAAACCGCATCCCTCGATGATCCTGACGGCGATGGCGGAGACCGGGGTGGAGCGCGGCAGCACCGTGATGATCGGCGACACGCGGTTTGACATTGAAATGGGGCGCGCAGCGGGGGTCACCACCATCGCCGTGCCCTGGGGTTATCACAAGGCAGAGACATTGGGCGCCGATTACCTGATCCGCGATTTCGCGGAGCTGCGCCCGCTGCTGGCAGAGATCTGGAAAGGCTAAGAGATGAGCGGCTGGGCGCAGAAACGGTTCTGGAAAGCGGTCTCGGTTGCGCAGACCGGTGACGGGTTTGCGGTGGAACTGGACGGCCGCCGGGTCAAGACGCCGGCCAAGGCGCTGCTGGCGGTGCCGACGCGGGAGATGGCCGAGGCGATTGCCGCAGAGTGGGACGCGCAGGCCGAATCAGTCGACCCGTCTGCGATGCCCTGCACCCGGTCCGCCAACGCCGCGATTGACAAGGTGACACATCAGCACAGAGAAGTGGCCGCCATGCTGGCCGAATACGGCGACAGCGATCTGCTGTGCTACCGCGCTGATGCGCCGGTTGAGCTGACGTCGCGTCAGGCGCAGGAATGGGATCCGGCGCTGGACTGGGCGGCAGAGACGCTGGGCGTGCGGCTGCAGCCCCGCACCGGCGTGCTGCACCAGCCGCAGGACGCCGCGGCGCTGGCGGTGCTGGCGGAAAATGTCCGGGAGATGAACCCGTTCCAGTTGGCGGCGTTCCACGATTTGGTAGGGATTTCCGGCTCTTTGATCCTGGGCTTTGCCGCCGCCCATGGCTGGCGCAGCGCCGAGGACATCTGGCTTCTGTCGCGGCTGGACGAGCGCTGGCAGGAAGAGCAGTGGGGCGTCGACGAGGAGGCCGCGGCGGCTGCCGAGGTCAAACGGCAGGAATTCCTGCACGCCAAACGGTTCTTCGATTTTTCCTGAGAACAGAAAATTACCAATTCGGGCCGCGTGGAGTAAAAATGTTTACTCCCGGTGCATTTGTGCGCATCGCGCCCATCGAATTTCCTGATAGCGGCCTTGACGTTTGTTGATGAATGCGCCCACACTCGGGCGCGAAAAAGGGGTAAACCCTTCTTCGGTCTCATTTCCGGCGGGGGATCGCCGGGTAATAAGAACCGCCGCACAGGCGGACTATCAGGAAGAGGTAAAAATGAAAAAAACCGTATTTTTGGGCGCTCTGACCGTTGCCGGTCTGGCGGCTGGCGCAGCTGCTGCCGGCACGCTGGATGACGTGAAAGCCCGCGGCAAGCTGAACTGCGGCGTCACCACCGGCCTGGTCGGATTTGCGGCCCCGAATGCGAATGGCGAATGGGAAGGTTTTGACGTTGCCGTGTGCCGGGCTGTGGCTGCAGCCGTTCTGGGCGACTCGACCGCTGTTGAATTCGTGCCGACCACCGGCAAGACCCGTTTCACCGCGCTGGCTTCCGGCGAGATCGACATGCTGGCGCGCAACACCACCTGGACCTTCTCGCGCGATGTCGACCTGAAGTTCGAATTCGTGGGTGTGAACTACTACGACGGCCAGGGCTTCATGGTCCCGAAAGAGCTGGGCGTGTCTTCCGCCAAGGAACTGGACGGCGCCACCGTTTGCATTCAGACCGGCACCACCACAGAGCTGAACCTGGCGGACTTCTTCCGCTCCAACAACATCAGCTATGAGCCGGTTCCGATCGAAACCAACGCCGAAGCGCAGCAGCAGTACCTGGCGGGTTCCTGCGACGTCTACACCACCGACGCTTCCGGCCTGGCCGCGACCCGCGCGACCTTCGACGATCCGTCGGGCCACGTGATCCTGCCGGAAATCATCTCCAAGGAGCCGCTGGGCCCGCTGGTCCGCCATGGCGACCACGAATGGGGCGACGTTGTCCGCTGGTCCCTGATGGCGCTGATCGCAGCTGAAGAGCTGGGCATCACCTCGGCCAACATCAACGAAATGGCAGCCGGCACCGAAAACCCGGAAATCAACCGTCTGCTGGGCAGCGAAGGCAACCTGGGCGAGATGCTGGGCCTGAATGCTGACTGGGCGATGAAGGCTGTCGCCGCCGGCGGCAACTACGGTGAGATCTTTGCCAAGAACATCGGCGAAGACACCCCGGTCGGCCTGGCCCGCGGCCTGAACGCACAGTGGACCGAAGGCGGCCTGCTGTACGCTCCGCCGTTCCGCTAAACATACCACCGGGAGGGGCGCAGGACATTCCTGCGCCCTTTTCCTATCAGAAAAAAGCTCCGGTCCGCTGCGGAGCGGCGACAAACGCCGCCAGGACAAAGAACCGGAGCCAGGGGATCACAATACATGTCAACGCTTACTGACCCGCCGAACGAAAGTTTTCGGCTGTCTATGCTCATTAACGATACCCGCTATCGTTCCCTGACGTTTCAGGTGATTGCGGCGATCGTTCTGGCCCTGTGTATCTGGTATCTGGGCAACAACCTTATCCAGAACCTGCGGGCTGCGGGGCTCAATATTTCCTACGCTTTCCTTGGCGACTCGGCCGGGTACGACATCAACCAGCGCCTGGTTGAATACGACAGCCAGTCCAGCCACGCCCGCGCGGCGCTGGTCGGTGTTCTGAACACCCTGCTGGTGGCCTTCCTGGCCTGTATCACCGCCACCATCTTCGGGGTGATCGCGGGGGTGCTGAGGCTCTCCAACAACTGGCTCGTCTCCAAGCTGATGGCGGTCTACGTGGAGATCTTCCGCAACATTCCGGTGCTGATCTGGATCATCATCATCTTCACCATCATGACGGCGGTGCTGCCGGGGCCGCGGGAGTTCCGCGGCGACGATGCCACCTCCAGCATGCTGTTCGACGCCTTCGCCTTCACCAACCGCGGGATCTACACGCCGCTGCCCTGGTTCCAGAACGGGATCTTTGAAAGCGCTTCGATGAACTGGCTGCTGGTCCTGGCCGGGCTCGGCCTGTCCTGGGTTGCAGCCCATCAGATCAACGCCTGGGCCAACAACAAGCAGGAAGCCACCGGCGTCCGCCCCAAGACTCTGCTGCCGGTCCTCGCAGCCTGGCTGGTGCCGTTCCTGGCGCTGACCATGATCATGGGGCTGACCTGGGAATATCCTGAGCTGAAGGGCTTCAACTTCACCGGCGGCATCAAGGTCGGCGGCCCGCTGATCGCGCTGTGGTTCGCGCTGTCGATCTACACCGGCGCCTTCATCGCGGAAAACGTCCGGGCCGGCATCCAGGCGGTGTCCAAGGGCCAGACCGAAGCCGCGGCCGCGCTGGGCCTGCGCCCGCGCCGGGTGATGAACCTGGTGGTTCTGCCGCAGGCGATGCGGGTGATCATCCCGCCGCTGATCTCGCAGTTCCTCAACATCACCAAGAACTCCTCGCTCGCCATCGCCGTGGGCTATGCGGATATCACCGCAACCCTTGGCGGCATCACCCTGAACCAGACCGGCCGCGCCATCGAGTGCGTGCTGCTCCTGATGCTGTTCTACCTGACCGCCTCGCTGGTGATCTCGATGGTGATGAACGTCTACAACGCATCTGTGAAGCTGAAGGAGCGCTGAGACATGAGCGATACACACGCACAAACCGTCGCCTTTGTCCGCGAAACCCAGATCCCGCCGGCCCCGCCGCCGGCGTCGGAAACCGGTGTGGTGAAATGGCTGCGCGAGAACCTGTTCTCCAACGCCGCCAACTCCGCCCTGACCATCGCGGCGCTGGCGGTGATCTACATGGTGCTGCAAAACACCCTGCCGTGGATTCTGAACGGGGTCTGGACCACCAGCTCGCTGGCAGAATGCCGCGAAATTCTGCAGGGTAAGACCGGGGCCTGTTTCTCGGTGCTGACCGAACGCTGGAACCAGCTGCTTTACGGCTTCAAATATCCCTCTGATGCCTATTGGCGTCCGAACCTCGCCCTGGTTCTGCTGCTGTTTGCGGCCGCTCCGGTGCTGTTCTTTGACCTGCCGCGCAAGCTGCTGATCTTCACTGCCATCTACCCGTTCCTGGCCTTCTGGCTGATCTGGGGCGGCACGCTGATGGTGCCGGTGGTGGCGCTGCTGGGCTTTGCGGCGGGTGCGGCCGTGTTCCAGACCTTCGGCAAGAGCAGCTTTGCGATCGCCTTCTTCGGCGCAATTGCTGCGGCGTTTGCGGTCTGGATCGCCGGCGGCATGCTGATCCCCGAAGGCGCGTCGGAAAACGCCTGGCTGAGCCCGGTGCCCTCGCGCGATCTGGGCGGCTTCATGCTGAACCTGATGCTGGGCGTGACCTGCGTGTCGCTGTCGCTGCCCCTGGGCATCGCGCTGGCGCTGGGCCGCCAGTCGGACATGCCGCTGATCAAGTGGATGTGCGTCATCTTCATCGAGTTCGTGCGCGGCGTGCCGCTGATCACCCTGCTGTTCGTGGCATCGGTGATGCTGGCCTACTTCTTCCCGCCGGAAAGCACGGTGGACCTGTTCCTGCGCGTGGTGATCATGATCACCATGTTCTCGGCGGCCTATATCGCCGAGGTGATCCGCGGCGGCCTCGCCGCGCTTCCGAAGGGGCAGTATGAAGCGGCCGACAGCCTGGGCCTGGATTATGCGCAGGCAATGCGGCTGATCATCCTGCCGCAGGCGCTGAAGATCTCCATCCCGGGCATCGTGAACGTGGCCGTCGGCCTGTTCAAGGACACCACCCTGGTCTCGGTCATCTCGATGTTCGACCTGGTGGGCATGATCCGCGGCCCGATCCTCGCCTCCACCGAGTGGAACGGGGTGTACTGGGAGCTTCTGGGCTTTGCTGCGCTTCTGTTCTTCGTCGTCTGCTACGGCATTTCTCAATACTCACAGTGGCTTGAGCGCCGTCTCGCCACCGACCACCGTTAAGGAGTTCAACACATGTCTGAACTTATGTCCGACCGCGAAATCGACCGCTCCAAGATGCAGGTGAGCGACGAGGTCGCCATCGAAATCACCAACATGAACAAGTGGTACGGGTCCTTCCACGTGCTGCGCGACATCAACCTGACCGTCAACCAGGGCGAACGGATCGTCATCGCGGGCCCGTCGGGTTCCGGCAAGTCTACCTTGATCCGCTGCCTGAACGCGCTGGAAGAACACCAGCAGGGCAGGATCGTGGTGGATGGCACCGAGCTGTCCAACGACCTCAAGAACATCGACAAGATCCGGTCCGAGGTCGGGATGGTGTTCCAGCACTTCAACCTGTTCCCGCATCTGACGATCCTGGAGAACTGCACCCTGGCGCCGATCTGGGTCCGCAAGACGCCCAAGAAAGAGGCCGAGGCGCGGGCGATGCACTTCCTGGAGAAGGTCAAGATCCCTGAGCAGGCCGACAAGTACCCCGGCCAGCTGTCGGGCGGCCAGCAGCAGCGCGTGGCGATTGCGCGTTCGCTCTGCATGATGCCGCGCATCATGCTGTTCGATGAACCGACCTCGGCGCTCGACCCGGAGATGATCAAGGAGGTGCTGGACACCATGATCGAACTGGCGGAGGAAGGCATGACCATGCTCTGCGTGACCCACGAGATGGGCTTTGCCCGTCAGGTGGCGAACCGGGTGATCTTCATGGACGCAGGCCAGATCGTCGAACAGAACGAGCCGGAAGAGTTCTTCAACAACCCGAAGAGCGACCGCACCAAGCTGTTCCTCAGCCAGATCCTGGGCCACTGAGGGCCGCAGCGGCGGCGGGCGGAACCGCCCGCTCTGCAATACAGAAAGGCCGGGCAATGCGCCCGGCCTTTTTTCGTTCCGGCTGTCCGGATCAGGAATGGCTTGCGAAGACCTCGGTGGTGCCATCGGCGAGGACCAGCAGGGTATCGAACGCCTCGCGCTCGTCCCCCATCTCCATGCCCGGCGAGCCGATCGGCATTCCCGGCACGGTCAGCCCCAGCGCCGCGGGCTGTTCCGCCAGCAGCCGCTGGATGTCCGGAACGGGCACATGGCCCTCGATCACGTAAGACCCGGCCATCGCAGTGTGGCAGGACGCCAGATCGCCGCCGACGCCCAGCCGCGCCTTCATGGCCCACAGCTCCTCGTCGTCCACGTTGCGCACCTCGGTGGTGAAACCGGCGGCGGCCAGGCGGTCGGCCCAGGCGGTGCAGCAGCCGCAGGTGGGCGACTTCATGATGCGGATGGTGGTCTCAGCTTCCGCGGCAAAGCCCGGCAGGGCGGCGAAGGGCAGGGCGGCTGCGGCCAGCAGCAGGGTACGGCGGTGCATGGGTCTTCTCCAATCCTCGCGGGGGCGTGCTTCCGGCCGGAATTATAAAACTGCCCGCGCCGCCGTGCCAGAGGCCTCCGGCGCGGGATGCGCCGGAATGACGCAGGCGCCGGGGGCTGGGAGGCGGGCTACTCGCCCAGCAGTTCCCGCGGGACGGCGAAATCAATGGCCTTGCCGCTGCTCCAGCTCAGATCCTTCCAGGTGCCGATATCGAATTCCGCCACCAGGGTTGCGCCGGTCGGATAGTCGTCAAAGCGGGCATGGTCCGGCGGGTTGTCCACAATGGAATGGGCAAAGGCGGCAATGCCGGGATTATGGGCGATCAGCATCACGCGGGGATGCTCGGCCTGGCTCAGCACCTGGAACAGGATGTCCGAATTGGCGTGGTACAGCCGCTCGGTAAAGGCCGCGGGCACACCCAGCTCCATCAGCTCAAAGGTTTCGCGGGTGCGCCTGGATGAGGAGGAGATGACCTGATCCGGCACGTAGCCGTTGCCGCGCAGCCAGTCGGCAATGGCCGGGGCGGAGCGGCGGCCCCGCTTGTTCAGCGGGCGGGCGTGATCGCTGGGCACACTGGTGTCCCAGGCGGATTTGGCGTGGCGGGTCAGAATAAGGGTGCAGGTCATTGCGGGTGAAAATGCCTCATGTGATGTGCGGTTTGGTCAGCCGCCCGGCCGGCGGTGCGGCTCAGCGGGCAGGCGCGGCGGGCCAGACAGCCGCCGGTCATGCAGCCGGCGCCTGCGCTGGTATCAAGATAGCCGTGGCAGGCCGCCAGATCGTAAGGTCCCCCGTCCGCCAGCGCAGCCGCCGGGCAGGCGGTCAGGCAGGGACGGGAGCGGCAGCTGTGGCAGGGCGACTCTGCCAAAAGCGGAGGGGGGATGTCAAATTCCTGTTCGAATTGAATGGCCCCCCGCAAGGAAATCATCAGTCCGGCCTGATCATGCACCATCATCTGTGACGGTGATGTGAAAAACCGCCCCGTGGCCAGTGCCCAGTTGATGAAGGGCGTATAGGGCGGCCCGCCAAAGGGGTAATGGGCGCAGCCGCCCAGGGTCTCTGCCAGAGATCCGACCACCCGCTGCGACCAGCGGTCCACCGGGTCCGGCCTGCCGTCGCTGTATTCCGGGCTGGCGGTGAAGCGCGGCCAGAACGCCTGGTCCGTGCCGAGCAGCACCAGGGTGCCGCCGGTGATCGCCTTGACCGGCTGGCGGCGCGGATGCAGCGCGCCGTAAACCGCAAGCCCGGCCTGGGCGGCAGCGGCCGCGATCTGCGCATAAAAAGGAGTGTCCCGGTCCGGGGCATCCGGCAGGTCAGTCGGGGTCATGAGCGGCATCCGGTCCGGTGGCATGGGGCGAGCCTAGCAGTGCGGGCGTCCCGTCCAGAGTGCAAAAACGCCGCGCAGCCGCCCGCCGGCGTCTTCCTGCCGCCCGGCTCAGCGGCGGCGGAACGGCAGCAACAGGCTCCAGCCCAGCCGGGCCGGGCGCCCGTCCTGCCACTGCAGCCCCACGGTCATGCCGTCGTGCCCCTGGCCGGGCTGCGCGGTGTAGGTGCCAAAGATCCGGTCCCAGACCGACAGGGCAAAGCCGTAGTTGCTGTCATGCTCGCTGCGGCGGGTGGAATGATGCACCCGGTGCATGTCCGGCGTCACCAGCAGCAGCCGCAGCAGCGCGTCCGCCCTGCGGGGCAGCGCCAGGTTGGCATGGTTGAACAGCGCGGTGCCGTTCAGCAGGATCTCGAACAGCACCACCGCCAGGGCCGAGGGGCCGAGCACATAGACCAGCCCGATCTTCAGCAGCATCGACAGCGCGATCTCGACCGGGTGAAAGCGGACCGCGGTGGTCACATCCATGTCGCGGTCGGCATGATGCACCCGGTGCAGCCGCCACAGCAGCGGCACCTTATGGGTGATCAGATGCTGCAGCCAGATCGCAAAATCCAGCACCAGCACTGCCAGCAGCCCCTCCACCCAGCCGGGCCAGCGCACCGCATTCAGCAGCCCCCAGCCATGTTCTGCCGCATCCATCGCCGCGCCGATGGCGAGCAAGGGCAGCCCCACCGCCAGCGCCCGCAGGGTCAGCGTGTTCAGCACAGAGATCGACAGGTTGGCGGGCCAGCGCCGCCGCCGCGGCAGGCTGCGGGCGCGCCGCGGCGCCCAGGCCTCTGCCGCCGCAAACAGCGCAAACAGGCCCAGGAAGGCCGCAAGGCGGATCAGGGTTTCATGCTCCATGCATTCAGCGATGCGTATGCAGCAGCAAAAATCAACTGTGTTGCACAGATCGGACGCCGTGCAGCACGGATCCCTTGTTCATCTGGCAGAAAATATCCCGGGGTGAATTGGCCCAAGGGGCCAAGAGGGGCAGCGCCCCCCAAGTCCCCTTTCTGCAGACGCCTCAGGCGCGGATCATCGAGCCCGCGCCGTGGTCGGTGTAAAGCTCCAGCAGCACCGCGTTCTGCACCCGCCCGTCGACGATGGTGCAGGCGCGCACGCCGTTCCGCACCGCGTCCAGCGCGGTCTCGGTCTTGGGGATCATGCCGCCCGCGATCACGCCGCTGGCGGTCATCTCCTCGACATCCGCCGCCTTCAGCTCGGTCACCACGTCGCCCTCGGCATTCTTGACGCCCGCCACATCGGTCAGCAGCAGCAGCCGGTCGGCGGTCAGCGCCTTGGCGATGGCGCCGGCGGCGGTGTCGCCGTTGATGTTGTAGGTCTCGCCGTCGCGGCCGCCGCCGATCGGGGCGATAACCGGGATCAGGTTCTTTTCAAACAGGCCGTACAGCACCTTGGGATCCATCTCGGCGGGCGCGCCGACAAAGCCCAGGTCCGGATCGGCCTGATCGCAGATGATGAGGTTCGCATCCTTGCCCGACAGCCCCACCGCGCGGCCGCCCTGGCGGTTGATCGCCTGCACGATGCGCTTGTTGACGACACCGGACAGCACCATCTCCACCACTTCCATGGTGGCGGCGTCGGTGACCCGCTTGCCGTTCACGAACTCCGACTTGATCTGCAGCTTTTCCAGCATCGCGTTGATCATCGGCCCGCCGCCATGCACGATCACCGGATTGACGCCCACCTGGCGCATCAGCACGATGTCGCGGGCGAAGGTGTCCATCGCCTCATCGCTGCCCATGGCGTGGCCGCCCAGCTTGATGACCACAATGGCCCCGGCAAAGCGCTGGAAATAGGGCAGCGCGCTGGAGAGTGTTTCGGCGGTGGCAATCCAATCGCGGTTCATATCTTGTTTCTTCATTGCTGCATCATCCCTTAGCCCCGATGTGTTACGGCGTTCCGGCGCCGCTGCCAAGGGTCGCGTTTGGCGCACCCCATTGCGGATCGCGGCGCGGGTGCTAGGCTCACGCCAGATTCTCACACAAGGAGTGCGCCATGCGCCAGAAGACTTTGCTGCTGACCGGCGCCAGCCGCGGCATCGGCCACGCAACCGTGCGCCGCTTCAACGCCGAGGGCTGGCGGGTGATCACCTGCTCGCGCCAGCCGTTCCCGCAGGAATGCCCCTGGGGCGGCGGCCAGGAGAATCATGTGCAGCTTGACCTGTCGGACCCGTCGGACACGATCAACGCGGTGGGCCAGATCCAGGAGCTGCTGGACGGGCGGCTGGACGCGCTGGTCAACAATGCGGGCATCTCGCCCAAGGGGCCGGAGGGTGAGCGGCTCAATACGCTCAACACCGACCTGATGGACTGGGGCAAGGTGTTTCACGTGAACTTCTTTGCCTCGGTGGTGCTGGCCCGCGGCCTGAAGGAAGAGCTGGCGGCGGCGCAGGGCTCCGTCGTCAATGTGACCTCGATCGCGGGCAGCCGGGTGCATCCCTTTGCCGGTGCCGCCTATGCCACGTCGAAGGCGGCGCTGGCGGCGCTGACGCGGGAGATGGCGCATGACTTCGGGCCGATGGGGGTGCGCGTGAACGCCATTGCGCCGGGGGAGGTCGAGACCTCGATTCTGTCGCCCGGCACCGAGAAGATCGTCGCCAAGCTGCCGATGCAGCGGCTGGGCCAGCCGGAGGAGGTGGCGGCGGCGATCTACTTCCTGTGCTCGCAGGAGAGCTCCTATATCTCCGGCACCGAGATCGAGGTGAACGGCGCGCAGCACGTCTGATGACGGGCATGCCGCCCGGCTGGAAGGCCGGGCGGCGCTCTGTCAGCTCACCGCGCGTTTCAGCAGCGGCAGGTTGCCGAGCAGCAGCACGTCGAACGCCAGCACCGCCAGCAGCGCCAGGCCGGTCAGCGGGAAGGCCAGCGAGACCAGAACGGCAATCAGCGCGGCCCCCTTCCAGAACGGCATCTCTGCCGGTTCCGGCGGCGCGGCGAGGCGGGCGGCACCGGCTGGGCGGCGCTTGACCCACATCACCAGGCCGGAGAGGCAGACAAAGATCACCGCGAGGCAGAACACCACGTTCAGCACGAAGCTCCAGCTGCCCATCAGGCCCATGTGGAAGGGCACGCTGACCGCCATCGCCTTACCGGCCCAGGAGTAGTCTTCGTATTTCACATCCGCCAGGATCCTGCCGCTGTACTGGTCCACATGCACGGTGCGGTCGATGAAGGGGCTGTCGCCGTCGCCGCTCATGCTGTCGCGGTTGAGGGTCCAGACACCGGTTCCGCCGCCGGGGTAGGCGAGACGGAAGCGGCCCTCCAGCCCCAGGGAGCGGCCCAGGGCAATCAGGCTGGCGGCATCCACGGGCGCGCCTTCGGCAACGCCAGTGATCCCGGCGTCAGAGCCGGAGGCGGGCATCGGGGTCTGTTCCAGCGCCCAGGGCACGTCATTGGTGTGCCCGTGGTTCATGGTGGCGTGGATATCGTCAGACAGGGGCACGTTGTCCCATTTCGCCGCCGGGAAAGTGCTCCAGGCCTGCATCATCTGGCCGCCCCAGATGCCGGTCCAGGACAGGCCCGAGATCAGGAAGATGACCAAGAGCGCCGACATCCAGAAACCGGTCACCGCGTGCAGGTTCTTCCACAGCGCCCGGCCCTTGGCGCGGAAGTTGGGGATGAATGCGCTGGCGGCGTTGCCGCGGGGCCACCACAGGTAAAGCCCGGTCAGCACCAGCACGATGCCGAGGCCTGCGGCGATCTCGATCAGCCGGTCGCCGGTGTCGCCGATCAGCAGGGTGGAGTGGATGTTGTCGGCCAGGTCATACCAGCCTGCGCGGCGGTCCCAGACCTCGATCACCTCGCCCGAGTACTGGTTCAGGGCGACCAGGCGCTGACCCGCTTCGGTTTTCACCCGGAACACGGCGGCCAGGTCCGGCGCCTTGGGGCCGATCCATTCGGCGATGGTGCCGGGCTGGGCGGCAAGGACGGCGGCCTCCTGCTCAGGGATGCTCAGCTCGGCGGGGCTTGGGGTGACGGGGATCTTCTCGCCGTCGCGGCCATCGAACTGGGTAATGAACATCATCATCAGGCCGGTCACTGCCAGCATGATCAGGAAGGGGATCACGAACAGGCCGGCGTAGAAGTGCCAGCGCCAGACGGCGAAGTAGAATTTTTCGGTAAGCGGGCGCGATTGGCCCGCGGAATGCGGTTGGCTGGTTGCCATTGGGTCTCTCCATACCGGAACAGGGCCGGACGCGCGGGGCGCCGGCGGAAATGTCAGAATTGTTCAGAAAGTCAGGAGAGCGCGGGCGGGCCGCGGGCATCATAGCGCCAGTGGAAGCCGGCGGTATGATGGGTGAACGCCTCGCGCGACCAGCGGTCTGTCAGCGGGGCCTCAAGGTTCAGATCAATCAGGCTGTCCGGCAGCAGCGCCACCGCGCCAAGGGCGGCAAAGGGGCAGCTGCGGTCCTCCATCTGCTCGGTGGGGGCGTGACCGCCTTCGCCCTCCAGATCGACCCAGGTCTCCACCGTGCCGCTGCCGGTGCAGATCACCAGAAGCACCTTGCCGTCCTGCCCGGTGGCCGGCATCCATCCGGAGGGGATCAGCCCGGCAGCGGCCAGGGCGATCACAACCAGATAGGAGGCGAGGCGGGCAATCACGGATCAGAGGCCGGCGATGATCGACCTGAGGGTCGGGATGCCGTCGCCCTTCTCGGACGAGGTCAGCACGATTTCCGGATAGGCCGCCGGGTGTCTGGCCAGCGCGCCGCGCACCTGCTCCAGCACCTTGGCGCGGTCCTTTTCCTTGACCTTATCGGCCTTGGTCATGACGCACTGGAAGGTGACGGCGGCGCTGTCCAGCAGCTTCATGATGTCCTCGTCCACCTTCTTGACGCCATGGCGGCTGTCGATCAGCACAAAGGCGCGGCGCAGGTTCTGGCGGCCGGACAGGTACTGCTTCAGCAGCTTCTGCCATTTCTCCACCACCGCCAGCGGCGCGTTGGCATAACCGTAGCCGGGCAGGTCGACCAGATAGAGGTCGGGGCCTTGGGTGAAGAAGTTGATCTCCTGCGTGCGGCCCGGCGTGTTGGAGGCGCGCGCGATGCCCTTGGTGCCGGTCAGCGCGTTGATCAGGCTCGACTTGCCGACATTGGAGCGGCCGGCAAAGCAGACCTCCACCCGGTCGGCGTCCGGCAGGCCGTTCATCGCGACCACGCCCTTCAGGAATTCGGTTTCACCCGCAAACAGCTTGCGGCCTTTTTCCAGGGAAATCTCGTCCGGCGCTTCGGCCAGGGAAAATTGCATCTGCATCACAGTACCTTCACCGCATCGCCGATGCGGACAGGGCCGCCGCGGATCACCTCGGCATAGACCGAGAAATCCTGGTGGCCCCAATTGTCTTTCAGGGTTTTCAGCGTGTCGGCGTCGCGTTCGCCGGTTTCGGGGTTGGCGGTGGTCGCCAGGCAGCGCACAACGCGCTCGCGGACGGCAAGGACTGCGCCGCCGATCTGCACCTCGCGGCCCAGCCAATCGTTTTCGGCCCAAGGGTCATCCAGGTCGAACCAGATGTTGCCGCGCCAGCGCAGCGGCGACAGCGGGTGGCCGATGGCCTGTTCCACCGCGCGGTGGGAGGCCCGGTTGCACAGCGTGATCGAGGGGAACGCGCTGTCGGTCAGGCCGCGGCCCGGCACCCGCACAATGCGGGCCGAGCCGGCCCGGTTTGCAGGCAGCAGCGGTTTTTCCCAGTCCAGGAACCGCGGCAGATCCGCGGGGTTTTCCGGGTCGAAGGTCAGATCGGGGCGGTCCGGGTGGGTCAGCGTCAGCTGGCCGGCGGCGTCGTCCAGCCGGGCATTGACCGCCATCAGCGCGGGCGCCTTGGCGACGCGGGTGAAGTTCTGGCAGGGCACCCATTCGGAGCCATCCGCCTTGGAGGCCTCATGCGCGACCGCCCAAACGCGGTCGCCGGGCATGGTCTGCCCGGCGCTCAGAGTTACGGCTTCCAGTGCCTCCCGCCCGTGTGATTTGAGCGGGTGGCGCCAGATGTCTGTGACCTCAGCGGGCCTCACTTCTCAGCCTTCGGCTTCTTCTTGAAGCTCGACTTGATGTTGCCGAACACGTCCGGCGAATAGCCATGGCTGCGCATGATCAGATACTGCTGGGTGAAGGTGATCGTGTTGTTGGCAATCCAGTAGACCACCAGGCCGGAGGCGAAGCCGCCGAGCATGAACATGAACACCCAGGGCATCCAGGCAAAGATCATCTGCTGGGTCGGGTCGGTGGGCGCCGGGTTCAGCTTCTGCTGCAGCCACATCGACACACCCAGCAGGATCGGCAGGATGCCGATGAAGACCAGCGCCAGGATGCTTTCCGGGGCCGGGGCTGCCCAGGGCAGCAGGCCGAACAGGTTGAAGATCGAGGTCGGATCCGGCGCGCTGAGGTCCTGGAAGGGCCCGAAGAAGGGCGCGTGGCGCAGTTCCAGGGTGACGAAGATCACCTTGTAGAGCGAGAAGAAGATCGGGATCTGGATCAGGATCGGCAGGCAGCCCGCGGCGGGGTTCACCTTCTCCCGCTTGTAGAGCTCCATCATCTCCTTCTGCATCTTCTGGCGGTCGTCGCCGGCGCGCTCCTTGAGCTTCTCCATCTCCGGCTGAAGCTCTTTCATCTTCGCCATGGAGGCATAGGATTTATAGGCCAGCGGGAATACCAGGATCTTGATCACCACGGTCAGGCCGATGATCGCCCATCCCATGTTGCCGATTAGGACGTTCAGGTTGTGCAGGAGCCAGAACATCGGCTTGGTCAGGAAGAAGAACCAGCCCCAGTCGATCACGTCCAGGAAACCCTGGATGCCTGCCTTCTGGTAGCCGCGGATGGTTTCCCATTCCTTGGCGCCGGCAAACAGCTGGGTGGTCACTTCGGAGGACTGGCCGTCGGCAACGGTCACGGTCGGCAGCACGATGTCGGTCTGGTAGATATCGCGGCGCTCGTCGAATTTGGCGATCGAGCGGAAGGCCTGGCCCGGCGCGGGGACCAGGGTCGACATCCAGTAATGGTCGGTGAAGCCGATCCAGCCGTTCTCTGCGACCTGGCGGACCTCTGCCTTGGAGCCGTCGCGCGCATCGGCTTCGAAATCGGCCATGTCGTCATAGTCGATTTCGGCCAGCTCGCCGTCGGACATGCCAACCAGGCCTTCGTGCAGGATGAAGAAGTTCTTCAGATCGGCCGGCTGGCTGTGGCGGGCCAGGGTGCCGTAGGGCGCCAGCGACACGGTGCCGCCGGAGGCGTTGGCAACCGACTGGGTGATCGAGAACATGTAATCCTCGTCGACCGAGATGGTGCGGCTGAAGGTCAGGCCCTTGCCGTTGTCCCAGGTCAGGGTGACGGGGCTGTCCGGGGTCAGGGTGGCGTCTGCCCCGGCGCTCCAGACGGTGTTGGCGCCCGGCACGTCATCCAGCGACAGGCCGGCGCCCGGAGCCCAGCCATAGAGCGCGTAATAGGCCTGGGCCTCGCCCACCGGCTTCAGCAGTTTGACGATCGGGGAATTCGCGTCCAGCGTCTCGCGGTAGTCCTTCAGCGACAGATCGTCGATCCGGCCGCCCTGCAGCGAGATGCTGCCGGTCACCCGCGGCGTGTCGATGGCCAGGCGCGCGGCCTGCGGCGCTTCGGCCTGGGCCGGGGCGCTGCTGTCCACCGCCTCAGCCGCGGCGCTGGGCGCCAGTGCGGTATTGCCTGCGGGAGCGGTTTCGCTGACCGCGGTTTCCGGCGCCTGTTCCGGTTCCGGCGGCGGGAATAAGGTATACCACCCGAGGATCACCAGAAAGCTGAGTACGGTTGCGAGAATAAGATTTTTGTTCTGATCGTCCATTGGGGACTGCCACCTCGTGTAGGGAAGGACACGTGGGGTTCAACAGAGGTGGGCCGCAAAGGTCAAGCAGAATCGGGCCGCGCCGGGGCGGCAGAGCGCCCCGGCGCGGTATAAAGTGCCCGGAAGCGAGCGGTCAGGGGGTCTGGCGGCCGATCACAGGCGTGTTCTGCAGTTTCGCCTCATGGGCGGCGATCCAGTCCAGCGTCTGCTCAAACGGCATCGGGCGGCCGATGCCGAAGCCCTGCACGTGGCCGCAGCCCAGCTGCGCCAGCAGCGCGTGCTCGCCCGCGGTTTCCACCCCTTCGGCCAGGGTGTCCAGATCCAGCCGCTCTGCCATCGTCAGGATCGCCGAGATCAGTTTCTGCTGTTCCGGGTCCTGATCAGCCTTCATCACAAAGGAGCGGTCGATCTTGATGCGGGAGATGTTGAAACGGCGCACCGCGGCGATCGAGGCGTGGCCGGTGCCGAAATCGTCAAGGTCGATGTGGCAGCCCAGGTCGCTGAGGGCGAGGATGTTGCGGGTGACCACGCCGTCGGGCTGGTCGGTCATCACGGTTTCCAGGATCTCGACACACAGGCGGCTGGGGGGCAGTTCAAACCGCTCCAGCTCCCATTTGACGCGCCCGGCCAGCCCGGGGTTGCGCAGCTCCTGGGTGGCGAAGTTTACCCCGACGCAAGGGACGTTCACCCCGGCTGCGTCCCAGGCCTTGACCGCCACCAGGGCGTTGTAGAGCATCACCTGGCTGAGCCGGTCCATCAGCCCGGCTTCTTCCAGCGCGGGCAGGAAGGTGGAGGGCGGGATCAGCCCCTGCACCGGATGCGACCAGCGCGCCAGCGCTTCGAATCCCGAGACCCGGCCGGTGTCGGTGCAGATCTGCGGCTGGAACCAGGCCTGAATCTGGCCGTTCTCCAGCGCCGCCGCGGCTTCCTCGCGCAGGTTGGAGCGGGAGTTGCCGCGGCCCGACATATCCGCCGAATAGGCGCGGATTCCGCCGGGTCCGTTGCTTTGCGCCTCGGCCAGGGCGGCGATCGCGGCGCCGGTCCAGTCGGCGCCGGTTTTGCCCGGCGCCCGGTTGCGCTGGCAGAAGCCGATGGAGGAGGTCATGTAAACCGTGGTGCCGTCCAGCGGCACCGGTTCCTCCGCGGCGGATTGAATCCGGCCCGCCAGCTGAATGCACAGTTCCAGGTCCAGCTGCAGGGTAGGAGCCAGGCAGATCGCGAAGCGGCTGTCGCCGAGCCGGGCCACGACATCGTTCTGGCGCAGGGCGGAGGCGATCTGCGCGCCGCACTGCTGCATGATCCGGTCGCCCGCGTCCTGGCCGTGCCGGTCGGCCAGCTCCTTATAGTCGTCGAGGTCCACGATGAAGACGGCCGAGCGCAGATCGGTATCGGCGCATTCGGCGTAGATGCGGGCAGTCTCCTCCTCGAACCCGTCGCGCAGCATCATGCCGGTGATGCTGTCGCGGGCACGGCCGCGGCCGCCGAGCTTGCTGAAGCCGCCGGTGGCGGCGAGCAGCACCGGAAGGCCAAGCGCCATCGACAGCAGCGCCACCTCGCCGCCGAGCCAGTAGGTGGCCAGCGTCAGCGCGGGCAGGAAAGCGAGCACGGGCGGCCCGAAAAGTGCGGGGGCAAGGGTTTGCCGGAGCCGTGCCAGGAGACCTGAACCCGTGTTCATCATTCTCAGACCTTTCGTCTGCAGCCAGTCATTCCGGCCTGAGACTAAGGTGCTGATCTAACCCGGGAGTTAACGCAGCTTGGGAATTCCGGAATTTTCCTGCTCATCGCCGGATTTCTTCAGTTCCAGGCCAGCAAAATCGAACAGTTTCGGGTCCAGCAGATGCGAGGGGCGCGCATTCATCAGCGCCCGGAACATCACCTGGCGGCGTCCGGGCGAATTTGATTCCCACTGGTCCAGGATCTGTTTCACCTGCTGGCGCTGCAGGCCGTCCTGGCTGCCGCAGAGGTCGCAGGGAATGATCGGATAGTTCATTGCGCGGGCGAATTTCTCGCAGTCGGCTTCTGCCACATGGGCCAGCGGGCGGAACACGAACAGATCGCCCTCCTCATTGACCAGCTTGGGCGGCATGGTCGCCAGACGGCCGCCGTGAAACAGGTTCATGAAGAAGGTTTCCAGGATGTCATCCCGGTGATGGCCCAGAACCACCGCCGAGCAGCCTTCCTCGCGCGCGATGCGGTAGAGGTTGCCGCGGCGCAGGCGCGAGCACAGCGCGCAATAGGTGCGCCCCTGCGGCACCTTGTCGACCACGATGGAATAGGTGTCCTGATACTCGATCCGGTGCGGCACGCCCATCTTTTCCAGGAACTCCGGCAGCACGGTGGCTGGAAAGCCCGGCTGGCCCTGGTCCAGGTTGCAGGCCAAGAGATCCACCGGCAAGAGGCCGCGCCATTTCAGCTCATAGAGCACAGCCAGCAGGGTATAGCTGTCCTTGCCGCCCGACAGGCAGACCAGCCATTTCGGCGTGCTGCCGTCCTCGCGGCGCTCGACCATGCCGTATTGGTCGATGGCCTCACGCGCATAGCGCACGATGCGCTTCCTGAGCTTCTTGAACTCAGTGGTTGCGGGGGCGCCGGCAAACAGCGGATGGATTTCGTCCAGATCATCATCAAGCATGCGCGCGCCCTAGCCGAGCACGGGCGTTTTGCCAAGGAAAAAAGGTGTGCAGCGCTAGGGGGCGGCGGTAAGGCGCGCTAAGCTGGAGCGGTAAAGCGATTTGATCAGTGAGGGCATTTTATGAGCGAAGACAGCAAGGAGGCGCGGATTGTCCGCAAGGCCGTGGGCGAGGCGGAGGCCGGCCTGAAAGGGCTGGAGAAAGAGCTGCGCGGTGTGGTCAAGCAGTTCGAGAAGGGCGCGATGACGCCCGCCAAGGGCAAGGCCGCGGCGCAGAAGGTCACCGCTTTCATGAAGAAGCAGTCGCAGGTCACCAAGCTGCAGAACGCGCCGTTCTTTGGCGAGCTGCCCTTGGATGTGCAGGACGGCGTGACCTGGCTCGACAGCGTGGTGAATGAGCTGAACAACGTGCTGGGGCGGCTCGCCAGCGCGCTGAAGCTGATGCAGAAAAAGCCGGATAAGGACTACGGCATTCTGGTCAAGGCGTCCAAGGAACTGGAGAGCTATATCAGCCAGCCGCCCAAGGGTGTGGGCACGCTCTTGAAAGCGGCCAAGGCCGGGAAGGCGGCGGGCGATCCGATGATGGCTTTCCTGCCGTTCATCATCCTGATGTGGATGATCATCGACACCATCGCGCGCGGGCTGAACCGGAAGAAGTGAGATCAGTCCTTGCGGTCCGGCACCGGGTCATAGCCATCGCCGCCGAAGGGGTGGCAGCGGCCGATGCGGCGGAGGGTGAGCCAGGCGCCTTTGATGGCGCCGTGTTTCTCCAGCGCTTCCAAAGCGTAGGCCGAGCAGGTGGGCTGGTACCGGCAGTTGAAGCCGACCCAGGGGCTGAGCAGCAGCCGGTAGGCGCGCACGGGGAGTGCGAGGATATGGGCCAGCGGGGTCATGGCGGATAGATAGGTGCAGCCGCGCAGTAAGGCAATGAGGGCAGCGCCCGAGACCGGAAGGGGCGAAAGCGTCCTCCCGCGCGGAGGAGCGGACGCTGTCCGGCCTGCCGGCCGGACGAGTCGCGTTCAGACAGCCGGGAGCCGGTTGCTGCCCTACTGGCCGTGGATCTTTTTCAGCGCATAGATCAGGTCGCGCTTCAGCTCCTCGAACGGGCGCTGGGCGGTCTCATCGGCGCGGCCGATCAGCACGTAATCCCAGCCCGGGCGGCCATGCACAGGCAGGATCATCCGCGCGGCCTCGCGCAAGCGGCGCTTGGCGCGGTTGCGGGCCACCGCGTTGCCGACTTTCTTGGAGCAGGTGAAGCCCATGCGGATGCCGCCGTCATCCTGTCGGTTGCGGCCCTGGACCATCATGCCCTTGGTGCCCTGCTTCAGGGCAGGGGGGCGGGCGCAGGCGAGGAAATCACGGCGCTTGGCCATGACCTCAAGCTTGGGCGCATCCGATGCGCAAACGGACACCGCCGGAGGCGTATCCCCGCGGGCAGCGTTGCCGTCCTTGGGGGCCTCCGGCGGTGTCATGTCCGTCAGAACGGGAACTGAGCTTATGCGCTCAGTTCTTTGCGGCCGCGGGCGCGGCGTGCGTTCAGGATCTTGCGGCCTGCTTTGGTGGCCATGCGCGCACGGAAGCCGTGGCGGCGTTTGCGAACCAGGTTCGAAGGCTGATAGGTGCGTTTCATCGCTCCGGTCTCCACATTTATGTCTACGGGTACGGCGCGGAATCGCCCGCCCGGGGTCTATCTCGAAGCCCGGTCTTTAGGAGGGAATGACGGCCAAGTCAAACCCTGCAGGCCGCCTTTTCCGGGCAATATGCAACATTTCTGCCAAAAACTGCCCTGGAACGGCCGGTCCGGACGCTGCGGCTGTAACATGGGGCTGGTGATTCTGCCACAAAGCTCACGAAATCCGGAACTGTGTTCAAGCACCTGTGAAGCGGGGCTGCTTGGCCTCGCACAGCGGCCATTTAACACGTAGCAACAGACCCTGCAGCAACCACGGACCCGAAACCGACATGACCGAGACCCCCAATTCCGACCCGCAAGCTGGATCAAAGCCTGGCCTGGCGCGCCACCTGCCGCTGATTGCGGTGGCGGCTGTGGCGCTGATCGGGGCGGTGACGCTGAAGGATTACCTGACGTTTGACACGCTGCGCGACAACCGCGAGGCGCTGATGGCGTTCCGGGATCAGAACTATCTGGGGCTGGTGGCGCTGTTCATGGGGCTTTACATTGTCATCGTGGTGTTTTCGCTGCCCGGTGCGGCGGTGGCCTCGGTGACCGGCGGCTTTCTGTTCGGGCTGGCTGCGGGCACCTTGTTCAACGTGGTTTCTGCCACCATCGGCGCGGCGGGCATCTTTCTGGCCGCGCGCATGGGGCTTGGGGCGATGCTGACCGCCAGGATCGAAGCCGCCGAGGGCCGGGTGCAGATGCTGAAACAGGCGCTGCGGGAGAATGAGATCGAGGTGCTGCTGCTGCTGCGGCTGGTGCCGGCGGTGCCGTTCTTTGTCGCCAACCTGCTGCCGGCGCTGGTGGGGGTGACGTTCCGCAACTTCCTGTGGACCACCGCGGCGGGCATCATCCCTGGTGCCATCGTCTTTACCTGGATCGGGGTGGGCGTCGGCTCTGTCTTTGACCGCGGCGAGGATCCGGACCTGAGCCTGCTGTGGGAGCCGCATGTGATCGGGCCGATCCTGGGGCTGTGCGTGCTGGCGGCGATGCCGATCCTGGTCAAGGCCGTGCGCGGCAACCTGCGCGGCCGCAAGAATAAGGACAGCTGAACATGAACCGTATTGAATGCGATCTTCTGGTTATTGGCGCCGGATCGGGGGGCTTGTCGGTGGCCGCAGGGGCCAGCCAGATGGGCGCCGATGTGGTGCTGCTGGAAGGGCACAAGATGGGCGGAGACTGTCTGAATTACGGCTGTGTCCCCTCCAAGGCGCTGCTGGCCAGCGCCAAGGCCGCCTATGGCCAGGCGCATACCGCGGCGTTCGGCGTGGCGGATCAGCACCCGCAGCCGGACTATGCCGCGGCCAAGGATCATGTGCATCAGGTGATCGGAACCATCGCGCCGGTCGACAGCCAGGAGCGGTTCGAGGGCCTGGGCGTGCGGGTGATCCGGGAGTTCGGCCATTTCACCTCTGACACCGAGGTGGAGGCCGGGCCGTACCGCATCACCGCGCGCCGCATTGTTATCGCCACCGGTTCCTCGCCGCTGGTGCCGCCGCTCCCGGGGCTGGAGAAGGTGCCGTTCGAGACCAACGAGACCCTGTTCGATCTGCGCGAAAAGCCCGCGCACCTGCTGATCATCGGCGGCGGGCCGATCGGCATGGAAATGGCGCAGGCGCATGTGCGGCTGGGGTGCAAGGTTACCGTGATCGAGGGGCAGAAGGCGCTGGGCAAGGATGATCCGGAGGCCGCGGCGCTGGTGCTTGACGCCCTGCGCGCAGAGGGCGTGGAGATTGCCGAGGGCGCCATGGTGTCCCGCGTAAGCGGGCAGGCAGGCGCGATTGAGGTCGAAACCAGGGACGGCAGCAGATTCCACGGCACCCATCTGCTGATGGCGGTGGGGCGCAAGGCCAACACGGAGCGGCTGAACCTGGAGGCTGCGGGGATCGAGACCCGGGGCAGGGGCATCAAGGTGGACGAGAGCCTGCTGACCACCAACAAACGCGTCTATGCCATTGGCGACGTGGCTGGCGGGCTGCAATTCACCCATGTGGCGGGCTACCACGCCAGCGTCATCATCCGCTCGGCGCTGTTCGGGCTGCCGTCCAAGGCCAAGACCAGCCATATCCCCTGGGCGACCTACACCGACCCGGAGCTGGCGCAGGCGGGGCTGAGCGAAACCCAGGCGCGCGACCGCTATGGCGTGAAGCTGGAGGTGGTGCGGTTCAGCTATGAGCACAACGACCGCGCCATCGCCGAACGCAAGGCCAAGGGCTTTATCAAGGTGATGGTCGTTGGCGGGCGTCCCGTGGGGGCCACCATCGCGGGGCATCAGGCCGGAGAGCTGATCAGCCTGTGGTCCATGGCACTGGCCAACCGCCTGAAAATGAGCCAGATTGCAGCCATGGTTGCACCTTACCCCTCCTTTGGCGAGATCAACAAACGGGCGGCAGGCGCGTATTTTTCCCCGCGGCTATTTGAAAGCAGTCTGGTGAAACGCGCGGTGCGCCTGGTTCAGCGCTGGATTCCATGAGGTAAGGGCGGCGGGATGCTCAACACGCTTTCGGGCAGATTTCTGGTCCTGACCACGGTGTTCGTGATGCTGGCCGAAGTGCTGATCTTCGTCCCGTCGATCGCCCGGTTCCGCGTGGACTACCTGTCCGACCGGCTGGAGCGGGCGCAGATCGCCTCGCTGGCGCTGCTGGCGGACGACATGCTGGAAACCGAGCTGGAAGCGGAGCTTTTGGAAAACGCGGGCGTCTTCAACGTGGTGCTGCGCCGCGACGAGATCCGCCAGCTGATGCTGGCCTCGCCGATCCCGCGGCAGATCTCCGGCACCTACGATCTGCGCATGGCCGGGGCGCTGACGCTGATCAAGGATGCGGTGCTGCGGCTGGCCACGCCGGAAAACGAGATCATCCGGGTGATCGGCGCGCCGGTGCGCGATGCCGGCCTGCTGATCGAGGTCACCATGGAGACCGCGCCCCTGCGCCAGGCCATGCTGGACTACGGGGTGCGGATCCTGATCCTGTCGGCGGTGATTTCCATCTTCACCGCGCTTTTGCTGTTTGTCGCGGTGCGGATCGTGCTGGTGAAGCCGATCAAGAGCGTGGTCGGGTACATGCAGCGCTATGCGGCCGCGCCAGAGGATGCGCGCGGCATCATCCATCCCAGCTCCGGCGTGGTGGAGCTGCGCGAGGCGGAGGAGGCGCTGATGCAGCTGCAGACCGAGCTGACCCACGCGCTGAAGCAGCGCGAGCGCCTGGCGCAGCTGGGCGGCGCGGTGGCTAAGGTGAGCCATGATCTGCGCAACATCCTGACTTCGGCGCAGCTGTTCACCGACCGCATCGAGCGCAGCGAAGACCCGCTGGTGCGCCGCCTGGCGCCGAAGCTGGTGAATTCGATCACCCGTGCGGTCTCGCTGTGCGAGGGCACGCTGGCCTTTGGCCGCGCCGAGGAGCCGTCGCCGACCTTTGCGCTGGTCTGCCTGCATGAAATCGTCGGTGACATCGCCGAAAGCGAGCTGCTGGCGGCCGGCAGCGCCAAGATCGGGATCATCAACACCGTGCCCGCGCCGATGATGCTGCGCGCCGATCCGGAGCAACTGTTCCGCATCATCATGAACCTGGTGCGCAACGCCCGCCAGGCGATTGCCGCAACCGGGCAGGCCGGCACGGTGACGGTGGCCGCCCGCGAGACGGAAGGCGCCTGGTACATCACGGTGGCGGACACCGGTCCCGGCCTGCCGAAAAAGGCGCAGGACAATCTGTTCACCCCGTTCCAGGGCGGCGCCCGCAAGGGCGGCACCGGGCTGGGGCTGGCGATTGCCGGCGAGCTGGCCCGCGGCCACGGCGGCTCGGTGACGCTGACGCAGACCGGCCCCGGCGGCACGGTCTTCGAGATCCGGCTGCCGAAGGGCGATGGCACGATCTGAGCCGCGGGCGGGGCCAGGCGGTAATATGACAGGCGGATGAAACTATTTTTGTTTTTGGGGTTGCGCCTTTTCAATGCTATGGATAAACCCCGCCGCAGTGGACCGATAGCTCAGCTGGATAGAGTACTTGACTACGAATCAAGGGGTCGGGGGTTCGAATCCTCCTCGGTCCGCCACTTCCTTCTTGTCGGGCGACACATAGTTTTGCCATTTGCGGCAGAACCTTTCCTTTTTTGTGTCTCCAGCATCCCCGCTCGCACCTCCTGTTCCGCCAGTGGCGAAGCCTTCACTGATTTTCACTTCGGAAGACCTCGTGTTTTCCGGAGGGCAAAGCAGGGTGGGCGCAGCCCGGACTGCGGCCGGGCGGTGATCTGACACACGGGGCCGGAGCGGTGAAATTGGGAGGGGCCCGCGCCTGGCGCGGGAGGAACCGGATTTCTCCGTGGAGGCTGACGCGCGAGCCACATCAGAACCCGTGTTCAGATTGCCGGCCGGATGGCAGGCGGACCAATCAAACGGAAAATGCCGTGGCAGGGGGGAGCGGGCGCAGCCCGTCGATGCCCTGCCACGACTCCTGGGATATGCAATCCGCGCGCGCCGCGCGGATTTCTACTGTCTCTTACAGAAGGCGCAGTTGCCCCGGCAAAACAGCCCAGTTCTGCTCCTGCAAAAGGGATCGTTACCTTCTGAGGCGGAAACTGGGTACTTCAAACGACTTGTGGCCGCGGTGGAAAGTGGCTCGGAACGAGACGCGTTCCGCCGCTCCCGGGCCGCAGGGAGTTTGAGCTATTCAGGTTCCGTCCGGATGCCGATGCAGTCGGTATCCGGATAGAGCCCGTTCACGAGCTGAAAGCTCGGGATTTGCCCACCCAAGAAGGGGCGTTCAAGACGAGCGCAGCCAAGTCCAGGAACCAGCCCGAATGGCAGGAGGAAAGCAGCCGACGAGATCTTCCTTTGCCATTCGCCACGCGGATCGTGAACTCACATATCGCCGGACTTTGCTGCTATTCGCCGCACATGCTGCCATCGACAGCCAAAGTGGCGATTTTGCGCAGTAACGGGAGTTGAACGGCCGTAGCGCAAAACTGCGGAACAGTCCGTTTGATTGCCTGCAGCAAACCGCATTGCAGCCTTGCTGCAGGCTCTGCCTCTCAGCCATCCAGGAAGTCGGAAATGGTCGCAGCGGCCTGTTCCGGCATTTCCCAGAACATATTATGCCCAGCCCCTTCGAAGGTTTCGAAACGAGCATTTGGATAGGCCTGTTTCAAGTTCTCCTGATGCGCTGCATCAAAGAGCTGGTCCTGATCTCCCCAGACAATCAGCATGGGGGCTTCAACGAGGCCAGTGAAGGCGGAAAGACTCCCGAGCGCTGTTCCCCAAAGCACACCCCTCCAAACATGGATCGGCATCGCCGCGCTTTCCGTTCTTTCTGCGCTGACAAAATCCTGGTCCACGGGGTTGGGGTTCCAGTACCAGTCCATCATGAACTGGCCGTTCGGGTCGATCGGCGGCTGAAGCGGCATAATGTTGCCCCAGAGCCAGCTGCCTGGCCCGCTGCCTGTCTCGACGGTGGAGGAAAGCAAGACCGCCTTTTTCACCTGCTCAGGATGTTGGGCCGACAACAGCTGAGTCGTGAGTGACCCAAGGGAATGGCCCACGATGTCCGCTTTCGCGATGTCCAGCGCCTCGAGAAACAGATGCACGTCATATGCCAAGTCAGTATAGGCATAGCAGCATTCCGGCGCGCTGGACTTGCCGTGGCCGCGCAGGTCGATCGCGTAGATGTGGCGCTCCGTCAGATAGGGCGCGAGGAGCGACCAGCTGCGGCTGTTGTCAGAGTACCCGTGGATCAGAACAAGCGGATCGCCTTCTGAGTCGCCCATTTCCGAATAGGCCATCGTGATGCCATTCGGCAGGTTCACCGTCTTCTTTGCGCCGGCCCATCCTGCCTGGCTGGGCACCGGGATGTCTTCCGCCCACAGGTTGGACGCGCTCAGAAGCAGGCCCAATGCTGCGCCGAGCGGAGCAAGTTTTCTGAACATGGTTCTCCTCCTCGATGAAAATTGTTCTATTGGTCTATTTGCTGACCAACGGGTCAACACTTGAACCTTCCTTGCAGTTTGTCAATAAGAAGCTGAGGAGAGGATCGCATGGCACTCAGCAAGATCAGTGATATCCGGCGCAGTGAACTTCGGCAGGCGGCCTTTGCTGTGATGCAGCGGGAAGGCGCTTCGGCGACGACGCTGGAAAAGGTTGCAAAGGAAGCCGGAGCCTCGAAAAGCATTGTGCTGCATTACTTTCGCAACAAGCAGGAGCTGTTCGAGGAAGCTATGCGCGAAGGCAATGCGACTCTGCGCCTTGCGGTGGTGAAGCGGCTGAACACGGCGGCCTCGCCGTTTCAGCGCATCTGGGCCGTTGTCGAGGCAAATCTGAGCGAAGAGTTCTTTTCGCCGCCGAATGGCAATGCCTGGCTATCGCTCTGCGCCGAGGCCCCCAAAGCGCCGCGTCTTGCGCGCCTCCAGACGATTATCCACGCCCGCATGCACTCGAACCTTTTGTCCGGGTTGAGGCCGCTTGTGCCGGAAGCGGAGGCCCAGAAAATCGCGGTGACGCTTTCTGCGCTGATTGACGGGTTCTGGGTCCGGCTGGCGCTGGGAGACAAATCCCTGACTTCCAGGATGGCGCTGCAGCTTGCCTATGACCACCTCGCCGCGGTGCTTCCCGGCACCTCGCTGGAGAACGTTATGCTTGCCGATCCGAAGGAATCGTCTGGAAGCTGAGCACCCTCTCCAGTGCGCGGGTGCGCGACGCTGGCACAACGGTTCAGGACCTGTTGCGGGCGCTGCTGAACGACGGCGGAGAATACTTCGTCCCCAATGGCCGGGACATCACCGGCAGGATGGATCATTTCGATATCTTCAAGGCTCTGCTGTGCGAATAGCGCAGCGGGGCTTCCTGGCGAACCCGGTTATTACTTAGGAAAAACAAAGCCATGGCGTAAAGGCCCTTCCTTTTCTTGCATGAGCGCCTTGAATTACCACTATGTAGGGATAATTACCGTGGCATGAAACGAGACCCACATAACCGCGAAAACATGGCCCTGGTTCTGGCCCTCCTGCGCAGTGCCCAGCTGTTCCATCGGGCGATTGGCCCGGCGTTCCGGGCCGCAGGGCTGACCGCATCGCAATGGGACGTGTTGGAAACCCTCAGCAACAAGGGCCCAATGACGGTGAATGCGCTGCTGGAAAGGGCACTTGGAACCTCCGGCAACATGGACGTTGTGATCAAGAACCTGGTCCGCTCCGGGCTAGTCGAAAAAACGGTCAGCGACACGGACCGGCGCAGCCGCGTTCTATCTCTGACAGCGGAAGGCAGGTCAAAGGTCGAGACCTTCCTGCCCGTCCACAACGCCGCGCTGGCGGAGATCTTTGAAGGACTGCCTGCCGACGGCAAGCGCCAGACCATCCGAACGCTGAACCGGCTTCGCCGCAGCATGACCCCCCCCCGAAAGGACCAATTCGATGAGTAACCGCACCTTTCTGACAACGCACAGCGTGATCTACGCGTTCTTCGCTCTGGCGCTGTTCTTTGCGCCCGGGCTGCTGTGGCCCAACTACGGCGTCGAGCTGAACGACCGCTACGCCTGGTTCCTGTCGCAGCACAACAGTATCTTTCTTGGCGGCATCTCCGTCATCAGCTTCCTGTTCCGCGATGCGCCCTCCGGCAGCAAAGAGGGCCGCAAGATCCTGACCGGCCTGATGTGGACCAACCTCCTGGGGCTGGCAGTCACATTTTATGCTGGCGTCACCGGCATCTTCACCGGCTTCGGCTGGTCGGACCCCGCCTTCTTCGCCCTGCTTTCGGTTCTCTGCTTCCTGCAGCTTCGCAAGGGCTGACCCGCGACAGCACTATCGCCGCTGCCCGCGCGGTCACAGCTTCCAAAAGGACAAACTAATGAGCACTCAGAAAATCTGGGACATCCACCTCACCTATGATGGCCCCGTCACCGAAGAATTCCTCCAAGGCGCCAAACAGCTTGCCGAAAGCATTGCCCAGGAACCGGGTGTTGTCTGGAAAATCTGGACCCATGAGGCCAGCACTAATCACTTTGGCTCCACCTATCTGTTCAAGGATCTTGAGCATCTGGAGGCCTACAAGGCCATGCATATCCCGCGCCTGAACGCGATCGGCATCAAGGTCGTCAGCGATCACGTGTTTGACGTGATGGAAGAACTTAGCCAGATCAACCGCGCGCCAGTTGGAACAAGTTCGTAGATTGGGCCGTTTCGTGTTCACGCCTCTCCTGTGGAGCTCAGGGGATGCGTCCTCTACAAGTAGATCAATGTCTGCACTGGAGAAGCGGCAATGCAGTAGGTCCCAAAAGTTGACGGCAGCTATCGTCCGCATCTTTCTCTCACGATTTCGCTGCCGCTGCGAAATTCTGCAACTGCTCGCTCGGTAAATTGGGCTCGAAGCCCGATTTCGCCGCGCGCGGCATGAATGTCTGCTTCATCCGAAGGAAAATCTATGAGTCGCTAAAGGTAACTTTGCTGCGTCGGATTAAAATATTTCCCTTTAAAATCAAACACCCAAGTTTCCCAAAAAGGAAAAACTATGTGTCGCCCGACACTTCTTGTCGCGCGGCACATAGTTTTGCCATTTGCGGCAGAACCTTTCCCCTTTTCGTGTCTCCAGCATCCCCGCTCGCGCCTCCTGTTCCGCCAGTGGCGAAGCCTTCCTGATTTTCATTTCGGAAGACCTCGTGTCTTCCGGAGGGCAGTCGGACCAATCAAACGGAAGATGCCAGGCGCGCTAGAGCGGAGCGGAGGCGCGGCTGTCCGGAAACCGGCTGTCTTGAATGCAGGCTGCATGTGCAGCCGGGGCGCTGAGGGCGCCCCGGCTGGCGGTGTTACTCTCCCGGAACGGCCTGAAGCTCCGGGTCGTCATGGTGGTGGTGCTCCTTCACCGGGCGCATGAAGAGGTTGGCGAAGAAGGCCACCGCCAGCAGCGCCGCCATGCAATACATCGTTGTATTATACAGGCTGGGGGTCGGGTCCACGGTGCCGGCTGGCGCGATTTCCATCAGCTTGGCAATGGTCACGGTCTTGGCCGCCACCAGCTGGTCCAGCTGCGCGACAGGCGCGCCGAATTTGGCGGCGAAGGCGGCAGGATCCACCTTGGCGGCCAGGTCCTGGACCGCGCTGGTCACCGACATCTGGCGCAGCGAGGTAATCGCCAGCGGCCCAAGCACGCCCGCAGTCGACCAGGCGGTCAGCAGGCGGCCATGGATGCCGCCGACATGCATGGTGCCGAACATGTCGGCGAGATAGGCCGGGATCGTGGCGAAACCGCCGCCGTACATCGAGAAGATCAGCATCGTCGCCAGGTAGAAGCCCATCAGATAGACCAGCGAGGGGTTGGCCGCGGCGGCAGAGGCAAAGTAGGGGATCGACAGGTAGAGCGCGGTGCCCAGAACGAAGAAGCACATGTAGGTCGCCTTGCGCCCGATGTAATCCGAGGCAGAGGCCCAGAAGAACCGGCCGATCATGTTGAAGACCGAAATCATCAGGACATAAGTCGAGGCAAAGGCAGCGGTTGCCACCAAGGGCATCACCGAGCCGAAGATCTCGGACATCATTGTCTTGGCGACCCCGATCACGCCGATGCCTGCGGTCACGTTGAAGCACAGCATCACCCACAGCTGCCAGAACTGCGGTGTCTTCAGTGCCTGGTCGATATGCACGTCGTTCTGCGTTACCAGCCCCGAGGCGGCGGGTTTAGGCTCCCAGCCCTCAGGTTTCCAGTTCTTGGCCGGGACCCGGTACTGGAAAGCGGCCAGGATCATCACCACGAAATACACGATCCCCAAGGTCATGAAGGTCTGGGCCGCGCCGGTATTGCCGGTTCCCACCACATAAGCGCCGGCCTCACCGCCGAACTCGGCGGCCTGGGCTGCGCTGGCGATCACCACCTCGATCTTGCCTTGCGCGGTTTCCGCAAAGACCCGTCCGTTTTCGACCACGGTCTGCACCGCGTCCCTGGCGCCAAGATAGGTGGGGGCCGTTTCATAGAGGTCCAGCAGCCAGCCCTTGACCGGAGCGGCGATCATCGCGCCGCCGCCAAAGCCCATGATCGCCATGCCGGTTGCCATGCCGCGCCGGTCCGGAAACCAGCGGATCAGCGTTGACACCGGCGAGACATAGCCCAGTCCCAGCCCGCAGCCGCCAAGCACGCCGTAACCCAGATAGACCAGCCACAGCTGATGGCTGGAGATGCCGAATGAGCCGACAATGAAGCCGCCGCCCCACAGCAGGGCGGCCACGACACCGACCATGCGCGGGCCGACTTCCTCCAGCCATTTGCCGGCAAAGGCGGCAGCCAGCCCGAGGAAGACGATAGCCACCGAAAAGATCCAGACAACAGAGCTGAGGCTCCAGTCGTCGGCGCTGGAGGCGACCACCCCCAGCTCGCGGGTCAGCGGCGGGTTGAACACCGACCAGGCATAAACCGAGCCGATGCAGAGGTGGATGGCGATGGAAGCCGGCGGCACCCGCCAGCGGTTGAAGCCGGGTTCGGCGGTGATGTGTTCCTTGTGCAGAAAGCTCAGCGCGCCGGATGATGGCGTACTCATGTGGTGTCCTCCCTAGTGCTTTTCCGGCGGCTGCAACCTCCTATTGCGGCCGTCCCGAATGGCCCGCGGCAATGTGCCGTAGCTTGACAAAGGCGGAGAGATAACCCAGCTGTCAAATAAATAATTGTTCAATAACAATGCCTTATCAGGTCATTTTGTCTGTGCTGTCGCATGTCCGCAATGACGTTCGGGACATTCTGTCCGCAGGGGGAAACGGGTACCTGCCATTTTGCGCCAATTTGTCCGGATCAGGCGGCGGCCGGCGAGGGCAGAAAAATTTCGAACCGGGTGCCCCGTCCGGGTTCTGACTGCACGGTGATGCGCCCGCCGGCGCGACTCACCAGCTGGTGGCTGATCGACAAGCCCAGCCCGGTGCCCTGGGCCTGCTTGGTGGTGAAGAATGGATCGAAAATGCGGTTCAGCAGATCCGCGGGGATGCCGGTGCCGGTATCCTCGGCGGCCAGCAGCACGCCGTCCGGGGTATCCTCAGCGGTCAGGGTGAGGCGTCCGCCGCCGGGCATCGCCTGCACGGCATTCAGAATGAGATTGACGATCACCTGCTGCAATTCCGTGCGCGATATCCTGACCTGGCCTGTACTGGCCAGATGCGCTTCTGCCTCGATCCCCGTGGCCTCGATCTGATGGCGGGTGAGAACCAGGCAGTCCGCCACAACCTCGGCCGGGGAAATCAGCCCGGCGGCGCCGGAGTATTCCTCAGGGCGGGCGAATTGCAGCAGCTTGGAGACGATCACGCTGATGCGGTAGACCTGATCGTCGATCAGCCGGAACTCCTCCTCTACCGGCTCCGCATGGCGGCCCAGCACCGTGCGGGCCAGGTCCAGATTGCCCTGGATCACCGCCACCGGGTTGTTGATCTCATGCGCGACGGAGGCCGTGATCTCGCCCACCGCGGCAAGTTTCTCGGACACGATCAGCCGCTCTGTGGTCCGTTCCAGCCGCTGGGTTGCCTCGCGCAGATCGGCGGTGCGCTCCTCGACCTTGGCCTCCAGGCTTTCGCCCCAGCCGCGCAGCTGCCGGTCGCGCTCCTGCAGCTGGTCCAGCAGGCTGTCCAAATGCGCCGCCACCCGGGCAATCTCGCCGCCGTCTTTCTGCGGCTGGTTGCGGGCGGCCAGATCGCCCTGCTCGACCCGGGCGATGGTCTGGGTCATGCCCTCCAGCGGACGGAATATGCGCCCGGCCCATTGCAGGAAAATCGGCACCGACATTGCTGCAATCAGCAGGAACGCCCCGCCGAGCGTCAGCACCGTGCTGCGCTTGGCCTGGCGGAACGGGGTTTCCAGAAAACCGACATAGAGCATTCCGGCCCGGTTGCCGCGGCTGTCGAGGATCGGCTCGTAGGCGGAGATGTACCAGTCGTTCACGACAAAAGCCCGGTCCAGCCAGACGTCGCCGCGCCCCAGCACCTGGCCGCGCACCTCTGCAGAGACCCGGGTGCCAAGCGCGCGCACGTTTTCAAACAGACGCACATTGGTGGAGATCCGCACGTCCTCCAGAAACAGCGTGGCAGTGCCTTGGCTGCCCTCCGGCAGGCTTTGCTCGCGGTAGACCAGCGCGTTGATGGTGTCGATGAAATCCAGGTTGCGGTTCAGCAGCCGCCCGCCCGCCAGCACCGCCGTCTGGCCGTTTGGCAGGGCAACCGGTGCGGCGGAATGGATGATCATGCCGCGGGTCTCGGCGGTGCGGTCGGTGGGCACAGCCGCTTCGGTCGCCACCAGCGGGATGGCGGCGCGGGCGGCAAGGCCGGGGGCCAGCGCGTCCAGCTGGGCAGCGTCCAGAATGTCGACCGCGCTTTGCCATTGGCCCTGCAGCGCGCCGCGCAGGACGGGCCAGTCCGAGGGCGAGAACCCGGCACGGCCTTCAGGGCCGGCCAGATAGAGGAAATCAAGACCGAGCCGGGCCTGTTCCTGTGCCAGGAAATCCGCGGTGCTGCCCGCCGCAAGCGCGCTGCGGAAGCGGACCGATTGCGCCACCGCATCCAGCAGCTCGCCCGAGGTGGCGGTCAGCCTGGCCAGATACTGGTCGGCGATGGTCAGATCACCGTTCACCTTGCTGATCAGAAGGCCGTCAGTCTTTTCCGACCAGCGCCAGGTGGCAAGGCCCAGCAGCAAGGGCATCAGCACCAGCATCGGCAGCAGCGCGATCAGCAGCAGCCGGACCCGGACTGACCGCATCAAAGAGCGCAGCCTGCGCACGGCTCAGAGCCCCCAGGCCGCGCATTTGCGGTCAATGGTCTTACGCGAGACCCCCAGCCGCCGCGCCGCTTCGCTGCGGTTGCCGCCGGCGGCCTCCAGCGCGTGCAGGATCTCGCGGCGCTCCACCTCTTCCAGCGGCAGAATGTCAGCGGCGGGACGGGCAGGTGCCAAGGTATCCATGGAAAAGCTGCCGAAGATCAGCGAGCGTTCAATGAAATTCCGCAGCTCGCGGATATTGCCGGGCCAGTCGTGGCGCAGCAGGGCGGATTTGACGTTTGCGGGCAGCTCCAGCGGCGGCAGTTGCAGCTGGGCAGAGATTTCGTCGAGGAACAGCCCGGCAAGCTCAACAATGTCGGTGCCGCGTTCGCGCAACGGCGGCATTGCCACTTCGATCACGTTGATGCGGAACAGCAGATCCTCGCGGAACTGTCCCGCGGCCACCGCTTCCGCCAGCGCGCGGCTGGAGCTCATGACGAAGCGGACATCAAGCTGCACCGTCCGTTCCGTGCCGATCGGCCGGATGCGGCCATCCTCCAGCACTCTGAGCAGCGCGTTCTGCGCCGACGGGGTGAGTTCGCCGATCTCATCAAGGAAGACGGTGCCGCCCTGAGCCGAGGCCAGCAGGCCTTCGCGGCCCGCGGGCGCGCCGGGAAACGCCCCGGGGGCGTGGCCGAACAGCTCGTATTCTATGACATCCGCCGGAATGGCGCCGCATTGGACCGGCACGAAAGGTGCCCCCGCGCGGCTGGAACGGGCGTGCAGATGGCGTGCGGCGACCTCCTTGCCGGTGCCGGAGGCGCCGGTGATCAGCACCGGGGTGGAGACCTGTGCCACCCGGTCGAGCAGGGCGCGCACCTGGCTGATGGCGGGCGATGCGCCGACCAGTTCGCGGCGGCGGCGGCGACCGACACCGGTGCTTTCCAGCTCCCGCCGCAGCAGCATGTTTTCGCGCTTCAGCCGGGCGGTCTCGATGCAGCGGCGCAGGGCATTGAGGATCTGGTTGGAGCGGAAAGGCTTCAGAACGAAATCCGACGCACCGGCCCGCAGAGCGTCTATCGCCGTTTGCAGGTCGGCGTAGGCGGTGATCAGGATGGTATCGGTGAAACCGCCCGCGCGCCGCTGCTCCTCCAGCCAGTCCAGGCCTTTCTGGCCGGGCATGATGTTGTCGAGGATCATCACGTCATATTGCCGCGTGCTGAGCAGTGCGGCGGCGGCTTCGGTGTTTTCGGCCTCATCCGCCAGCTGGCACAGAGGCCGCAGGGTTTTCACCAGGAAATTGCGCATGCCCGGCTCATCGTCCACGATGAGAATGCTTGCTTGCCCCAGCGGGTCGGCCAGCCTTGCCATGTCTGTATTTGTCATACCTGCCGCTCTTCCATGGGCGCGGTCTTGGACTATTGTCGCTTTCCGGCGCTTTGTCGAGAGATCAGGGCCTGTGTGTTCCGCTGCGGGGATGCGCTAGTCAGGACATCAGCAATTGACCTGCCACCCGGTGCCGCCGGCAAAAAATGCCCGGGCCCTTCTAGGTGCCCGGGCGTTGCCCAAGTCGGGTCCGGCTGGAGCTGAGGCACTCCCTTATTCTGGAGCGCGCTGGTCTACTTGAGCTTGGGGCTGTCTGCCAGCTTCAGCCAGACCACCCCCGCGATGATGACCGCCAGCCAGCACGATTGCGCCAGGGTCAAGGGCTGGTCCAGCAGCACGGCGCCCAGCACCGCGGCGCCGATCGAGCCGATCCCGGCCCAGACCGCGTAGCCGATGCCGACGTCGATTGTTTTCAGCGCGACGCTGAGGAAATAGAGCGTCAGCAGGAAAAACACGATGGCCGAGACCGACCAGGTCAGCACGGTGAAGGCTTGGCTGCCGCCCACGCTCAGCGCGTAGCCAACCTCGAAAGCCCCGGCCAGCAGCAGTGCGCCCCAGGCGCCTTTGTTGCCGGTCTCTGCCGCGGGGAACGCAGAAGTTTGAGTGTCAGTCATGACTTATTCCTTTGAAACTGTTCAGGACATTTAAGGGGTTTCGGGTCACGCGGCGCCGCTCATTCGCAGGCCGACAACACCACCGATGACGATCAGGATGCCGACACCCTTGGAGAAGCTCAGGCGCTGGTTGAAGAACAACGCGCCAAGCGCGACGATCCCGACCCCGGCGAGCGCGGTCCACATCGAGTAGCCGACGCCCACATCAAAGGTCAGCAGCGCGAGGCTGAGGAAAATGGTTGCGAACACGCCGCTGACCAGCGTGATCGTGGTCCATTTGACGTTCTTGAAACCTTCTGATTTTCCGGCGGCGATGGCCACGGTGATTTCAAAGACGACAGCGATCATCAGATAAACCCAGTGCATAACTATTCCTTTCGGGTTGTTCCCCTGCGCGCGGGGCGGGGGCAATTTCGGGTGGGCCCGTCCGTGGAAATGGAGGGCGGGATATATTTACTTGCACATACAACATAGTGACCGGCGGTAGCGCCTGTCAATAAACATATTTGTGCATGCATCTACTTTGGAGGGGCTGCTTCTTCGGTTGAAGACCGGCGGAGGATGCGCTCCGCCGGATGTTTCATCAGGCTTCGGTCAGGACGCACAGAGCGCGGGCAGTCTCCCGGGCTTCTTTTTGCTCGAAGGTCTTTTTCAGCACGCGCTCCAGGCAGTCCTGGAATACCGGGGCGGCTTCCTCGATGTATTTTTTGCCGTGCTCGTTCAGGACACAGTATTTACCCCGTTTGTCGGAGGGGCAGCTGTCGCGGAAAACAAACCCCCGCTTTTCCAGCCGCTCCACCACCCGGGTGGTGGAGCTTTGGGTCAGCATCAAAAATTCCGCCAGTTCCTGCATGCGAAGCTCAAGGTCAGGCTGTTCTGACAGATGTTTGAGGGTCCGGAATTCGCTGAGGCCAAGGTCGCTGGACCTGCGCAGCTCTTCCGTGAGCTGCTTTTCGATCCCGTAGAACAAGGCCGTTATCTGATCCCAAACATCTAGCTTCATTGTGTGGCTCCTTTGTCCTGCTGGTGGCGCGCAGTACACGTTTGCTTTTGCAAGCAAAGATATTGCTTCTGCGCGCCACTTGCCAGACGTGAAGTCACACAGGCGCTGCATTCTTAGAAAAAAGTGTTCCGTATCCCTCAACAGACGGCTGAACGCCGGCTGCCTGCAGGGCGCCCCAGAACAGAACCTGGTTTGCGGTCAGCATTTTGAGTCCCAACTGGCTTTCGACGGCATCAATAACGCCAATGGCCCGCTGCCCGTTGCCGCCCGCAAACACGGCGTCTGCGCTGGAAGGGGCCACCGAGGTCTTGATCCAGTCGTAAAGCGCGGGCGGGGAGACGTATTTCTGACCGCTTTTCAGGCCGCAGGGCGCGCGGTGGCCGACCATCCGTCGGGCGGAAAATCTTGTCTTGAATCGTCATTTTTCAACTCTCCTGAACTGAGAGGATTGGTTTTCAAAAGGGGTGAGGGCGCCGGGCACCGCCAGATGGCGCGTTGGCAGGGGGAAATGCTCGGGGAAGCCAGACAGCAGCCGGTAGGACGTGCCATAGCCATAGCCGTAGCGGGCCGCCTCGCTGGCACTGACCGCATAGAGGACTTCGGACACGCCAGCGAATAACGCCGCCATGTAGCACAGTGCGCAAGGCTCGCCGGAGGCCAGCAGCACGGTACCCGCCAGATTGGTGCGGCCGTGGCGGGCGCATCATCGCGGCGATGCGCCCGCGCCGGATATCGTTGGTGCCCGAATAGATCGGCGCGGCCAAGGCTTCCGCGACCCCTTCTCCGAGGCCGGTCTCCACCAGACAGCTAACGCCGCCGTGCAGTTGGACCGCATCGATGGCATTGGCCAGCAGCTCCTCGCAGATGAAGGATTTGATCATCTGTCTCATGGTCATGCGCTTTTCTCCGGTCTGGGGGCATAAAGGCGCTGCACAGCGCCGCGGTTGATTTTGCCGGTTGAGGTCTTGGGCAGCGGCTCCTGCGTCAGCACGTAGTTGGCGCGGCCGATTAGAAGCAGGGACCCGTCGGGTTGCCGCTGCACCCGGTCGCCGGGACGGAAATAGGTGACCAAGCGTTCGTTCTCCAGCCGGGGCAGGAAGGCGTTGAGCGTCTGTTCGGGGTCGGTATAGCCGGTGGCGGCGAACGGGGTCGCGGTTAACAGCTCGCCGGTTCCCGGCTCGCCCGGGTCTTCGGTGATGTAATAGTCCGTGCCTGCGATCGGTCTGCCGATCCCCAGCTTTTCCGCCGCGGCGAAGTCTTCGGCGCCCAGCGTCAGGATGAAACTGTCGTTGGTTTCGGTGCTGCCGTAGATGTTGTGGAAGACCGCGGAGGGGAACTGCCTGGCCATCTGCCGGCGCAGGACGCGGGGCGCCGCTTCGCCGGTCACGATGACATGGCGCGGGGAAAACCCCGGGTCAGCCCGCCCCGCGGCGCAGAGGCGCTCTTGAAACAGGGAAACTGCCTGGACAATCTCCAGTCTGGCCTCGGCGCAGAGCTCCGCAAGGTATCCGGGTTCCGCCGACCGCTCGGGGTCGGCGAGAATGACTTCGGCTCCCGCGTCCAGGCCCGCCCAGAGCTCCAGCAGGCTCAGATCGAAGTTGAATGGGGCGATGCTGAGGATCCTGGTGCCGGGCTGGATTGAAAAACAGCCCTGTGCCCAGTCAAAGAACGTGTTCACCCCGGTCTTGCTGAGCACCACCACTTTCGGCACCCCGGTGGATCCCGAGGTTGTCAGGCAGAGCGGGACCGGCTCGCCGACGGGCAGCTTCGGGACCTGCCCGGTCTCCGCAACCCGCAGACTTCCGGCATCCGTTAAGCTGGCGATGTGGCTGGCGCCTGAGCGGGCGATCAGCTTGTCCTTCAACTCACCGCCAAGCCGGTCCGGGACCACAAGCGGGGTGGCGCCGCGCAATCCAAGGGAAATCATGAGCGCGGCGAAGCGGGGGGCTTCCTGCTTTCGACCAGCACAAGGCTTCCGGCCGATACGCTTTCCGGAAATTGCCAAGCCAGATCCTGAGCCATGCTCCAGAGGCCGCTGTAGCTCCTTTCATTGCCCGGCCAGGAAAGAGCTGTTCGGGACGGCTCCTTCTGGGCAAACGACCTCAACGAGTCCGATAGTCGCAGTAAATGCACTGGAACCTCCACCTGAATGCATGTGCAAGCAATCTGCAGGTGCGAGGATGGGGCAGCGGGTGACGGTTTGACAACTTGCCTGCGCAACTAAATTTAAGAGAGGAGCAGGATTGTGCTGAACGTCTCCACCCCGGTTGTTTGGCGGAAGCCTGAAGAGGGAGACTGTGGCGCGCGCCAACGGAAGTATTTTACGGGCAGCGCGGCAGCTTCACGGTCGCCTGCTGGCGTCCATCGCCCTGATCCAGCGGTACTGCGAAATCAAGCGCTTCGCGGACCGCAAATGAACCTGCGTTGCAGGTCTGATCAGTGCCCGAATCACCAGCTCTCGTCCGCTGCGACCCTCCTGCGCGGGAGGGTTTGCGGGGCGGTGCGGGCGCTTGCGATCAGCCCGGGAATACCGGGGAAAACACCCCAGAAAACCGCAAATTTGTGCGCTGAATGCATCATTGGCGTCTTGACGCGGGCCGGTCCTGTCAGGAGAAATACCGGCATGGCGTTTCTGGCACATATCTTCCGGCTGATCAGGGTGGCTGCTGCATGTGCGGTGATCCTTGTGCTGGGCTTTTCGCTGCCATCTGCCGCGCATGCCGTTGCGGGGCATCACGGCAACACGCCGGCCGCGCACAGTGGAAGCAATCATGACGGCGCTGCCGGGACCGCTGCGGCGCAAGACGTTTCCGAGGCCGGGGCGCATGAGCGCCAGGGGGCGCCGCAACAAGCCGCGGACACTGGAAACTGCTGCTCAGGCGCCTGTATGGCGGTTGCGGTGATCTCCTTGCAGCCGGCGGAAATCGCCCTCAAGCGACCCGTGCGCTGGAGGCAAGAGGCTTCGCAGCTGCCGTCCCGGCAACAGAATTCCCTGCTGCGCCCGCCAAAAGCCTGAGACATCTGAACCGTTTTTGACGGCCGCTAATCACTCCTGCACCTCTATGCAGGAGCCGCGCAGATATTTCTCAGGAAAAACACATGAAATCTCTCTTACTGGCCGGGGCGGGCGCCCTGCTGCTGGGGGCGTGCGCCAAGTCACCGGCGGCGCTGCCCGATACCGCCGCCTTGCAAGGTGCTGTGGCGCCATCCGGCCCCTACCGGTCCCTGAATTACCAGTCTCCCTTCAGGGGATTTGAAAACCACACGCCCCGCGGCCCTGTGTCCTGGCGCGGTGTCAACGAGCAGCAGGAGCGCCACTGATGACAGCGAAAACTTGGCGCGTTCTTTTGGCGTCGCCCCTGGTGCTGGCTGCCTGTTCGGCGGCGGTGCCGGAGAAATACACCAGCCCGCAGGCCGGGTTTCAGGAGGTCGCCAGCCAGACCACGGCCGCGATCGGCAAGCGCACGGCCTTTGCCCGGACCCAGGCCCAGAACGACGCGCTGGCGAAAGAGGTCCGGCAGCTGGTGCAGGGCAAGACAATCTCTGCCGATACCGCGGTGCAAGCTGCGCTTCTGAACAACAAGGGGCTGCAGGCGTCTTATGCCGCGGTCGGCCTGTCGGCGGCAGAGGCCTGGCAGCAGATGACACCGGAGAACCCGGTGGTCTCGATCGGCCTGATGGGCATCGGTGCACCGGAGCTGGGCCTGTACCGCGCCCTGGAATCCACCATCGCCGTGAACCTTCTGGACGTGAAGACCCGCAAGCAGCGCATCGCCGTGGCTGAAACGCAGTTCCAGCAGGCGCAGCTGAACGCGGTGAACGACACGCTGGCGCTGGCCGGGCAGACCCGGCAGGCCTGGATCAACGCCGTCGCGGCCTTTGAGCGGCTGAGCTATCTGCGCCAGGCCGGTGAGACAGCCGCGGCGGGGGCAGAGCTGGCCAGCCAGCTGGGCAAGACCGGCGCGCTGAACAAGGCAGGCCAGGCGCGGGAGTTTGCCTTTAACGCGGAGCTTGCAGGGCAGGTGGCCCGGGCTCAGCTGGAGGCAAAGCTCGCCAAGGAGGAGCTGACCCGCCTGATGGGGCTGTGGGGCAGCGATGCCAATTACTATGTGCCCGATGCGCTGCCGCCGCTGCCCAAGTCGCTGAGCAAAGTGCCGGCCATCGAAAAGGCGGCGCTGCAGAACCGGGTGGACCTGCAGGTGGCCAAGCTGGGGCTGGAAGCGCAGGCCCGTGCCTTTGGCCTCACAGACCGGACCCGGCTGGTCACTGACCTGGAACTGATTGCCGGGGTGGAGTCCGAGCGCGAGCGTGAGGACGGGGAGACGGAGACCGAAACCCTGCCGCAGCTGGAACTGGAGTTCGCCATCCCGGTGTTCGACACCGGCAAGGCGCGGATGCGCAAGGCGGAGCTGTCCTACATGCAGGCGGCCAATGCGCTGGCGGAACGGGCGGTCAATGTCCGCTCAGAGGCCCGCAGCGCAGAGCTGGCCTACTACTCCTCATACGAAATCGCCCGCCACTACCGTGACGTGCTGGTGCCGTTGCGCCGGACAATCGAGGAGGAAGGGCTGCTTAGCTACAACGGCATGATCACCAGCACCTTCGAACTGCTGACCGATGTGCGCGAAAAGCTGGCAGGCTCGCTGGAAGCGGCCAACGCCAAACGCGATTTCTGGCTGGCTCAGGCCAATGTCAGCGCCGCGATCTATGGCGGCGGCGCAGGGTCGGCCCCGCAGGGCGGCAGCGCCGAGATCGCCGCCGGCGGCGGCGCAGGCCATTGAAAGGATCAAAGGACATGATGAACAGACGTCAAATGCTTGGCGCCGGCGCCGCGGGGGCTGCGCTGGTGTCCAGCCAGGCCTGGGGCAAGACCGTGAACATGGGCCTGCCCGAGGCTGCCAGCATGGACAGCGCGGCGACCCAGCCGCCGCTGGCCCCTAGCACCGGGCCGGACTACAACCCGGTGGTCACCCTGAACGGCTGGACCCTGCCGTTCCGGATGAACAACGGGGTGAAGGAGTTCCACCTGGTCGCCGAGCCGGTCGAGCGCGAGCTGGCCGATGGCATGACCGCCCACCTGTGGGGTTACAACGGCCAGTCCACCGGCCCCACCATCGAGGCGGTAGAGGGCGACCGGGTGCGGATTTTCGTCACCAACAAGCTGCCCGAACATACCACGGTGCATTGGCACGGGCTGATCCTGCCCTCCGGCATGGACGGGGTTGCCGGGCTCAGCCATCCGGGCATCCCGCCCGGCAAGACCTTTGTCTATGAGTTCGACCTGATCAAATCCGGCACCTTCATGTACCACCCGCATGGCGATGAGATGGTGCAGATGGCGATGGGCATGATGGGCATGTTTATCGTGCATCCCAAGGACCCCGCCTTCATGCCCGTCGACCGGGACTTCCTGATCATGCTGAACGCCTTTGACATCGACCCCGGCTCCTATGTGCCGCGGGTGATGGAGATGACGGACTTCAACCTGTGGTGCTGGAACAGCCGGATCTTCCCGGACATCGACCCGCTGGTGGTCAATCAGGGCGACCGGGTGCGGGTCAGGACCGGCAACCTGACCATGACCAACCACCCGATCCACATGCACGGCTACGACTTCCAGGTCACCTGCACCGATGGCGGCTGGGTGCCGGAAAGCGCCCGCTGGCCGGAGGTGTCGATCGACATTCCCGTCGGCGCCATGCGTGCCTATGAGTTCGACGCTGTGCATCCGGGCGACTGGGCGATCCACTGCCACAAGTCGCACCACACGATGAACGCCATGGGCCACGACATTCCAACCTTCATCGGTGCCGACAAGCGCAAGCTGACCGGCCAGATGCGCAAATTGCAGCCCGAATACATGCCGATGGGCACTGCCGGCATGGCCGATATGGCCGAAATGTCGATGCCACTGCCGGACAACACCGTGCCGATGATGGCTGGCTGGGGCCCCTACGGGCCGCTGGAAATGGGCGGCATGTTCTCGGTTGTGAAGGTGCGCGAGGGCATCGCCGCAGACGACTACAGCGATCCCGGCTGGTACGAGAACCCGCCCGGCACACAGGCTTACGAGTGGACCGGCGAGTTGCCGGACTTTGCCCGCGTGGAAGATGCGCAAACCCGAATTACCCCGAAACCAACCGCCAAGGGCTGAGCCCTGGCTTTCTACCAAACCTAACGAGGAGTCAGACATGAACAAGATCCTTTCCGCAGCCTTCATCGGCGCTCTTTCCGCTGCCCCGGCCTTTGCCGACGGCGGCCATGACGGCGGCATGGAGGTCGGCAAACCCGGCAAGGCCGCGCACGCGGACCGCGAGGTCGCCGTCACCATGAAGGAAACCGATGACGGCGAAATGCTGTTCGAGCCTTCCAGCTTTTCCTTTGCCAAGGATGAGACGGTGAAATTCGTGATCACCAACGCGGGCGAGCTGGAGCATGAGTTCGTGCTGGATACGGCAGAGCGCAATGTCCACCACAAAGCGATGATGGCCAAAATGGAGATGGAGCATGACGATCCGAACTCGGTGCGCCTGGAGCCGGGTAAATCGGGGGAGGTGGTCTGGACCTTCTCCAATGCCGGCACTTTTGAGTTCGCCTGCCTGATCCCCGGCCATTACGAATCCGGCATGCACGGGCCGATCGCCGTGCTTGACGGCAACGGCGGGAGCTTCACCAAGGGCACGGTCAAGAAAGTCGATGCGGCGTCCGGCAAGGTCACCATCATCCATGAGGAGCTGGTAAACCTGGAGATGCCCGCGATGACCATGGTGTTCCGGGTGGCGGATGACGCGATGCTGGACCAGCTGAAGGCCGGCGATGCCATTGAATTCGTTGCCGATCGGATCAAGGGCAGGCTGACCCTGACCGCGCTGAAGTAAGCCCGCGGCGGAAGGCGGGCCCGCCTGCCTTCCGCTGACCGGAACAGGGATAACCGATGCCGGAATTCCACTCTCTTGCGCATGACGCGGCGGCGGCGCTGGGCTTCAGCTATGACAGCACGGCACCGGCCTGGCTGCACCCGATGATGCATCTGGTGCTGGTGCTGGCCCCGGCGCTGCTGGCTGTGACCCTGGCAGTCCAGGCTGCCTGGATGCTGCGGCGCAGGCTGCGCGCTGCACGGGCAGCCGGTGCTGCTGAGCAAGACCAAGATGGCGGTGCATGGGCCGGTCTGCCGCGCCAGATCCTGCGCACGACAGGGCGGCAGCAGATGTTCCTGGTCCTGCTCAGCCTGACCGCGATGCCGATCCTCTACCTCACCTTGGAACTGCCCAAGCAGATTGTGAACCGTGTCTTTGAAAGCCAGGATATCGCGGTGCCGGTTCTGGGATTTGAGCTCTCGCAGGTCTCTCTGCTGTTTTTGCTGTGCGGCGCCTATCTGGCGGCCATCTCGCTTAACGGACTCAACAAATACTGGCTGAACATCAGCAAGGGCCGGGTTGCCGAACGCTTTGTGCGCCGCCTCCGTCTTACCGTTTACCGCCAGTGGCGGCGGGACCGGCCTGCGCGGCGCAAGCTTGCCATCATGCCGGTTCTGGGCCCCGAGGTCGAACCTGTCGGCGGCTTTGCCTCGGAAATGCTGACCGTGCCGCTGCTGCAAGGTGGGACGCTGGCGACGATCCTTCTGTTCATGTTTGTGCAGGACCCGATCCTGGCCGCGGCCGCGCTGACGGTGCTGCCCTTGCAGCTGATCATCGTGCCGCGGCTGCAGCGGCGGGTGAACACGGTGTCCCGCAAACGGATCCGCGAAATGCGCCAGCTGGGGGAAATCCTGGACCAGGACATGCGGGGACCGGGGCAGGGCGCGCTGCCGGCCGCGCGCAGTTTCCGGCAGTTGCAGCACCTGCGCCTGCAGATCCACCGCCTCAAATTTCTGGCCAAGGCGATCAACAACTTCCTGACCGCCCTGACGCCGTTCCTGTTCTACTCCCTGGGCGGCTATTTCGTGCTGCAGGAGCGGGTTTCGCTAGGGGCGCTCGTCGCGATGCTGTCGGCGCACAAGGAATTTTCCTCGCCGCTGAAGGATCTGTTCCGGTTTTATCAGCAAAGCGAAGACGTGCGGATCCGCTATCAGGAAATCCGCGCCTTTGCCGCCCCCGCGGGCGCGGCGGCTGGATTTTCACAAGCTGCGGGCCGCCGCTGCTACACCCCGGTCCCTGCCCAATGCGGCGCGTCATTCACCCATCAAAGAAAGACGACCTCATGAGAAAGATCTTTGCCATTACAGCCGCCGCTGCCGTGGCAGCCGCTGCGGCCTATTTCGTCTACAGCGGCGCAGGCAGAGACGGCGCAACCGCGCAGCGCGAGGTGCTGGCGCACGGTGCCCCGCTTGCTGCGGTTCAGCTGCCGCCGGAATTGAGTGATACCGCAAAGATCGGAAAGCGCGCCTTCGATGCGGTCTGCGCCGAGTGCCACGGCGGTAATGCCGCGGGCCGCAACGGCATCGCGCCGCCGCTGGTCCACAAGATCTATGAACCTTCGCACCATGGCGATGCTGCCTTCATGCTTGCGGTCCGCAACGGCGTGCGCGCGCACCACTGGAAGTTCGGCAACATGCCTGCGCAGCAGGGGCTGACCGATGCCGACGTCAAGGGCATTACCCTCTACGTGCGGGAGTTGCAGCGGGCCAACGGGATCAACTAGCCGCGATGCGGCCTGTGCCCCGGCTGCGCTTTCAAACCAGCAGCACGTCGCCTGTTTGCGGCGCGGAGACGGCCCCCCAGCTGTCGGCGGCCTGGAACCAGTCAAAGCCGTCCAACTGGGCGGCAATGCTGCTGCGGCCGTCGATGGCGCGGATGAATTCGATCCCGAAAACGGTGATGCCGAGGCTGCTCAGCACAGCGCCCGTGCCGCCGGCGCTGAAGTCTGCGAAATTCGCATTGTCCAGCACGAGGTAGAGCGTGTCCGTGCCTGCTCCGCCCCGGAAGGTGTCCGCAGAGGCGCCGCCGCCGCCAGCCAGCGCGGCTTCGGTGAAAATGAAGGTGTCGTTGCCCCGGCCGCCAAGAACCAAATCGCTGCCGCGGCCATCCGCGATCACATCGTTGCCGCTGCCGCCGCGCAGCACGTCATCGCCATCGCCGCCGCTGATGATGTCGTCGTCCCGGTTGCCATTCACGGTGTCATTGCCGCTGCCGCCCAGGATCACGTCGTTGCCGCTGCCGCCCCGGACGTCATCGTTTCCGCTGCCGCCGGCCACGGCATCGCTGCCCCCTCCGGCACGGATGATATCATCGCCGCCAAGCGCGAAAATGGCGTTGTCCTTGGATCCCCAGCCCTGGTCCGTTGCGCCGTTGTCGAGCAGCGCGGTCTTGCCGCCCCCCATGACGAATTCGCTGTAGGCGCCCCACAGCTGATGCGCGGTCTCGGCCGGGTGGATTGCGTCCCAGGCCAGAATCTGGTCGCTGTCAAAGGCGCTGCCGTCGATCAGGTAATCGGTCCGCTCCGCCAGGATGCCGAAACCTGCCGGATCCTCGGTCAGGGCTTCCGAGACGGCCGAGAGGTCAACCGCCCGGGCGTCGGTCCCGGCGCTGCGCAGGCCGGAAATTGCATCCGCAATCAAGCTGTTAAAGGTAGTGATGAGGAGATCGGCAAAGCCGGTGTACAAGGGGGCGAGCGTGTCGAATTCCGGATAAAACCCTGCCCGCGGCTGGGTAGCCAGGAAGACCGTCCCGACACCTGCGGCGCCGAGCGTGTTCGCTGCCGCGGTGATCTGCGCGATCAGACCTTCCATCACCGGGGTTGCCAGGGCCAGGAAACCGGCCTCGGTGGTGATCTGCTGTTCCTGCACGGTGTCCAGCAGGGCGGTGAAATCATTGCCGCCGATCAGCAGAAACGCCGCGGAGTCCGCCGGCACGCCGCCAGCGGCATCTTCTGCGAAACCGGAAATCTGCGCTTCCAGATCAATCATGTCCTCAAGCAGCCCGTCGCCCAGGGCCGTCGCCGTCGCGACCGCATAGTTCTGAACCTCGAACCCGCCCAAAGCAGCGGCATAGCTGGCATGGGTCAGCGCGTTGGTAACAGCGCCCGCGGGCCCGATTTCGGAAAAGCTGGCAATCACGGTCTGTCTGGCCTCGGTCTTGGCCTGGGCGCGCAGCGCGTCCAGTTCCTCCGCCGATGGGATGCTGCCGAAAGCAAGGATCAGACCGGACAGAATAACCGGCTCGATCACCGCAGCCAGAAGGTCTACGGCGTTGCCCTCATCCGTCAGGCTGTCGCCGAAATAATAGACTCGTGAAAATGGGGTCATGATCCTGCACTCCCGGCGCCGCCGGGGCTGCGCCCGTTACTGATAACCTGAAAACTGGAAGAGGCGCTGCCGTCCCGGTGGCGTGCGAACCCGGTTTCGCTGCCCGCGCGCGTTCCAGTTTTTATGCTGCCATTGCGGGCGATCCAAAGCAAGGTCTTCGGGTAAGGACTGTCCGCGGGCCGAGTGCGCGCGTTGCGCAAAACCGCCTGCCGCAGCAGGCGGGCAGCAACTGCCATCAGGCGGATGGGTCTTGGTTGCGCACTGCCGCCCTCACGGTTTGCAGGATGCCGGCGAGGCTGGCCTTTGGCACACCGCCAAAGGCCAGCCGCAGGGCCTGCGGCGCGGCTGCGGTGACCGCAAACGGTTCCGCGCCCGAAACGGAGATCGCCTTCTCCCTCAGCTCTGTCACAATGGGCTGCGCGCGCACGCCCTTGCCAAGCGGCAGCCAGGCAAAGCCCGCGTTCCGGTGCGCAATGAGGGGCCTGTCTGCAAAGACGCTTCGAAGGATCGACTGGCGCTCGGCCCCGTCGCGCCTGCGGTTTTCTTCGCACTGGCTGAGCGTGCCGTCTTCGATCCATCCGGTCACCAGCGCGGAGACCAGCGCCGGGGCGTTCCAGGTGGTGGCGCGGATCACCTCAACCAGCGGCGCGGTCTGCATGGGCGGCGCAATCATATATCCCAGCCGCAGCCCCGTCGCGAGGTTCTTGGAAAACCCGCCGATGTGCACAGTCCGGTCCGGCGCCAGCGCCAGGAAGCTGGGCGGCGGGTCAGGCTCCAGAAAGGCGTAGGGGGCGTCTTCGATGATGAGGAGGCTGTGGCGCTCGGCAACGGCAAGCAGACGGCGGCGCGCCGCCTCATCCATGACCGCCCCAAGCGGGCTGTGGACCGTCGGCATCAGGTAAACCGCGCGGACCGTTCGCTCGCGGCAGTGCCGGTCCAGATCGTCCGGATCCATCACGCCGTCCGGTGAGCTGACGGGCACAAGCTCAAGGCCGCGCAGGGCCGCGGCCGATTTGAAGCCGGGGTAGGTGAGGGTATCTGCGGCAATGGCATCGCCGGGCCGGAACAGCCCCAGGCAGACGGCGGCCAGGCCGTGCTGGCTGCCCGATGTGACCAGAAGCCGGTCCGCGCCGATGGGGCCAAGGCGCGGGGAGAGATGCCCGGCAATGATCCGGCGTTCATGCATCCGCCCGCCGTGGGGCTGATAGCGCAGCATCGCCTCCAGGTCGCCCGCGGCAGCCAGCCGCCGCAGCCCGGCGCGCAACATGGCGGCGTCGTCCGGATCGCCGGGCATGTTGAACACCAGGTCAGTGATCCCTTCAGCCGCGGACTGGTGAACGCCAAGCATCATGGGCAGGCCGGGGTCGCGCACAAACGTGCCGCGGCCGGTTTCGCCTGCGACCAGCCCCCGGTTCTCAAGCTCCTTGTAGACCCGCGTCGCGGTGGCCAGGGCAACGCCGGAAGCCTCGGCAAAGGCCCGGTGCGTCGGCAGTCTGGACCCGGGCGCGAGCTTTCCTTCGCGGATCGCCTTGGACATCAGATCGGCAAGCCGGGTGTATCTGGCTTTGCTCATCGGGGCGCTGTCCTTAGTACAATGGAAAAATTGTCATAGATTGAGCCTCGTGGCATCCCGGTCTCAAGTCAACCTTGAGGTTTGCGTCATGCCCCGTTTCCTGTCTGCGTCTTTGCTGGCCCTGTGCCTGTTCACGGTGACCTTTGCCGTCAATCTTCAGGCTCCGCTGTATGAGGTCTATGCGGCTGGCAGCAGCCTTGGGGCAACGGCGGTGACAGTGGCCTTCGCGGCCTATGCCGCGGGGCTGATGCCGGCCCTGCTGCTGCTAGGCGGGCTGTCGGACCGGATCGGGCGCCGCATTCCGGTGGCGCTGGCGCTGATCCTCGGCTGTGCGGCCACCGGATTGCTGGTTCTGGCCCCGGGCTGGCCCAGCCTGGTTGCCGCGCGGGTTTTGCTGGGGGCCGGGACAGCGCTGGCGACAACCGCCGGAACTGCCTGGATGGCGGAGATCCTGGGGGAAGGCCGTGCCCGGACGGCAGCTTTGACCGTGACATCGGCGACGTCACTGGGGTTCGGCGGCGGCGCGCTGGCAACCGGGATATCCCTGGCGGTGCAGGGGGCGGTGCTGGTCCCGGGCAGCTATGTTGCCTTGCTCGCCGCCGCGCCGGTCCTGGCCACGCTGATCTTTGCCCTGCCACAGGCCGACCGGCCGCGGCGGGTGTCCTTGCTGCGCCTGCCGGTGTTTCCGTCCGGAACCTGGGTCTATGGCGCCGCGATGGCGCTGGCGTGGTCGGCAACCGGCATGACCATTGCCGTGGTGCCCTTGCAACTGGCGGCGCACGGCCTTGGCGGCTGGACCGGACTGGTGATCTTTCTGGCGATCTTCACCGGCTTCCTGTGCCAGCCGGTTGCCCGCCGCCTGTCCAACAGCCAGGCGCTTGCCGCCGGATTTCTTCTGGTTCCGCTTGGGTTTCTGGCGCTGCTGGCGGGTGTTTGGCTGCAGGCGCTGGTCCTTGTGCTGGCCGGAACCTGCATCACCAGCGCGGCGAGTTACGGGTTCACGTATCTGGCGTCCCTGGCAGAGGTGTCGCAGCGCGCACCGGAAGACCGCGCCCGCGCCACGGCAGGCCTGTTTGTCTATGCCTACAGCGGGTTCTCGCTGCCGGTGATCGCCAGTGGTGCGCTGGCGGACATGCTGGGGCTGTTGCCCGCGCTGGCGGTCTTTGCCGCTGCGCTGGTGGCGGCGGCGCTGATGATCGCTGGCCTGTGGCGGCGGCAATCCGGGCCGCGCCGCGGCAGCTTGGGCGTGTTCCGTTTGAGGAAAATCTTTAGCGGGTCCTGAGCGGGAATATGCTGGAGCCGCAGAGGGAAAGTGTTCACGGACCGCGTACTGCGCGGCCTTCCCGGTTCCCTTTTGCAGCAGGGTTATACAGGGGCTGCGGACCCGGCAGTCTGCCTTGCGGGGGCGGAGTCCCTGCAGGACAGCCTGAGTAAGCCATTGCTCAGGCTCAGCTATTCCTGTCGTGCATAGCCCTGATGTGAGTCCTGCATACCCTATGCGATATAGGCATTTCACAGTTCCCCCCGCGCAGGCTAGCGTTTGCGGCATAATCACAGGGGAGTATGCCTAATGACGAAATTTGTCAGAAGCCTGGCGGCTGCTGCGGTGGTGGCGATGGCACCGGTTGCCTATGCCGAAACCACCGTGCGCGTTGCCTATGACGCTGACCCGGTCTCGCTGGATCCGCACGAGCAGCTGTCCGGCGGCACGCTGCAGCTGTCGCACATGGTCTTTGACCCGCTGGTGCGCTGGACCCAGGACCTGCAGTTCGAACCGCGCCTGGCCGAAAGCTGGGAGCAGATCGACGAGACCACCATGCGCTTCAAGCTGCGCAGCGGCGTGACCTTCCACAGCGGCAATGCGCTGACCGCCAAGGACGTCGACTGGACCTTTGACCGTCTGAAGCAAAGTGACGATTTCAAGGGCATCTTCGCCCCCTTCACCGATGTCGAAGTCGTTGACGACATGACCTTCGACCTCAAGACCTCGGAGCCGTATCCGCTGGTCCTGCACACCGCGACCTACATCTTCCCGATGGACAGCGCTTTCTATTCCGGCACCACCGCTGACGGCATGGACAAGGCCGAAGTGGTCAAGCACGGCGACAGCTTTGCTTCGCGCAATGTCTCTGGCACCGGCCCCTTCATCGTCTCCGAGCGTGAGCAGGGCGTGCGCGTCGTGTTCGACCGCTATGCTGACTACTGGGACACCGAAAGCGGCGGCAATGTCGACAAGATCGTGCTGACCCCGATCAAGGAAGACCCGACCCGCGTGGCAGCCCTGCTGTCGGGCGACGTGGATTTCATCGCGCCGGTTCCGCCGACCGACCTGAAGCGCGTGGAAGAGGCCGAGGGCGTTGACCTGATCACTATGCCCGGCACCCGCATCATCACCTTCCAGATGAACCAGAACCGTGTCGAGGCCTTCAAGGACGCCCGCGTCCGCCAGGCGATCGACTATGCTGTGAACAACGCAGGCATCGTTGACCGCATCATGCGCGGCTTCGGCACCGTCGGCGCGCAGGCCAGCCCGGCCGGTTACCTGGGCTATGATGAGGCGCTGGCACCGCGTTTCGACCTGGAAAAAGCCAAGGCGCTGATGGCCGAGGCAGGCTACGCCGATGGCTTCTCGATCACCATGATGGCGCCGAACAACCGCTATGTGAACGACGACAAGATCGCGCAGGCGGTGGCTTCGATGCTGGCACAGATCAACATCAAGGTTGACCTGCAGACCATGCCCAAGGCGCAGTACTGGCCGGCGTTCGATGAGCGCGCAGCAGACATGATGATGATCGGCTGGCACGCAGACACCGAAGATTCCGCAAACTTCCATCAGTTCCTGACCGCCTGCCCGGATGAAGCAACCGGCAACGGCCAGTACAACTCCGGCAACTACTGCAACGAAGAAGCCGACAAGCTGATGAACCAGTCCAACGCGGAAACCGATCCGGAGAAGCGTGCGGTCCTGCTGAAGAAGCTGGAAGGCATCCTGTACGACGAAGCGGCCTTTATCCCGCTGCACTGGCAGAACCTTGCATGGGGCGCCAAGTCCGGCATGAACGCGGCAGAGATCGTGAATGCGCTGGACTTCCCCTATTTCGGTGACCTGGTTGTCGAAACCGGCAGCTAAGCCACTGAAACGACTCGGGCCGGTCTCCCCCGGCCGGCCCGGGCCACCCCTATAACAAGCGGCCGCCAAGGCTGCGATTGCAGGCTCCGCCGATCCCTTCGGCACTACCGCCTGCGCTGTCATCGAACTCTACAAAGGTCAGGAAGATGTTTGCCTATCTCGCAAAGCGAGTGATTCAGGCGATTGCGGTGATGTTCGTCATCTCGCTGATTGCTTTTGCCATCCAGGGCAACCTGGGCGACCCGCTGCGCGAGCTGGTCGGCCAGTCGGTGTCCGAAGAAGTGCGCCAGCAGCTGCGCGATGAACTGGGGCTGAACGACAGCTTCGTGACCCAATACCTGCGCTTTGCCGGCAATGCGCTGCAGGGCGATCTGGGCACCTCCTATTTCTTCAAGGAACCGGCGCTGGACGTGATCCTGAAAAAGCTGCCCGCGACGCTGGAGCTGGTGTTCGGGGCCACCCTGATCATCATCGGCTTCTCGGTGCCGCTGGGCGTCTATACCGCGATCAAGCCGGACAGCATCCTGAGCCGCATCATCATGGGCCTGTCGATTGTCGGCATCTCGATCCCGGTGTTCCTGACCGCCATCCTGATGATCTTTGTCTTCTCGGTGGAATACGGCTGGTTCCCCTCCTACGGGCGCGGCGATACCGTGCACGTCTGGGGGTATTGGGAGACCAACTTTGCCACCGCCGACGGCTGGATGCACATTATCCTGCCTTCCGTTGCGCTGGCGTCGATCATGCTGCCGCTGTTCGTCCGCCTGATCCGGGCCGAGATGATGGAAGTGCTGCAGTCGGAATACGTGAAATACGCCAAGGCCAAAGGCATCAATCCTTGGCGCATCTACTTTGTGCACGCGCTGAAGAACACGCTTCTGCCGGTGATCACCGTGGGCGGCGTGCAGATCGGCACCATGGTGGCCTACACCATCCTGACCGAGACGGTGTTTCAGTGGCCGGGCATGGGCTTCATGTTCCTTGAGGCCGTGAACCGCGTCGATACCCCGCTGATCGTGGCCTACCTGATTGTTGTCGGCTTCATCTTTGTGGTCACCAACACCATCGTCGACCTGATCTATGGCCTGGTGAACCCGACCGTGAATATTGCGAGGATGGGCGCATGAGCACCGAAACGCTGAACCCGAAATCCGAACCGTCGCGCTGGTCCAAGGTCTGGAACTCAAACATGGGCTACAGCTTCCGCCGCAACCCGGTGGCGGTGGTCAGCATGGTTGTTTTCCTGGTGATTGCGGTGGCGTCCTTCCTGGCGCCGGTGATCGCGCCCTATGATCCCTATGATCCGGGGTCGATTGACATCATGAACTCCGAATACCCGCCGGTCTGGATCGACGGCGCGCTGCCGGAGTTCATGCTGGGCACGGATGATCAGGGCCGCGATCTGTGGTCGACGATCCTGTACGGCACCCGCCTGTCGCTGCTGATCGGTATCTGTGCGGTGGCGCTGCAAGCCTTTCTGGGCATCTCCATCGGGCTGCTGGCCGGCTATGTCGGCGGCCGCCTGGACAGCCTGCTGATGCGGCTTGCCGACATCCAGCTGTCGTTCTCGACCCTGATGGTGGCGATCATCTTTCTGGCGGTCACGCAGGCGATGTTCGGCTCTGACACCTTCAACCGCTATGCCGTTGTCTTTCTGATTGCGGTGATCGGGGTGGCGGAATGGCCGCAGTACGCCCGCACCGTGCGTGCCACCGTGCTGGCCGAGAAGAAGAAGGAATATGTCGACAGCGCCCGCGTTCTGGGCTTTGGCCCGATGCGGATCATGGTGCGTCACATCCTGCCGAACTCGCTGTCGCCGATCTTCGTGATCTCCACCGTGCAGGTCGCCAATGCCATCATCTCCGAGGCCTCGCTCAGCTTCCTGGGGCTGGGAATGCCGCCGAGCCAGCCGTCGCTGGGCTCGCTGATCTCTTCCGGCTTCGACTACATCTTCTCCGGCAGCTGGTGGATCACCGCCATTCCCGGCGTGGTGCTGGTGGTGCTGGTTCTTGTCATCAACCTGCTGGGCGACTGGATGCGCGACGTCCTGAACCCGAAACTCTACAAGGGGTAACGCGATGAGCCTTCTTTCCGTTCGCGACCTCACCGTCAAATTCGCCATGCGCGACCAGACGGTCACCGCCCTCAACGGCATTTCCTTCGACCTGGCCAAGGGCGAGCGACTGGGCATCGTCGGCGAAAGCGGCGCCGGCAAGTCGATCACCGGCTTTTCGCTGATGAACCTGCTGAGCCGCCCGGGCTACATCGACAGCGGCCAGATCCTGTTTGACGGCGAGGATGTCGTTCAGATGAACGACAAGCGCCTGCGCAATCTGCGCGGCAACCGGATGGCGATGATCTTCCAGGACCCGATGGTGACGCTGAACCCGGTGCTGACCATCGGCCAGCAGATGATCGAAACCCTGATGGCGCACCGCCGGCTCAGCCGCGAGGAAGCGCGCCAGATCGCCATCGTCAAGCTGCGCGAGGTCTATATCCCGTCACCTGAGGAGCGGCTGGAGCAGTACCCGCACGAGCTGTCGGGCGGTATGCGCCAGCGCATCATCATCGCGATTGCGCTGCTGCTTGATCCGCAGCTGATCATCGCGGATGAACCGACCACCGCGCTGGACGTGACCATCCAAGCCGACATCATGGAGCTGATGCTGGAGCTGTGCCAGTCCAACCAGGTGGGGCTGATCCTGATCACCCACGACCTGGGCGTGGTCAGCCAGATGACAGAGCGCACGCTGGTGATGTATGCGGGCCGGATTATCGAAGCTGGCCGTACCCGCGAGATCATCAACGACCCGCAGCACCCCTATACCCAAGGCCTCATCAATGCGCTGCCGCAGCAGACGGTGCCGGGCCAGCGGCTGAAGCAGATCCCGGGCAACATGCCGGGGCTGGCCAGCATTCCCCAGGGCTGCGCCTTCAACCCGCGCTGCAAATACGCCACCGACCTGTGCCGCAGCCGGGTGCCGGAAATCGTGCAATACGGTGAGGTCGCAGTGGCCTGCCATGAGGTGCAGCGCCTGCACAGCGATGAAGACCGTCAGGAGGCACGGGCATGAAGGACGTAAACACTGACCGCCCGCTGCTGGAGATCCAGAACCTGGAAAAGCGGTTCGATCTCGATCATGGGTTCCTGGAGACGCTGAAGTTCAAACAGGGAAAATTCGTGCGGGAGACCCGCTCGGTCCATGCGGTGAACAACATCACTCTGGAAGCCAACCGCGGCGAAGCGCTTTGCGTTGTGGGCGAATCGGGCTGCGGCAAGTCGACCGTGGCGCGGCTGGTGGCGGGGCTGCTGACTCCGACCGCGGGCGAGATCCGCTATGACGGGCAGCGCATCGATAACCTGTCGCGTGCCGCCATGCAGCCTCTGCGCAAGAAGATCCAGATGATCTTCCAGAACCCCTATGCCTCGCTCAACCCGCGCATGACCATCCGCCAGGCGCTGGAAGAACCGGTGCGCCATCACTTTCCCAACGCCTCGGCGGCCGAAGTGCGCGACAAGGTGACAGAGGTGATGCTGTCGGTGGGCGTCGATCCCAGCTGGGCCAAGCGCTACCCGCATGAGTTTTCCGGCGGCCAGCGGCAGCGGATCGCCATTGCCCGCGCCCTGACGGTGGACCCGGAGTTCATCATCGCCGACGAGCCAATCAGCGCGCTGGACGTGTCGATCCAGGCGCAGGTGCTGAACCTGATGCTGGAAGCCAAGGAAAGCCGCGGCCTGACCTATCTGTTCATCACTCATGATCTGAGTGTGGTGGAGCATTTCGGCACCCGTGTTGCGGTTCTTTACCTCGGGTCGGTTTGCGAAGTTGCCGACACCGCGACATTGTTCTCCAGCCCCAAACACCCTTATACTCGGGCCTTGCTGTCCGCGGTGCCGCAGCTGAAGGACGACCGGCCGAACCATATCCGCCTCAAGGGCGAGATTCCGACGCCGATCAACCTGCCGACAGGCTGCCCGTTCCAAAGCCGTTGCGCCTTTGCGGACGCACGATGCAAGAGTGAAAAGCCGAAAGCCATTCACCAGCCCGATGGCAGCCTTGTAGCCTGCCACGCTGTCGAAGAAGACAGGTTGGACGCGGTGGCCGCCGGCTAGGACGGGACGCTAGTTGGACATCATCTGGCTTAAGGACTTCGAGGCTTTGGTCGCGTGCAAGAACTTCTCGCGCGCGGCCGAAGAGCGTAATGTCAGCCAGCCGGCCTTCTCCCGCCGCATCCGGGCGCTGGAAAATGAGATCGGCGTGCGGCTGATCAACCGCGAGACGCTGCCGCTGACCCTGACCCCGGCAGGGGAGGTCTTCCTGTCCCAGTCGCGCATCATGCTGCGCACCTACGAGGAGACCATCGAGCGCTGCCAGACCATCGATGCGGCGGGCGAAAACGTGATCCGCTTCGCGGCCTCGCAGTCGCTGTATATGACCCACTACAAGACCCTGATTGCGCCCTTGGCGAGCGAGGGCGGGGTGGATACCGACCTCAACTCCACCTCTTGGGCCGCCGATCAGTTCGTGAGCGCGTTGCAGCAGGGCTATTGCGACGTGATCCTGACCTACTGGCATCCGTCGATGGATTTCCTGGGGCCGCTGGAGGTCGCCAATTTCGAATACCTGACCCTGTCGACCGACCGCTATGTGCCGGTCTCGCGCACTGCTGCGGACGGCGCGCCGGAGTTTGGCTTCGCGCCCGGCAGCAAGGACGCGGTGCCGCTGCTGTCCTATGGCGCGGTGTCCGCCCTGCGCTCGGTGCAGGAGTTCGCGCTGACCCAGCTCTTGCCCACGCAAAAGGTCTTTGTCGTCAATCAGAACGCGCTGGCCAACAGCGTCAAGGCGATGATCCAGGAGGGGTTCGGCATGGGCTGGCTGCCGCTGAGCCTATGCCGCCAGGAGATCGCCTCCGGCCGCTTTACCATCGTCGACGAGCGGTTGGGCACCGACCTGGAAATCCGTCTCTACCGGGATCCGCGCAGCACCAAGCAGACGCTGGATGTGCTCTGGAAGCAGCTGAAACGCTCCGCAATGAAAGCCGCCTGAGCGCCGATCCAGGCGCCCGCCTGGGCTGGGAGTTCACATTCGCGGTGTGCTAAAAACAAAAAAGGCGCCCTGAGGCGCCTTGTTTTATTGGTCGGAGTGAGAGGATTCGAACCTCCGACCCCTGCCTCCCGAAGACAGTGCTCTACCAGGCTGAGCTACACTCCGACCGTGGGGGCGAAATAGCCCAGGGCGCGGGGTTTGACAAGGGCGATTCCACAGAAAGATGCGGTTTTTGAGAATTCTTTTTAGCGGCTCGGGACAGCGTGCCGGCAGGCATGAAAAAGCCCCGCGCGGACTACCGGGCGGGGCTTGGAGTGATCCTGAGAATGTTCAGGAAATCAGAGGCTTGCGTCCAGCGCAGCGACCACGGCGTCGCCCATCTGGCTGGTGGAAACCGGCTCTACGCCTTCGCTGGCCAGAAGGTCAGCGGTGCGTACGCCGTCGGCCAGAACCTTCTCGACCGCGGCTTCCAGGCGGTCGGCTTCGGCGCCCTGGTCGAAGCTGTAGCGCAGCGCCATCGCAAAGCTCAGGATGCAGGCGATCGGGTTGGCCTTGCCCTGGCCCGCGATGTCGGGGGCAGAGCCGTGCACCGGCTCATAGAGCGCCTTGGGGCGGCCGTTTTCCATCGGTGCGCCGAGGGAGGCGGAGGGCAGCATGCCCAGCGAGCCGGTCAGCATTGCGGCGCAGTCGGACAGGATATCGCCGAACAGGTTGTCGGTCAGAATGACGTCGAACTGCTTGGGCGCGCGCACCAGCTGCATGGCGCCGTTGTCGGCGTACATGTGGCTGAGCTCGACCTCGGGGTAGTCGGCGGCAACGCGGGTCACAACCTCGCGCCACAGGATGCCGGATTCCATCACGTTGGCCTTCTCCATCGAGCAGACCTTCTTATTGCGGCGCATCGCCAGCTCGAACGCGGACCGGGCGGCGCGCTCGATCTCGCTCTCGGTGTAGCGCTGGGTGTTGATGCCGACGCGCTCGTTGCCTTCCTCGAAGATGCCGCGCGGCTCGCCAAAATAGACGCCGGAGGTCAGTTCGCGCACGATCATGATGTCGAGGCCTGCGACGATGTCCTTCTTCAGTGAGGAGAAATCCGCCAGCGCGTCAAAGCACTGCGCCGGGCGCAGGTTGGAGTAGAGGTCCATTTCCTTGCGCAGGCGCAAGAGGCCGCGCTCGGGCTTCACCGAGAAGTCCAGGTTGTCATAGGCCGGGCCGCCGACCGCGCCCAGCAGCACCGCGTCGACTTCCTGGGCCTTGGCCATGGTTTCATCCGCCAGCGGCTTGCCATGCTTGTCATAGGCCGCACCGCCGACCAGATCCTCGCTCACATCGAACTGCAGGCCGCGCTTGTCGCCAAACCAGGTGATGATCTTGCGCACCTCGGCCATGACTTCGGGGCCGATCCCGTCGCCGGGCAGAATCAGAATCGATGGGTTGGGCATGGGGATCCTCCTAAAAACAGCTGGCAAGGGCGTAGCGGGACAGCGGGGCAGGGTCAATAACGGCCCTGGGAAATAAAGGGGCTGAGGAGGATTTGCCTGCGCAATGAAGCTGTGGCGCTGCGGGTCAGTCCAGCAATAAATCCACCCAGACCAGCCGGTGGCGGCTGGCGATGGCTGCGGCATCGTCCGGGCCATCGGGCCAGGCAATGCCGCTGCCGGCAACCGTCAGCCCGGCGGAGGGCAGCACATAGTCCACCCGCATCTGCCCGGCGCCCTGCCAGGCCACCGTTGCGGTGCCCTGCGGGCTGTGCGGCTGCGGGTCCTGCAGACGGGGATCTGCCAGCAGGCTGCGGATGGCTTGTTTGCGGCCTTCGCCTTGGCCGGGGTCAAGGTTGGCGTCGCCGGCAATGACAAAGGGCGCTTCGGGCACCGGCCCCAGCCGGCCGTCCAGCAGCAGCTGCCACAGGCGGATTTCGTCGTGATTGCGCCGCCCGTTGCGGTCTTCCGGCCCGTCAAAGACCGGCGGGGCGGCATGGAAGGTCATCACATTCAGCCTGCGCCCATCCGGCAGTTCCACCGGCACCAGCCAATGCCCGGTGGAGGACAGCCGCTGCACGGCCTGCGCTTCTGGCGAGGGGAAGGGGCGGCCGTCCGCGTGCCGCGGCAGCAGCGCGCCCGGCAGCTCGCGCCAAAGCAGGGCGGAGAAGTCGCGTATCCCCTCGTGGCTGACGGGCAGACGCGACAGCAGTGCAATGCCTCCCTGGCCGCGAAACCGGCCATAGCCCTGGTTGTCGCGCGGCCCGCCTGCCCGGCCGTCGCCGTCCAGATCCAGCGGGGCAGGGGGCGGCAGCCCTGCATTGGGCCGCAATGCCACGCGGTAGGGAAAGCTCAGGCCCTGATCCGCCAGCAGTCCGGCCAGCGCGGCGAGCGCCCGTCCCTCAAAGTCCCAGTCTATTCCTTGCAGCGCCAGCACATCCGGCCGCGCGGCAGTGATGACCTCCGCAGCCGCGGCAACCCGCGGGTCGGTGCCGCGCTCGATATCGCGCAGCAGAAGCCCTGGCCCGTCGCGTGACAGTTCCGTGTTGAAGGTCGCGATGCGCAGGGTTTCAGCTTGGCCTGAGGCGGCGGCGAGTGTCAGAAGGAGGCCCGCTGCCAGCTGCCTCATGCAGTTTGCATCGCCGCATCAGCATCGCGGCCGGCAGCGCGGCGCTTTTGCGCGATCAGGCCGGAAATGCGCAGCATCGCCATGCCGCGCATGATCATCGAGGCCGGCACCAGCGCCCAGGCGCTGATTACCCAGATCAGGACATGCGGTGCGGCCAGCATTCCGGGGTCGACCAGACCCGAGGCGAGCTTGACCGCGGCGGGCATTGCAAAGGGCAGCAGGATGCCGGCGACGATATTTATCCGCCCGTCGCGCTGAAGCCGCTGCACCACATCGCCGCCAGTGGTGGGGTCGAACAGGGGCAAGTTGACCCAGACATTGAAGGCGCCGTTACCCACCGGCCAGTTACCGACCCGGATCACCAGCGCAAAGACGGCAATCGCCGCGCCGGCAATCGCACAGGCCAGCCCGGCGGCATCGCGCACCATCAGCACCGTAGCATCGGGCGCCTGTTGCGGCATCATCAGCACGGCCAGCTGCACCGGCGAGTAGGCAAAGTCCAGCTGGCTGCCCAGCCAGCCGCCCAGCCGCTGCACCAGCGCCGTCAGCCCTGTCGGGGCCTGCGGATGCGCTGCCAGCAGGCTCAGCGCGCCAACGGTGAGGGCTGCAGCGGCAAAGCGCATCCGGTTGATCGGCGGTGCGTTGCGGAATTCCACGAAGCTGGGGAAATGCGAGACGTATTCGCTGAAGGCCATGGCCGAGCCCAGCAAGGCAATGAACAGAACGATCTCAGGCGACTCGGTCGCGGCTGCCGGCAGAATCAGCGTCGGCATCGCAAACAGCATGGCCACCAGTATGCCGCGGATCGCCGCGCCTGTGATGCGTGCAAACACGTCTTCGTTTCCCTTCAAACCGGCGCGGGCGTTTTCGCCTCTGGGTCCGGATTTGAAGCCCCCCGGTAGGGTCCGGGGTGCTCTGCCTCATTATTGCCCTGATGGTGCCGGTTGGCGGTATTCCGCTCAAGGCCCGGCGGTGCGGCAGGGGGCACTTTGATTGCGGGACTGGTGCGGGATTGCATCAGCGCATTGGCACAGAGCTCGAAGGTCCGCGGGCGTGCTACCAGATGGTGTAGTTCCGCGATTTGGGGGCACAAGAGCAGCAAGACTGTTGATACGGCTTTTGACGCAGGGAGCGATTCTAGAGCGCGGCAAAAGAAAGAGCCGCCCGGGCGGGCGGCTCCAATGAGACTCAGGTATTGCAGCGGGAATCAGACCCAGGGGCGCTCCTGTGCCGCCTTTGCCTCGAAGGTCTTGATCGAGTCGGCTTTTTCCAGGGTCAGGCCGATATCGTCCAGCCCGTTCAGCAGGCAATGCTTCTTGAAGGGATCCACGTCAAATTTGATCACGTCGCCGTCGGAGGTGGTGATCTCCTGCGCTTCCAGATCCACCGTCATGCGGGCGTTCTCGCCCTTCTCCGCGTCGGCCATCAGGATGTCGACCTGCTCCTGCGGCAGCACGATCGGCAGGATGCCGTTCTTGAAGCTGTTGTTGAAGAAGATGTCGGCGAAGGAGGTGGACACGATGCACTTGATCCCGAAATCGGCAATCGCCCAGGGCGCATGCTCGCGCGAGGAGCCGCAGCCGAAGTTGTCGCCTGCAATCAGGATCTCGGCGTTGCGGTACTGCGGCTTGTTCAGCACGAAATCATCGATCTCGGTGCCGTCGCGGTTATAGCGCATCTCGTCGAACAGGTTCTTGCCGAAGCCGGTGCGCTGAATGGACTTCAGGAACACCTTGGGGATGATCATGTCGGTGTCGATGTTGACCAGCGGCATCGGTGCGGCAACGCCTTGGATCTTTGTGAACTTTTCCATGCTTCTGGCTCCTTACATCAGCTCGCGCACGTCGGTCAGCTTGCCGGTCAGGGCAGCGGCGGCGGCCATGGCAGGGGACACCAGGTGGGTGCGGCCCTTATAGCCCTGGCGGCCTTCGAAGTTCCGGTTCGAGGTTGCGGCGCAACGCTCGCCCGGGGCCAGCTGGTCGGGGTTCATCGCCAGGCACATGGAGCAGCCCGCAAGGCGCCACTCGAAACCGGCGTCCTGAAAGATCTCGGCCAGGCCTTCTTCTTCGGCCTGCGCCCGCACCAGGCCGGAGCCGGGAACGATCATCGCCCGCATGCCGTCCTTGATCTTCTTGCCTTTCACAACTTCCGCCACGGCGCGCAGATCCTCGATACGGCCGTTGGTGCAGGAGCCGATGAACACGGTGTCGATCTCGATGTCGGTCAGCTTCTGGCCCGGGGTGAGGCCCATGTACTCGATCGAGCGGCGCGCCGCCTCGACCTTGCCGCCGGTGAAGTCCTCGGGGTGCGGCACGACGCCGGTGATCGGCAGCACGTCCTCGGGCGAGGTGCCCCAGGTCACGACCGGCTGGATGTCTTCAGCCTTCAGGGTGACCACCTTGTCGAAATGGGCGCCTTCGTCGGTGTAAAGCGTCTTCCACCAGTTCAGCGCGGCTTCCCACTGGGCGCCCTTCGGGGCGTGCGGGCGGCCTTTGACGTATTCAAAGGTGGTCTCATCCGGCGCGATCAGGCCTGCGCGGGCGCCGCCTTCGATCGCCATGTTGCAGACGGTCATGCGGCCTTCCATCGACAGATCGCGGATCGCTTCGCCGCAGTATTCGATGACATAGCCGGTGCCGCCGGCAGTGCCGGTCTCGCCGATCACCGCCAGGGTGATGTCCTTGGCGGTGACGCCCGGCTTCAGCTTGCCGGTGATCTCCACCTTCATGTTCTTGGACTTCTTCTGGATCAGCGTCTGGGTGGCCAGCACGTGTTCCACCTCGGAGGTGCCGATGCCATGCGCCAGCGCGCCGAAGGCGCCATGGGTGGCGGTGTGGCTGTCGCCGCAGACCACGGTCATGCCGGGCAGGGTCCAGCCCTGTTCCGGGCCGACGATGTGCACGATGCCCTGGCGGACGTCATCCACCGGGTAATAATGCACGCCGAATTCCTTGGCGTTCTTGTCGAGCGCCTCAACCTGGATGCGGCTTTCCTCGTTTTCGATGCCTTTGGCGCGGTCCAGCGTGGTCGGCACGTTGTGGTCCGGCACCGCAATGGTCTTTTCGGGCGCGTGCACTTTGCGTCCGGCCATGCGCAGGCCTTCGAACGCCTGCGGGCTGGTCACTTCGTGAACCAGGTGGCGGTCGATATAGAGCAGGCAGGTGCCGTCCTCTGCTTCATGCGCAACATGCGCATCCCAGATCTTGTCATAAAGTGTCTTGGGGGACATGGGTCCTCTCCCGTGATGTATTGGGTATGCTGGCTTAGGACTGGGCAGGCGCCTTATAGGCGCGCCAGGACCGTGCGGGCGGCGCCAAAGAAACGCTCGCGCAGGCGGGCGCGGTCTTGCAGCTGGATCTTTTGGGCCAATACGAGGGTCATGGCTGTCAGATACATCCGCAAGCTCCGGCAATCAAGATTCGTTCTCTCGAGCCCGGCTTGCGGGAGCGGCCGGACCGGTGCCGCCCGGCAGCCGCCCGGCAGCCGCCAGGGAGGGGCGCGGTCCCGCCCCAGGTTTGCGGCGTCTCTGCTTGATCGAAACCGGCGGGAACGGCAGACTGGTGAAAAAAACAGGGGGGCTTGATGGAGCCGGAGGAGCAGACCCAACCGAAGGATGCGCTGGCAGAAGGCGCCGCTGAAGCGATCGAGCTTGGCCAGCAATTGTGGGAGTTCGCAGCCGGCGGTGCCGAACTGCTGCTGCGGCCCTGGAACGCCTATCAGGTCGGGATCGGGCTGGCGCTCTTTATCCTGGCGACCGTGATCGCGCGGCCCATCAGCCAGGCGTTTCACAACTGGCTGCGCGGGCGCGAAGGCTGGCCGCGCTGGCGGATGCGCCTGGGGCTGGTGGTGCACAAGCGGATCCGCGGGCTGGTGTTCGTGGTGCTGATCTGGACGGTTGTGCTGATCATGCAGGAGACCACCTGGCCCAGCCGCTCGCGCCTGCTGCTGGTGGCTGCCAACCTGTCTCTGGCCTGGCTGATCGTCTCCTTCGCCACCCGGCTGGTCGGCAACCCGCTGCTTCGCAATTTGGTGAAATACGGCGCCTGGGCATGGATTACCCTGCGCATCCTGGGGATCACGCAGGAGGCCACGGCGCTTCTGGACAGCGTTGCCATAGACTTCGGCGACCTGAGGATTTCGCTGTTTCTGGTGGTGCAGGCTGTCGTCATCCTGGGTGTGATGCTGACCCTGGCGCGGGTGATTTCGCAGGTTGCGGCAAACCGGATCCGCTCCAACTCCGAGATTTCGCCGTCGATGCAGGTGCTGGGGGCAAAGCTGGCCCAGATCCTGCTGTTCGGCGGCGCGTTCTTCATCGGTCTCAAGGCGATCGGCATCGACCTTACCGGTCTGGCGGTGCTGTCTGGCGCCATTGGTGTGGGCCTCGGCTTTGGCCTGCAGAAGGTGGTGTCGAACCTGGTGTCCGGCCTGATCATCCTGTTGGACAAGTCGATCAAGCCTGGCGATGTGATCTCGCTGGGTGACACCTTTGGCTGGATCAACGCGCTGGGCGCCCGGTACGTTTCTGTCGTGACCCGCGACGGGCGGGAGTATCTGATCCCGAACGAGGATCTGATCACCACGCAAGTCGTGAACTGGTCGCACTCGGACAAGTTCGTCCGCTTGGATTTGACCTTCGGAACCGCCTATGGCGATGATCCGCACAAGGTCCGCAAGATAGCGGTCGAGGCGGCTTCCAGCGTGAACCGGGTGCTGCAGTACGGCAGCAAGAAGCCGGTCTGCCACATCACCGGTTTCGGCGACAGCAGCGTTGATTACGTGCTGCGGTTCTGGATCGACGACCCTACCGGCGGGCTGACCAATATCCGCGGCAACGTCTTTCTGGCGTTGTGGGATGCGTTTCAGGCCCAGGGCATTTCAATCCCCTTCCCGCAGCGCGAAGTGCGGATGCTGAATGACCCGCTGCCGGTCAGGGTTGCACCTGAGGGAAATGAGGAGTAAAGCCCATTGCTTGCATCGCCGGGACGGGTTTCATTGAAAATTTACCCGCTGGTTGCTACATTATTAACAGGCCCGGCGCCGGGGCTTGGCGGCGCGTTGCAAGGAGGACTATGTCCTGTCACCCGTACCTCATGCGGCGGATGCCGCTGTTAATGGGGCAGCCGTGATGGCCGCCCAGTCCCAGCCCACCAGCGAACAGCTGCTGGAGCGGATTCTTTCCTCACTCAGCGATGACAAAGCCGAAGATGTTGTGCAGATCGACCTGCGCGGCAAAACCTCGATTGGCGACTATATGGTGCTGGCTTCCGGCCGCTCCACCCGCCAGGTTGCAGCGATGTCGGAAAAACTGATGGACCGGCTCAAACAGGAGTACCGGATCAACTGCAAGGTCGAAGGCAAGGATACAGGCGACTGGGTGCTGATCGACACCGGCGATGTGATTGTCCATCTTTTCCGCCCGGAAGTGCGCGAGTTCTACCAGCTCGAAAAGATGTGGATGCCCGCAGGTGCCGCGCCGGCGCCGGCAGCTCCGGCGGCCGAGGATTGATCCCAGGCTGAACGACTGCAGGCCCGCGCACAGGGTGCGGGCCGGATTGCTTCAGGCCCGGTATCATCAGGCCCGGTAACATCAGGACTGTCATGCGCCTGCATATCTGCGCGGCCGGACGCTTGCGGTCCGGCCCGGAAAAATCCCTCATCGACGACTATCTTGCCCGGTTTGACCGGACCGGCCGCGCGCTGGGCCTGGGGCCTGCGCGGGTGGTGGAGATTGAGGACAAGAAAAACGCAGGCATGGTGGCCGAGGCCGCGCTGTTGCGCAAGGCGCTGCCCAAGGGCGCGGTGATCTGCACCCTGGACGAGCGCGGCAAGCTGCTGTCCTCGCCGGATTTCGCGGACAAGCTGGCCGGCTGGCGCGACAGCGGCCGCCAGGACCTGGCGCTGATCATCGGCGGTGCGGACGGGATTGATCCCAGCCTGCGGGCAGAAGCCGATTTTTCGATCTCTTTCGGTAAGATGGTCTGGCCCCACATGCTGGTGCGGGTGATGCTGGCGGAGCAGATCTACCGGGCTGCGACCATCCTGGCGGGCAGCCCCTATCACCGGGTGTGAATGCGCCTTTGGGCGCATGCCTGCGGCGCGAGTATTTCTCAGAAAGATGAAGTCAGGGCAGGGTGAGGGCGTATGTTTCCGTGCCCCAGCCATCCACCAGGCAGCGTGCCTGGATCTGCACTTGGGCTGTGCCTTCCGGGATCTGCACGCCGCTGAGCGAGCGGGTAAAGGGTTGCTCCTGCTCATGCGGATGCGCCAGCACGCGCAGGCCCAGTTCGGTACCGTCCATTCCGAGCACCCGCCAGCCGTCGGCGTAATGCGCCCAGCCCGTGTCCGGGTGAGACAGCGTCACGCTGAAGGTCCAGCCGCCGCCGGATTGGCGGGCCGTGGCGCCTTCAATCACCGGGTCATCCGCGCGGGCGGGCAGGGCGGCAGCGCAGAGCGCGCCAGTCAGCAGCAGGGGTTTCATTCCCGCACCATAGCGGCGGCTGCGCGGCGGCGCGGTCACGAAACCGTGTCCCCGTCGCTCTCTGGCGGGATGCGCATCAGGATCGTGCGCGAATGCGAGGCAAACTCGCGCCGGTAGAGGACGGCAAACGTGATCATTGCCGCACCGGCCAGCGGCAGCGCGCCGGCCAGCCAGGCCACCGCGGCGAGGGCGAAATAGGTTGCCCGCATGCCGCGGTTGAAGCTGCGCGCCGCGGTGATGCTGATCTCGGCGGCCTGCGCGGCGCGCGGATAGGCCAGCGGGTCTGCACGGTCGTTCGGCACCGCTGCCATCAGTACCGCGCAGTAGCCGAACAGCCGGTGGGACCAGACGAATTTCAGAAACGCATTCGACAGAAACAGCACCACCACCAGGATCTTCACCTCCCAGACAAAGGCCGGGGCGCTGTCCTGGATCAGGTCTTCGGCAACGCCCGCCAGCTGCTCTGTATTGCCGATCAGCGCCAGCCCGCCGCCGATGGCGATCATCGCGGCAGAGGCGAAAAAGGCGGTGGCCTGGCGCAGGTTGCCGACTAGCTGAGCGTCAAAGATCCGCGGGTCGCGCTCCACCATCCGTTTCATCCAGTCGCGCCGGAAATCCGCCATCAGCCAGGACACCGACGGCCGCCCGGCAGGCGGGTTCTCGATCCGCCAGCCGATCCACAGCCAGCTGGCGATCAGCAGGGTCACGGCGGCGAGGTCGAACAGGGAAAACTGCGCAAGGAGGGTGGTCCAGATCATGGCCCGACCCTAGCGCGGCAATCCGCCCCTTGCCAGATGCGATAAATTGGTAATATTATTTTACCAAAGAGGAGAGCCCTATGGAGATGCCATCCCCGAACCCCGCCATTCTGGCCCGCAAGGCGCGGCTTGCCGCGCGGCTGCTGACTGTGCTGCCCGCCGATGCTGTGATCCAGGACGAGGCGGAGACCCGCGCCTATGAGTGCGATGCGCTGACCGCCTACAAATGCCCGCCGCTGCTGGCAGTGCTGCCGAGGTCGACGCAGGAGGTCTCGGATATCTTGCGCATCTGCCACGAGGAAGGCGTGCCGGTGGTGCCGCGCGGGGCGGGCACGTCGCTGGCGGGCGGGGCGCTGCCGACCGCGGATTGCGTGATCCTGGGCGTGGCGCGGATGAACGAGGTTCTGGAGACCGACTACGAGAACCGCATCATCCGGGTGCAGTCCGGGCGCACCAACCTCAGCGTCTCCGGCGCGGTGGAGGAGGAGGCGTTCTTTTACGCGCCCGATCCTTCTTCGCAGCTGGCCTGTGCCATTGCCGGCAATATCGCCATGAACTCCGGCGGCGCGCATTGCCTGAAATACGGCGTCACCACCAACAATCTGCTTGGCGTGACAATGGTGATGATGGATGGCACCGTGGTTGAAATAGGCGGCGCCCATCTGGACGCCGGCGGGCTGGACCTGCTGGGCGTGATCTGCGGCAGCGAGGGGCAGTTGGGGGTCGTGACCGAAGCCACCCTGCGCATCCTGCGCAAGCCGGAGGGCGCCCGGCCGGTGCTGATCGGCTATGACAGCAATGAGGTGGCCGGTGCCTGTGTCTCCGACATCATCAAGGCGGGCGTGCTGCCGGTCGCCATCGAGTTCATGGACCGCCCCTGCATCGAGGCTTGCGAGGCCTTTGCCAAGGCAGGTTACCCGATGTGCGAGGCGCTTCTGATCATCGAGGTGGAGGGCAGCCCGGCGGAGATTGATCACCAGCTTGGATTGATCACGGAGATTGCCCGCTCCCATAACCCTGTGGAGCTGCGCGAAGCCGGCGATGCGGAAGAGGCCGCCCGCATCTGGCTGGGCCGCAAATCCGCCTTCGGGGCCATGGGGCAGATCAACGATTACATGTGCCTGGACGGGACCATCCCGGTGTCCTCGCTGCCGTTCGTGCTGCGCCGGATCGGCGAGATGAGCCAGGAATTCGGTCTGAACGTGGCCAATGTCTTTCACGCGGGCGATGGCAACATGCATCCGCTGATCCTGTTTGATGCCAACAAGCCGGGCGACCTGGAGACCTGCGAGGCCTTTGGCGCCGAGATCCTGAAGCTGTGCGTCGAGGCGGGCGGCTGCCTGACCGGCGAGCATGGGGTGGGGATCGAGAAACGGGATCTGATGCTGCATCAGTATGATGAGGCGGATCTGGAGGCGCAGCTGAAGGTCAAGGATGTGTTTGACCCCAAGTGGCTGCTGAACCCGGCCAAGGTTTTCCCGCTTTCGGTGACAGAGGGCCGGCGCGCGGCTTTGGCAGCAGAATGATTGGGGGCTTGCCCCCAAACCCCCAGAGTATTTCCGGAAAGATGAAGATGATGACACCAGGGAGCGAGGCAGAACTGGCGGAGGCCATTGCAGGCGCAAGCGGGCCGCTCTGCATTCAGGGTGGCGGCAGCCGCGGGCTGGCGGTGGAAGGGGAGGTGCTGAGCACACGCGCCCTGTCCGGTATCGGGCTGTATGAGCCCGGCGCGCTGACGCTGGTGGTGAAGGCAGGCACGCCGGTGGCTGAGGTGGAGGCGCTGTTGGCCGCCGAGAACCAGCGGCTGGCGTTTGAGCCGATGGACCACCGCGGGCTGCTGGGCACCGAAGGGGAGCCGACCATCGGCGGGGTGATTGCCGCGGGCATTTCCGGCCCCCGGCGCATTCAGGCGGGCGCGGCGCGCGATCATTTGCTGGGCGTGCGCTTCGTGGACGGTTCCGGCCAGGTGGTGAAGAACGGCGGCCGGGTGATGAAGAATGTGACCGGCTATGACCTGGTGAAACTCCTCTGCGGCGCCCACGGCACACTGGGGGTGCTGACGGAGGTATCGCTCAAGGTGCTGCCGCGGGCCGAGGCGGAGGCGACGGTGACGGTGGCCGGGCTGGACCTGCCGCAGGCCGTGCGGGCGATGTCGGCGGCTTTGGGCTCGCCCTATGATGTCACCGGCGCGGCCTATGACGCAGAGGCCGGTCAGGTCTGCATCAGGGTGGAAGGGTTTGCGGGGTCCGCCGCCTACCGCAGCGGCAAGCTGTCGGAGCTTTTGTCGCCCTTTGGCCAGGCGGAGGTGCAGCCGAAGGCCCGGGATCTGTGGCAGGGCCTGCGCGATGTGTCGGCCTTTCATGGACGCGCGGGGGATGTCTGGCGGATATCGGTGAAGCCATCGGACGCGGTGAAACTGGCGCCGCAGCTGCAGGCAGAGGCGCTGCAATTCGACTGGGGCGGCGGGCTGATCTGGGCACTGGTGCCGGAAGGCACGGAGCTGCGGAGCCGGATCAATGTGCCGGGTCATGCGACGCTGGTTCGCGCGGAAGCCGAAACCCGCGCCCGGCTGGGCGTGTTCCAGCCGCAGCCCGCGCCGCTGGCAGCCATTTCCGAAGGGCTGCGGCGGCAGTTCGATCCGCGCGGCATCCTCAATCCGGGCTTGATGGGATAAGACATGCAGACCACCTTTACCGAACAGCAGCTGCAGGACCCGGGCACCAAGCGCGCCAATGAGATCCTGCGCACCTGCGTCCATTGCGGCTTTTGCACCGCGACCTGCCCGACCTATCAGGTGCTGGGCGATGAGCTCGACAGCCCGCGTGGCCGGATCTATCTGATCAAGGACATGCTGGAGAACGAGCGGGTGCCGGACGCCAAGACCGTCAAGCACATCGATCGCTGCCTGTCGTGCCTGGCCTGCATGACAACCTGCCCTTCGGGCGTGCATTATATGCATCTGGTGGATCATGCGCGCGCCTATATCGAAAAGCACTACGACCGCCCGTGGAGCGATAAGGCCCTGCGCTGGCTGCTGGCGCGGATCCTGCCCTATCCGGCCCGGTTCCGGCTGGCGCTGATGGGCGCCAAGCTGGCCAGACCATTCAAGGGCCTGCTGCCCGACCCGCGGCTGCGCGCCATGCTGGAGATGGCGCCGAAACACATTCCGCCGGTGAGCCGCAATGACGATCCGCAAAGCTTTGCCCCAGCCGTGCCGCGCAAGAAGCGCGTGGCGCTGATGACCGGCTGCGCGCAGAAGGCGCTGAATACCGACATCAACGACGCCACCATCCGGCTGCTGACCCGGCTGGGCTGTGAGGTGGTGGTGGCCAAGGGCGCGGGCTGCTGCGGCGCGCTGACCCATCACATGGGACGCGAGGACGAGAGCCACGCCACCGCGGCCAAGAACATCCGCGCCTGGGCGGCAGAGATGGACGGGCAGGGGCTGGACGCCATTGTCATCAACACTTCCGGCTGCGGCACCACGGTCAAGGACTATGGCCACATGTTCCGCAATGAGCCGCTGGCGGCGGATGCGGCGCGGGTCTCTGCCATCGCGATGGATGTCTCCGAACTGCTGATGCAACTGGAGCTGCCCGAGGGCGCAGACAAGGGGCTGACCGTGGCCTATCACGCCGCCTGCTCCCTGCAGCACGGCCAGCAGATCAAGACCCACCCGAAGACATTGCTGAAACGCGCAGGCTTCACCGTGGTGGAACCCGCCGACAGCCACCTTTGCTGCGGGTCGGCGGGCACCTATAACCTGATGCAGCCGGAAATCTCTGCCGAGCTGAAGGCGCGCAAGGTGAAGACGCTGGAGGCAAAGAACCCTGACTTGATCGCGGCGGGCAATATCGGCTGTATGATGCAGATCGGTTCCGGCACTGAACTGCCCATCATGCACACCGTTGAGCTGCTCGATTGGGCCACCGGCGGCCCGCAGCCGCCTGCGCTGACCGCGCCCGGCAAACGCGCCCCGGAGGTGCCGATGCTGCGCTGAGGCTGCCCGCAAAAAGAATCAGGCTGCAATCTTCGCGGGCTTGCCGTAATTTTGCCGGAACGGGCACGTAATCTCCCAGCCGGTGGATAAGAGGAGACGCAGGTGAGGCAGTGGATTCTGGCGGTGCTGGCAGTGTTGCTGCCGGCCGCGGCAATGGCGCAGGACAGCCGCCTGCAGCGGATGGATAGTCTGGACGCGGGCCGCAAATGGGACGCCGTCGGGCGGCTTGATGTGAATGGCGAGGGGTTCTGCACCGGCGCGCTGATTGCCCCGGATCTGGTGCTGACCGCCGCGCATTGCCTCTATGACAGCCGCACCAAGGCGCCGATTGACCCCACCACCATCGAATTCCTGGCCGGATGGCGCAACGGGCGCGCCTCGGCCTACCGCAGCGTGCGGCGGGCGGTGCAGCATCCTGCCTATGTCTATGACGGGGAGCTGTCGACCGGCCGGGTGCGCAACGATATCGCGCTGCTGCAACTGCAGCGCCCGATCCGCAACACCACCGTAACGCCGTTCGAAACCGACGAGCGCCCGCGCAAGGGGGCCAAGATCGGTGTGGTCTCCTACGCCCATGACCGTTCCGAGGCGCCGTCCCTGCAGGAGGTCTGCGCGGTGATGGCGCGCCAGCAAGGGGTGCTGGTAATGTCCTGCGATGTGGATTTCGGATCTTCCGGGGCGCCGGTGTTCTCCTTTGAGGGCGGCACCCCGCGGATCGTATCTGTAATTTCTGCCAAGGCGGAGGTGAGCGGTGAGCGGGTCTCGCTCGGATCGGCCCTGGCCGAGGAACTGACGCTGCTGCAGGCGCAACTGACCGGCGTGGCTACCGGCGGCCGCCTGCCGCCCGGCGTTGGCCGTGTGCGCGTCGGCGAGGGGCGCAGTTCCTCCGGTGCGAAGTTCATCAGGCAATGAGCTGGCGGGCGCTGATCCTGGCGGCTGCCGCCCTGGCCTATACCGGCGGCGCAATGGCACAGGGCACCGGCCTCCGGCGCCTGACCGGCCGCGACGACCTGCTGGGCTGGGAGGCCGTGGGGCGGCTGGAGCTGAACGGGCAGGGGTTTTGCACCGGCACACTGATCGCGCCGGAGCTGGTGCTGACGGCGGCCCACTGCGTCTATGACCGGAATGCCAAGGTGCGGCCGGCTGAGCAGATCACCTTCCGCGCCGGGCTGCGCGATGGGGTGGCGATTGCCGAACGGCAGGCGCTGCAGGTCGCCGCGCATCCGGGGTATAATCCGCACGGACGCCTCGACCTCGAAAACATCCGCCATGATGTGGCGCTGATCCGGCTGGCCGAACCCATTCTCAGCGGCGAGGCCGATGCCTTTGCCCTGCACTCCGGCAGCGGGTACGGCAGCGGCATTTCCGTGACCTCCTATGGCCGGGGCCGCGCCGAGGCGCTGTCGCGGCAGCGGCAGTGCAACCTTATGGGCGAGCATGAGGACGTGCTGATGATCGACTGCAACGTCACCTTCGGTTCCTCCGGTGCGCCGGTGTTCTCCGAGGCCGGCGGCCGCGGGCGCATCCTGGCGCTGGTGTCCGGCGGCGGCAATTACCGGGGCAAGCAGGTGGCGTTTGGCATGAAGCTGCCGCAGCGGGTGGCAGAGCTGAAGGCCCAGCTGCGCCGCAATCCTGCGGCCGCGCCCGACCGCCGGATCAAGCGGATCCGGGCTGGCGGCGGCGCCTCTGCCGGGGGCGCGAAATTTGTGCGCCCGGGCGGCTGACAGCCCCCTTGAAGCCGCATTTTCCGTCCCTATCTGAGGACTATCCGGGCAGCCGCTGATTGGGGCCCGGAAAATTCCTGCCTGTCCCCGCGGGGAAGGCATCCTGAAATCGCTCATGAATGAGGATGGAAAATGCGTACGTTTGATTTCACACCGCTGCACCGTGCAACCATCGGCTTTGACCAGATCGCCAACCTGATGGACCGCGCCCTGAGCGCTGATGCCGCCCAGTCCAGCTACCCGCCCTACAACATCGAAAAGACCGACGCCGACAGCTATCGCATCTCGATTGCCGTCGCCGGTTTTGCCGAGGAAGACCTGAACGTCGAATTGAAGGAAAACGCTCTGGTCGTTGCTGCCAAAAAGGCGGAAGACGCCGAGGAGCGCACCTTCCTGCACCGCGGCATCGCAACCCGCGCCTTTGAACGCCGGTTTACCCTCGCCGACCATGTCCGTGTGACCGGCGCCAGCCTGGAAAACGGCATGCTGCATATCGATCTGCACCGCGAGGTGCCGGAGGCGCTGAAACCGCGCCGGATCGAAATCTCCTCCTCCCGCCCGGCCCGTCCGGAGATCGAGGCCAAAGCGGTCAACTGATCCCGCGGACTGCGGTCCGAGCGTATATGCCCCCCGGTTTTGCCGGGGGGCTTTTTTGTGTCGCGGGCTTCAAACAATTCTTAGCCTTTTGGCCGCAGTGTTTGGGGGAAGATGTCGTTTGCACCGGCGCAGTTTCCGCCAGCGGCAGGCTGCGCTGCGGAGAGGTTTGGTGCCTTGGTTTGGTTGCGGTGAATTGGCGGTTTGATGACCCCTCAGGAAGTTCAGCATGTTCAGCAAAGCTTTGCCGGGGTTTTTGCCCGCAAGGCGGATCTGGCGGAACGGTTTTACGTGCATCTGTTCACCCGCCTGCCGCAGGCGCGCGGAATGTTCCGGGGCAATTTCGTGAAGCAGAAGGCGATGCTGACGGAGATGATTGCCGCCTGTGTGCGCAATCTGGACGATCCGGCGACGCTGGCAGAACTCAGCGCTCGGCTGGTTCAGGACCACGCGCACCTGGATCTTGGCGCGCGGGAGAGCGAGGCGGCAAAGCGGGCGCTGATTGCCGCTTTGCGCGATGTTCTGGGGCCGGCGCTGGACCCGGAAACGGAAACCGCCTGGGCCAGCGCCATCAGCAGGGTGGCCGGGGCGATGGCCCGGCATTGACCTGCCCTTGCACCCTGCGTTTCGGGATCAGACCGACATGCAGATGTATTTCATCTCCAGGTAATCCTCGATGCCGTGGTGGCTGCCTTCGCGGCCCAGACCCGACTGTTTGACGCCGCCGAACGGGGCCACTTCGGTGGAAATGATGCCGGTGTTTACTCCGACAATCCCGTATTCCAGCGCTTCGGCCACCTTGTACACGCGGCTGAGGTCCTTGGCATAAAAATAGGACGCAAGACCGAAGATGGTGTCATTGGCCATCGCGATCACCTCGTCCTCGTTCTCGAACTTGAACAGCGGCGCAAGCGGGCCGAAGGTTTCTTCGGTGGCAAAGGCCATGTCCTGGGTCGCGCCGGTTACGACGGTCGGCTGGAAGAAGGTGCCGCCCAGCTCCGACGGGTTGCCGCCCAGGATCACGCTGCCGCCTTTGGATTTGGCGTCGGCAATGTGCTCCTCGACCTTCTCCACCGCGTCCTTGGTGATCAGGGGGCCGAAATCCGTTCCCTCTTTCAGCCCGTCGCCGATGGTCATTTTCTGCAGCGCCGCTTTCAGCTTCTCCGCAAAGGCATCGTAAACGCCGGCCTGCACATAGATCCGGTTGGCGCAGACACAGGTCTGGCCATTGTTGCGGAACTTGCACATGATGGCGCCTTCGACTGCGGCGTCCAGGTCGGCATCGTCAAACACGATAAAGGGCGCGTTGCCGCCCAGCTCCATCGAGCATTTCATCACCTGCTCGGAGGCCTGCTTCAGCAGGATGCGGCCCACTTCGGTGGAGCCGGTGAAGGTCAGCTTGCGCACCGCGGGGTTCTCGCAGAATTCCTTGCCCACATCGGAGGACCGCGACGAGGGCACCACGTTGAACACGCCCGCGGGGATCCCCGCGCGCTCTGCCAGAACCGCCAGCACGATGGCCGACAGCGGCGTTTCTGCCGCCGGGCGCGCAACGAACGAACAGCCCGCCGCCAGCGCCGGACCGGCCTTGCGGGTGATCATCGCGTTGGGGAAATTCCACGGGGTGATCGAGGCGGCCACCCCGATCGGCTGCTTGATCACCGTGATGCGCTTGTCGCGCTGGTGGCCGGGGATGGTCTCGCCGTAGATCCGCTTGGCCTCCTCGGCGAAGAACTCCACAAAGGAGGCGCCATAAGCGACCTCGCCGCGCGACTCGCTGAGCGGCTTGCCCATCTCGGCGGTCAGGATCACCGCCAGATCCTCCTGGTTTTCCATCATCAGGTCGAACCATTTGCGCAGCACATTGGCGCGCTCCTTGCCGGTCCACTTGGCCCAGTCCTTCTGTGCGGCCTCGGCCTGGGCAATGGCGCCCGCCACTTGGGCGCGGCTGACATCCGCCACCTTGGCAATCACGTCGCCGCGCGCCGGGTTGGTCACGTCAAAGGTGCCCTCGCCATCGACGAACTGGCCGCCGATATAGGCGCGCGTCTCCAGCAGGCTGGGGTCTTTGAGCAGGGATTTCAGGTCAGTGGTTGCATCAAGCATTGCGGGCCTCCCGGGGGTTCTGTCTCTGAAATGCAAATCAGCTGTGCCTTGATATGTCCAGACAGATCGATAAGTCCAGAATTTGATCAAATTATTTTGCCAAGAGTGCCGCGGACTGAAATTTCCGCCGGGCAATTTGACATGTCCTGTGCGAGACTGTCAGGTAGCCGCAAAGCATAATTTCAACGGGGAGACTGGGCATGGAATTGGATGATGCCTATGCCAACGGGGCCTACATTGAGAACGCAGAGAAGTACCCGCCGCGCTGGGCCGCCTCAGCCGAGGACTTCCGCAACAGCCTGCACAAGCGTGCCCGGCTGGACATCCCCTATGGCGAGGGGGCGCGGCAGCGGTTCGACCTGTTTCTGCCGGAGGGCGAGCCTAAGGGCGTCTTTATCTTTGTCCACGGCGGCTACTGGCTGGCCTTCGACAAAAGCTCCTGGTCGCATCTGGCCCGCGGCGCGATTGCGCATGGCTGGGCGGTGGCAATGCCGTCTTATGACCTGTGCCCGGAGGTGCGGATCGCCGATATCACCCGGCAGATCACCGCGGCGGTGACCCGGATCGCGGCGGAGGTGGACGGCCCGATCGCGCTGGCCGGCCATTCGGCGGGCGGCCATCTGGTGGCGCGGATGCTGGACAAGGCGCTGCTGCCGGCAGAGGTGGGCGAGCGGATCAAGACGGTGATCCCGATTTCGCCGCTGGCGGATTTGCGGCCGCTGCTGCGGACGTCGATGAATCAGAAGTTCCGGATGGACTCGGCTGCGGCCATTGCCGAAAGCCCGGTGGAGATGACAGACCGCTATCCGGCGGAGGTCACGGTCTGGGTCGGCGGCGAGGAGCGCCCGGCGTTTCTGGATCAGGCCATCTGGCTGGTGGAGGCCTGGGAGACCGACCACGTGATTGCCTTTGGCAAGCACCATTTCAACGTGATCGACCCGCTGGCGGACCCCGAAAGCGACCTGGTGGCGCTGATCGTGAATTGATCGCGGAGCGGTGGGCGGGATCGCCCACCCTACAAGCTCCCTGGCCGTAAAAACGTCTTGCCAGAATCCGGTTTTCACCGCATCGTCCGCGCAAGGGCCAGGCGATGGCGTCGCCGCATGGAATACATGGTGCCCCCGCATTCCCAAACCGTCCTGAACGCCGGGACCTTTCTTGTAAGAAGGAAGGGTCTGATATGACTGCACGTCCTGAAATGTACCGTTTTCACAATGGTGAGAAGGCGCCGCTGCAATTTGCCGTCTCCGAGTACGAGGCGCGGATCGCCGGCCTGCGCAAGATCATGGCCGAAACCGGGGTGAGCGCCGCCGTATTCACCTCGATGCACAACATCTCCTACTATTCCGGCTTCACCTATTGCGCCTTTGGCCGGCCCTACGGCCTGGTGGTGACCGGGACCGAGGCGGTTACCATCTCGGCAGGCATCGACGCGGGCCAGCCCTGGCGCCGCTCGTTCTGCGATAACATCACCTATACCGACTGGCAGCGCGACAATTTCTGGCGTGCCATCAAGTCGGTAAGTGGCGAGGGCGCGGTTGTCGGCTATGAGAGCGACCACCTCACCCTGCTGCAAAAGGGCAAGTTGGAGGCGTTCCTGGCACCGTCGAAACTGGTCGATCTCTACCTGCCGACCATGGAACAGCGGATGCGCAAATCAGCGGCCGAGATCGGGATGATCCGGGCCGGTGCGGCGGTGGCCGACGTGGGCGGTTTTGCGATCCGCGATGCGGTCAAGGAAGGCGTGCGCGAGATTGATGTGGCGATGGCCGGGCGTGACGCGATGGAGCTGGAGATTGCCAAGCGGTTCCCGGATGCCGAATATCGCGACACCTGGGTCTGGTTCCAGTCCGGCATCAACACCGACGGCGCCCACAACCCGGTGACGGGACGCAGGCTTCAGCGCGGCGATATCCTGTCTCTGAACACCTTCCCGATGATCTCCGGCTATTACACCGCGCTGGAGCGGACCATGTTCGTGAAGGAAGTGGACGCCGATAGCCTGAAGATCTGGGAGGCCAATGTGGCGGCCCATGAATACGGCATCTCGCTGCTGCAGCCGGGCGCGAGCTGTGCGGAAATCACCCATAAGATCAACGCTTTCTTTGAGGAGCGGGATCTGCTGCAGTACCGCACCTTCGGCTATGGCCATTCGTTCGGCGTACTGTCGCACTACTATGGCCGCGAGGCTGGGCTGGAGCTGCGCGAGGACATTGACACGGTTCTGGAGCCGGGCATGGTGATCTCGATGGAGCCGATGCTGACCATCGCCGAGGGCAATCCCGGCGCCGGCGGCTACCGTGAGCATGACATCCTGGTGATCCACGAGGACGGCAACGAGAACATCACCAAGTACCCCTACGGGCCGGCGTTCAACGTGGTCGGCTGAGCCGCGGCGCAGGCGGGGGCTCCCGCCTGCTCATGGCCTCCCGCCGGGAGGCCTTCGCAGTTGGGCGTGGCACCGTGCGATGCACGGTGCCCTTTCTTTTCTGGGGGCACCGCCTGTACACTCCCCATGCACCCCCTGTGCACCCCCTTGACGCCGGGGCGGCTGCCGGGTCCGTGAATATTGCGCTGCGGCAGCGCTTGGGGCATAGGAGCGCAACGGTTACAGTAGCCCCAAGTTTACCCCAAGGTTTGCCTCTGCGCCGCGGCCTCTCCAGCGCCGCCGCGAGGAAGAAAGAGCCACCGCCATGTATGACGTCCCGGAAAAGAAGAAATCCGAATTTGCGCTGATCCAGCTGATGCCGAACTTGATGACCATCGGCGCCATCTGTGCGGGCCTGTCGGCGATCCGCGCTGCGGTTTACGGCAACTACACGCTGGCGGTGATGCTGATCCTGCTGGCCGCGGTGCTGGACGGGCTGGACGGGCGGCTGGCGCGGGCGCTGCACAGCGAAAGCAAGATGGGTGCGGAGCTGGATTCGCTGGCCGATTTCCTGAACTTCGGGGTGGCGACGCCGATCGTGATATACCTCTGGGCTTTGCAGGATGTGCGCGGCGTGGGGTGGATTTCGGTGCTGGTGTTCTCGGTCTGCTGTGTGGTGCGTCTGGCACGGTTCAACGTCAGCAGTAAATCGGAGGAGGAGCCGAAGGGGCGTAGCGGCTATTTCGAAGGCATCCCGTCGCCTGCCGGGGCGTTCCTGGCGATGCTGCCGATGTTTGTCGCCTTTGCCTTTGACGGAGCGATGGTGCTGCCGGAGCTGCTGATCTGCCTGCATATGGTGGTGGTCGGCCTGCTGATGATCAGCCACATCCAGACCTGGTCGCCCAAGGCGATGAAAATCTCCCGCGAGCATGTTAAATACCTGCTGGTGGGATTTGCCTTCATGGCTGCGGCACTGTTGACCTATGCATGGACGGTGCTGGTTGTGCTATGCGTTGGCTACGTTGCTATGGTGATTTGGGGGCTGGTTTCCAAACCAAAGGACTAGCCCAAGACGTCCAATGGGAGGGACGAATTGGATATCAAGGCAGTTGAGGAATCTTACGCGCGCTGGGCGCCGGTATACGACAGGACCTTTGGCGCGGTGACGCGCTCAGGCCGCCGCCGCGCAACCCGCTATATCAATTCCCGGCAGGGCAATGTGCTGGAGGTCGGCGTCGGCACCGGGCTGTCGCTGCAGCATTATGCGCCGCATCTGCGGGTGACCGGCATCGATTTCAGCCATGACATGCTGAAAAAGGCGCAAGCCAAGGTGCGGGAGTTGGGGCTGACCCAGGTCGAAGCGCTGCGGCAGATGGATGCCCGGCAGCTGGATTTCCCGGACAACTCCTTTGACAACGTCGCTGCCATGCATGTGCTGTCCGTCGTGCCCGAACCGGAGCGTGTCATGCGCGAGATCGCCCGGGTGCTGAAGCCCGGCGGCAAGGTGGTGATCACCAATCATTTCAAGAGCGGCAAAGGGGTCAGGGCCTCGCTGGAGAAGCTTTCTGCGCCCTTGGCCAATGTGATCGGCTGGCATTCCGACTTTGCGCTGGAAACGGTGCTGCAGGAGGACGGGCTGAGTGTCGAGCAGCAGGAGAACATTCCGCCGTTCGGCATGATGACCTTTCTGGTTCTGGGCAAGCAGCAGACCATGTGACGATGCCCCGTTTGCGCGAAACCGCCCCCGGATCCGCTCAGGCGCGTCCGGGGGTTTTCTTTGTGCAGCCTCTCTGCAACAGTGATTTGGAAACGGGCGGAATTGCGCCGCCCGGGGGATGTAAAATCTTTTTACATCCCCATATCCGGATCAGTTATTTGAGCGGGAGGAACGGACACGATGAGTGTTTCCCAATTTGACAGGATGGTACAGGAGAGCCAGGAGAAGGTCCGGGACTCCCAAGCCAGGATCGAGGCGATGACCTCGCGCATCGAGACTGCGCGCAGCAAGATCGAGGCGGGCGAGGATGCCAGCATCGACATCGAGAACGCGACGCTGGAAGATGTTCACGCGCATACCGAGGTGATGAACGCCAATATCGCCGAGCTGATCATGGGGCTGGACGACGTGACGGCGGCGTTCTCCAAGGACTTCAATGAGATGCGCTCGAAAACCGGGTGGGAGAGCTTTGTCGGCTTCTTCTCCAAGGGCAAATCGGACTCGATGCGCCAGGAGCGGATGCGCACCGCCAATATCGACGACAAGCTGCAGGATCTGATCGCCAAGTCGGACGTGATCGTGAAGCTGCTGGAAGGCCAGCTGGCCACCCTGGAAGAGCAGCGCGAGAAGGTGCAGGTGAACTTGTCGGCCACGCTCGATGACCGCGAGTTCACGGTACAGGAGCTGGAGGGCGTGCGCGCCCGGATCGTGGCGCTGGACCCGCAGATCATCGAGCTGGAAAACAAGATCGCGGTCGAGCAGGACGCGGCCGCGCGCACCAAACTGGAGACTGAGCTGGCCGAGCTGAACACCAAGTACAACGCGCTGGTGCAGGAGGAGCAGGTGAAGCTTGCGAAATCCCAGACGCTGGAGCGTTATATCGAGAAGGGCAAGACTTGGGTCGACTCCCTTCAGAACCAGGCGGCGACGCAGATGGTGCTGATCAACAAGCTGCAGACGGACACCCAGCAGCGGGTGGTGCTGTATGACGCGCTGACCAAATCGCTGAAGACCGCGCAGCAGCAGGATGTGGCGCACCGGATCAACGAGATCGGCGTGCAGACCGACAAGGAAGCCCAGACCGCAATGGCGGCGATCGGCACCGCGACCAACCAGAAGATGGCCGATATGCTGGAAAGCCATGAGGGCAACATGGTGTTCGCCCGCGACGTGCTGGAGAAAAAGGCCAAGGCCGATGAACGCTTTGCCCGCAGGTTTGCCGCGATTGTCGAGAAGCACGACAAGAACCTGTATGGTGGGTGAGCTTGGATTGGCTTGAGTTCCTGAATATCCCGTATCCGCCGAACTGGTTCTGGTGGAGCGTGCTGGCGGTTATTTTGGAACTTTGGCTGTTCTCTACTTCGTCGTCGGAGGCCCTTTTGCAGGCTGGGTTGTGGCCACAGTAGCGGGAGTGTTCGCAATCTTTGCCTGGGAACTTTCTAAGGAGCGGATTGGTTAGACACCTCGGCCCACAACGCTGGCTGGAGAAAGCCGTAAACACTGGTGTGCACATGACAAAGTTCGAAAAACGGATATTCAGAATCGGGGTTGGCATAGGGCTGGCTGGGTTCACGCTGTGCAGCGCAATGGCCTATCTCCTCAGTGCTCCGGCCTTTGCGATGGTGGCAAGTGTCTTTGCCTTTATCGGCATTGTGATTGCCTTTCTTTGGTTCATTCAGGCCTGTGCGGACTCTTTCCGCGACTATGGCCTAGGGGAAGGCACGGCAAACCTGTACGGAGAAGACCATGCCAAGCGCATATTTGGCGAAAACTACATGAAGCCTAAGCCATGACCGATCCCTCGCGCGATCACGCTGGCCTCGGCGATACCTTCGCCTCGCGCCGGTATTTCAGGAAGTTCGAGACCATCATCCGGCATCTGACCCGGGTGGCGGCAGCGATGCAGGCGGAGGGACGGCTGTCGAAATCAGATGTGAAGGTGCTGACCAGCTATCTGATGCGGCTGAACTTCACCTTCCGCGCGCTCTCCATGAAGTACCTGATGGCGGGACGCGACACCGGGCGGTTCTTTGGCAGCCTTGCGATGGACAAGCGCGACAGCGGCTTTCCGGTCGCCGCCGAGTTGATGACTATGGCCAATGACGCCCAGCAGGCGGAGCGGCATCTGGCCAATATGGCGAGCGAGGCGCAGCTGAAGGACGATATGGTGCGCACCATCATCTCGGACCGCACGGTGCCGGCCAAACTGCAGTTCGCGCTGTCGCAGCGGCTTTATTATCAGGAGCTCTCGAAGGGGCAGCTGTTCTGGGTCCAGAACCATCCGGTCTGCGAATGGCTGGAAAACATCGGCGAGCGGCGGCGGCGCTTCCTGCTGCATTGGGCCGCCTATGACAGCCAGGTGAACCTGCCGGTAATCTACCTGATGGAACTGGAGGACAGCGGTAAGGTGGCGCTGCCGAAGGACGAACGCCGCTGGCCGGAGGTGCAGGCGCATCTGATGGCGCAGGCACTGGCGGGGCTGAAACTGGTGACCATTGCCAAAGGGTTTGACGAGGATTTCGCGGACCTCCACCCCAAGCGTCTGCGCCGCTATCATGTGGGGCCGATGTATTCCTCCGCCTATACCGAGCAGACCGGCCCGCTGCACCGGGTGCTGGAGGAGGCCGAGGCCCCTGAGGGCCAGGACTGGGCCTTGGCCTGGACGCTGGAGGAACTGGAAAGCGAGGAGGTGCGGGAAGAGCGCGCCGGCTGGTTCGGCACCGTGGAGCGGGAGATCTTTGCACTCGACCCCTTTGGCGGGCGCGGTGCGGATACCGGCGCGACCCGGACCCAGCGCGCGATCATCCTGCCGCAGCGCCCGTTCCAGGTGCTGGCAGAGCTGGACCCGCCGGGGTTTGCGGATGTGCAGAAATTCGTGGTGAGCGATGCGGGGCAGGTGCTGCGGTATTGAGGTCTGCGCGTGTTGCCAGCGGCGGGAGCCTCCGGCGGGGATATTATTAGCCAGATGAAGATCGGATCGGTTTCGGTTTGCAGCGTTGGGATTAAGAGGGTGAGATGAGCATTTCAGGCACTCAGATGGAGCTGCGGGAAGAGGATATCCGCAAGCATTACGCCGCCGCGGCCGCGATGCTGGAGGGGTTCGACCACACCCCGCGCGTGGCCAAGCCGCAGGCAAGCGCGCCGGTGCAGGAGCGTTCGCCCGGGATTGCCCGCAGCCGCCGCTTCCGTTCCACCACACCGGGGCTGGTGACGCGCTCCACCGCGCGCCCGGAGGGCGTGCATCTGATTGCCCGGATCGAGGCGGCGGACGGAGACGATCCGCTGACCTCGCCCTTGCAGGCAACCTTGCAGCACGCGCTGCGCCGGGCGCTGGCGGTCTCGCTGGCGATGGCGGAGGTTTATGCGGATGTCTCGGGCCTTGCTGATCTGAAGCGGGCCAATCTGGCAGGCTCTTTGGACGCGGCGCGTAAGGGGGAGTTTACCGAACTGCTGGCGGCTGAGGCGCTGATCGCGGCGCATGTGTTTGCCAATGCCACGGCCTATCTGCTGGCACCGCACGGGTCCGAGACGCAGGCCGAGGTAGGCGAGGCTGAGGAGCTGCTGACGGATAATGCGCCGCTGGCGCTGCACGGCGCGCTGTGGGAGCTGGACCAGAAGCTGGCGCTGCATGCGCCCGACGATGCGCATCTGATTGCGGCGGCGGCTGCCTATGCCGAGCAGCTGATGGAGAAGGCCGCCCTGCGGGCGCAGAACGCACCGCGGCTGGAGGCCTTCACCGCGGCTTCTTGGCGGGTGGAGGCGGATGATCTCACCATCAGCGGCTTTGATGCGGCCGCCAAGGCGAAATCCACCACCCTGACGATGGCGTTCAAGAAACCGCATGAGGTGGTCGGCAACCATATCGCCAAATACCAGGCGATGCGGCTGGCCAAGATGCTGATGGCCTATGATTTCGACCGCCGCCTGAACCCCTTTGCCGAGATGGGCGGTTTCATCTTCACCTTCATGGGTGACGGCAAGCCGGGGACCGGCAAGACCACCCTGATCCAGATGATGGCGGGGCTGATCCACGACTATTGCCAGAATGCGGGCTACCCCTTCCGCTATCAGAATTTCGGCATCGACAATATCGACAGCTACCAGGGCAAATCCGGCCAGAACGCCAAGAGCTTCATCCAGAACGTAATCGATCCGGGCGTCATCGGCTTTGGCACCATCGACGACATCGACCAGATCGCGGGCAAGCGCGGCGACCGGCAGTCCTCGGCGGGCCAGCAGGAGGTGACGGCGGTGTTCATGGAGGCCTTTGCCGGGGCCAACACCGTGGTGCGCGGCAACTGCACCTTTGGCATGTTCTCCAACTACCCAGAGAATGTGGACGACGCGCTGCGCCAGCGGGCGGGGGCGCGGTTCCTGGTGGACGGGCCGCAGACGCGGGAGGATTACATCGACATTCTGACCCTTCTGATGGGCAAGAACCATGCGATCCCGCTCGGTGAGCATGACCTTTATGGCGCGCAGGAGATCAAGAAGGCGGTCGCGCGGTCTTTCGAGGCGCACAACCGCCCGCAGGAACCGGGGCTGATGGAGGTCTTTGGCCGGGTGCAGGATCAGATTGGCGAGCTGGATGATCTGGCCAAGCTTGGCACCTATTTGAAGGCCATTCAGCAGGCGGATGAGCGGTTTACCGGTCGCGCCATCAAGAACATCACCGATGCGGTCAAGGTCCGGGCGATGGATTTCGAGCTGCCGGATGAATGGATGGAGAATCCGGAGCTGTTCCTGTTCAAGGATTACGAGACCAAATCCGCGATGATTGCGGAGCTGCGGGTGCCGATCACCGTCGACATGGTGGTGCAGGAGATCAACCGCTACGCCGACAGCGAATTCCGCTATGCCGACAAGTCGGATGAGGTGGCGATTGAAAACATGGTGCGCGATTTCGGGCGGCAGGAAGAGGCCAAGCGGCGGTATCTGGAGGGGAAGGGGTGACCGTCAAGATAAACTGGTTGCAGAGAGAGGCCACAGACCGGCGGCGGCTGTTCTATTTTACCTCACCAGATCATCTGTTGGGGAATTTGAGAGAGAACAAAATAAAAGTTTCCGAGTTCAAGAAGTGCAACGATGTCTTCGAGTTAGCGTCAGTTGAGCTAAAGGACAAACAAACACGCGCGGACCAACAGGCTTGGTCCGAAGAACTTTCACGCGAATTGGGGCTGATTTGTTTCTCTCAAGATTGGCGCAATCAGCTGATGTGGGGTCACTACTCGAAGAGCGGAAAAGGTGTTTGCCTTGTCGTGGATGTTCTCGTCGAGGAACTTCAGAGGGTCAAATACTTGCCTAGAAGGAAGACAAGTAATGGCGTTCCGTTCCCTAGTTCTAGTGATCCTGCGTTTAGGCAGTTTTGCTCTCAAAAATCACATCACTGGAGCTATGAAAAAGAGGAGCGCCTTTTTGTCGATTTTCGCTCTAAGGGAGTTTTCTCCACAAAGGACGGTAGGTTCTTGCAAATGGGGGACGAAGTCCAACTCGTAGGTTTTATCAACGGACCCCAGCCTGAATTTTCTGCTAAGGAGATCCAAAAGGCATATGGCAGATCGCTCGAACATTTTCAGTGCAGAGCTGCTTTCCGGGACTTTAGGATGGTAGTGCAGCAAAACAAGAAGCTCTGGAAAAAGGTGCAACCATGAAACGCCTCATCCAGCATGGCCTGATGTTCGGCAACCTCTTCCATGTGGCCTCGCCCGCGCTGGTGGAGCGGTACAATCGCGCGCTGAAGCATCTGACCGGCAAGACCACCGCCCTCACGGATTTCCACGTCGATATCTCGGGTTTTTCGCCGGAGATCGGGGATGAGCTGGGGGATGATCACTATCTGAACCATGCGGGCGTGAACCGGCAGTTCATTCTGCTGTCGACCGAGCAGAAGCGCTGCCCGCTGCTTCACGTGAAATTCTCCACCAGCCGGGACATCCTGCGCCGGTTCATCGAGGTGAATGAACGCCAGCTGTTTGCGCTGACCGCGACCGATGCCGTGGCCGGCGAGCTGGTGAATTCGGTGTTTGAGGTGTCCTCACCCGCGCGCCTGTTCGACATCCGGCAGGTGCGGATCGAGGCGGACACCACCCGCGGCACGCTGCGCCATGCGGACCGTCTGGCGGAGCTGGTGGAGCGGTTCAAATCAGGTGAGGATGCCTGGTTTGATGATGCGTTGATCGGGGAGATGATCCAGACGGCGGAACAGACCGGCGATGTGACGCGCAATCCGGTGCATCTGGAGCATGAGGTTTTTGAGCAGGGCAACTTCTGGACCGCGCATTTCGGCGGGCTTTATGTGTTTCAGGACGTCGGGCATCCGGCGGTGATTGCCAGCGGGGAGAAGCCGGAAGGCGTGCCGCTGAAGCATGTGTTCGCCTTAAGCGAGCGCAATGCGATTGCCCGGTTCCTGGAGGTGAACCGGCTGGCGGAGCCGGTGATCCGGGCGCGCGGCGTTGATGGGGCCGCGATCCTGCGGCAGAAGATGGGGTTTCTTGCGGTGTCCGTGCTGACCGAGAAGGGGCGCGACCTGACCGGACTGTCACGCTCGGACCTCAGGCGGATGGCGGCGCGGCACGCCGATGAGCTGCCGGCGGAGTTTGACGGGCTGGCGGCGCTGGTGCGCTGGGCCGAAGGGGGCGGCAGTTGGCCGCGGATCACCTCGGATCATCCGGCCTATTTCTATAGTCTGCGGGCGTCGGACACGCCCTGCCGCGACTTGGTGAATATGCTGCTGGCGGAGCTGTGCCCGCATGATTTCCGGCAGATGTTCATCTGCCACAAGGAGGAGTTTTACCGCCAGTACCGCGGCTGGCCGGAGACCAAGAAGGCTTACGCGGCGGAGTTCCTGGCGCGGGAGTATGCGTTGGACAAGGCCGGCGCGCGGCAGGCGCTGTTCGGGCATGAGCCGGATATGGAGGGACGGGTGCCCGAACTGCCGCGCAGCCAGCGCCAAGGGGTGGTCGAGCGCGTCGGCCCCTGGGGCGCGGTGAACCGGGTGAGGGGCCGCTAGAGATGTTCGGCTTTATCCGCCTGATCCTGATCCTGTTTGTGGTGCTGACCGTGGCCTATGGCGCGGTGTCGCTCTACTCGCGCGAGGTGCGGCGGGCGAAGCTGAAACGGCGCTGGAAAGACAAGGGGTTGACCGGCGACCGCGCGGCCTTCATCCAGCGGGGGCTGAGGCAGTATGACCGCTCGTTCCGGCGCAAACTGATCCTCCTGGTCTATATCATCCCGCTAGGGGCCATCGCGCTTCTGGTCTATGTCATTAACTTCATGTGAGGAGCTGCCCGATGCGTTTCATCAAATGGGCCATCCTGATCACCTTCTGGGTGCTGTTCGGCGCCTTCCTGCATTACACGCTGCCGCAGTACGACGTGGCGCGCATCGTCAACACCTACGAGGAGCGGCAGGAGCTGAACGACTGGACCCGCCTGTTCTGGTCCAAGCCCGACGACCAGTCGGCGCAGCTGATCAACCGCGATGTGCAGTTCATCCAGGCAGTGCGCGCCAACGGCCGCAATATGGTCTACCGCAATGAGGACACCGGCTGGAACTGGCCGCCCTATTTCAAGTTCGACACCGCGAACCTCTATACGGATGCCAATGACAGCATCTCGACCAGGGCCAACCCGGAGTGGGTGGCGGTGATGCATTACGGCTGGCGCAACGAGTTCCTGTCGATCTTCCCGAATGCGGTGTCGATCAAGCCCGTGGCCGGGCCGGAGGATAAGCCGACAAACTGGTTCAGCATCATCTTCCTGGTGCTGCTGGCCGCCATCCTGTGGGCCATCTATGTGCGCTGGCGCCGGTTCCGGCGGGCGCGGATCGAGCCGATGATCGAAAGCGCCGAGGACAGCCTCTATGCCGCGGGGGATGCGATTGCGGAACGGCAGGGCCGCTTCCGCCGCTGGCTGGACAGCTGGAAATCGAAGTGATGAGGGGCCGCCGCGTGGGCGGCCTTTTCATTGGCTTTGAGGGTCTTGCGGCTCGTCAGGCCTGTGGCGGCACAAGAACGAAGTTGCCGAAATGGGTTTTCTTCAGGAATTCCTGCTGGGCCCTGGCGATGTCCTTGAGCGGGAAGACTTTGGCGACAAGCGGCCGGATTTCGCCGCGCTCGATATAGGAAATCAGGTTCGGAAATCAGGTTCGGAAAAACCGGCTCATCCCAGGCGGTGCAGCCGATCAGGGTGATGTCCTTCAAATACATATCCCGCATGTCCAGATCGACAACCGGCCCGGCGATGGCGCCGCTGGACACCAGGCGGCCGCCGCGTTTCAGCAGTTTGAGCATTTGCGGGAAGCCAGCCCCCGCCACATTGTCAACGACGGCGTCAACGCTTTCCCCGCCCAATTCCGCCAGCAGGCCGCTGTCCCGGTCCAGAACGATATCCGCACCAAGGCCGCGCAGCTGATCCATCTTCCCCCGGCTGGTGACCGCCGCCACCCGGGCGCCGCGGCGTTTGGCCAGCTGCACTGTGGCCGAGCCGACACCGCCGGAAGCGCCGGTCACAAGCACCAGCTCGCCAGCGCGCACGCTGGCGCGGTGCAGCATGTTTTCCGATGTGCCATAGGCGCAGGGAATTGTCGCCAGCTCCTCGTCCGACCAGGCGCAGTCGACCGGGAACACCTCAGTTGCCGGGACTTTGACATATTCGGCAAAGGCGCCGTCAAAGTCCGAGGCCATCCAGACGTTGTCCATAACGCCGTAGCCATTGGGGCGCATGCAGGGGCGCACCAGAACCCGCTTGCCGGTCAGGGCCTGGCTGGCGCCTGGGCCTGCCGCAACAACCCTGCCGCAGCAGTCGGTGCCCTGGATCAGCGGGAAGGGGGTTGCCTTGTTCCAGCCGCCGTCGGCCTTTTGTTCGGCATGGGCTTCCTGGCGGCCTGCGGCCGCGGCGGTGTCCGTCGTCACGCTGGAGGAATACCATCCGAGCCGGGTGTTGATTTCGGTGTTGTTCACCCCGGCTGCCAGAACCCGCAGCAGCAACTCTCCCTCGCCGGGGTCCGGGATGGGCACGGGTTTGTACTCAAGCTTGTCGTAGCCGCCGTTTCCGGTGGTCACGACGGCCATCATGGTGCCCGTGCTGCTGCGCGTCATTGGTTCGTTCATAAGCGGCCCCTTTCGTTTGCGCGGGGTGCCGGAAGATATCGGGATACAGTGCAAATACTGCCCGCAGGGCAGGGGCGGCGGCAAGAGGTGAATCCAAAGACACGGTGCGGCCTGTCCGTCGGGCGCAGTCTGGCGAATCGCTGAGCCGAGCCGATTCGGAGGAAAATACCCTGAAGATCAGCACTTTGCCGCAAACGGACCGGCGAGTGCCGGTTTGAGATTCTGCGCCGGAAACGGGCCTAAGGCGGGGATAACATGCATGTCTTTTTCCGGTTTCGGCGGGTCGGATTTGTCTCCGCCCAAGGGGTGCGTTTCGGGCAATTTGCGCCTCAGCAAGGTGCCGCCCCCTGGGGCGGAGAATTGGGAAGCTGGTGAAATTCCGGTACTGCCCCCGCAACGGTGACCCCGGGCAAGGCATGGCAAAGACCACTGAAGCAGGCGCTTCGGGAAGGTGCCAGGCCCCGCCGCCGAATGGCCCCGGGACAGTCCGGAAACCAGCCTTGCCCCGAAAACGTCAACCGCGGGCGGCGGCGGGGCGGTTGCAGGCGCTTGGCCTGTGATCTCTCTCCTCATGCCCGCAGCCAAGCCAACCTGCCGCGGGGATGCGGCAAAGGAGAGAAGCATATGCTTCACGACAGCGAAATTCTGGCCAGACTGGTGGCCCGTCAGAAAAACTATTCCCTGGAGCAGGCCTTCTATACCGATCCGGGCGTGCTGGATCTGGACATGCGCCAGATCTTCTACCGCGAGTGGCTGTTTGCCATTCCCGCCTGCGAGATCCCGAAGGCGGGGAACTTCGTGACCCACCAGGTTGGCGCCTACAACGTGATCATCGTGCGCGGCACCGATGGCGAGGTGCGTGCCTTTCACAATGCCTGCCGCCACCGCGGCTCCGTCGTGTGCAAGGCGAAAAAGGGCAATTCGCCCAAGCTGGTCTGCCCCTACCACCAGTGGACCTATGAGCTGGACGGCTCCTTGCTGTGGGCGCGCGACATGGGGCCGGAATTTGATGCCTCCAAGCACGGGCTGAAGCCGGTGCACTGCCGCGATCTGGCGGGACTGATCTATATCTGCCTGGCCGATGAGGCACCGGATTTCGATGCCTTCGCCGCTGTGGCCCGCCCTTATCTGGAGCCGCATGATCTGGGCAACGCCAAGGTCGCCTATGAAAGCTCGATCATCGAGAACGGCAACTGGAAGCTGGTCTGGGAGAACAACCGCGAATGCTATCACTGCGGCGGCAACCACCCGTCGCTGTGCCGGACCTTCCCCGAAGATCCATCGGTGACCGGTGTTGAGGGCGGCGAGACCCCGCCGCACCTGCAAAAGCATTTCGACCGGATCGAGGCGGCGGGTATCCCGGCCCAGTTCCAGATCGACGCGCGCGGCCAGTACCGGGTGGCGCGGATGCCGCTGAATGAGGGCGCCGAGAGCTATACCATGGACGGTAAGGCAGCTGTGGCCAAGAAACTGGGCCGGGTGCCGTTTGCCGATGCGGGCACGCTGTTGAAGTTCCACTACCCGACCACCTGGAACCATTTCCTGCCGGATCATTCCATCGTGTTCCGCGTGACCCCGATCAGCCCGACGGAGACCGAAGTCACCACCAAATGGCTGGTGCACAAGGATGCGGTCGAGGGCCAGGATTACGACCTGAAGCGGCTGACCGAAGTGTGGGTTGCCACCAACGACGAGGACCGCATCGTGGTGGAGGACAACCAGCGCGGAATCAACTCGCCCGCATATGAGCCCGGCCCCTATTCGGAAGTGCAGGAAAGCGGCGTTATCCAGTTCTCCAACTGGTATGCCGAGCACCTGACCCGTGCGCTGACCGGCCGCCACCTGATCGCGGCGGAGTAACGGCATGGGACTGCAGGCCAATTTCGAAACGCTGGATGAGACGCTGGCGTGGAAGGACGACGAGATGCTGGAATGCGTCACCGTCGTGCCCGAGGCGCCGAACACCGCCACCTTCAGCTTCCGCGCGCCTTCCGGCGCGTGGTTCAAATACCAGCCGGGCCAGTTTCTGACGCTGGAACTGCCGGTGCCGGGCGGCACTGTCTGGCGCACTTACACCATCAGCTCCTCACCCTCGCGGCCCTTGTCTATCTCTGTCACCGTGAAGGCGCAGGCCGACAGCATCGGCACCCGCTGGATGCTGGACAACCTGCGCCCGGGCATGTTCCTGAGGGCCTCCGGCCCGGCGGGCCTGTTCACCCTGCCCAAACGCCCGAACGGCAAGTTCCTGTTTATCTCCGCAGGTTCCGGCATCACGCCCAGCCTGTCGATGACCCAGTATCTGTTCGACCGCGGCCAGTCGCCCGATGTCAGTTTCATCAACTGTGCCAAGCGGCCCAGCGAGATCATCGCGCGGCGCCAGCTGGAGGGCATGGCGGCGCGGGTGCAGGGGATCAAGCTGCATTTCGTGGTTGAGGAGGACGACCCCTATCAGGTCTGGACCGGCTACCGCGGGCAGCTGAACCAGATTATGCTGGGCCTGATTGCCGGCGACTACCTGGAGCGCGAGGTCTACTGCTGCGGCCCGGACCCGTTCATGCAGGCGGTGCGCGACATGCTGAATGGCCTGGGCTTCGACATGGAGAACTACAATCAGGAAAGCTTTGGCGCGCCGGTGGAGACCGAAGCCGATGCGCCGGAGCTGGACGATGTGGTGCCGGAAGAGACCGCGGCGGCAGAGATCACCTTTGCCGCGTCGGGCGTCACCGCCACCTGCACAGAGACCGATACGGTGCTGGCGGTGGCCAAGGCGTCGGGCCTTAACATCCCGTCGGGCTGCACCTTCGGCATCTGCGGCACCTGCAAGGTCAGGAAAACCGCGGGCGACGTGCATATGGTCCACAACGGCGGCATCTCGGAGGAGGATGTGGAGGCAGGGTATATCCTGGCCTGCTGCTCCAACCCGATCGGCCGGGTCGAGGTCGAGATCTGAAGGCCCAGGGGGGGCGCACCGGATCCGGTGCGCCCCCTTTCCGTGCCCCGGTTCCAGGCCAAAGATCAGCAGGGGATCCAGCGCTGCATTCTGCCCGCCGCCGTTACGCGCCATCACCCGCATTGCTGGCAGGATGATCCGGACTTAGCACATCGCCAGGCCCAGACCTCCGCCCTGGACGCCAAGCAATGTCAGGATCCGCTCAGTCCAGGCCAGCCTAAGGGCCGGCATCACCAGCCCGGCGATGAAAGCCAATCGGCGCAATCCACCGCGAACATCGCCATCAGCCCTATGCTGGCCGTGACCGGCATGGAGGTCACTTGCCGCATCAGGCTGCCGGTTCAGTCCGCAAACAGAGACCGGGCTGCGGCAATCTCCATCGCCTTGTCCCGGGGCAGGTTCAGGAAACCGCCGAGCTGGGCTGCGTTTTCCTCCGCGCTGGCGCCCTCGCGCAGGTGAAAAAGCTGGCTGTAGACGGCATCGCGGATGCGGTCGCATTCATGCAGGATATCGTTGCGGATCGTCGGCAGCAGCCGCTCCAGCGTCAGTTGCGGCGTGCGCGCGCCCGCCAGGCCGGCCCGCTGGGCGTGGCCGATCAGGTAGTCATCGCTGAAGGTGCAGTCGATGTGCAGGAACCGGGTCGAGGAGCGGTCTGAAAGGAAATCATTCATCAGGTCGATGGCCGCGGGGTCCAGACAGATGATCAGCTGATCCGTCTCGTAGTATTCGAACAGCATCCGCAGCAGTGCCCGGCGGTGGCGGGTGCGCTTCATCAGCGCGGCCTCGATGCCGCCAAGGTCCGGCAGGGCGGTGTCTTCCTCGTCAAACAGATACTCGACAGCGGGAATACTGGTAGCCTGGCGGATCTGCTCCAGCAGCCGCTTGGCCACATGCCACTTCTTGCACACCACGACCAGCAGCTCGCGCTGGCGCCCCAGGCTGCTCTCGGTCTCCCAGAACCGCGGCGCAAAGCGGTGCCCGGTGCGACCGCGCTGGGCCAGGAACCTGTAGAGGCTGCGCCCCTCGTTGGAAATCTGGAAACTGACGCCCTGCGCCGCGTACAGCCGGCCCAGGCGCAGTTTCAGCTCCTTCGCCTCGGGGCTGATCTTGCGGGCAAACAGGAAGTCCTGGCTGAGCAGCAGATCATAATGGTCATTGTAGAAATTCACCGGCATCCCGTAGTCGGTGAACATCAGGAAGGTGAGCGTGCGCGTTTCGATTTCCGCCTCCGGGATCAGATGGCGCACCAGGGTTTGAAAAAATGTCTCATCCGGGATCCAGGTGGTGCGGAAGAACCGCATCACATCGCGGCGCTTGCGGATAAAGCCCAGGATCCACTCCACCGTGCGCCGCCGCAGGCACCACCACTGGCTGCCGATCTGCATCTGGATGTCGGCAGGGATGTCCCGTTGCAGCCCCAGCCGCTTCTGCAGGCCGTGGCTCCAGTAGAACAGCTGCTTGTGCTTTCGCTCGTTGAAGAAATGCCGGTAGATCAGCCGGTCCTCCTTCATGCCGGTCTTGATCCAGTCGCTTTCGAAGAAATCGAAGCTTTCGATGAAATCCTTGTCGTGCTCATCCAGGAAGCGGTGGGCGTATTCGGCGGTTTTCACCGCCATGCAATCGCCCGACAGCATGTAGAAATGAGTGGCGCGCGGGAAATCCTCCAACGCGCTTTGCAGGGCGTGCAGCGTTGCCTGAACCAGAGACCATTCCCCCCAGCCGCATTTGATCCGCTTCCGGGCGAAGGTGACATTGGGGTTGCCGGCCAGCTCTGTCCGGATCAGCCGGTAGTCCTCCTCCGCCGCCCGCCCGTCGAAGTGAATGGCCATGTAGTCGCCGGCCGCGGTCAGCTGTTCAGCCTGCTGGACAACCGCTTCGGGGTCTTTGTGGCAGAGCAGGATATATGCGATTTTCGCCATAGGGTGGACGGAGCGCCTTGTCTTGCCTGATTGTTTCTCTTGATAAGCGGGCTGACAGCACGAATAAACCAGATAGTTTCCGTTTCGCTAAACTTATGCGAAGAAGCTGGGGACAACGCGCAAGAAAAATGAGGGCAGCGGATGGGGTTCCCCGGCACCTGGATGACGGAAAGTGAAAGTGCGGTCTACCGGGTGGTGCCCAAATGCGCCTGCTCGACGATCGGACAGATCCTCTATTACTCCGATCACGGTCGGTTCTTCGACGGCGACATCCATGATTCCGAGGACGGCCTGCACAAATGGGCACAGGAGCACAGCCAGGGTCCGATCACCCGCAATGTGCAGGGGCACCGATCCTATGCCTTCACCTGCGTGCGCAACCCCTATACCCGCATCCTCAGTTCCTTTTTTGACAAGATCTGCGGCATCCAACGCAACGGCCGCCGTTACCGCGGCAATCTGGTGCCCAAGCTCGCCTATGAATACGGGATCGAGGTCGGCGGCGACGACGGCAAGCAGGAGTTCGACCAGATCGCCAGCTTCCGCCGGTTCCTGCTGTTTGCGCGCGACACCATCCGCTGGCGCCGCCCGATGGACCCGGACATTCACTGGTCGGCGATGTCCGGGCATGTGTCGACCTTCATCCTGAACGGCGGGCGCTACAACCGGATCTTCTGGACCGAGGCGTTCAACGACGGGATGCAGCAGGTGCTGGACGCGATCGAGACACCGCATGCCGTCGACCTCGCCGCAATTCCGCGCTTCAACGAAAGCGAGGGCCACGGCCCCAAGCGCGCGCATCCGGTGGAGGATTACTTCGACGATTTGTCGATGCACCTGGTCTACGAGATCTACAAGCGCGATTTCGAGCTGTTCAAATACGACTTCGAGAACCCCGCCAACAAGATGCCGGTGGGCGAGATCGACCTCGACGAGGTGCACGCCAAGCTGGGGGAGTAGCGTATCGGGGGCCGCGGCTCCCGCGCCTGTGACGCAGCATCGAAGATGCCGCGCCAAGCCTTGGGCCCGGCGCCGCTGGCGCGGCGCGGGCGGGTAGCTGCAATAGGCCCGTCGGCTTCATCTTTCCCCAAATACTCCCGCCGGAGGCGCGCCGTGCGTCAGCAAGGCGCCCGGCCCAACACCGCGCGGCGGGCTGGCGTCAGGCAGCGGGCCAGAGCGGGGGCGGGAGAATTCTGGTCTCACAAGAAGATTTCTGAGAAGCGGTACAGGGGCAGGTTGGCCCTGAACGCGCCTTTGCCTGTGGGACCCGGCCGCAGGCGCGGGGCAAAAAGAAAACCCGCCGCGGTTGGGGCGGCGGGCTAATTGTGACTTTCTGGGGTCCTGCCTCAATCTTCGTCAGGCAGCGCGCGCACGGCGCCCTTGGCGGCCGACGTGGCCAGCAGCGCATAGGCCTTCAGCGCCTTGGAAACCTTGCGCTTGCGCGGCTCTGCGGGTTTCCAGCCCTTGGCGTCCTGTTCCTCGCGCCGCGCCGCCAGCTCCTCGTCGGAGACAGCCAGATGGATCGAGCGGTTGGGGATGTCGATCTCGATCTTGTCGCCCTGGCGCACCAGGCCGATGGTGCCGCCTTCGGCCGCCTCGGGTGAGACATGGCCGATCGACAGGCCGGAGGTGCCGCCGGAGAAGCGCCCGTCGGTGAGCAGCGCGCAGGCTTTGCCCAGGCCCTTCGACTTCAGGTAGGAGGTCGGGTAGAGCATTTCCTGCATCCCCGGACCGCCGCGCGGGCCTTCGTAACGGATCACCACCACATCGCCTTCCTTGACCTTGCCGGTCAGGATGTCGTTCACCGCCGCGTCCTGGCTTTCGCAGACATGGGCGGTGCCGGTGAACTTGAGGATGCTTTCATCGACACCGGCGGTTTTCACGATGCAGCCGTCCTGCGCGATATTGCCGAACAGAACCGCAAGGCCGCCGTCCTGGCTGAAGGCATGCTCCTTGGCGCGGATCACGCCGTTCTGGCGGTCGGTGTCCAGCTCCTTGTAGCGGTTGGCCTGGGAGAACGCCTGCGTCGTGCGCACGCCGCCGGGGGCGGCCTTGAACAGTTCCTCGGCCTCGGGGTTGTTGGCGACCTTGATGTCCCATTTGGCAATCGCTTCGCCCATGGTGGCGGTATGCACGGTGTGGCAGTCATTGTGCAGCAGACCTGCACGGCTCAGTTCGCCCAGGATCGAGAAGATGCCGCCCGCGCGGTGCACGTCCTCCATGTGGACGTTATGGATATTCGGCGCGACCTTGCACAGGCAAGGCACCCGGCGGCTGAGCCGGTCCATGTCGGTCATGGTGAAGTCCACCTCGCCCTCGTTGGCAATCGCCAGCAGGTGCAGCACGGTGTTGGTGGAGCCGCCCATGGCGATATCCAGGCTCATCGCGTTTTCAAACGCCTCGAACGTGGCGATCTCGCGCGGCAGCAGGCCCTTTTCCTCGTCCTGGTAGTGACGCTTGGTGATCTCGACGATCTTGCGCCCGGCCTCCAGGAACAGCCCCTTGCGGTCGGCGTGGGTGGCCAGCGTCGAGCCGTTGCCCGGCAGCGCCAGCCCCAGTGCCTCGGCCAGGCAGTTCATCGAGTTCGCGGTGAACATGCCCGAGCACGACCCGCAGGTCGGGCAGGCGTTTTCCTCGATGTGTTTGACCTGCTCGTCGGTGAACTTGTCATCCGCTGCCGCGACCATGGCGTCGACCAGGTCGATCTTCTTCATGTCGAGATCGGCAATGTCGATCTTGCCCGCTTCCATCGGGCCGCCGGACACGAAGATTGCCGGGATGTTGAGGCGCATGGCGGCCATCAGCATCCCCGGAGTGATCTTGTCGCAGTTGGAGATACAGACCATGGCGTCCGCACAGTGCGCGTTGACCATGTATTCGACGCTGTCGGCAATCACCTCGCGCGAGGGCAGTGAGTAGAGCATTCCGTCATGGCCCATGGCGATGCCGTCATCCACCGCGATGGTGTTGAACTCCTTGGCGACGCCGCCGGCCGCCTCGACCTCGCGGGCGACCATCTGGCCGAGGTCCTTGAGGTGGACGTGGCCGGGCACGAACTGGGTGAAGGAGTTGACGATGGCGATGATCGGCTTGCCGAAATCATCGTCCTTCATGCCGGTGGCGCGCCACAATCCGCGCGCGCCCGCCATGTTGCGGCCATGGGTGGAGGTTCTGGATCGGTACTTTGGCATCAGGCTGGTTCCCTTAGTCTTTGCCCTCAGGGACACGATTTGCGCAATAAAGGCAACCGCGCGGGGCTCTCTTCGGTAATATTGGCGCAGATTGCGCCGGATTTCAGTGGCGAAATGTCTCTGGCGGTGTGTCCTCAGGCGCGGACAGGGGCGGGGGCTGGGGGCTTCAGCCAGTGATTCACCGCAAGCCCCAGAACCAGCGCCCAGAACGGCGCGCCGATTCCCAGGAAGCTGATGCCGGAGACCGTGGTCATGAAGGTGATCAACGCTGCCTCGCGCCCTTGCGGTTCTGCCAGCGCGGCGGACAGGCTGTTGCCGATGGTGGCCAGCAGCGCCAGCCCCGCAACGGTGGCGACCAGCGCCTTGGGGGCGATCAGAAACAGGCTGATCACGGTGGCGCCGCCCAGCCCCACCAGAATGTAGAATAGGCCGGTCATCACCCCTGCCAGATAACGGGTCTTGGGGTTGTCGTCCGCCTCCGGGCCTGCGCCGATGGCGGCGGTGATGGCGGCGAGGTTGAAGGCAAAGCCGCCGAAGGGGGACAGGATCAGCGAGGCCAGGCCGGTGACAGTGAGGCTGGCGGACACCGGCGGTTCATAGCCGCAGGCCTTCAGCGCCACCACACCGGGCATGTTCTGCGAGGACATGGTGACGATGTAGAGCGGCAGCCCGATTCCGATCAGCACCGGCAGCGAGAAGGCGGGCATCACGAATTCCGGGCGGGCCAGGCTCAGGTCGAGTGCTTCGAGGCTGCCGAATGCGCCGGTGCCCGCGCACCAGGTCACGCCCGCGGCGAGTACCGCGGGGATACAGTAGCGGGGGAACAGTTTTCGGCCTGCGAGGAAGGTGAGGCCCATCACCGCCACCAGCGCGGTATCACTTTGCAGCGACGTGAAGGCAGAAAGCCCGAACTGGAACAGGATGCCTGCCAGCATGGCGCTTGCCAGGCTGTCCGGGATCAGGCGAGACAGGGCGGCGAACCAGCCGGTAATACCGGTGAGGGTCAGAAGGACCGCGCAGAGGAGGAAGGCACCCACCGCCTCCGCCAGCGGCACGCCATTGAGGCTGACTGCCAGCAGCGCCGCGCCGGGGGTGGACCACGCCGTCAGGACCGGCATCCGGTAGACCAGCGACAGGATCAGGCTGGTGAACCCCATCCCAAGGCCAAGCACCAGCATCCAGCTGTTGGCTTGGGACTGGGGCGCACCCACGGCCTCGATCGCCTGAAAGATGATGGCGACGGACCCGGTATAGCCGACCAGCACGGCCACCGCGCCGGAGACGAGATGCGAGAGCTTCAGATCCTTGAGCATGCGGGTTTTCCTGCGCGCGCGAATGGGGTAGGAGTTTTGTGCGTTATAGCGCACACTACACCTCGTGCGTTATAGCGCACAAGCTTTTTTTTGACGGGCAGAGACAATGAGCGATGACGGCATCACCCTGAACCTGCGGGAAATCCGGTCGGCGGCGGGGCTTAGCCTCAGCAAGGCGGCGGAGATCACCGGTGTCAGCAAGGCGATGCTGGGGCAGATCGAGCGCGGCGAATCGAGCCCGACAATTGCGACGCTGTGGAAGATCGCCAAGGGGTTCCACCTGCCGCTAACCGCCCTGCTGGGCGAAGCCGCACGGCCCGTGAGTGCTGCGACCGGAGTCTATGAGACGGTGCAGTTTCCGGGCAGCATCGGGGTCAAGATCGTCTTTCCTTTCGACCCGATCTTGGGCGCCGAAACCTTTCAGGTCACGCTGAAGCCGGGCCAAAGCCACCAGTCGCAGCCGCATGACACCGGGGTGACCGAGGAGGTTTTTGTGCTGCATGGGTCGATGGAGGTGCTGAAGGACGGCGCGTGGGTGGCGCTGGAGGCAGGCCAAGGCCTGCGCTTTGCCGCCGATCAGCCGCACGGCTACCGCAGCCGGGAGACCGGCGCGGCCTTCCTCAACATGCATCACTACCGGCAGGCGGTTCTGACGCAGCGGGACTGATCTGCTTCACTTGTGCATTTCCGGCCGCCTCCCTACCACTTACCCAAGTCATTTAGGGTCAGGGATTTGAGGAGCGCCGGAATGGACACGCTGCGCGGAAGCCTCCTGATGGTGCTGGCCATGGCGGCCTTCGCGCTGGAGGACATGTTCATCAAGTCCGCAGCCGCCAGCCTGCCGGTGGGGCAGATCCTGATCCTGTTCGGCCTTGGCGGTATGGTGCTCTTTGCTGCGATGGCGCGTGCGCAGGGCCACGCCCCCTGGCACCCGGGTTTTGGCACGCGCCCGATGCTGCTGCGCTCCCTGTCTGAGGTCGCGGGACGCCTGTGTTACACTCTGGCGATTGCGCTGACGCCACTGTCTTCGGCGTCGGCCATTTTGCAGGCCACACCGCTGGTGGTGGCAGCCGGCGCGGTGGTGTTCTTTGGCGAAACCGTTGGCTGGCGGCGCTGGCTTGCGATCGGGCTGGGCTTTGCCGGGGTGCTGCTGATCCTGCGCCCGGGGCTCAGCGGCTTTGAACCCGCCTCGCTGTTTGCGGTGGCCGGCACGCTGGGGTTTGCGGGCCGCGATCTGGCCACCCGCGCCGCGCCCAGGGACATGAGCAACAACCAGCTGGGTTTCCTGGGGTTCTCCATGCTGGTGGTTGCCGGTGCGATTGCGCTGGGCTGGACCGGCGGGGCGGTCTGGCCGGCCCCGCGCAACTGGCTGGATATCGCGGCGGCGACGGTGATCGGCGTGATTGCCTATAACGCCTTGTCCGGCGCGATGCGGGCGGGGGAGATCTCTGTCATCGCGCCGTTCCGGTACACAAGGCTGGTCTTTGCCATGGTGCTGGGGGTGCTGGTGTTCGGTGAACGCCCGGACGCGCTGACCCTGATCGGCAGCGCGGTGATTGTTGTCAGTGGTGTTTTCACGCTGCTGCGCAGCCGCAAGGCGTAAGCACCATCTTGCGCCCGCTGCGGCGCGGCCTTACATCTGCCCCCCATGGCCAAGAAAAAGCAGACATCAGACCCGAACTACAAGGTGATCGCCGAGAACCGGCGGGCGCGCTTCGATTATGCGATCGAGGACGACATCGAGTGCGGCATTATGCTGGAAGGGTCCGAGGTCAAGGCGCTGCGCGGCAACGGCACCAATATCGCCGATAGCTACGCGGCGGTGGAGAATGGCGAGCTGTGGCTGGTGAACTCCTACATCCCGCCGTACGAGCAGGCCAAGGTGTTCAAGCATGAAGAGCGCCGCCGCCGCAAACTCCTGGTGTCGCGCAAGGAACTGGCCGACCTGTGGAACCTGACCCAGCGCAAGGGGATGACCCTGGTGCCGCTGGTGATCTATTTCAACCACAAGGGCCGCGCCAAGATCAAACTGGGCATCGCCAAGGGCAAGAAGCTGCACGACAAGCGCGAAACCCAGGCCAAGCGCGACTGGGGCCGCCAGAAGCAGCGGCTGCTCAAGGACGCGCGGTAAAGCCCCCTGCGGCGGCAACGCTTGCAGCTCCCTTTCATCTTTCCGAAAATACTCGCGCCGCAGGCCAGCGCCGCAAGGCGCTGCTCCGTGCCCGCTGGCTATTGCAGTATCCGACTAAATAAGTCAGATAAATTCTGCCCAGCAGATTCGCTTTTGGATCAGGCCCGGTCGGAGACGGCAGCCCGCCTGCTGCCCAAACTTCACCAGGGGAAAGCGAATGAAAGAACCTTCGCATGAGGCCGCGCTGGCGGCGCATGGGTTTGACGCGTTTGAGACCGGACTGCTGCCGGTACTGCGGCAATTTCTGCTGAGCCATGAGACACCGGAGACCCAAGCGTGGCAGCGTGCCTACATGGTGGCGGCGGAGCGCTGGGGTGAGGCCATCGGCCTTCCGGCGGCGCAGGCGCTGATGAAACTGCTGCGGGCGGTGCTGGACTGCCGGGACGGGCGGTTTACTTTCATCGATCCCTTTGACCTGGAGCTGCGCGGGACCGTAACGCCGGATGAGGCGGCGCTGCTGCAGATGCTGCACCACATGCGCCGGGACCTGACGCCGGGGGCGCGTGAAGCCGTTGCTGAGGTCACCGGAGGGAAAATGGACCCGCATGTGATCCGGGCGGGCCTCGCATTTGCGCACCGGTTTTCAGCGGGGCAGGCGGCGGCCCGGCCGGAAGCGCCGCGTTTGCGGGTGGTGGCCTGAGGCCTTGGGAACCGGCCGGCCTGCTTGGTGCCGGGGCGGAGGCGGCGAAGGCCGGATCGGCCTGCGGGCATCACTGATGGCGGGTAATGTATTCCGTGATCTTTTCCCGGCCCAGCAGGCGCTTGCGCGCTGCCAGCGAGGGGCCGGCAAAGACGATCCGCAGGCTGTCGATCTCCAGCAGCGGCGGCAGCGCCGCAGCGGGCAGGCCGATCACCCGCAGAATCGCCAGCTTTTTCAAGCCGGTCAGCGGCGTCAGGTCGCGGATGCCGGTCCCGGAAATGCTGAGCTCCCACAGGTTGTCCATGTCTTGCACCCCGTCCAGCTCCGCGACCGCGGTATTGGTCAGCGAAAGCTCCCGCAGGTTCTTGCCCGCCAGCGGTTCCAGGCTGGTCACTGCGGTGCCTTTCAAGGTCAGCTTGCGCAGCGCGCTCAGACCGGCCAGCGGGGCGATGTCGCTGACCTTCGTGCCATCCAGCGCCAGTTCAGTCAGGCTGGCCGCATCCGCGATCGGGGCCAGCTCCGCCACCGGTGTGTCCGACAGGATCAGCGTTTGCAGCGCCGGCTTGTTCTGCAGCCCCTCCAGGCTTTGCAGCCGGGTGCCATCGGCCCGCAGCATCTCCAGCCGGTCCGAGGCGGCCAGCGCGGCCACGCTTTCGACAGGGCAGTTGGAGATCCAGGCCACCCGAAGATTGGCGGCCGCCAGCGGGCTCAGATCGGAAACTTGCGTGTTGAAGGCCAGAAAGACCTCCAGATCCTGAAGACCCTCCAGCGGGCTCAGGTCGGTCACACCGGAGTCGGCGATGTTCAGGCTTTGCAGCCGCGTCAGGCCGCGCGCAAAGGACAGATCGGTGACCTCCTTGATGCCCCAGACCGACAGGTGTTCCAGCCCGGTCATGCCGGCCAGCGGGGTGAAGTCCGGCGCCTGCACAGAATCAAGGCTCAGCCGCTTAAGCCCCGGCAGCCGGGTGAGCGGTGCCAGGTCCGGCGCGGTGATGCTGACCAGCGCCAGCCGCTCCAGCCCGGGCAATGCCGCCAGCGGCGACAGGTCGACCGGCGCGTCAAACCGCAGGTCGGCCATCAGTGTCAGCTCCTTCAGATGCGTGAACCGTTCCAGCCCCTGCAAGTCCGGCGTATGGCGCCCGATCCTGATCTTGGCCTTCAAGTCATTGTCATTAATGCAAGTTTTTCCTATCTCCACGCAGCTTGCGCGCAGTGCCTGGGGGCTGGCCAGGAAAAGGAGAACGAGGAGGGCTGAAAGAATGCGTCGAAAACCGGGCATGGCAATACGCCTCTGCAATAACAAGCTCAAACAATGGTCCCCGTTTATTGCCGGCGCGTTAAAGGCCCGCAAGAATTTTGTAACCGCAGGTAGAGAGCCGGGATAGCTTGCACCGCTTTGCTGCCGGATGTACCCATGGCGCTATGTGCAGATAGGGAGACACTTTGATGCAGGACGATCCGAAGACGCTGGTTTCCACGGACTGGCTTGCCGCCCATCTGAAAGACCCGGATTTGCGGGTTCTGGACGCGTCCTGGTATCTGCCGCAGCAGGGCCGCGACGCCCGGGCGGAGTATGACGCCGCCCATATCCCCGGTGCGCGGTTCTTCGACATTGACGAGATTTCCGACAACCGCTCTGACCTGCCGCATATGGTGCCGCCGGTGGAGAAATTCATGTCCAAGCTGCGCGCCATGGGCGTGGGCGACGGCCATCAGGTGGTGATTTATGACGGCGCCGGCCTGTTTTCCGCCGCCCGCGTCTGGTGGCTGTTCCGGCTGATGGGCCAGGCCAATGTTGCTGTGCTGGACGGCGGTTTCCCGAAATGGCAGGCCGAGGGCCATCCGGTCGAGGACCTGCCGCCGGTGATCCGCGACCGCCATATGACCGTGCGGGTGCAGAACCACATGGTGCGCGACGTGACCCAGGTCTCTGCCGCGGCCAAGCTGGGCGACCATGAAATCATCGACGCCCGCTCCGCCGAACGCTTCCGCGGCGACGCGCCGGAGCCGCGCGAGGGACTGCGCGCAGGCCATATTCCGGGCTCCAAGAATGTGCCCTTTGGCCAGGTGCTGAATGCAGACGGCACCATGAAGGATGCCGAAGGGCTGCGCGCCGCCTTTGAAGCTGCCGGCGTCGATCTGAGCAAACCTGCAATTACTTCCTGCGGATCGGGCGTCACCGCCGCCATCCTCAGCCTCGCCCTGGAGCGCATCGGCAAGACCGATCATGCGCTTTATGACGGGTCCTGGGTGGAATGGGGTGCCTTCCCGACCCTTCCCGTTGCTACCGGAGAGAACTGAGCAATGTTCGAAACCCTGAAACCCCAGCCCGCCGACAAGATCCTGATGCTGATGCAGATGTATCGCGACGACCCGCGCGCGGACAAGATCGACCTGGGTGTCGGCGTCTACAAGAATGCCGAGGGCGTCACCCCGGTGATGCGCGCCATCAAGGCGGCCGAGCATAAGCTGTGGGAAGAGCAGACCACCAAGTCCTATGTCGGCCTGGCGGGCGATCCGGCCTATTCTGACGCGATGATCAAGCTGATCCTGGGCGATGCGGTGGCGCGTGAAAACATCGCGGCGGCAGCGACCCCCGGCGGCACCGGCGCGGTGCGCCAGGCGTTTGAGCTGATCAAGATGGCCAACCCCAAGGCCCGCGTCTTTGTATCGGACCCGACCTGGCCGAACCATGTTTCGATCCTGAACTACGTCGGCATCGAAACCGTGGTCTACCGCTACTTCGACCGCGACACCCGCGGCGTGAACTTCGACGGCATGATGGAAGACCTGAAGGGCGCGCAGAAGGGCGACGTGGTGCTGCTGCACGGCTGCTGCCACAACCCGACAGGCGCCAACCTGAACGAGGTGCAATGGAAAGAGGTCATCGCGCTGCTGAATGAGCGCGGCCTGATTCCGATGATCGACATCGCCTATCAGGGCTTTGGCGACGGACTGGAAGAAGACGCGCTCGGCGTGCGCCTGGTGGCCTCCAGCTGCCCCGAGGTGCTGATTGCGGCGAGCTGCTCCAAGAACTTCGGCATCTACCGCGAGCGCACCGGCCTGCTGATGGCAGTCTCCAACGATGCCTCCGCGCAGGCGCTGAACCAGGGCACGCTGGCGTTCCTGAACCGGCAGAACTACTCCTTCCCGCCGGACCACGGCGCGCGTCTGGTGACCATGATCCTGAACGACGACGCCCTGCGCGCCGACTGGGCGGCAGAACTGGAAGAGGTGCGCCTGGGCATGCTGGGCCTGCGCCAGCAGCTGGCGGATGAGCTGCGCCGGCTGACCGGCTCCGACCGGTTCAGCTTCATCGCGCAGCACCGCGGCATGTTCTCGCTGCTCGGCACCACGCCGGAGCTGGTCGAGAAGATGCGGGTCGACAATGGCATCTACATGGTCGGCGACAGCCGCCTGAACATTGCTGGTTTGAATGCGCAGACCGTGCCGGTGCTGGCCAAGGCGATTGTCGACGCGGGCGTCTGAGCCCCGCTGCATAACGACAAAAAAACGCGGCCCCTTATCAGGGCCGCGTATTGCATTTCCGGTTATGGCCTTCGTCAGCTCGGCGAGAACTCCGGATAGGCCTCCATGCCCAGTTCGGCCATGTCGAGGCCGTTGACCTCGTCTTCTTCCTCCACCCGGATGCCCACGGTGGCGCGCAGGATGATCCAGACCACGGCGGAGGCTGCGACCGTGAACACGCCCACTACGACAATGCCTGTCAGCTGTTTCAGCAGGGTGGCGTCGGGGTTCGACAGCACCACGGCGACGGTGCCCCAGATGCCGCAGATCAGATGCACAGGGATGGCGCCGACAACGTCGTCAATCCGCAGCTTGTCCAGCATCGGCACTGCGAACACCACAATCACGCCGCCGATGGCACCGATCAGGGTGGCAAGGCCCAGGCCCGGGGTCAGCGGCTCGGCGGTGATGGCCACCAGCCCGGCCAGCGCGCCGTTCAGGATCATGGTCAGATCCGGCTTCTTGAACAGCACCTGGGTCAGCACAAGCGCCGCCACTGCACCGCCCGCCGCGGCCGCGTTGGTGTTGGCGAAGATGCGGCTGATATCGGCCACGTCACCAATCGAGCCCATCGCCAGCTGCGAGCCGCCGTTGAAGCCGAACCAGCCCATCCACAGGATAAAGCAGCCGAGCGTCGCCAGCGCCAGGTTGGAACCGGGCATCGGGATGGTCTTGCCGTCCTTGTACTTGCCGATGCGCGGTCCAAGGATCAGCGCGCCGGTCAGCGCGGCCCAGCCGCCCACCGAATGCACCACGGTGGAGCCTGCGAAATCCAGGAAGCCCATCTGCTCCAGGAAGCCGCCGCCCCATTTCCAGCTGGCCTGGAACGGGTAGATCACGGCAGTCAGCACGATGGTGAAGATCAGGAACGGCCACAGCTTGATGCGCTCCGCCAGGGTGCCCGACACGATCGAGGCGGTGGCGGCGCAGAACATCAGCTGAAAGAAGAAATCCGATCCGGTGGAGGCGTAGGAGTAATCATCGGCCCCTTCTGCGGTGATCCCCACGGCCTCCAGCACGGCGGGACCGAAGACCCCGGACAGGACGCCGTCGACCGCCCAATTGCCCAGCGGGTACATCAGGTTATAGCCGATCAGCCAGTAGAACACCGCGGCCAGCGAAAACAGCGCCATGTTCTTGGTCAGCTGCATCGTGACGTTTTTGGAGCGCACCAGCCCCGCTTCCAGCATGGCAAAGCCTGCAGCCATCCAGAACACCAGGCAGCCGCCGATCAGGAACAGGAGTGAGTTCAGGATGAAAACGGTATCGGTTGCCGGGTTCACACCCGGGGCGGGGCCGTCCTGGGCCAGCGCCAGGCCCGGCAGCGCGGTCAGCGCCACGGCTGCCAAGGGGAGTTTCAGTTGCTTCATATGTATTTCCTCCGTGCCGGGCGCGTCTACAGCGCCTCGAGGTTGGTTTCGCCGGTGCGCACCCGCACCGCCTGTTCCACATCCAGAACAAAAATCTTGCCGTCACCGATCTTGCCGGTGCGGGCGGTTTCGGTGATGGCGCTGACGGCCGCCTCGGCCTGATCCGCGGGCACCACCAGTTCCAGCTTCAGCTTCGGCACGAAATTCACTTCATATTCCGCGCCGCGGTAAATTTCCGTGTGCCCGGCCTGCGCCCCAAAGCCCTTGATTTCGGTGACCATCAGCCCGCTCACGCCCAGCGATGTCAGCGCTTCGCGGACCTCGTCCAGCTTGAAGGGCTTGATGGCAGCTATGATCAGTTTCATCTCAGCATCCCCTGCATTTGCGTCACGCCGGCCCCATGCCGATGCATTTCGCACTTGCAGCAAAACCGGCGATGCGAGTCGTGCAAAGAAACGGGCAGCAAGTTTCCGCGCGTCTTTCTGCGAGCGCACAATAATTTTGCGCCTTTTGCCCGCTTCGCCTAAAAACCGGCCATCTGGCAAAGGGGGAAAGGTCCGGATTCTGCCCCTCTACAAACCGCGTCAGGCAGAGTATTGTCGCGGCAATCGGGCAAACCGGGCAGGAAATGACGATGGCTCAAGGATCCGGGCGCAAGCCTCTGGTGGCAGAAAAACGCTATAACGCAGGCGGCAAGGGGAAACCCTCTGCCGCCAAAACGTCTGCGCGCAAGACATCCGCGCGCAAGACAAAGAAATCCGGGCTGTTCGGGCTGCTCTTCCGCAAGAAGACGCGCCCAAGGCCCGCGCCCAGGAAAAAGGGCGTCATCGGTCTGCTGCTGGCGCCCTTTGCCTGGGCGTTCCGGCTGGCCTGGGGGTTCACCTGGCGCATCGGCATGGTGGTCTGCCTGCTGGTCGGCCTGGCGGTGGCCTTTCAGTATGTGAAGCTGCCGGATGTTTCCGCCTATCTGGACGGGCGCGCGCGCGGCTCGGTCACGCTGCTGGACCGCGAGGGCGAGGTGTTTGCCTGGCGCGGCGACCAGTTCGGCGGCGTGGTGACGGCGGACACCGTCTCGCCGCATCTGAAGAACGCGATTGTCGCGACCGAGGACAAGCGGTTTTACCGCCATTTCGGCATCTCGCCCCGGGGCGTGGCCAGCGCCGTGCGCATCAACCTGAGCGAGGGGCGCGGGCCGCTGTCCGGCCATGGCGGCTCCACCATCACCCAGCAGACCGCCAAGCTCTTGTGCCTGGGCCGCATGTACGATCCGGCGGAGTGGAAAAGTGAAAGCGCCTATGAGGCCGACTGCCGCAAAAGCTCGCTGTGGCGCAAGGCAACCGAAGCGGTCTTTGCCCTGGCGCTGGAGGCCAAGTACACCAAGGATGAAATCCTCTCGATCTACATGAACCGCGCCTATATGGGCGGCGGCGCCTATGGCGCCGAGGCCGCGGCGCAGCGCTATTTCGGAAAATCCGCTAACCAGCTGAACCCGGCTGAGGGCGCGATGCTGGCCGGGCTGCTGACGGCACCCTCGACGCTGGCGCCGACCAACAGCCTGCAGCGCTCGCAGGACCGGGCCGCGACCGTGCTGCGGCTGATGCAGGAGCAGGGGTATCTGACCACGGCGGAGATGAAGCGCAACCAGGACAACCCGGCAGAGCTGAGCGAAGCTGCTGCGGCGCGGGCTGGCGGGTATTTTGCCGACTGGGTCATGGATACCATCCCGGATTTCCTGGGCGATCAGACCACCGAGGACGTGGTGATCCGCTCGACCCTGGACCAGCGGCTGCAGGCCGCGGCAGAGGGCGCGCTGAAATACATCTTTGAGAACAAGGTCCGAGAAGGCTCCAAGGCGCAGGCTGCGATTGTGGTGATGAGCGCCGACGGCGCCGTGCGCGCCATGGTGGGCGGCCGCAAGACCCGCGTCTCAGGCGTGTTCAACCGCGCGACCCAGGCCAAGCGGCAGACCGGCTCAGCCTTCAAGCCCTTTGTCTATGCCACAGCACTTGAGCTGGGCTATTCCCCTTATGACAGGGTGCTGGATGCAAAATACTGCATGAGCATTCCCGGCTCCGGCCAGTGGTGCCCGGAAAACTATACCCGCAAGTTCTATGGCGAGGTGACGCTGGCGCGCGCGCTGCGGGATTCGCTGAACGTGCCGGCGGTCAAGATTTCCGAGGCGGTGGGCCGCGACAAGGTGAGCCGGGTGGCCCGGGATTTTGGTATCGACAGCGACCTGGCGGCTGGGCCCGCGCTGGCGCTCGGCGCCTCCGAAGCCAGCCTGCTGGAGATGACCGGGGCTTATGCCGGCATCCTCAACGGCGGCTCCTCGGTGACGCCTTACGGGGTGACCGAGCTGAAGCTGGTCGAGGACAACGCGCCCTTGATGGGCGCAAGCGGCGGCATCGGCGAGCGGGTGATCCGCACCGAGGCGGCGCAGCAGCTGGTCTGGATGATGGAGAAGGTGATCGCCGGCGGCACTGGCACGCGGGCGCAGATCCCGGGCTGGCAGGCGGCGGGCAAGTCGGGCACCACCTCTGCCGCCAAGGACGCCTGGTTCATCGGCTTTACCGCGGATTACGTGGCGGGTGTCTGGATGGGCTATGACGACAACACGCCGCTGTCCGGCGTGACCGGCGGCGGCCTGCCGGCCGAGATCTGGAGGGAAACCATGGTGCGCGTGCATGAAGGGCTGGAGCCCAAGCCGCTGCCGATGCTGGAACCCGCCCCGATCGCCCCGCCGCCGCAACAGGTCCAGCGCGAGCGCCGCCGCCGCCAGGGGCCGAACCTTGGCAAGGAACTGGGCCGCGCGGTCGACAATATCCTGCGTGACATTCTGGGCAACTGACGCGGGCGCTGTGGCAGTCCTTTCGTAGGCGCTCCCGCCTGGCATAGGCCCCCCTGCGGGGGGCATCGCCAGTTGGGTCCGGCGCCGCGCCCCCTCGGGGCGCGGCGCACGCCCTGCCCGCGGGGCAGGGCGCCCGGCCCAACGGGAGCAAGGCATCTTTAATGCTGCCGCGACGGGCGGGAGGGCCGCGCTGGAGGTGCAACCGCACGCGCCCCGGTGCCGCTCGCAGGCCAAAGAAAAGGCCCCCCGCAGGGAGCCTTTTCAGATCCGGATGCCGGGCGGGCTCAGCTCAGCCGGTGCAGCTCGGCAATCAGCGCGTCGATGTCGCCCCGCTTGCTGTCCAGGATCGCGCCGATCTCGGTGCGCTCCGTCAGCAGCAGGTTCACGCCCTCCACGAACATATTGAAGAACAGGTCGCGGCCCGAGCGGTCCGACACCAGGAACGTCACCTCAAACGGCGACTGGCCCTTGAGGTAGGCAATGGTGCTCACCTCATACCATTTCTTCACCTTCTTGACGCCGGTCACCTCCAGCTTGCCGCCGATGAACTCGCGGAAGCGTTTGCCGTATTTGCGCGAGATGTAGCCCTGGAAGGCCTGGGAGAACGCCCGTTTCTGGGCGGAGGACGCCCGGCGCCCGTCCGCACCCAGTGCGTAGGCGGCGATATAAGAGGTGTCGCTGTAGCGCTGGAAGATCTGCTCAAAGTCGCGGTACATCGCGCTCTCGCCCTTGCCGGAGGCGATCACCCGGTTGATGTCGGTCACCAGGCTGTTGATCAGCGAGCTGGCGCTGTTTTCGTTCAGCGCCCACAGGGCTTGCGGCGCAGTGGCCAGCACGGCGCCGGCACCAATGATAAATTTGCGGCGGTCCATTTTCAGAATCCTTCGGTGTTCAGGTCGAACGGGTCGATTTCGGTGATCTCTTCGCCCTCGCCCAGCTCGAACCGGCGGTTCTGCAGGTAGATCAGCCGCGATTGCGCATAGCTGTCGGCGCTCTCGTAGAGAATCGAATCGATCGTGTCGGAATAGTTGCCACGATCGCCCATACGGCGCACGATCTCCGCATAGATGCTAATGTTGTCGGCAGTATTCTGCTCGACATAGCCCAGCGGGTTGGTGAAGAAATCCACGGCGATCCCCGCGGCATCGCGGGAGGTGGAGGGGCCAAAGAACGGCAGCTCGACATAGGCGCCTTCGCCCACGCCCCAAACATGCAGCGTCTCGCCGAAATCGGTATCGACCGGCGGCACGTTAAATTCGCTGGCCGGGTCGGCGAGACCGGCAAAGCCCACAGTCGAGTTGATCACGAAGCGCGAAAACGCATTGCCGGCCATCTTCAGGTCGCCCTGCAGCAGCGCGTTGATCATTTGCCCCGGCATCGACAGGTTCTCGGCAAAATAGGAAAAGCTGGTCACCATCGGCGGGGGCACGATCGCCACATAGCCCTTGGACGCAGGCCGGAACGCCAGACGGTCCACGCCGCGGTTGAAGGCGTGAACGGTGCGGTTGGTTTTCTCGTAAGGGTCGAACACTTCGCCGGAGGCCCGTGCGACCGGATCCTGGCTGGCGCAGCCCGCGGCAAAGGCGGCAAAAATCAGCGCAAATAGAAATTTATGCGGTCGCAACATGTAGGCCATTCGGTTAAGTGTCCAATTGAAACTGGCGCCGGCGCGTTCGGAGGGCACATAAGGGTTCTCCCGCCGTTTTCCAGTCTGATTGCATTTTTTTACCTGCTTGTGTCACAACTGATACAACCCAGGCCATGATGCAACCCAGCCCTGACCCGAACCCAAGGAACCACTAGTGCAGTCTGCCCATGAGTAAAAGCGTTTATAAGAATGGTTATGAGGAGCTGCGCGCCGTGCGGCGGCAGAGCCGGGGCCTGTACTGGTTCACCGGGGTCTTCAGTTTTTTCGTGAACCTGCTGATGCTGACCGGCCCCCTTTACATGATGCAGGTCTATGACCGGGTGCTGGGCAGCCGCTCCGAGGCGACGCTGCTGGCGCTGTCGCTGCTGGTGGTGTTCCTCTATGGCATGATGGGGCTGCTGGATTACGCCCGCGGCCGGATCATGGCACGGGTGGGGGCGCGGTTCCAGGCGGCGCTGGACAAGCGGGTGTTCGACGCGATGATCCGCCGCTCCGCCGTGGCGCAGGACCCGGCCGCGCAGACCGGCCTCAGCGATCTGGAATCGGTGCAGCGGCTGATTGCCTCGCCGGTGCTGACCGCCGCCTTCGACCTGCCCTGGACGCCGGTGTTTCTGGCGGGCATTGCCCTGTTCCATCCCTGGCTGGGCCTGCTGGCGCTGGCGGGCGGCGCGGTGCTGGTGATCATTGCTGTCCTCAACCAGCTGTTCACCCGGCTGCCGATGCAGAAGGCCAACATGACCGGCCACAAGGCCAACCTGATGTCCGAGGAGATCCGCAACGAGGCGGAGATGATCCAGTCGATGGGCATGCGCGGCGCCTCCTTCGAACGCTGGAAACAGGCCCGTGACGCGGCGTTGGCCGACAGCGTCACGGCCAATGACACCGGCGGCGGCTTCACCACGCTGACCAAGACGCTGCGGCTGTTCCTGCAGTCGGCGATGCTGGGCCTGGGTGCTTATCTGGTGCTGCAGGGCGAGGTGACGCCGGGCGCGATGATTGCGGGCTCGATCCTGATGGGCCGGGCGCTGGCACCCATCGAACTGGGCCTGGGGCAATGGCCGATGGTGCAGCGGGCGCTGAAAGGCTGGCACAGCCTGGCCGAGCTCTTGGACAAGGTGCCGGAGGAGGCCTCGCGCACCGCGCTGCCCAAGCCCAAGGCCCTTTTGGAGGTGCAGGGGCTGGCGGTGGTGCCGCCGGGCAGCAACGCGCCGCTGCTGCGCAATGTGAATTTCCGGGTGCAGCCGGGCCAGGCAATCGGGGTGATCGGCCCCTCCGGCTCCGGCAAGTCCACCCTGGCGCGCTCGCTCACCGGTGTGTGGCGGCCTGCGGCGGGATCGGTGCGGCTGGATGGCGCCTCGCTCGATCAATACGCGCCGGACGTGCTGGGCGGCCACATCGGGTATCTGCCGCAACGGGTGCAGGTTTTTGACGGCACCATCGCCCAGAACATCGCCCGCCTGAGCCAGCAGCCAGACGCCGAAAAGGTGGTGGAGGCCGCCCGCAAGGCGGCTGCGCATGAAATGATCCTGAAGCTGCCCGAAGGCTATGACACGCGGGTGACGGCCTCCGGCGGGAGGCTGTCGGGCGGCCAGATGCAGCGGGTCGGGCTGGCGCGGGCGCTGTTTGACGATCCAGTGATCGTGATCCTGGATGAGCCGAACTCGAATCTCGACAACGAAGGCTCGATCGCGCTCAACCAGGCGATCAAGCAGATCAAGGCGGAGGGACGCTCGGTGCTGATCATGGCGCACCGCCCAGCGGCGATTCAGGAATGCGACATGCTGCTGGTGATCGACAAGGGAACCCAGACGGCCTTCGGGCCCAAGGACAAGGTGCTGCAGGAAATGGTTGCGAACCATCAGAACATCCGTCAGGCCACCGGTGCAGGAGGCGTGCGATGAGCGGCGATGGCAACTGGTCCGCGCAGCGGCCGCTGATTATCGGTCTGATCACGCTTCTGGTGCTGGTGGGCGGCTTTGGCTCCTGGTCGGTGCTGTCGTCGATTTCCGGCGCGGTGGTGGCATCTGGCCGCATCGAGGTCGACCGCAACCGTCAGGTTGTGCAGCATCTGGACGGCGGCATCGTCGCGGAAATCCTGGTGGATGAGGGCGACACCGTGCAGGAGGGCGACACGCTGATCCGGCTCGACGCCAATGAACTGACCTCGCAGCTGGTGATCACTGAAGGCCAGTTGTTTGAGCTGATGGCGCGCCGCGGCCGGCTGGAGGCAGAGCGGGACGAGGCGGCGGACATCACCTTTGATGAGGAGTTGCTGGAAGCGGTTGAAACTCAGCCGGACGTGCAGGATCTGGTGGAGGGCCAGCAGCGCCTGTTCCAGGCCCGCAGGGCCACCACCGCCCGCGAAATCGAGCAGCTGGAAAAGCGCCGGGTGCAGATCGAAGAGCAGATCCGCGGCATCCAGGCGCAGCAGCAATCGATGAAAGTTCAGCTGGAGCTGATCAATGAGGAACTGAGCAACCAGCAATCGCTGCTCGACCGGGGCCTGGCGCAGGCGGCGACGGTGCTGAACCTGCGCCGCACCCAGGCCAATCTGGAAGGCCAGCTGGGCGAGCTGGTGGCGGCGGAGGCGCAGGCCGAGGGACGGATCACCGAAATCGACATCGAGATCCTGAAACTGGCCACCGGCCAGCGCGAGGAGGCCATCACCCGCCTGCGCGACCTGCGCACGCAGGAGGTGGAACTGGCCGAAACGCGCCGCTCGCTGCGGCAGCGGCTGGAGCGGCTGGATATCACCGCGCCCGTGTCGGGGATCGTCTACGGGATGCAGGTGCAGACGCCGCGCTCGGTGATCCGCCCGGCGGATCCGGTGCTTTACCTGGTCCCGCAGGACCGGCCGCTGGTGATTGCGGCGCAGGTTGCGCCGACCGATATCGATCAGCTTTATACTGGCCAGGAAGTGACCCTGCGCTTCTCCGCCCTCGACCAGCGCAGCACGCCGGAGCTGTTCGGCCATGTGACCCAGGTCTCGGCGGATGCGTTTGAGGATCAGGGCAGCGGGGTGTCGTACTACCGCGCCGAGATCGAACTTGACCCCGGCGAGCGCGAACGCTTGCCCGAGGGCACGGTGCTGATCCCGGGGATGCCGGTGGAAAGCTACATCCGCACGGCTGACCGCTCGCCCTTGGCCTATCTGGTCAAGCCGCTGTCCGACTATTTCGTGAAAGCCTTCCGCGAAAGCTGACGGCGGCCGGAAACGGGCCGGGTTCATTGCATGAAACCGGCTCCCCCGCCTGCTGCATCCGAAGGGCGGAAAGCGGCGCGGGGGCTTCGCATTTGCTCTTTCCGAAAGCCGCCGCGCCGGGTAGCGTCCCGGCCAGCAAAGACTCGGAGGAAAAGGGCCATGAGCATCGAAGCGAAACTGAAAGAGCTGGGGGTGACCCTGCCGGACGCGCCGGCTCCGGCCGCCAACTATGTGCCGTATGTGGTCGCGGGCGATATGGTCTATATCTCTGGCCAGATCCCGTCCGACGAAAACGGGCTGATCACCGGCACCCTGGGCAAAGACATGGATGTGGAGGCCGGCAAGGCCGCGGCCAAGCGCTGCGCCATTGCGCTGCTGGCGCAGCTGAAGGCGGCTTGCGGCGGCGATCTGGAGCGGCTGGTCCGCGTCGTCAAGCTGGGGGCCTTTGTCAGCTCCACCGCGGACTTCACCCAGCAGCCGCAGGTGGTGAACGGCGCCTCCGATTTCCTGGTCGAAGCGCTGGGCGAGATTGGCCGCCACGCGCGCTCCGCGGTCAGCGCGCCCTCGCTGCCGCTGGGCGTTGCGGTCGAAATCGACGGCGTCTTCCAGATCAAATGAGACCTGACCTGCCTGCAAGCTTCCTGAGCGTGCCGCTGGCCCACCGGGCCTTGCACGATGCGGCGGACGGGCGGCCGGAAAACAGCCGCGCGGCGGTCCGCGCCGCGATTGCCGCGGGCTATGGCATCGAGATCGACCTGCAGCTGTCCAGCGACGGATGCGCCATGGTCTTTCACGATGGCGTGCTGGACCGGCTGGCGGACGCCAGCGGCCCGGTCCGGGCACGCACCTGCGCCGAGCTGCGCGCCATCCCGCTGAAGGGCGGCGATGGCGAGGGCATTCCGGGTCTGGATGAAATTCTGGAGCTGGTGGGCGGCCAGGTGCCGCTGCTGATCGAGCTGAAGGACCAGCACGGCGGAATGGGCATCACCGATGGCGCGCTGGAGCGGGCCGCGGCCAAGGCGCTGGACGGCTACAGCGGGCCGGTGGCGCTGATGTCGTTCAACCCGCATATGGTCGCCGAACTGGCCCGCCTGGCGCCGGAGCGTCCGCGCGGCCTGACCACCAGCGCCTATGATCCGGCGGACTGGCCGGAACTGCCCCGGGCGGTCTGCGACGACCTGCGCGCGATTCCGGATTTTGAACGCACCGGCTCAAGCTTTATCAGCCACGAGGCCGGCGATCTGGCCCGGCCGCGGGTGCAGGCGCTGCGCAACGAAGGGGTGCCGGTGCTGTGCTGGACCGTCACCTCCCCGGCGCAGGAGGCCGCGGCCCGCGCCTTTGCTGTCAATGTGACCTTTGAACAGTACCTGCCGCCGCTAACATCTTGATCAGGCTGGACCGCACCCCACATCTGAGAAGTGGTGCGGAGGAAAGGCATGTCGCAGGCGCAAATCGAAATCCGGGTGCTGGCGTCGCTGTCGCAGATCGCGGCGGCGGAGTGGGATGCCTGCGCCTGTCCCGAAGCGGGAGACGGGGGCCGTCCGCACGACCCTTTTACCACCCACAGGTTTCTGAGCGCGCTGGAGGACAGCGGCTCTGTCGGGCCGGGCACAGGCTGGCAGCCGCAGTATCTGACCGCCTATCAAAACGGCCGCCTGATCGCCTGCGCGCCGCTTTACGCCAAGGGTCACAGCCAGGGCGAGTACATCTTTGACCACAACTGGGCCCACGCCTATGAGCAGGCGGGCGGGCATTATTACCCCAAGCTGCAGATCGCGGTGCCTTTCACGCCGGTAACCGGGCGGCGGTTCCTGGTGCGCCCCGGCTTTGACGGCATCGGCCATTCGGCGCTGCTGCAGGGCGCGGTGCAGCTGGCGGCGGACAACAACCTGTCGTCGCTGCATGTGACCTTCTGCACCGCGGACGAGGCGCGGCTGGGCGAGGAAATGGGGCTGATGCTGCGCACCACCCAGCAGTTCCACTGGCAGAACCAGGGCTATGGCGATTTCGAGGATTTCATGCGGGCGCTGTCGTCGCGCAAACGCAAGAACATCCGAAAGGAACGGATGCAGGCGCAATGCTTTGGCGGCGAAATCCAGGTCTTTCAGGGCAGCAGCCTGCGCCCTGAGCATTGGGACGCCTTCTGGGAGTTCTACCAGGATACCGGCGCGCGCAAATGGGGCTCGCCGTATCTGACCCGGCAGTTCTTCGATATCGCGCACCGCACGCTGGCGCAGGACATGGCGCTGATTCTGGCGTGGCGCAACGGGCGCTATGTGGCCGGCGCGTTGAATTTCGTAGGCCGGGATACGCTTTACGGGCGTTACTGGGGCTGCGTCGAGCACCACCCGTGCCTGCATTTCGAACTGTGCTATTATCAGGCCATAGAGTTGGCCATCGCCCTGGGGCTTGACCGGATCGAAGCCGGCGCGCAGGGTGAGCACAAGCTGGCGCGCGGCTATTTACCGTGCCAGACCTATAGCTTGCACTGGATCGGCGATCCCGGGTTTGCCGGGGCTGTCGGACGCTACCTTGAGGCTGAACGGGCCGCCACCGAGGAAGAAATCGAAATCCTGACCGATTACGGCCCGTTCCGCAAAGCGCATGTGGAGGAGCAAGAATGACGGAAAAACTGTCCGACGCCACCCGCGGCCCGCTGCTGGAGCCGCTGTTCGCCACCGGCTGGGAAATGGTGGAGGGCCGCGATGCCATCACCAAGACCTTCAAGTTCAGCAATTTCGCCGATGCCTTCGGCTGGATGACCCGTGCCGCGATCTGGGCGGAGAAATGGAACCACCATCCCGAGTGGAGCAATGTCTACAACAAGGTGACAGTGGTGCTGACCACGCATGACGTGGATGGGATCAGCTCCCAGGACGCCAAGCTGGCGCGCAAGATGGACGGCCTGTACGGCGAGCCGCAGATGTGAGCCGCAGGGCCTGATAAAAAAGGTCAGAAACACTGTCCAAATGTTTCGCGCGCGAAACATTGCGGCAGAGCTGCTGACCTGATTTTTTAAGGTTTGTTAAGGGTTTGCGCCTGCGGCCGCCAGCACTGGCAGCCGCAGACATCAAGACCTTAGCCCATTGATTCCAGCAGACCTTCGCCTGCCGACAGCTCGCACTGGCCGGGGTTGTCTTCCTTGTTGAGGATTTTCACTTCGCCATCCTCCACCAGCATCGCATAGCGCATCGAGCGGCCGATCAAACCGGCCGGAGGCGCGTCGAAACGCATGCCGATCGATTCGGTAAAGGTGCATTCGGCGTCGGACAGCATGGTGATCCCGGCCTCGGTGGCGCCGGTGTTGTCGCCCCAGATCGACATGACGAACGGGTCGTTGCCGGCCAGGCAGATGATTTCGTCAACGCCCTTGGCGGCAAACTGGTCCTTGGTGCGGATGAAGCTGGGCACATGGGCCGAATGGCAGGTGCTGGTAAACGCGCCGGGAACCGCAAAGATCACCACTTTCCGCCCCTTCAGCTTGCTTGACAGCTGAACTTGCTCCGGCCCGTCGTCTCCGATCCGCGTCAGCACGGCGTCGGGCAGCTGGTCTCCAACAGAAATCATTGCACGTTCCTCTTTCTCGTGATTGCGTTTTGGGACCCCCGGTATATAGGGTCCGTTGGAAGCGTGACGGGAACTATTGCGGGAGGCAAGCAGAGATGTCCCATATCGTCGTGATTGGAGCGGGGCAGGCGGGGGCCTCGCTGGTGGCAAAGCTGCGCAAAGACGGGTTTGAGGGGGAGATTACCCTGATCGGCGCGGAAGAAGCGCTGCCCTATCAGCGGCCGCCCCTGTCCAAGGCCTATCTGCTGGGCGAGATGGAGGTGGAGCGGCTGTTCCTGCGTCCCGAAAGCTTTTATGCCGAAAACAACATCACCTTGAAACTGGGGCAGCGCGTCACCGCGATTGATCCGGCAGCCAAAACCGTTTCGCTGGGGGATGAAGTGATTTCCTATGACCAGCTGGCGCTGACCACCGGCTCCGACCCGCGCCGCCTGCCGGCCGCAATCGGCGGTGATCTGGACGGCGTCTTTGTGGTGCGCGGCCTGACCGACGTCGACGCGATGGCGCCGCACGTCACCGAAGGCAAGCGCGCGCTGATCGTCGGCGGCGGCTATATCGGGCTGGAGGCGGCAGCAGTCTGCGCCAAGCGCGGTGTGCAGGTGACGCTGGTCGAGCTGGCGGACCGCATCCTGCAGCGTGTCGCAGCGCCGGAGACGTCGGATTTCTTCCGCAACCTGCATACCTCCCACGGTGTCGATATCCGCGAAGGCGTCGGCCTGGAGCGGCTGGAAGGCGAGAACGGCCAGGTCACCCGCGCGGTGCTGAGCGGCGGCGAGGTGCTGGACGTGGATTTTGTTGTGGTTGGCGTTGGCATCACCCCGTCGTCGCAACTGGCAGAGATGGCCGGGCTGGAGCTGGACAACGGCATCAAGACGGACGCCAAGGGGCGCACCTCGGATGCGTCCATCTGGGCGGCGGGCGACTGCGCCTCCTTCCCGTTCCAGGGCAGTCGTATCCGTCTGGAAAGCGTGCCCAACGCCATCGACCAGGCTGAGGTCGTGGCGCAGAACATGCTGGGCGCGGACAAAGACTATGTCGCGCAGCCCTGGTTCTGGTCGGATCAATACGACGTCAAGCTCCAGATCGCGGGTCTGAACACCGGCTATGACAATGTCGTCACCCGTCAGGGCGACGGCCGGCAGGTCTCGTTCTGGTACTATGCCGGCGACCGGCTGGTGGCGGTCGACGCGATGAACGATCCGCGCGCCTATATGGTGGGCAAGCGGCTGATCGACATGGGCAAGACCGCAGACAAAACCGTGGTCGCCGATCCCTCCGCCGATCTGAAGCCGCTGCTGAAGGCGTGAGGATCATCGCAGGAGAATTCCGCGGCCGCGCGCTGGCCGCGGTGGGCAAGGGGGATGCAGGCGCGCATCTGCGCCCCACCACCGACCGCGTGCGCGAAAGCCTGTTCAACGTGCTGATGCACACCGGCGCCATCCCCGGCGCCCGGGTGCTGGACCTGTTCGCAGGCACCGGCGCACTGGGGCTTGAGGCGCTGTCACGCGGTGCGGCAGAAGTGGTGTTCGTGGATGACGGCCGCGTCTCCACCGGTTTGATCCGCAAGAACATCGCCATCTGCCGGGCGGAGGACCGCTGCACCCTGTTGCGCCGCGATGCGCTGAAGCTGGGGCAGAACCCGGAGCCCCCGTTTGACCTGATCTTTCTCGATCCGCCCTATGGCAAGGCGCTGGGAGAAAAGGCCCTTGCCGCTGCCGTAACTGGCGGCTGGGTGGCGGAGGATGCTTTGGTGGTCTGGGAAGAAAGCGCGCCGATGGCCGCCCCCGAAGGGTTCGAACTGCACGACAGCCGCAAATACGGTGATACCCATATCTCGCTGATGTGGCGGCAATAAAACAGGTGCGGACCCGAACGGGCAGTTTCTCCGATTAATTGATTTTCTATTTGCAAAAATAATCCTCTGGATGTAACGACCCCGTGATTTCAATCAAATTTCCGTCAATTCTGGCGGTTTCAAAGGGTTTCATATGAAAACTGCAAAAATCCTTGGCCTGCTGGCCGCTGGTTCGCTGTTCCTGGCTGGCTGCGTGTCTCCTGAGGTCGTCACCACCAACAATATCGACGACGCTTCGCTGACCTGCGACGAGATCAAGACCCAGATGGGTCAGCTGGACGAGATCCGCGCCGAGGCCAAGAAAGGCAAGACCGCATCGGGCGCCAATGTGGCGGCGGCGATCCTCTTCTGGCCGGCGGTCATCGGCAATTACTCCAACGCAAACGAGGCCATGAACGCGGCAAACAAGCGCCATGAAGTTCTGGTCGCTCTGGCCAAGAAAAAGCGCTGCAAGTTCTGAGTTTATCAAGACCAGTGAACGATATGAAATGCAGGGGGCTTCCCCTGCATTTTTTGTTTCCGGCGGTTTCAAGCCCGGCCCGTATCGTGATCACTCCGGCGAAAAACCGCGGTGCCCTGTTTGCCGGGGGCCTGATTGCCGCATAAACCTGTGACCCAGAACAGGATTATTCCGGCAAAGGCCTCTCATTATGCCAAAGACATTTCCAACCCCGAAACTGGTGATCTTCGATTGCGACGGCGTGCTGGTCGACAGCGAGCCGGCCTCCAACCAGGCGCTGATCGAAAACTTGGCCAGGCACGGGCTGGAGCTGACCATGGAGCAATCGATGGCGCATTTCGTCGGCTGCACCATGGCCGGGGTGATGGAAAAGGCCCGCAGCCTGGGGGCCGCGCTGCCGGAGGACTGGACCCGCGCAGTCTACGCCGAGACCTATGCGCGGCTGAAGCAGGGGGTGCCGCTGACACCGGGCATTTCGCAGCTGCTGGCGCGGCTTGATGCCAGGGGCATTCCGGTTTGCGTCGCCTCCAACGGCAGCGAGGAGAAGATGCGCATCACCCTGGGGCAGCACGGCCTGTGGGACCGGTTCCATCCGCAAGCGATGTTCTCGGCACAGTCCCTGGGCGTGGCCAAGCCGGAGCCGGGGCTGTTCCTGGCGGCAGCCAGCCATTTCGCGGTGCAGGCGCGCGACTGCCTGGTGATCGAGGACAGCGGCAGCGGCGTCACCGCCGCGGTGCGGGCAGGCATGCGCTGCCTCGGTTATGCGCCGAAGGGCGGCGGACAAAAGCTTGCAGCACTGGGGGCGGAGGTGTTCCGCGATATGGCTGAGGTGCCCGCGCTTTTGTCGATCTAAGGCGGGTGTGCTATTGTTCCGGGCATGGAACAGACACTGCGTACGCCGTTCCTGCCGCCTGTAACCAAGGCCGAAGCCGGGACAAAACCCAAACCGAAATCCGCTCGATCACCGCTGTTCATCCAGGATGCGGTGACTCCATGGGCGGACGGCACCCTGCTGCTCGCCCTGTGGAGGATGCAGGAAGCGGAAAGTCAGGATGGCGCCGGCTCCTGACGGGATCCGTCCTTCATCTGGCTGAAAATATCCCGGGGGTGCGGGGGCTGGCCCCCGCCTGCGCCTTAACAGCTTACCCGTAGGTCGGGTGGAATTTCCCGGCCGGTGACAGGGTGAAAATCTCGGCCCCGTCAGCAGTTACCCCGATCGAATGCTCGAACTGCGCCGACAGCGACTTGTCGCGGGTGACGGCGGTCCACTCATCGGCCAGGATCTTGGTCTCCGGGCGGCCCAGGTTGATCATCGGCTCGATAGTGAAGAACATGCCTTCTTCCAGAACCGGGCCGGTGCCGGGACGGCCGTAGTGCAGGACGTTGGGCGGGGCGTGGAACACCTGGCCCAGCCCGTGGCCGCAGAAATCGCGCACCACGCTCATCCGCTGGCTTTCGGCATAGGTCTGGATTGCGTGGCCGATGTCGCCGAAGGTATTGCCGGGCTTCACCGCCTCGATCCCCATCATCAGGGAATCGTGGGTGACCTGAATCAGCCGCTCCGCCTTGCGGCTGAGCTTTCCTGCCACGAACATCCGCGAGGTATCGCCGAACCAGCCATCGACAATCACGGTCACGTCGATGTTCAGGATGTCGCCGTCTTTCAGCTTTTTGTCGCCGGGGATGCCGTGGCAGACCACGTGGTTCACCGAGATGCAGCTTGCGTGCTGATAGCCCTTGTAGCCGATGGTGGCGGAAGTGGCGCCCGCGTCCTCAACCATTTTGGTGATCAGCCGGTCAATCTCGCCAGTGGTCTGGCCCGGGAACACATGGGCTGCGATATCATCCAGAATGCGCGCAGCAAGCGCCCCCGCCTTGTGCATGCCCGCAAAATCGCCGGGCTCATGAATGCGGATGCCGTCCTTGGTCGTGCGGCCGTCTTTCGATCTCATCAGGCGGAGCTCCATCGGATGTCTTTGCGTAGCTATGTAAGGGGTTCCCGGGAAAAGGGCCAGAGGGGGCAAGGGCGGCATCCTGGAACTTTTTCCGTTGCGCCGCGTTACCGGTGGTGAGGGAATCTGCGGCAAAACGGAGAGAAACAGCGGTATGGAAAGCTTCAACGACCTGATGCAAACTGAAATTTACGGCGGAAAGTCACTCTCCGATCTGGTGACCCTGGAATTCCTGGCCGAGGTGATGGGCAGCGTTGTGGCCGCAGTGGTCATCCTGCTGGCGGGCTTTATCGTGGCAAGCTGGGTCAAGCGGCGGATCGTGACGCTGGGGGACACCCATGCCAGTCTCGACGTGACCCTGTTCCACTTTCTGGGTAATCTCGCCCGCTATGTTATCCTCGCCTTCGCGGTTCTGTTCGTGCTGAACACCTTCGGAGTCGAGACCACCTCGATCATCGCGGCCATCGGTGCTGCGGGCCTGGCCATCGGCCTGGCGATGCAGGGGGCGCTGTCCAATGTTGCGGCAGGGGTGATGATCATCCTGTTCCGCCCCTTCAAGCTGGGCGATTTCATTGAGGTCGATGGCGAGATGGGAACGGTGAAGGACATCAACCTGAACAATACCGTCATCGCGAGCCTTAGTAACCTGAAGGTCATCATCCCCAATTCCGAGGTCTGGGGCAACACCATCACCAATTACTCATCGTTCGACACCCGCCGGGCCGAGTGGACCTTTGGCGTCGGCTATGGCGCCAACCTGGCCGTGGCTGAGCGGGTGATCCGCGAAACCATCATGAGCGACAGCCGCTCGCACAGCGAACCGGAGCCGTTCATCCAGGTCAACGAGCTGAACAGCAGCTCGGTCGATTTCCTGGTGCGCGTCTGGGTCGATGCGGCGGAGTATTTCCAGTATCAGGCCGACATGAAGCGCAAGGTGAAAGAGGCGCTGGACGCGGCCGGGGTCGATATCCCCTTCCCGACCCACACTATCGTTCGGGCCGAACCGGACGCGCAGGAGGATGAGGCCAGCAAGGCCGCCTGAACCGGAGCGCCAGCGCCCCCGCCGTTACTCCCTGGCGGGGATGGGGGCGCCGGCCTCGACACCAGCCGGTGAGATCTTTGTGCCCATCACCAGCCGCTCCACCCCCGCGGCCTGGGCGCTGGAAAAGGCGTCTGCATAGGCCGGGTCGATATCCGCTGCCAGCTGGAAGCGGTCGCAATCGGTGCGCTGCACCAGATACAACATCACCGCCCGGTGGCCTTGCGCGGCCATGTTTGCAAGTTCCCCCAGATGCTTGGTGCCGCGCGCGGTGACGCTGTCGGGAAATTCCGCAAGGCCCGGCTGGCGCGAGAGCGTCACGCTTTTCACCTCGACATAGCAGTCGGGCAGGCCGTCCTGGCTCAGCAGAAAGTCGATCCGGCTGTTCGCCCCGTATTTCACCTCTGCCCGCACGGTTTTGTAGGCCGCAAGCTCCGCGACGTCCCCGTTTTCGAGCGCGGCACGCAGGGCGCGGTTCGGAACCGAGGTGTCGACGCCGGTGAAATGGCCGCCGTCATGCTCGACCAGCCGCCAGCCGTATTTCAGCTTTTTCTTCGGGTCGTCGTTGGGCTCCAGCCAGATCTTCATGCCGGGCTCCGCCAGCCCCATCATGCTGCCGGGGTTGGCGCAATGAGCCGTCACTTCCCGCCCGTCCTCCAGCCGGCAATCGGCGAGGAAGCGTTTGTAGCGGCGGATCAGCACGGCGGGGATCAGAGGGGTTTCAAAGCGCATGGCAACGGGCCTATACCTGCGGAGACGAGGTATCAAGGGAGGACAACCATGGCCAATCCGACGGCTGCCATGCTGGTGATCGGGGACGAGATTTTGTCGGGCCGCACCCGGGATGCCAACATGCATTACCTGGCCGGGGAGCTGGCCAAGCATGGCATCGACCTGAAGGAAGTCCGCATCGTCAGCGACGATGAGCAGGCGATCATCGCAGCGGTCAAGGCGCTGGCCGCGGCCTATGATCATGTCTTCACCAGCGGCGGTATCGGCCCGACCCATGATGACATCACCGCCGATTGCATCGCCAAGGCTTTTGACGCGCATCTGGGCGTGCGCGATGATGCCCGGGCAATCCTGCAGGCGCATTACGACACCCAGGGGATCGAGCTGAACGAGGCCCGGCTGCGCATGGCGCGGATCCCGGACGGTGCCGATCTGATCGACAATCCGGTCTCTGCGGCGCCGGGGTTCACCCTTGGCAACGTGCATGTGATGGCCGGGGTGCCGATGATCTTTCAGGCGATGGTGGCCAGCGTGATCCCAACGCTCACCGGCGGCCAGCCGATGCTGTCGCAGACCCTGCGGGTGATGCGCGGCGAGGGCGAGATTGCCGGTCCGCTGCGCCTGCTGGCTGAGGCTTATGCGGATTTGTCGGTCGGCTGCTACCCGTTTCAAAAAGACGGCGTTTTTGGGGCCAACGTGGTGATCCGCGGCACCGATGGCGCCCGGATCGACGCGGCGATGACCGAGCTGGCAAAGGAGCTGGAGCAGTGACCACCGACCCCCGGTATTACGCCGTGACAGAGGCGACCTGGCCGCCCGCCTCGCTGCGCACGCTTGGCCCCGTGACCCTGCGCGAGGGGCAGGGCGGCGGCAGCCGGGTGTCGGCGGCAACGGTGTCCGGCCCGGTGTCCGGCGCGCAGATCGCAGCGGCGGAAGAGGCGATGCGCGCCATGGGTCAGGACTGCCTGTTCATGATCCGGGACGGCGAGACGGAGCTGGACGCGCAGCTGGAGGCCCGTGGCTATGCGGTGAAGGATCCGGTCAACCTTTGGACCTGCCCGGCGGAACGGCTGACGGATATACCGGTGCCGCGTGTCACCGCCTTCTGCGTCTGGGAGCCGCTGGCGATCCAGCGCGAGATCTGGGAGCAGGCTGGCATCGGGCCCGAGCGTCTGGCGGTGATGCAGCGGGTGCGGGGGCCCAAGACAGGGCTGCTGGGACGCCACAGGGACAAGCCGGCCGGCGCGGGCTTTGTCGCCATCCATGACGGGGTGGCGATGGTTCATGCGCTGGAGATCCTGCCGCATCAGCGCCGGGCCGGCATGGGCGGCTGGATGATGCGCCAGGCCGCCTACTGGGCGCTGGAGCATGGCGCCAGCGAACTGGCGGTGCTCTGTACGAAACGTAACGAGGGCGCAAACGGGCTTTATGCTTCCCTCGGAATGGATTGCACCGGACAGTATCACTACCGGATTTTGAAGGAAGGCGATTGACCGCGATGACTGATCAGACCCAGCCCACAGCCCTTGACCTGCCGATGGCGGACCCGCTGCCGCCCGAGACGCAGAAGTATTTCGACATCTGCCAGGAAAAGCTGGGGATGGTGCCGAATGTGCTGAAAGCCAATGCGTTCGACATTAATAAGCTGAATGCCTTCACGGGGATGTACAACGATCTGATGCTGGCCGACAGCGGCCTCAGCAAGCTGGAGCGGGAGATGATCGCGGTCGTGGTCTCTTCGATCAACCGCTGCTTCTATTGCCTGGTGGCGCATGGCGCGGCAGTGCGGCAGCTGTCGGGCGATCCGCAGCTGGGCGAGATGCTGGTGATGAACTACCGGGTGGCCCCGCTGGATGCGCGGCAGCGGGCGATGCTGGATTTTGCCGCCAAGATGACAACGGCGAGTGCGGAAATCGAAGAGGCGGACCGCCAGGGCTTGCGTAAGGCGGGGTTCAGTGACCGCGACATCTGGGACATCGCCAATGTCACCGGCTTCTTCAACATGTCCAACCGGGTGGCCAGCGCAACCGCCATGGTGCCCAATCCGGAATACCACAGCCAGTGCCGCTAGGGCGGCTGCCGGCCCTTGCTGTCCTAGCCGCGGCGGCGCTGCTGGCCGGGCGGGCCGGGGCGGTGGAGATGGCCTTGCCGCCCGGCGCGGAAGCTGTGTCCGAACGGGACACTGCGCTGGGCGTCTACCAGCTGCCGGTCGGGCCGGAGGTTTCGGACAAGGTGCCTTCACAGCAGTTCGAGGGCCGGATTTCGCGCCGCACCTGGCGGGTGGAGGGCAGCAGCACGGTGCTGGAGATCCTGGCGCCGCTGCGCCAGCAGCTCATGGCGCAGGGCTATGAGGTGCTGCTTGATTGCGCGGCCCGCGATTGTGGCGGCTTCGGCTTCCGCTTCGGGACTGAGGTGGTACCGGCACCGGACATGATGGTGGATATCTCCCGCTATCACTTCCTGTCGGCGGCCAGGGACGGGCAGGCGGTCTCGATCCTGGTGTCGCGGGCGGGCGGCACGGCCTATGTGCAGATGATCACGGTGCAGCCGCCCGGCGCCGCGGTGCCGGTGGTGAAGCCCGCCGCAGAGGTGAAATCCCCGGAGCGCCCGGTGCGCCCGGTGGAGCTGGCCAAGGTGCTGGATGTCCGCGGCCATGCGGTGCTGGCCGATCTGGTGTTCGAGAGCGGCTCCACCCGGCTGCGCGAGGGCCGTTATGACAGCCTGGTGCAGCTGGCGGAATATCTGGCCGCAAACCCGGAATACAGGCTGCTGCTGGTGGGCCATACCGACACGGTCGGCTCGCAGGAGCAGAACGCCGGCATCTCAGAGCGCCGGGCGCAATCGGTGAAGGAGCGGCTGATTGAGGCTTACGGCGCGGAAGAGTCGCAGATCGGCGTGGCCGGTGCCGGTTTCCTGGCGCCGATTGCCAGCAACCTGACCCCGGAGGGCCGCGAGGCCAACAGGCGGGTGGAGGCGGTGCTGCTCGCTGACTGACTTTCTGCGGACGGGATCTGGCGAGGGGCTCCCGCCCCAGCAGGCGCCTTGGCGCAGCCAAGACGCCTTGGCATAACGGACGCGGGAGCATGGGATATGCTCTGGCGGCGGGCGAGAGGCGCTGGGAAGAGCGCAAATTCTCCGGCCGGCGCCGACATGCCTGCAGGCTCCTCCGGATGAGCGCTCTGGTGCGGGCGGGGAAAGCTGCTGCGGGTATGCGGGGCCCTTGGGAGATAGAAACGGCCGGAAAAAAAGCCCCCGCGCGGGCGCAGGGGCAGGTCTTCGAGGGAGGTCTTGGTCCGGTATTCCGTTGAACCGGTTCAGGTTTTCCATTCGGACGGGTCACGGTCGGCAAAGGCTGCGACCAGGAAATCGATGAACGCCCGCACCTTGGGCTGGGTGAACTTGCCCGGCGGGTAGACGGCGTAGATGCCCTGGGTCTCGACCGGCAGGCTGGGCATCACGTCCTCGACCAGCCCTTCCTCCATGGCTTCGGCGTAGAGGTAGCTGGGCAGGTAGGCGATGCCGAGGCCGGAAATGGCCGCGGTCAGCAGCGACTGGCCGTCATTCACTGACAGCCAGCCGGAGGTGCGCACCTGGCGCTTCTCCCCGGAGGGCGCGGTGATCTTCCAGACATTGCCGCTGGACTGGCTGGAGTAATGCAGCAGCTTGTGATTGTTCAGCTCGTCGATCTTCTGCGGGCGGCCGAATTTCTCCAGATAGGCGGGGGAGGCGATCATCCGCTTGGTGGTTTCGGTCAGCTTGCGGGCGCGCAGGGAGCTGTCCTCCAGCTCGCCGATCCGCACGGCCATGTCGAATCCTTCTGAAATCAGTTCAACATAGCGGTTGTTCAGCACCATGTTGACGGTGATGTCCGGGAAATCGCGCAGGAAGTCGGACAGGACCGGCGACAGATGATTGACGCCGAAATCGGTGGCGACGGAAATCCGCAGAAGGCCTGAGGGCGCCGATTGCATCGAGGTGACAAGCGCATCCGCTTCGCCTGCATCGTTCAGCACCCGGCGGGCGCGATCGTAGTAGGCAAGCCCGATCTCGGTCGGCGACACCCTTCGGGTGGTGCGGTTCAAAAGCCGCGCGCCCAGGCGGGCTTCCAGGCTGGAGACATGTTTGGAGACCGCCGACTTGGAAATCCCCATTTTGCGTGCCGCATCGGTGAAGCCGCCCTGGTCCACCACATTGGCAAAGGCCTCCATCTCGGTCAGTCGGTCCATGTTCACCCATCCTCGTTAAGCTGTGTTGCTGTCAGTGTTGCCGGGGAAATCGGGCAAGAACGGGGCGGGGGTGGGATAATTGCAGGGTTTTGCAGGGATCGTTTGCGCAGTGGAAACGGCACCTTACAGGACGGGCACTTGCCAGGCTTGGGTGCCAAGCGCTTACCGGCGGCTGCCGCTTTTTGTGCATTCGTTATGGGCGGCAGGATTGCCAGGGCCGGGCCAGCCGCTAGCTTTGTCTTGCTGGTTAAGCAATTTTCTGGAGGACCCGATATGAAACTGCTGATTGCGGCTGCCTTGTCTGCCTGCCTGGCGGCCCCGCTGTGGGCTGGCGGTGAGACGGCCTCGAACCCTGAGGCCAAGGTCTATTTCGCAAATGTCCAGGACGGGGACACGGTCACGTCTCCGGTAACGCTGGTTTTTGGCCTGTCGGGCATGGGGGTGGCGCCGTCGGGGATCGAGAAGGAGAACACCGGCCACCATCACCTGCTGATCGACCGCCCGCCGCTGGGCGAGGGGGAGGATGGTGCGGATGAGCTGGCCTTTGGACTGCCGTCGGATGACAACCACCTGCATTTTGGCGGCGGTCAGACCGAGGTGACACTGGAGCTGTCCCCGGGCCGTCACACGCTGCAATTGGTGCTGGGCGATGCAGGCCATGTCCCGCACTCAAGCCCGATTGTCTCTGAGCAGATCACTATCACGGTGGAGTGACGGTTCGGTCCGCGCCGAAGCATCCGGCTGATGGGGCGGGTTAGGCAGGTGGTCCTGAACAAGCAAAGGACATGCCATGCTGACCTGCATCATCCGTTACCGCATCGACCCCGCCAAGAAGGCGCAGTTTGAACAATACGCCCGTACCTGGGGGCAGGCGATTCCGCGCTGCGGGGTGGATCTGGTGGGGTATTACGCGCCGCATGAGGGGTCCTCGACGCTGGCCTACGGGATCTACAACGTGGAGAGCCTTGCGGAGTATGAGGCCTACCGCGCGCGGCTGGCGCAGGATCCGCTGGGGCGCGAAAACTACGAGTTTGCGCAGCGCGAGCGGTTCCTGCTGCGCGAAGACCGGACCTGGCTGAAGCTGGCCTCGGCGCCGCATGGGCAGGCCGGATGAGGGAGGCGCAGATGATTGCCGTGATTTTCGAGGTGGAGACCGCCGCAGGACAGAAAGAGGCCTATCTGGAAACAGCTTCGGAGCTGCGGCCCTTGCTGGAGCAGGTGGACGGGTTTTTGTCGGTGGAGCGATTCCAGAGCCTGAGCGCACCGGGCAAGCTCCTGTCGCTGTCTTTCTGGCGCGACGAGGCGGCAGTGCAGCGCTGGCGGCAGTTGGCGGAGCACCGGGCCGCGCAGGCCAAGGGGAGGGCCGGTGTCTTTGCGAACTACCGGCTGCGGGTGGCAGGTGTGATTCGGGACTACGGGATGACCGCGCGGAACGCGGCGCCTGCCGACAGCCGTGCCGTTCACGGCTGAGACCGCGGGCTGTGCGGGGAAAACCGCCCCGCGCCGCGGGCGCAGGGCGGAAACCGGTCAGGCTGCGGCGCGCGGGTGCGCGCCTTCCTCGATCTCCTCGGCGATTTTCGACACGAATGCCTTCAGATCCTCTGGCTGGCGGCTGGTCACGATGCCCTGATCCGTGACAACCTCGGCGTCTTTCCAGTTGGCGCCTGCATTGGCGATATCGGTCTTGATCGAGTGATAGGATGTCATGTCGCGGCCCTTGGCAATGCCGGCCTCCGCCAGCACCCAGGGTGCGTGGCACACTGCGGCGATCACCTTGCCGCTGTCATGGAAGGCCTTGACCAGATTGATGACATCCTCCTCGACCCGCAGCAGGTCGGGATTGATCTGGCCGCCGGGGATCACCAGCGCGTCATATCCATCGGCCTTCGCATCAGCGATTTTCAGATCGGCGTCGGCCTCGCGGCCCCAGTCGCTGCCTTCCCAGCCCTTGGCCGGCTTGCCGTCGAGGGTGGCGACATGGACCTCGGCGCCCTTTACCCGCAGCTGGTCGCGCGGGAATTCCAGTTCCGACTGCTCAAACCCATGGGTGGCAATGATCAGGATCTTTGCATCTGCGATTTTGGGCATTACGGGTTCCTTTCCTGTTCTGAAATGCCAAACCGTCCGGCCGGGCGGTGCTGCAGAACGAACGCGCCCCCGCCCGGAGGTGTTCCGGACGGGGGCGCAGGGACTGGAGGGGCGCGGCGTTTGGCCGCAGGTCAGAGGCCGGCTGCCAGACGGGTGCCCTGATTGATGGCGCGTTTGGCGTCCAGTTCCGCAGCGACGTCGGCACCGCCAATGACATGAGCGGTTAGGCCGCGTTCGGCCAGTTGATCTGCCAGTGACCGCTCAGACACCTGTCCCGCGCACAGGACGATGGTATCGGCCGGCACCAGCGTCGGGTTTTCCCGGGCCTCGCCGAAGCTCACGTGCAGGCCTTCTTCGTCGATCTTCTCGTAGTTCACGCCGCCCAGGAACTCGACGTCCTTCATCTTGAGCGTGGCGCGGTGGATCCAGCCGGTGGTCTTGCCAAGCCGTTTGCCGTGGCGTTCGGCCTTGCGCTGCAAAAGCGTCACCTGCCGGGCCGGGGCGGCGGGTTGCGGGCCCTCGGGGGCGAGGCCCGCGCGGTGCTCTGCCGGGTCGGCGACGCCCCATTCCTTCATCCAGGCGGGCAGATCGATGGCAGGGCTGTGGCCTTCTTCCAGCAGGAACTCGGAGACGTCAAAGCCGATGCCGCCAGCGCCGATCACCGCGACGCGCTGGCCGACCGGTTTCTTGTGGCGCAGCACGTCGATGTAGCTCAGCACATTGTCCCGGTCCTGACCGGGGATGGCCGGATCGCGCGGCAGAACGCCGGTGGCGATCACCACTTCGTCGAAACCGGTCAGATCATCCGCCGAAACTTCGCGGCCCAGTTCCAGCGTGATGCCGGCATCGGCCACCATTACACGGTACCAGTCCACCAGGCCCCAGAATTCCTCCTTGCCCGGCACCTGTTTGGCCATGTTGAGCTGGCCGCCGATCTCATCGGCGCGGTCGAACAGGGTGACCTTGTGGCCCCGCTGCGCCGCCGTCAGCGCGGTCGACAGGCCCGCAGGGCCGGCGCCGACGATGGCCACCGTCTTGGCGGCTGCCGCCGGTTCGATCACCAGCTCGGTCTCGTGGCAGGCGCGCGGGTTGACCAGGCAGGAGGTCAGCTTGCCGCTGAAAGTATGGTCGAGACAGGCCTGGTTGCAGGCGATACAGGGCGCGATCTGGTCCGCCTGGCCTGCTTCGGCCTTGGCGACAAAATCCGCATCCGCCAGCATCGGCCGTGCCATCGACACCATGTCGGCGCAGCCCTCCGCCAGCACTTGCTCCGCCACTTCGGGCGTGTTGATGCGGTTGGAAGTAATCACCGGGATGCCGACCTTGCCCATCAGCTTCTTGGTGACCCAGGCAAAGGCCGCGCGCGGAACGCTGGTGGCGATGGTCGGAATGCGCGCCTCATGCCAGCCGATGCCGGTGTTGAGGATGGTGGCGCCGGCCTTCTCGATTTCCTGCGCCAGCTGCACAACTTCCTCGTGGGTGGAGCCGTTGGGCACCAGGTCGATCATCGACAGGCGGTAGATGATGATGAATTCGCGGCCCACGGCCTCACGCGTGCGGCGCACGACCTCAATCGGCAACCGCATCCGGTTCTCATAGGAGCCGCCCCAGCGGTCGGTGCGCTTGTTGGTGTGGGTGACCAGGAACTGGTTGAGGAAGTATCCCTCGCTCCCCATGATCTCGACCCCGTCATAGCCGGCCTCCTGCGCCAGCCGCGCGGCGTTCACGATGTCGGCGATCTGCTTTTCGATGCCATCCTCGTCCAGCTCATGCGGCGGGAAGGGGGAGATCGGGGATTTCACGGGGCTGGGGGCGACGCATTTCGGGCCATAGGCATAGCGGCCTGCGTGCAGGATCTGCATGGCGATCCTGCCGCCTGCCTCATGCACCCGGTCCGTCACGACGCGGTGGTTTTCGACGTCCTTGGCCGATGTCATCATCGACGCGCCGGGCAGCACCGAGCCTTCCAGATTCGGGCCGATTCCGCCCGTCACCATCAGCGCGACGCCGCCGCGGGCACGGGCGGCATAGAACTCGGCCACCCGGTTCCAGTCGCCGGTCTCCTCCAGCCCGGTGTGCATGGAGCCCATCAGCACCCGGTTCTTCAGCGTGGTAAAGCCCAGATCCAGCGGGGCAAGCAGATTGGGGTACGCAGTCATCTTGAAACTCTCCCTGGCAGTTCCTTACAGGATCGGGCGCGCAGGCCGCCTTGTCACGGGCAAACGCCGCGTCACCCTCTTGCGTGCCCCGGCGGCAAGCGGTCTAAGGTTCTGGAAAAGCATTTCGAGGAGAGCCGGATGACACCGGAAGACATTGCCAAGCTGCCTTACCGCCCCAACGTGGGCGTGATGCTGATTAACGCCGAGGGCGCGGTGTTCGTCGGCCAGCGCAAGGACCGGTACAAGGACGCCTGGCAGATGCCGCAGGGCGGGATCGACAAGGGCGAGGACCCGCGGATCGCGGCGCTGCGCGAACTGGAGGAAGAAACCGGCGTGGGGCCGGAACTGGTGGAGATCATCGCAGAGAGCAATGGCTGGCTGCTTTATGACCTGCCGCATGACGTGGTGCCCGGCTTCTGGGGCGGCAAATACCGCGGGCAGGAGCAGAAGTGGTATCTGATGCGGTTCCTGGGGACAGATGACCAAGTGAACATCGAGACCGATCACCCGGAATTCTCCGCCTGGTGCTGGCAGCCGGTGGAAACCCTGGTGGAGAAGATCGTGCCCTTCAAGCGCGAGGTCTATGCGCGGGTGGTGGCAGAGTTCCGGGAGTATTTGTGAGATGCGTTTGCCGCGGTTTCTTTCCGGGGGTTTCGCCCGGCCGGCAGGCCGGGCAGCGCCTGACCTTGAAAAGGCGCTTGGCGCCTCCCCAAGGTCAGGCGTTGCCCTAAGCGTATTCGCCGCAGCGTTGTTGCCGGTAGTTTCTGTATCTCCCGCGGCGGCCCTCAGCTGCCTGCCTTGGGGCCCTGCGGACGCCTATTTGCACGCTGCTGCATCAGAGAGCGCCTATAACCTCGTCGCGGGGGAACTGCGGTTCGACGAAAGCCTGCTGCCGCAATCGCATGCGGACAATCCCAATGACACCCCGCCGCTGACCCAAATCCCGGCGCAGCTTTCCGGCAAGATGCTGGAGGGCAAATATTTCTCGGGGCGGGTCAATGTGCCAGCGGTGCTGGAGGTGGAATGCCTTGGCCCCTGGTGCGGCGGTATGAAGTCCGGTGCGGATTATGTGTTCTTTGCGGAGCAGCGGGGGCAGGATCTGGTGATCCGGGCGGGTGCCTGCGGCGGTTTCGCCTTTGACGATACGCCGGAAGTGCGGCGGCAGGTGCTGGACTGCCACCGCGGCGCAGCGTGTGAGCCGGCGATGCCGCGGTGACAGGCGTCAATCGGCCGGGGCTGCCGCACGGTTCGCGCGCAGCCGCAGACGGGATTGGCCAAGCCAAAGGCTGAAGAGGGCCAGCAGGGCCCCCAGCATCTGGTTGGGCGTCAGCGTTTCGCCCAGCAGCAGCCAGCCCAGGATCACTGCCGAAAGCGGGCTGAGCACGCCCAGCAGCGAAACCTGCGAGGGGTCGATACGGGCGAGACCCCGGAACCACAGGATATAGGTCAGCGCACCGCCGATCAGGCTCATATATGCCAGGCCCAGGATGTTGGCGGCGGTGAAGACGGGCAGCTCCGGCACCGCCCACAGCGCAACCGGGACCAGCAGCAGCCCGCCCGCGGTCAGCTGCCAGGCGGTGAAGGTGAGGGGCGGCACCGGCGGCTGCCATTTGCGCGTCAGCACCACGCCAGCCGCCATCGACACCGCCCCGCCAAGGCCCGCCAGCACGCCCAGCGTGTCAAGCTTGGCGGCGGGGGTCAGCACCAGAAGGGCAACGCCCGCGATGCTCAGCAGCGCGGCAGCGACGGCGGCGGCGCGGATCTGCGTCCCGAGCAGCGCGGCTGACAGAAACACCACGATCAGCGGCTGCACCGCGCCCAGGGTGGCGGCGACCCCGCCCGGCAGGCGGTAGGCGGAGACGAACAGAAGCACCCAGAACAGCGAGAAGTTTAGCGCGCCCAGCACCATAAGCCGCGGCAGCCAGTTGAGCGGCGGCAGCTGGCGCACCAGAAGCAACAGCAGCAAACCCGCAGGCAGTGCCCGCAGCAAGGCCACCACCAGCGGCGAGTGGCCGGGCAGCAGGGTTGTCGTCACAATATAGCTGCTGCCCCAGATGGCAGGGGCCAGCGCTGTCAGCAAAAGGGTCCGGGTGGGCATGTGTTTCTCCTTATCTTGATGTCGAGATAGTGGATTTTATCTTGACGTCAAGATGCAAGGGCTTAAACCGGTTGCCATGGATCATGTGGATTTTATTACCCAGCAATGGGGGAAAGAGCGGCCGGACCTGGATGTCACGGCCATGGGGGTGATCGGCCGGGTAGCGCGGCTGTACCTGGCCTATCAGCGCGAGATGCATAAGACCTTTGCGGAATTCGGGCTGAATGCGGCCAAGTTCGACGTGCTGGCCACTTTGCGCCGGTCCGGCGCGCCCTACACGCTGTCGCCGGGCGAGCTGCTGAAGGCTGCCATGGTGGCCTCCGGCACCATGACCAACCGGATCGACCGGCTGGAGGCGGACGGGCTGGTCAAGCGGGAGGTGAACCCGCAGGACAGCCGCAGTTTCCTGGTCGGGCTGACAGAGGAAGGGTTTGCCCTGATCGACCGGGCGGTGACGGCGCATGTGCAGACACAGACCCGGCTGCTGGCAGGGCTCAGCGCGGCGGAGGCCGAGGCCTTGACCGGGCTGCTGAGCAAGGCCCAGGCGGCAGCTGAACAATCTGAAACGGATCACCCGGGCTGAGCCTGTAATCCTGCGCGGGCTGTTGCCCTTACGTCCTGCGGACGGCAGGCGGGGCGTGGCGCGGAGCGGCAAAGCTGCTCCGCGCCACGCCCAACGGGAGGAATTGAACCATCAGGTGCGGTTTCGACGGGCGGGAGTGCCGCGCCGCACTTAGACCAGGCCGGCCTCTTCCAGCAGGTGCAGCACGTGGGTTTCCGGGCGCGGGCCGATGTGGCGGATCACCTCGCCGGCGCAGATGCAGCCCATCCGGGCGCAGATTTCCATACTGCGGCCGGTGGCCATGCCGAACAGGAAGCCGGCAGCAAACTGGTCGCCGGCACCGGTGGCATCCACCGGCACAATCGTTTCGACCGGCACGTCGATCCGCTCACCGTTGTTCAGCACCGTTACCCCGTCGCCCGAGCGGGTGCAGACCACCAGCGGGCAGATCGCAGCGGTCCTGGCAATTGCGTCTTCCAGGTCGGTGGTTTCGAACAGGGCGCAGATTTCGTCCTGGTTGCCGATCACGAAATCCAGCTCGTTGCCGATCAGATTGAGGAAATCGGCCCGGTGGCGTTCGACGCAGAACGGATCGGAGATAGAGATGCCAACCTTGCCGCCGCCCTCGCGGCAGTCACGGGCGGCCTCCAGAAAGGCGGTCTTGCCCTTGTCCTTGTCAAACAGGTAGCCCTCCAGGAACATGATCTGCGCGTTGCCGGCCACCTCTTGCGGCACGTCCGCCGAACTCAGCTCGGACGAGATGCCGAGGTAGGTGTTCATCGACCGCTCCCCGTCGGGCGAGACAAAGATCATCGACCGCGAGGTCGGCAGCTCGCCGTCGGCAACCGGCGGGTTCACGAAAGCCACGCCTTCGTTGTTCATCGCATCGGCGTAGAATTTACCCAGCGCATCGTCGCGGACCCGGCCGATGAACGCGGCCTCCAGCCCCAGCGCGCCGGCGCCCGCGATGGTGTTGGCCACTGAGCCGCCGGGGGTCAGCACCCGGTTGCCCATCGCCGCATAAAGATCCTCGCAGCGGTCGCGTTCGATCAGCTGCATGATGCCTTTTTCGATGCCCTGCTCGGCCAGGAAACTGTCCTCGCACTGCGCAATCACGTCGACCACAGCGTTGCCGATACCGACGAGATGATAGGTTTTTGTCATAAACTGCCCTCCTCGGGGATGTTCGTGCCGGGTCCGGGACCGGCGTGTCTGTTTCGATAGTTGCAATGGCCGGGGCAGGCCAGGCGGCGCGCTGCCCGCGCATGGGCTGCGTGACTGCGCCGGCGCCTCAAAGGTTCTTGTCCTCATACATGCAGAGGTCGCGGATCAGGCAGCTGCCGCACATCGGCTTGCGCGCCTTGCAGTGGTAGCGGCCATGCAGGATCAGCCAGTGATGGGCGTGCTGCTGGAAATCCACCGGGATGTTGTCTTCGATGGCGCGTTCGACGGCGTCGACATCCTTGCCCGGGCAGATGCCGGAGCGGTTGCCGACCCGGAAGATATGGGTGTCAACCGCCTGGGCCGGATAACGCCACCACATGTTCAGGACCACATTGGCGGTCTTGCGCCCGACGCCGGGAAGCGACTGCAGTGCGGCGCGGGAATTCGGGACCTCGCCGCCGTACTCCTCGACCAGGATCCGGGACAGCTTGATCACGTTCTTGGCCTTGTTGCGGTAAAGGCCGATGGTCTTGATATGCTCGATCAGGCGTTCCTCGCCCAGATCCAGCATCTTTTGCGGGGTATCCGCGATCTTGAACAGTTCATGGGTTGCCTTGTTCACGCCGGCATCTGTTGCCTGCGCGGACAGCGCCACCGCCACCACCAGCGTGTAGGCGTTGACATGCTCCAGCTCGCCCTTTGGTTCGGGCTCCGCTGCGTGAAACCGGGTAAAGATCTCGCGGAGGGTATGATAATCGAGTTGCTTGGCCATCGCGCGCCATATGTACAGGTCAGGCCTTAAAGCGCAATTTATTTTGCGCCCCGGAACCCGCTAGACGGGCGTTTCACGGCGGCACTCCGGCCAGCCTGCACAACGCGGTCTCGCCGGGCGATGGATTTCGCATGTTCCGGGTCGAATGGCGGGCCTGTGCGCGGTAATCTGGCTTGCAAGACTGCCGAAGGACACAGCGATGAATATTGAAGCCCGGGAAAGCACCTATCACTACGGCGTCATGCGGCGGGCGATTGAGCTGATCGACGATGGCGGAGAGGATCTGACGCTGGAACAGCTGGCCGCCCGCATGGACATGAGCCCGGCGCATTTCCAGCGGCTGTTCTCGGCCTGGGTCGGCGTCTCGCCGAAGCGCTATCAGCAGTATCTGCGGCTGGGCCATGCCAAGGCGCTGCTGCGCGACCGGTTCACCACGCTGCAGGCTTCGCACGCGGTGGGGCTGTCGGGATCCGGGCGGCTGCACGACCTGTTCCTGCGCTGGGAGGCGATGAGCCCCGGCGAATATGCCCGTAAGGGGGACGGGTTGCGGATATTCTGGGGCTGGTTCGACAGCCCCTTTGGCCTGGCGCTGGTGATGGGCACCGAAAAGGGCATCTGCGGGTTGGCCTTTGCAGCCGAGACCGGGGCGGAGCCCGCCATGGCCGATATGCGCGCCCGCTGGCCGCAGGCGGAATTCGTCGAGGACCCTGCGGCCTTGCGCCCGCTGGCGCAGGCGGCCTTTGCCCAGAAGGGCGAGACCGCGCTGCACATGATCGGCGCGCCGTTGCAGATCAAGGTCTGGGAGGCGCTGCTGCGCATCCCCTCCGGACATGTCACCACCTATTCCGAACTGGCCCAGGCGATCGGCTCTCCGCGCGCGGTCCGGGCCGTCGGCACCGCGGTGGGGCGCAACCCGGTCAGCTGGCTGATCCCCTGCCACCGTGCCTTGCGCAAGTCCGGGGCGCTGGGCGGCTACCACTGGGGCCTGCCGGTCAAACGCGCGATGCTTGCTTATGAGGCCGCCCGGGAGGAGGACAGCCCGGCGCAGGAAGCGCGCGCCGCCGGCTGAACAGGCGTTGCAGAAGTCCGGGCCGGGCGGGCCTTGCCGCCTGTTGCGCCTGGTGACGCCTGCGCGCTGCCTCAAGCTCGATTTCATGCGGGGCGAGGGGGCGGCGCTGGTTTTCCCAGCGGTCCAGGCCCAGGGTGATCAGCACGATCCAGTCATAACTCAGCATCGGGTTTCTCCTTCTTGAGGAGGCCAGAAAACCAGAGCACTGCTGACAGGCTGTTGTCAGTGGTATGTGCTAGGGTGTCAGCAGACTGTCACTGGAGCCTGCCCATGCCCCGCACCGGCCGCCTTTTTGAAATCATCCAGATCCTTCGCACCGCCGCGGCTCCGGTGCGGGCGGAGGATCTTGCCGGGACGCTGGAGGTCAGCAAGCGGACGATCTACCGCGACATCGCAGCGCTGCAGGCGATGCGCACGCCGGTGGAGGGCGAGGCGGGGATCGGCTACATGCTGCGCAAGGGGTACGACCTGCCGCCGCTCAATTTCGACGAGGAGGAGCTGGAGGCGCTTCACGTTGGCCTGGCGATGCTGATGCGCACCGGTGACGGCGCCTTGCAGAAGGCGGCCGCGCGGGTGAGCCACAAGATCAAGGATGTGCATGCGACCGCCGACTGGCTGCAGGTGGCCCCATGGGGCGCGCCGCTGGACGACCCAGAGCAGGGTTGCGTCTCCAAGGCGCTGCTGCGCCAGGCGGTGCGGGAAAGCCGCAAGCTGCAACTCACCTACCTCAGCCCGGAGAGCGGCGAGAGCTGCCGGACCCTGCGGCCGCTGGCGCTGATCTATCATATCGACTGCACCATGCTGGCGGCGTGGTGCGAACTGCGCGGCGGCTTCCGCCATTTCCGCACCGACCGGATGCTGGCGGCGGACGTGCTGGAGGACGGGTTTGCGCCTGAGGCGGGGGCCTTGCGTAAACTGTGGATGGAACAAGAGGGCTGGAACTTCGCCTTTGCCCCATAAAATTCGGTGTTTACGCGGATTTTGCGCGGTATTTCGCCGAAACTGCAAGACCGTCTCTTGAGTAGCCGCGGTGCCGGCATGATATTCGAGCGGACCTCCGGGCATCCCCGGATCTTAGAAAGCAGAAGGCAATTTGATGATGCAGATGAAACTCACCACGGCTGGTATTGTCGCCGCAGCACTGGGCCTGAGCGCCTGTACCGATCCCGCAACCGTCGGCACGCCGGGCAGCAACACCCAGAAGGGCGCAGTCCTGGGCGGCATCATCGGCGCGGGCGTCGGTGCGATCGCCAATGACTCCGACCGCGGCCTTGGCGCTGCAACCGGGGCGCTGGTCGGTGCAGCTGCCGGCAGCGTGATCGGCAACCAGCTTGACGCGCAGGAGCGCGAGCTGCGCCAGACCCTGGCCAATGACTCGATCACCATCGTCAACACCGGCGACCGCCTGATCCTGTCCTTCCCGAACGATCTGACCTTTGCCACCGACAGCGCCGCGGTTGCGCCGGCGGTTCAGGCCGACCTGCGCCGGGTGGCCGACAGCCTGGTGCGCTACCCCAACAGCGCCATTCAGGTGATCGGCCACACCGACAGCGATGGTGATGCCGGTTACAACCAAGGCCTCTCAGAGCGCCGCGCCAATGCGGTGGCCAGCCACATTCAGGCCGGCGGCGTGCCCTATCACCGGATGCGGATCATCGGCCGCGGCGAGTCGCAGCCGGTGGCCTCCAACCTGACCCCGGAGGGCAAGGCCCGCAACCGGCGCGTCGAAGTTGTGGTCATCCCGCAGGCGGCCTGATCCAGCTGCCGGCGGTAAAATGCACAGCCCGTCCCCCAGCGGGGCGGGCTGTTTTTTGTGTCTGCGGCCGCGCCGGTTCACGTAACGCTGCACAGTGCCTGCGCGGCATTTGCTGTTTCATGCTGCGGGCCGCCGCATACATGATGAACGATACACAGACGCGAACAGAAGGATTTCCCCATGGCTGACCCTGTACTGCTCACCATTTCCGGATCGCTGCGCCGCGAGGCGACAAACCGCAAGCTGCTGGCAGAGGCAGTCCGGGTGTTCGGGCCCGCCTCGGTGGTAGAGGCGGACCTGAACCTGCCGCTTTATGATGGCGACGACGAGGCGGCAGACGGCATCCCGCCGGCGGTTCAGACACTGGCGGATCAGATCGCGGCGGCGGATGCAGTGGTGATCTCCACCCCGGAATACAACAAGGGGCCGTCCGGCGTGCTGAAGAATGCGCTGGACTGGGTGAGCCGCACCGAAGGCAACCCCTGGGCGGATAAGCCGGTGGCGGTCATGTCGGCGGCGGCGGGCCGCGCCGGTGGCGAGCGCGCGCAGATGATCCTGCGCGGCTTCCTGGTGCCTTTCCAGCCGCGGCTGATCACCGGTCCGGAAGTGCATTTGGCCGGATCGAGCAAGGAATTCGACGAAAACGGACGGCTGACAAGCGAGCAGTATGAGGCCACGCTGACCAAGCTGATGCAGAAGCTGCGTTCGGAACTGACCCGCTGAGGCCGGTGGGGCGGCGCGCTCCCGCGCCCCAAGCTGCCCTGGCGGGCAGATTAGGGGCTTGGGCCGGGCGCCGCTGCGCGGCGCAGGGGGCCCGGTGTCAGAGGTTGTCTTCGACCCGGAAGCCCGCGGGGATGCAGTCCTTGCGGTCCAGCAGCAGATCCGCCATCACATGGGCCGCCTTAGGGGCCATGCCGAAGCCGATCTTGAAGCCGCCGTTGGCAATATAGTGGCCGTCGCGGCCGGGCCAGGCGCCCAGCATCGGGGCGCGGGACTTGGCGCGGGGGCGCACGCCGGCCCAGCGTTCAATGACTTCGGCGCCGTGCAGCACCGGCACTGCGGCGCGGGCGCGCTCGATCACGTCATCGAGCTGGGCATCTGTGGCCTTGCCGTCCTCGAACTCCCGCTCCGAGGTGGAGCCGATCGCCAGGGTGCCGTCGGCATGCGGGATAATGTGCAGGCCGTCGGCATAAAGCTGCGGCACCTCGCCTTCGTGGAACCTCAGCAGCGCGGCCTGGCCTTTGACGCCGCCGCCGACGGTCTTGCCGAAGGCCTCGTTCAGCTCCAGAAGGCCTGCGTAGCCCTTTGCGTGGACTACCTTGCCTTGATCCTGGGCCACGGCCTGGATCTCCACGCCCATCACCGCCAGGGCAGAGACCAGCGCGGCGCAGGCGCGGCGCGGGTGCATGCGGGCGCTGAGGGTGTCGTGGATGACATATCCGGTGGCGCTGGGCGGCACCCAGGGGCCAAGACTGTCCGCCTTGCAGACACGCCATTCGGCCTCGTCCTTCCACAGCTTGCGGGCGGAGAGTTCGCGCTGGCGGGCAAGTTCCAGCGTGCGTTCGTCGTTGATCGGCTGCAGGCGCCCGGTCCGGCCGTAACCGGGGGAGACACCGCCGGTGGCCTCGACCTCAGCCCAGAAGGTTTCTGCCATCAGCAGGCTTTCAAGCTGGAACTGCTTCTTGGCATTCCAGTTCTCCGGCACATGCGGGGCAAGGGCGCCAACAAGGCCTCCGCTGGAGCCTGCGCCTGCGCCATAGGGATCCGCCACCTGCACGCGCGCACCGCGGCGGGCGCAGACCCAGGCGACCGACAGGCCGAAGATGCCCGCCCCGCGCACCGTTACATCTGCCATTGCCATTTGGTATTCCTTTCGCCAGTGTCGCGCCGTTCCAGGCACTCACTTAGGGGATTATAGCATGGCAGACCAGCAGGCCCGCCTCAGCTGGCGCGATGGTACCGTTCCGGTGTCGGATCAGTTCGATGATCCCTATTTCTCGATCCAGGACGGGCTGGCGGAGACAGAGCATGTGTTCCTGGCGGGCAACGATCTGCCCGGGCGGTTTGCGCCGGGGTTCCGGATTGCCGAGCTGGGCTTTGGCACCGGACTCAATATGCTGGCGGCCTGGCGCGCCTGGGAGACGGCAGGGCAGGATGGACCGCTGCGCTTCACCAGTTTCGAGGCCTTTCCGATGGTGCCCGCTGACATGGCCAAGGCGCTGGAAGCCTTTCCGGCTATTGCCCCCTGGGGGGAGCGGTTTCTGGCGGAATGGAGCGGTACGGGCAGGTGCGATCTGGGGAGCCTGCAACTGGAGGTCATTGCCGGCGACGCGCGGATGTCGCTGCCGGAGTGGACAGGGCAGGCGGATGCCTGGTTTCTGGACGGGTTCTCGCCGGCCAAGAACCCCGAGCTTTGGGAGGAGGCCCTGATGGCGCAGGTTGCCGCACACACCGCGCCGGGCGGGACGGCTGCGACCTACACCGCGGCGGGCTTCGTGCGCCGCGGGCTTGAGGCGGCAGGATTTGAAGTGACCCGCATCCCCGGCTACGGGCGCAAGCGGCATATGACAAGGGCGGTACTGCCATGAGCACGGTTCCACAGGCCAAGAGCTTGCCCCAGCCCCGGGTGCAGCAGAACAACGTGCCGCTGGGCATCTTGCTGATGATCGGCGCCACGGTCGTCTTTGCGCTGCAGGACGGTATTTCGCGCCATCTGGCGGGCACCTACAACACCTATATGGTTGTCATGGTGCGCTACTGGTTTTTTGCCGCCTTTGTGGTGTTTCTGGCGGCAAGGACGCGGGGCGGGATCAGGGCCGCGGCCCGGACCGATCAGCTGTGGCTGCAGATCTTCCGCGGTGTGCTGCTGGTCGGGGAAATCTGCGTGGCGGTTTACGGTTTCACCGTGCTGGGCCTCATCGAAAGCCAGGCGGTGTTCATCTGCTACCCGCTGCTGGTGGCGGCCCTCAGCGGCCCGGTGCTGGGCGAAAGCGTGGGCTGGCGGCGCTGGGCGGCGATCGGTGTCGGCCTCGTTGGCGTGCTGATCATCCTGCAGCCGGGCATGGGCGTGTTCAATCCGGCGGCGGTGATCCCCTTCATCTCGGCGCTGATGTTTGCGGTCTACGGTCTGGTAACGCGCTATGCCGCGCGCCAGGACAGCACCGCAACCAGCTTCTTCTGGACCGGGGTTGCCGGCATGGTCTTCATGACCGCCATCGGCATCTGGTTCTGGGAGCCGATGAGCCAGGGCGACTGGTTCTGGATGGCGCTTTTGTGCGTTTCCGGGGTGACGGGCCACTGGCTGCTTATAAAATGCTACGAGATGGCCGAGGCCAGCGCGGTGCAACCCTTTGCCTATTTCCACCTGATTTGGGCGGCGATGCTGGGCATGGCGGTGTTTGGCGAGGTGATCCGCACCAATGTTGCCATCGGTGCGGGGGTTATCATCGCCGCAGGGCTGTTCACCCTATGGCGCGAACGCATGAAGGGTTGAGCCGCTCAGCTCCTGCGAGAACGGGACCGGCAGGGCTGTCTTGCCCAGCCGGGCGCGGTAGACCGGCAGGCTTTCGGTGACCCGCATGACGTAATTGCGCGTCTCGTTGAAGGGGATGTGCTCGATCCAGTCGACAATGTCCGGGCCGCCGCCGCGCGGATCGCCATAGCGCTCCATCCAGGACGCGGGACGGTGCGGCCCTGCATTATAACCCGCTGCCATCATCACCACGTTGCCGCGGAACTTGCCCGCCAGCCCGGCCAGGTAATTGGCTCCCAGCTTGGCGTTGTAGTCCCACTCCGCCGTCAGGCGGGAGGTGTTGTGCCCCGCCAGGATACCCAGCTCGGTCGCCACCAGTTTGGCGGTGGCCGGCATCACCTGCATCAGGCCGCGTGCGCCGGCGTGGCTGATCACTGCCGGGTCGAATTCGCTTTCGCGCCGGGCAATGGCAAGGGTCATTTCCTCAGCCATCGGCAGCTGCCGCTTGGCAACCGGATGCAGCGGATAATAGGCGCCCTCCAGCTCCACCCCGCCGCGGGCGGCACGCTTGGAGATCATCACCGCCAGATGCGGCTGGTTCAGCTCGACCGCCATCTGTCCCAGCTGGCGCGCCTGCACCGGCGGCAGGTTCTCGACCAGGTGGGTGAGGAAACGCTCGGCCAGTTCCAGATCACCTGCTTTCAGCAGCATCAGGCCGGCCTCGGCAACGGAGGACTGCATGAAATCCGCCGTCCGCCAGTCCGGCAGCTCCGCGGGTTTCACCAATGCTGGGTCAAAGGGGCGGCCCAGTTTTTCAGCCGCCAGCAGCCCATAGAAAGACGTCTGGTATTCCGCCCCCTTGGCATAGGCCTCATGCGCCTTGTCGGCTTCGCCCATCGCCGCGTAGGCCCGGCCCAGCCAGTAGCCGCCGCGGCCGATCGAGATCGGGGTTGCCACCGAGTCCATGAAACGCTGGAAGTGCACGGCAGCGAGTTCCGGGTCGCGCAGCTTCTGCAGGGCGATATAACCCGCCAGCCATTCGCAATCGGAGTATCCATAGCCGTCCGCGGGGGTGGAGAAGTGGTAGGCGGCCAGCTGATAGGCGCGCTCATGATCGCCGTCGCGCATCAGCTGCCGGGCCAGATCACGGCGGCGTTGCAGCCATTTGCCGGGTTCGCCCAGGTTTTCGGCGCTGGTGCTGCGGTCCATCATCATCGCAATGGCGCCGTCCTGCAGCCGCTTGCGGTCACGCCAGGCAAAGCGGTCGTAGGCAAGGCCTGCTGCTCCCTTCAGCCGGTCCGGAACCGCCTCGATCCGTGCGTCCACGCCGGGCGCGCGCTCCTGCAGGGCAATACGCGCCTCAGCCAGCTTGCGCTCGTCTTCGGGCACCAGCGGCAGCATCCGTTTGGCGCTGACCAGGTGATCCTCCCACAACAGCCGGTCCAGCCTGGCAGTGTGATGCGGCTTCAGCAGCTTGGCGAAATCGCGCAGGTACAGATCCTGGATGGCGCTGCCCATTGCCATGGTGCGCCAGGCCAGCACGATCTCCGCCTCGCCATCGCCGCGCTGTCCGCGGTCAATCAGCGCCTTGCCCAGGCTCAACGCGCCTTCGGCGGTTTGGGGGCGCTCATTTGCGTAGAACACCAGGATGGTCTCGCGGCCGGTTGCGGCAATCACATCCTCGTTCTCGCGCCGCAGATAATCCAGTCCCGGCCAATCCGGGCGCCGCTGCAGAAACGCCATCACATCGCCCGCCGACCCCAGCCCGGCACGCAGCCGGTGCCATTCGATAATGTCGCTGGCAGCGCTCTGCTGCGCCCCGGCCTCCCGCGCCGCCTGATCCCATTTTTCGGCCCGCATAAGCTCCAGCGCGGTGCCCAGATCGCGCGCCTGCGCCGGCGCCCCAGGCAGGGTTGCGGATATCAGCAGAATAAGGGCCAGGATGCGTGTCATCTCTTGCATTTTCCAGCAGTCCGGGGATAGAGGCTTGAACGTTACTCATTGGCGTGCCGGTATCAACTCAAATCACTGGCATTCCGTATCTTGACGGCGGCGGATTGCCGCCTGCACCTGCAGCAAAAGGGAGCGTGCCCATGTTCAAAGGCTCTATGCCAGCACTCGTCACCCCGTTTTCAAACGGCGAGCTGGATCTGGATGCGCTCAAACGCTTGGTGGAATGGCAGATTGCCGAAGGCTCCAACGCCCTGGTGCCGGTCGGCACCACCGGCGAAAGCCCGACCCTGACCCACGAAGAGCATGAAACCGTCATTGCCGAGGTGGTCAAGGCCGCGGCGGGCCGGGTGCCGGTGATTGCAGGGGCTGGTTCCAACAACACCGTCGAGATGATTCGGTTCGTGGAGTTTGCCGAGAAGGTCGGCGCCGATGCCGCCCTGGTTGTGACTCCCTATTACAACAAGCCGACCCAGCGCGGCATGGTGCAGCATTTCACAGCAGCGCATGACTGCGCCGGCATCCCGATCATCATCTACAACATCCCCGGCCGCTCGGTTGTCGACATGACCCCTGCGACCATGGGCGAGCTGGCCAAGCTGCCGCGCATCGTGGGTGTGAAGGACGCCACCGGCGATCTGGCCCGCGTCAGCCAGCAGCGCGCGTCCTGCGGCGCGGACTTCATCCAGCTGTCCGGCGAAGATGCCACTGCGCTGGGCTTTAACGCCCACGGCGGCGTCGGCTGCATCTCGGTGACCGCCAATGTGGCACCTAAGCTCTGCGCCGAGTTCCAGGCGGCGACCCTGGCGGGCGATTTTGCCAAGGCGCTGGAGTATCAGGACAAGCTGATGCCGCTGCATGAAGCGATCTTCATCGAGCCGGGCCTGGCAGGCGCAAAATACGGTCTCAGCAAGCTGGGTATGTGCAGCGAAGAAGTGCGCTCGCCGCTGACCACGCTGGAAGACAGCACCAAGGCGGCCATTGATGCTGCCATGGCCCACGCGGGCCTGCTCTGACCCCGGATTCAGTCAGGAAATGCCGGGCGGCCTCCTCGCGGAGCGCCGCCCGTTTTCATTCCAGAATCCCCTGTTCTGTTGGCTGAAAATATCCCGGGGTGAATCGCCCCGTCAGGGGCAAGAGGGGCCGGCCCCTTCTGTCTGCATCAGCGGCTCCGCCAGATGCCGCATCTTGTCCGGATTGCGGGTCACGTAAATACGGGCAATCCGCCCGTTCCGGACTTCCAGCGCGATGGCCTGAAGGATGCCGTCCGGTTCACGGCTCAGAATGGCGGGCAGGCCGTTCAGCCGGCACAGCCGCCAGTGCTCCGGCAGTCCGCGCCCGGCCTTGCGGGCCAGCCCCTCGCACAGCCGCAGCACGCGCTCCAGCCCGTAAATCGGGTTCAGCGTGGCGATTGCCTTGCCGCCGCCGTCGGAGATCAGCTGCACATCCTGCGCCAGCATCTGCGTCAGAGCCGCGGTGTCACCCGTTCTGGACGCGCGGAAAAACGCCTCGGCCAGATCCCGCCCCTGATCGGGATCTGCAGGGGCCTGCGGGCGCAGCTGCTGCACCTTGCGCCGGGCGCGTGCGGCCAGCTGGCGGCAGGCTGCGGCAGACCGGTTCAGCGCGGCGGAGATATCGTCATACGAGCTGTCGAAGATGTCGTGCAGCAAAAAGGCTGCGCGCTCCAGCGGCGACAGGGTCTCCAGCGCCAGCAGCAGCGCAACGGAGACGTCATGGTCCAGATGCTCAGCCGGGTCTTCCGTCAGCAAGGGTTCGGGCAGCCATTCGCCGGGATAGGTTTCCCGCCTGGCGCGGGCCGATTTCAGCTGGTCCAGGCACAGCCTTGTGGTGATCCGCATCAGATACCCGGTCGCGTCTTGCACCTGTGCCTGCGGTGCCGCCTGCCAGCGGAGATAGGCGTCCTGCAGGATATCCTCGGCGTCGCTGACCGTGCCCAGCATCCGGTAGGCGGCCGCAAACAATCGCGGCCGCGCGGTCAGGAACGCATCGGTTCCGTCCTTTTCCTGCTGAGCTGTCACGCGGCATTCGCCTCCTGCGCGGCAGGATGCGGGGTGCGGAAACCGATTGCAATCCGGTTCCAGGCGTTGATGGCACTGATCAGCAGCGTCAGCAGCACCTGCTCGCGCGGGGAAAACAGCTGCGCAACCTCCTCGTATGCCGCATCCGGTGCGCCGCTGGCCTCCACCCGGGTCAGCGCTTCGGTCCAGGCCAGGGCGGCCCGCTCGCGGTCCGAATAAAGTGAGGATTCGCGCCAGGCATTCAGCAGCTGCATCCGGTCCTCGCTTTCGCCATGGGCACGCAGGTCGCGGCTGTGCATGTGGATGCAGAAGGCGCAGCCGTTGATTTGCGAGGCGCGCAGTTTCACCAGTTCCACCAGGCTGTGCTCCAGAGGGCTGTCCTTGAACAGCTTTTCCTGCTCCAGCATCGGCTGAAACAGGTCAGGCGCGGCAGTGAAGTGGTCAAGGCGTTGGGTCATTTTCTGTTCCTTTCAGATGGCTTCAGGAACAGGACGAGGCAGCCGGGCGGTTTGTGACATGCCGTCAGGAAAATGCTGAAAAAAACCGGGGCGGCCTGTTCGGGCGCCCCGGCTGGCGTCAGCGTTTACCGTAATAGAGGCCGACCACATGTTCGGCCTGGGCAAAGAACAGCCAGCGCGAGACCGCGACGCCTGCGAGATGCGACAGCACCGCGAGGGCAGCAAACAGATGCTTAATCACAAAGCCCTGTACCGGTGTCAGGATCAGCAGCAGCGGCAGCGCAAAGCCGAGGGCAAAGGCAATGATCCGCAGCTTCTGCGCGTGCTTGCGGCCGACCACATGCACAAACTCCCGCAAAAGGTAGTTGGAACCTGTGTGCGGCGGCTCAAAGGCCCGCACGGACCCGCGGTCCCCCAGTCCGGTCGCAGTGCCCAGGTTGGTGCCGGAGGTTTCCAGCGCCCGGTCCCCTTTGGCCCAATAGGCCAGTTGCACTGCGCCTGCGATGGCCAGCAGCCAGGGGGCCAGATCTTCCGCACCGGCCAGCAGTGCACCGCCGGCCAGGCTGAAGGACAGGAACACCGCGGGCGTCAAGCCCATGTGCCAGCGCGGAATGGCCTTGAGCTGGGTGTAGATCATGGAGGTGGTGAAAACGGTTGCGAGGCTCAGGCCCGCGCCGGTCCAGCCCAAAAGCGTCCAATGGCTGTCCGCGAACACGGCCCCAATCGCATAAATCCCCATGACGATCAGGGCAGCAACGGCGCAAACGCCCTCCCGCGACAGCCAGCTGGTTTTCCATTGCGTGAGGGCCCGCCAGGCCCGCTCCGGGCGCCCCAGGTGGAAGGTCGAGGCCAGCAGCCCGCCCACGGCCAGCGCATAGGCAATGGCGTAGAAGACAAAGGCCACGGTGCCGGTCACAGCGGGCAGGCCGAGGCCCAGGAAGACCAGCAGGCCAAAGCCCAGGCCGGAGAGTGTGGTGAACAGGATGACGGATGGTGCCGGATGCATCAGTTCGTTCCCCCTGAAGACTGGCCCGGAAGTTTGTCGAGTGCCTTGTCTAGCCATGCGAGGAAGCCTTGCGGCTCTTCGGCGACCGGCGCCAGCAGCGGGGCGAGGATGTCGATCTGTTCCTCGATCCGGTCCTTGGGCCGGGGCGGCAGGTATTTGTTCACCGGCTTGGTGCCCATTTCCGGCATCAGGTCCATGCCGCCGCGCTCCGCCACCAGTTTTGAGACATCGCTGTCGGGATCGCCCAGATCGCCGAAGTGGCGCGCGCCTGCGGGGCAGGTCCGCACGCAGGAGGGGGTGCGGTCAATCTCCGGCAGGTTCTCGTTATAGATCCGGTCCACGCAAAGGGTGCATTTCTTCATCACGCCCTCGGCCAAGTCCAGTTCGCGCGCGCCATAGGGGCAGGACCAGGCGCAAAGGCCGCAGCCGATGCAGTGGTCCTCGTTCACCAGAACGATGCCGTCCTCCACGCGCTTGTAGCTGGCACCGGTCGGACAGACAGTGACGCAAGGCGCGTCCTCGCAGTGCAGGCAGGATTTGGGGAAGTGGATCAACTGCGCGTGCCCTTGTTGGGGCTGGACCTCGTAGGAATGCACCCGATTTAGAAAGGTCCCGGAGGGATCACCGCCGTAGGGCTCTTGATCCGACAGCGGCGCACCGTAGTTTTCGGTGTTCCACCCCTTGCAGGAAATCACGCAGGCATGGCAGCCGACGCAGGTGTCCAGGTCGATGACCAAGCCCATCTTGCGGTTTGTCTTGGCGGGAAGCTCAGTCATTGCGTACTCCCAGTGCAGAGTGAGGAGCCAAGAAAATTAGAATATTCTTGGCAATTTTCTTCGAAGAAAATTGCTCCCGTCATTTGCCGACCTTCCATTTCAGTTCCTTGGGGCCGGTGCCCACTGGCGACTCCTGCGCCGGGAAGGCTGGCTGGCTTTCCTGCAGACCGTCCGGGGCGGCGGCCTTTTCGATTTTGACCTTGAGGTCGAACCAGGCCGCTTGGCCGGTGATCGGATCGGAGTTCGCCCACCGCAGGCCGTCGCCCTTGGGCGGCAGCAATTCGTGGATCAGGTGGTTGAGCAGGAAGCCCTTCGTGGCCTCGGGCGCGTCGTCTTCCAGCGCCCAGGCCCCTTTGCGCTTGCCGATGGCGTTCCAGGTCCAGACGGTATTGCTGTTAAGTGCCGCCATCTCCATCACCGGCACGGTGATCTGCCCGTGCGGTGAGGTGACCTTGGCCCAGTCGCCGTCCTGCAGCCCGTGCTCGCGCATCAGTTTGGTGGGAACGTAAAGCGGATTGCGGCCGTGCAGCTGGCGCAGCCAGGCGTTCTGGGTGCCCCAGGAGTGATACATCGCCATCGGCCGCTGGGTCAGCGCATTGACGGTGAAGCCCTCGTTGCCCTGCTGATCCGTCTCATACCAGATCGGCAGCGGGTCCATCACCGCCTTCAGCCGCTGGCGCAGGTGATCCGGCGGCTGCCGGTTGCCGTGCCCTTCGGCGGCCAGCTGGAACTTGCGCATCGGCTCCACATAGAGCTGGAACAGATAGGGCTGCGGGCTGTCATAAAGCCCGATGCCCACCGCCCAGTCCTGATAGGCCGCGTTCCAGGGTTTGTAGTAGTCCGCGCCTTCCGGGATATGCGCCACATAGAAGCCGCCGTTTTCGATATAGCGGTTCAGCTGGTCCGGGTTCACCTCACCGCGGCCTTCCTTGTCGCCATCCTTGCCGCGGAAGCCTGCCAGCGGGCCGATGCCGGGCTTGCGCTCGTGGTTGATGATATAGTCGGCGTAATCCTTCCACTTGGGGCTGCCATCGGCGTTGGTGAAGCCCGGCAGGCTCATCCGGTTGGCCAGTTCGATCAGCACCGATTGGAACCCGCGCACATCGCGGTCCGGTTCGATCACCGGCCAGCGGATCGCATCGGCCGCCGCGTCTGCCTCGCAGATCGGGCGGTCCAGCAGCGAAATGCAATCGTGCCGCTCCAGATAGGTGGTATCGGGCAGGATCAGATCGGCATAGGCCACCATCTCCGACGAATAGGCATCGGAGTAGATGATGTGCGGGATCATGTAGCCGCCGTCGTCGTTGCGGGCGCTGAGCATCTCCATGACGCCCTTGGTGTTCATTGAAGAGTTCCACGACATGTTGGCCATGTACATGAACAAGGTGTCGATCTTGTAGGGATCGCCCGCATGGGCGTTGGAGATCACCATGTGCATCAGCCCGTGCGCCGACATCGGGTTTTCCCAGGTGAACGCCTTGTCGATGCGCTGGGGGTTGCCGTTTTCATCCAGCAGCAGATCGTCGGGGCCGCGCGGGAAGCCGAGGTGCGGTCCATCCAGCGGACGGCCGGGACGGCGGTCGCCATGCGGGGTGGGGTGTGCCTCGACGGGTTTGGGGTAGGGCGGCTTGAAGCGGAAGCCGCCGGGCACCTCGACGGTGCCCAGAAGGATCTGCAGCACATGCAGGGCGCGGCAGGTCTGGAAGCCGTTGGCATGTGCCGACACCCCGCGCATCGCGTGCATCGACACCGGGCGGCCGGTCATCTTTCTGTGGGTTTCGCCGCGGAAGTCGGTCCATTCCACATCCAGCTCAAACGCCTCGTCAAAGGCGACGCGGGCCAGCTCTCCGGCGATGGCGCGGATGCGCTTGGCCGGGATGCCGCATTTGTCCGCAATCGCCTCGGGCGCGTAGTCCGGGGACAGATAGCGTTCCGCCATCAGGTGAAAGACCGGGCGGTGGGTGACGCCGTCCTTTTCGTAGACTGCTGTCAGGTCCGGGCGCACGCCGGGCTGGTCAAAGGGGGTGAGGTTGCCGGTGTTGCGGTCGATCACCAGCATCTTGCCGTGATCATCGCGCAGGAAGAGGCCGTTGTCCGGGCCTTCGGCGGCGTTGATCAGCACCGGCGCGTTCGTGTAGCGGCTGAGGTAGTCGAGGTCGATCTTCCCCGCCTTCATCAGCACGTGGACCAGCGACAGGATGAAAAGACCGTCGGTGCCGGGTGTGATGCCGACCCAATCATCCGCCACCGCGTTATAGCCGGAGCGGATCGGGTTTACACCGATCACCCGCGCGCCGCGTTTCTTGATCTTGCCGATGCCCATCTTGATCGGATTGGAGTCATGGTCCTCGGCCACACCGAACAGCAGGAACAGCTTGGTGTGCTCCCAGTCGGGCTGGCCGAATTCCCAGAACGCGCCGCCCATGGTGTAGATGCCGGCGGTCGCCATGTTGACCGAGCAGAAGCCGCCGTGCGCGGCGTAATTCGGTGTGCCGAAGTTCTGCGCCCAGAAGCTGGTAAAGCTTTGGCTCTGGTCGCGCCCAGTGAAGAAGGCCAGCTTCTGCGGCGCGGTTTCGTGCAGCTCGTTCAGCCAGCCGACGGCGGTGCTGATCGCCTCGTCCCAGGAAATTTCCCGGAACTCTCCCGACCCGCGCGGCCCCACCCGCTTGAGCGGGGCGCGCAGCCGCGACGGGGCGTTCACCTGCATGATACCAGCCGAACCCTTGGCGCACAGGACACCCTTGTTCACCGGGTGATCGCGGTTGCCCTCGATATAGGCGACCTTACCGTCCTTCATATGCACGTTGATGCCGCAGCGGCAGGCGCACATGTAGCAGGTGGTTTTCCGCACCTCGTCGGATACAGGGGGGGACGTGTCCACCCGGGGTTGCTGGAATGTCATCTGGCCTCCCTTCTGGTCTTCCCTGGTCAGGTCAACAGCTCAATCCCCGCCAGGATCAGCCCGGCAATGAACAAAGTTTCGACGATGATCAGGGCAATGGCCGCGCCTCCTACGGCCAGGACCTGTTTCAGATTTGTTTTCATTCCCACCGCAGCAATCGCGGTGAGCAGCAGCCAGCGCGAAGCCTGGCTGAGGAATTCGGAAAGGGCCGGCGGGATCAGGCCAAAGGAGTTGATCCCGGCCAGCACCAGAAAGGCAATCACAAAGCCCGGCAGGATTGGCGGCCGCTTGCCGTCGCCGGGCAGCTCGGCAAAGGAGCGGATCATCAGCGAGGCCGCCAGCACAATCGGAGCCAGCATCGCCACCCGCATCAGCTTGACCAAAGTTGCGGTGTCGCCGGTCTGCTCGGAGATTGAGAAGCCCGCGCCGACCACCTGCGCCACGTCGTGGATGGTGCCGCCCAGGAACACGCCGGCCTGGATCGAGTTCAGCTCCAGCACATTCACCAGGATCGGATAGGCGATCATCGCCACCGTCGACAGCACGGTGACGCCCATCACCGTGAAGATCAGCCGTTCCTCGGAGCGGTCGTCACGGGGCAGGATGGCACTGATGGCCATCGCCGCCGACGCTCCGCAGATTGCCACGGAGCCTGCGGTCAGAAGCGCAAAGCGCCACTTGTGTCCAAAGAACCGCGCTACCGCGAGGCCGAAGGCAATGGTGGCGATCACGCCGCCAACAACCAGTGCAATAAGATCCCAGCCAAGCCCCATCATCAATACCATCGACACCCGCACCCCCAGCAAGGCCACCCCCAGCCGCAGCAGCGAGCGGGCGGAAAAGGCAATGCCGGGCACGGTCTTGCCCTCATCGCCCAGAAAGCTGACGGCAATTCCAAGCAGCAGCGCCAGCAGCATGGCAGGGGTTGCGTAATGCTCGGCAAGGAACTGGGCGGTGACGGCGACCAAGGCCGAAACCGCCACGCCCGGCAGCAGCTGGCGCAGCTTGTCTTGCAACTCACCCGATTGCAGCGAAGAGATGGGTGTCAGGATGGACATAGAAGGAAACCTTGCGGATGTGGCGGAGGATGGGCTGCTGGAGACGGGGGCCGGACGGCTGCGGGTGTGTTCAGTCTGTCGCGCTGCACTTGGGATAGTTTTCCAAATCAGGCGCAAATGGAAGGAAAATGTTTACTCCAGGTGGAGCAGTTTTCCTGTATGCAGGGCGATCTGCCGCTCTTCGTCTGCGGGGATGACATGGACGGCGCTGTCCGGCACTCCCGTCCAGGCCAGCCGCTGCAAGACCCTGGTGCGGATGGCTTCGGAATTTTCGCCGATGCCGCCGGTAAAGGCGATGGCGTCGATGCCTTCCATTGCAGCAATCATCGAGCCTGCGTGGCGGGCGCACCAATAGCAGAAATGCTCGACCGCAAAGCTGGCAGCTTCGCCGCCGTCCTCCAGCAGCGCGCGCATGTCGTTGGAAAGGCCGGATAGGCCAAGCAGACCGGACTGCTGCAGCAGCTCCCTGCGCACGCCGGCAATGCTGGTTTGCTCGGCCCGGTCCAGCACCGCGCCGGCGTCAATGCTGCCGGACCGTGTGCCCATCGTCAGCCCCTCCAGCGGGGAATAGCCCATTGTGGTCGCAACGCTCTGGCCATCGGCAATGGCGCACAGGCTGGCGCCGTTGCCAAGGTGGCACGCCAGCAGCCGGCGCGGCGGCGCAGTGCCGGTGGTTTCCGCCAGCCGCCGCAGCAAGGCCTCGTAGCTGAGCCCGTGAAACCCGTAGCGGCGGATCCCGGCCCGCTGCCAGGACTGCGGCACGGCATAGCGCACGGCGGCCTCAGGGTTGGTTGCGTGAAAGGCGGTGTCGAAACAGGCAACCTGCGGCAGATCCGGCAGCAGGTCCGTCAGCGTGCGGATGGCCGCTGCATTGTGCGGGTTATGCAGCGGAGCCAGCGGGCTGCAGGCGTCGATCCGGTCCAGCAGCGCCGCTGTCACACGCTCCGGACGGGTCAGGTTTGCACCGCCGTGGACAACGCGGTGGCCTGCTGCGTCGAAACTGGCAGCGGGATAGCCCTGGGCGGCGAGCCCCTCCAGCAGCCGTTCGAACGCCACTGCGTGGTCGGGCAGAGCGGCAGGCTGGCGGGTGCTGCCGATCCGCAGCACGCCGCTGTCACCGATGCCCGCTGCCTCTGCTGTCAGCAGGGATTTCAGCCCTTCGCCAAAGACGGCCAGCTTGATCGAGGAGGACCCTGCGTTGACGATAAGTATCCGGGACATTTTATGCACCTCGTTCAGACGGCAAGCTTAACGATATTGATCAGCGACAGCGCGGTCAGCATCAGCACCACCGCGCGGCGGAACAGGCTTTGGGACACCGCCTGGAAACCGCGGGACCCGGCCCAGATGCCGAGGCCCAGAATGGGGAAGGCCAGCAGGATGCCGGTCAGGGTTTGCGGCCCCACCAGCCCGTTCGCGGCCATCACCGGCAGGGCCATCAGGTCGATGCCGGTCAGGAACACAATCATGGTGGCGCGGAACACCGCGGGCGGCACCGGCTGCGCGGTCAGGAAGGCCGCCACCGGCAGCCCGCCGACACCGGCGCTGTTGGCGATGCCCGCGATGGCGCCGACACCGGCATTGCCGTTGCGCCCAACCGGCCGCTTCAGCTGCCAGCCGCTCAGCAATACCAGGCTCAAGACAAGGATCAGGCTGGAGATTGCCAGCCGCGCCTCCTGTTCGCCCAGCCGCGCCATGATGGCGATGGCTGGAACCGTGGCGACCGCCGCCCCGCCCAGCAGGGCAATGGCGCGGGGCCAGTCGACATGGGGGCGGATGCCGCGCGCCTGGAAGGCGGTCATGGCGATTTCGCAGGAAAACACCACCGGGATCAGCGGCAGCGGATTGGTGGTCAGCGCCGCCAGAATGATGAAGATCGCGGAGAACCCGAAGCCGGAAAAGCCCCGGATCAAGGCCGCCGCGAACAACGCGGCGGCCAGGTAGGCCCCCTGGCCCATAGAGAGGTCAAAGGGCAGGGGCACGTGCGTCAGACCTGCTGTTCGCGCATGTCGGCCTTGTCGATGCCTGCCACGCGGACCGGCTTCTTCATGGCATCACGGCGGAACGGTTCGCCCAGCTCCTGATTGATCATCGCTTCGATCAGGGTGGTGGTGCCGTTCTTCTGGTCTTCGATCGCCTGGGCCAGCGCCGAGGTCAGCTCGTCCATGGTGCGGGCAACCACGCCTTTCAGGCCGCAGGCCTTTGCGATGCCGGCATAAGACACCTGCTGGTCCAGCTCGGTGCCGACGAAGTTGTCATCGAACCACAGGGTGGAGTTCCGCTTTTCCGCGCCCCACTGGTAGTTGCGGAAGACCACCTGCGTGATGGCGGGCCATTCGCCGCGGCCGATCGCGGTCAGCTCGTTCACCGCGATGCCAAAGGCACCGTCGCCGGAGAAGCCCACAACCGGAGTGTCCGGGTTGCCGATCTTGGCGCCGACAACCGCCGGCAGGCCATAGCCGCAGGGGCCGAACAGGCCGGGGGCCAGATACTTGCGGCCGGCCTCGAACGACGGGTAGGCGTTGCCGATGGCGCAGTTGTTGCCGATGTCGGAGGAGATGATCGCCTCTTTCGGCAGCGCGGCCTGAATGGCGCGCCACGCCATGCGGGGGCTCATCCAGTCCGGCTTGTCGGCCCGGGCGCGCTCGTTCCAGGTGGTGCCCGGATCGTCGTCCTCGTGGGTCATCTCGGTCAGCTGCTGGGCCCAGCGGGATTTTGTTTCCGCGATACGGTTCTTGCGCTCAGCGCGGCCCTCGTCGCCAGCGGTGCCGCTGAGCTGCGCCAGGATGCCCCGTGCCACTTTGGCGGCGTCGCCGATAATGCCGACAGAGACTTTCTTGGTCAGGCCGATGCGGTCCGGGTTGATGTCGACCTGGATGATCTTGGCATTGGCCGGCCAGTACTCCATGCCATAGCCCGGCAGGGTGGAGAACGGGTTCAGGCGGGTGCCGAGGCACAGCACCACGTCAGCGTCCTTGATCAGCTCCATACCGGCCTTGGAGCCGTTATAGCCCAGCGGGCCTGCAAACAGCGGGTGCGAACCCGGGAAGGCGTCATTGTGCTGGTAGCCGACGCAGACCGGGGCATCCAGGCGCTCGGCCAGATCCTTGGAGGCCTCGATCCCGCCCTTGGACAGGACAACGCCTGCGCCATTCAGGATCACCGGGTTCTTGGCCTCTGACAGCAGCTTGGCCGCTTCGGCCACGGCGGTTTCGCCGCCGGAGGGGCGCTCGAACTCGACAATGGCGGGCAATTCGATGTCAATGACCTGGGTCCACATGTCACGCGGGATGTTCAGCTGGGCCGGGGCAGAGGCGCGCTTGGCGTTCATGATCACCCGGTTCAGCACCTCGGCCACACGGGTCGGGTCGCGCACTTCCTCCTGGTAGCAGACGCAGTCGGCGAACATGCGCATCTGCTCCATCTCCTGGAAGCCGCCCTGGCCGATGGTCTTGTTGGCCGCCTGCGGGGTGACCAGCAGCAGCGGGGTGTGGTTCCAGTAGGCGGTTTTCACGGCGGTCACGAAGTTGGTGATGCCGGGGCCGTTCTGGGCGATCATCATCGACATCTTGCCGGTGGCGCGGGTGTAGCCGTCAGCCATCATGCCGCCGGAGCCTTCGTGGGCGCAGTCCCAGAAGGTGATGCCTGCGGCGGGGAAGATGTCGGAAATCGGCATCATGGCGGAGCCGATGATGCCAAACGCGTGCTGGATGCCATGCATCTGCAGCGTTTTGACGAAGGCTTCTTCGGTGGTCATTTTCATGGCGGGTTCTCCTGAGTGAGACGCAGAATTCCTCCGGGCGCGGAGGCCGGGAATTGACTCCGGTTTAGGGGGCGGCGCAGGACCGGGTTAGGGCCAGTTTTTCCGGCTGGTAAGGCCAGAGAGGCCCTCCCGCCCGGCGTTGCTCATCCGCTGGATGCGCTGCGCCCGTTGGGCCCGGCGCCGCCCGTGCCGGGCGGCGGGCGCCTGCGGCGCCAGTTGCTTCAATCCGCCCTTGTTTCCTAAAGCGCCGCCCCAGGCCGCCAGCCTGCGCCGGTTCATCCGGTCCGAACGGGCGAGGGAGCCGCCCGGATGTTTGCGGGGGCTCAGCCTTGCTTCAGCGCGCTCGCAAGCAGTGCGAGACCGGGTTCGATCCGGGTGGCGGGAATCGACGAATAGCCCAGCCGGTAGTAGTTCTGCTTGCGGTTTCCGGCGGCGAAAAAGGGCGCACCGGGTTCGATGATAACGCTTTTCTCCTTGAGCCGCTCTGCCACCGCCAAAGTGTCCACCCCTTCCGGCGCGCGCATCCACAAGGCAGAGCCGCCATAGCCGCCCACGCCTGCGATCTGAAGGCCGTGTTTGCGAATGGCCTCCTCGATCACCGCGCGGCGGTCGTGCAGGACCTTGGCGGTGCGGCGGATCTGCGCATCATAATGCCCCAGCGACAGGAAATAGGCCACCGTGCGCTGCACGTGGCCCGGCGGATGCCGCAGCACGCTGGCGCGCAAGGCCCTTGCCTGGCGGATAAACGGTTCCGATCCAACCAGATAGCCCAGACGCAGCCCGGGAAACAGCGACTTGGAGAAGCTGCCCGCATAGATTACCCGCCCTTCGGTATCGAGCGATTTCAGTGACGGCGAGGGAGCCCCGAGGAACGACATCTCAAACTCGTAGTCGTCCTCGACGATCACCGCGTCGATATCGCTGGCCCGCCGCAACAGTTGCTTGCGGCGTTCCATCGGCATGGTGAAAGTGGTCGGGCTCTGGTGGCTGGGGGTGCAGAAGATTACATCGGTGCCTTCCGGAATTTGTTCCGGCGGCAGCCCGCCTGCGTCCACCGGGATGCAATCCATCTGGCAGCGGGTCTGCACCACCTGATCGCGCAGGGTGTAATAGGCCGGGTCCTCCACCGTCGCCCGGCGCTTGCGGTTCAACAGCAGCTGGCAGGTGATCCACAGCGCGTTCTGCGCACCGAGCGTGATCAGGATCTCCTGTGGCCGCGCAGTGATGCCGCGCCGGGGCAGTGTGTGGCGGGCAATGTATTCGATCAAGAGCGGGTCGTCCTGGTCGAAATAGTCGTTTGCCAGCGCCGCGAAATCTTTCTGCCCCAGAGCCCTCAGCGCGCACAGCCGCCAGTTGGCGTGGTCGAACAGCGCCGCATCCGCCTGACCGTAAATGAACGGATAGCGGTAGTCGCGCCAGTCCTGCGGCTTGCGCGGCGTGTCCCCGCCGGTAAAACTGCGCGCCAGCACCTTGTCCCAGTCCATCGCATCGCCGGCCTTCTGCTGCGGCGTATAGGAGGGCGGCACCGGGGCGTTATCCGACACGAAATACCCCGACCGCCCGCGCGAAGTGAGGTAGTCATTGGCCAAGAGCTCGGTATAGGCCAGGGTCACGGTGATCCGGCTGATGCCAAGATGCGCCGCCAGCTTGCGCGAGGACGGCAGCTTCTCCCCGACGCGGAACCGGCCGGACAGGATGCCCTCGGCAATCATTTCCTGGATCTGCGCCTGCAGGGTGCCCTGGGCGTCCGGGTTGAGGAAGAATGTGTCGACGGAAATGGCCATGCGCGCCACCTTAGGGTGGACTTAAACGCGGTGCAATCTGGACTTAGGGCCGGTTTGGCGAATTCCGCGCCCTGGACTGGGTCCGACGGCCCGCCAGCGAGCGGCGGTCATCAAATGGTGGTTCCTGCGGTCCCGCACCGGTCTTGCAAAACGCAATTAAAACTATAAAACTAGTTTTATCGAATCAAATGGAGCAACATCATGCAATGGGAAGAAGCCGCACAGGGCTTTGCCGCGATGGGATCGGAGGCGCGGCTGCAGGTGCTGCGCTGCCTGATCCGGGCGGGCGAGGCCGGGCTGACGGTCGGGGACATCCAGCAGCGCACCGGCATTGCGCCCTCAACCCTGGCGCATCATCTGAAATTCCTCACCGGCGCCGGTGTGGTGGCGCAGGAGCGCGTGGGGCGGTCGACGGTCAGCCGCGCCGAATTCACCCGGCTGGAGGCATTGGCCGGTTTCATCCTCAGCGAGTGCTGCGCGGATGCAGGCGCAAGGGCAGCAAACGATGGCTGAGCTGACACAACACCCCGGCAAGGCAAAAACACTGGGCAACTGGCTGAAGACGCCTTGGGCGCTGAGCTTTGCACTGCTGGCTGGCGCAGCCACCCTTGATCCTGGCAACTTCCGGTCTGTCGTGGAATTCACCCTGGCCGCGCTGGGCAGCACCGCGCGCTATATCCTGTTCGCGGTCGTGCTGCTCGCCTACCTCAAGGCGACGGGGGCCGAGGCGATGGTGGCGCGCGCTTTTGAGGGGCGGGAGACGCGGATGATCCTGCTGGCGGCGCTGTTCGGCGGGCTGGCGCCGTTCTGCTCTTGCGAGGTGATCCCGTTCATAGCCGGCCTGCTGGCACTGGGGGCACCGCTGTCGGCGGTGATGGCCTTCTGGCTGTCCTCGCCGCTGATCGACCCGCCGACGCTGCTGATCACCGCGGGCGCGCTGGGCTGGCCCTTTGCGATCGGCAAGGCGGTGGCCGCGGTGGCGCTGGGGCTGTTCGGCGGTTTTGCCATCAAGCTGCTGCGGAGGCAGGGCGTTTTCACCAATCCGCTGCGCAAGCAGCAAAGCAAAGGCTGCTGCGGCTGCGGCGGACCCAAGCTGGACACCAAGCCGAACTGGCGGTTCTGGACCGAGGCAGAGCGCCGGGTGAAGTTCCGCGAAGAGTTCGTGTCCAATGGTCTGTTCCTGCTGAAATGGCTGGCGCTGGCCTACGTGCTGGAGTCGCTCCTCGTCCACTATGTGCCGGCGGAGGTGATCGCCGGGCTGGTGGGCGGTGAAGGCGTGCTGCCGATTGCCACCGCGGCACTGGTCGGGATGCCTGCCTACCTCAATTCCTATGTCGCACCGCCGCTGCTGGCGGGGCTGATGGAGCAGGGGATGAGCGCGGGCGCGGCCATGGCCTTCATGGTGGCAGGGGCGGTCAGCTCGGTTCCTGCGATGGCGGCGGTCTGGTCGCTGGTCAGACCGCAGGTATTTGCCGCTTACCTGGGACTTGGGGTGAGCGGCGCGATCCTGTCGGGCATTCTGTTCCAGCTGATCTGAGACAGCTGCGGCGGGCAGGGTTCTCCCGCCCGTCGCAAAGCAATCGGAGATTGCTCCGCTTCCGTTGGGCCCGGCGCCGCGCTGACGCGCGGCGCTGATTTTGCCGAGAGGGCTTTCAGAGGCAGAACTGTCTGCGCAAGGGCATGTCTGATCGCGTTCTGAGCAACCGCGTCACGGACAATCCGCCGGGCGGCGGGACCTTCGGCCTCCCTGACTGGCGGGCTTCAAAAAAAGCGCCCCGGCAGAAACCGGGGCGCAGGTTGTTCGTCCAACAGGGAGAGTGTCAGCCGAAGACTTTGGTCAGGGCCTTGTCGACCGCGTCGCAGATTGCGTCGATATCGTCTGCGGTGGCGATCAGCGCCGGGCTGAAGCACAGGGTGTTGTTGCGCCCCGGCAGCGAGCGGTTGGTCACGCCGATGATCACCCCCTGCGCGCCGCATTCCGCGACAACCTGCTGGGCCAGCTTCTCGTCCACCGGCTCTTTGGTGTCGCGGTCCTGAACCAGCTCGGCACCCAGGAACAGGCCCTTGCCGCGCACGTCGCCGATCACGGCGTGCTTTTCCTGAAGCGCGCGCAGGTTGTTCAGCATCCGCTCACCCATGGCAACGCAGTTGTCGAGGAGGTTCTCGTCCTCGATGATGCGCATGTTTTCCAGCGCCGCTGCGGGGCCCGCGGTGCAGCCGCCGAAGGTGGAGATGTCGCGGAAGTAGTTCATCGGATCGCCCGCGTCGTCCTTGAACATCTCAAAGACTTCCTCGGTGGTCACCATGCAGGCAATTGCCGCATAGCCGGAGGCGACGCCCTTGGCCATGGTCACAAAGTCCGGCTTGATGCCGTACTGCTGGTAGCCGAACCATTTGCCGGTGCGGCCGACACCGCAGACCACTTCGTCGATGTGCAGAAGGATGTCGTACTTCTGGCAGATCTCCTGCACGCGCTCCCAATAGCCTTCGGGCGCCTCGATGACACCGCCGCCTGCGGTCACCGGCTCCAGGCACAGGGCGCCAACGGTCTCCGGGCCTTCGCGCAGGACTACCTCTTCGATGGCGTCTGCGGCGGCGATACCGAATTCGCGGCCGGACAGGTGCTCCAGGCCCAGCTCATGCTTGCGGTATTCCATGCAATGCGGCACGCGGACGAAGTCCGGCGCAAAGGGGCCATACTGCGCGTTGCGCTCGTCCTGGCCGCCCGCCGACATCGCCGCCAGGGTGGAGCCGTGATAGTCGCGGTCGCGGTACAGAATTTTGGTCTTCTTGCCGCCGTATTTCTTGTGGGCGATCTGCCGGACCATCTTGAAGGCCTTCTCGTTGGCCTCCGACCCCGAGTTGGTGTAGTAGACGCGGGTCATGCCCGGCATCTTGGAGATCAGCTTTTCTGCAAACAGCGCGCCAGGGATGGAGCCGGCCGAGTTGGCGAAATAGCAGACCTTCATAAGCTGGTCGTAAACCGCCTTGCAGACGCTTTCGCGGCCATAGCCGACGTTGACGGTCCAGACTCCGCCGGAGACCGCATCCAGGAATTCCTTGCCGTTCTGATCCCAGACACGCATGCCCTTGCCTTCGACAATGATGCGCGGATCCGCGCTTTCCAGCGCCTTGTGCTGGAACAGGTGGTGCCACATGTGGGCCTTGTCGGCCTCCACCACGCGGGAGAGATCGTTTTCGTTGAACGTGCCGTCCATGACATGTCCTTTCGGCGTTGGAAGTGAATCGGGCTGCCCGGCACCCTACACGGGCTTTCAGGCGTATTGTGTACCAGAAACGTCAGTTTTGCGGAATTCGTTAGGGCCAGAGCATTTGCTTGCTTAGGTCCAGAGGCCGCATCCCGGAGCAAGGCGGCGGCGGGCCGCAGACGCGGGCGGATAAAACAAATGTTCTGAGTCTGCCTTCTTGAGACCGGATGTGCCGCCGGGCCAAGCTGCGGACATCCCGGATACGAGTCGTACCGGGTCAGGCGGCAACGGAGGAGAGCGGTGGAATACAGTTTGATGGTGGCGCCCAACGGGGCCCGGCGGGGGCGCGGGGATCACCCGCAGTTGCCGGTGACGCCGCAGCAGACGGCGGAAACCGCGGCGGCCTGTTTCGCTGCAGGTGCCCATGCGCTGCATCTGCATGTGCGCGATGATGACGGGCGGCACTCGCTGGATGCTGGGCGCTACCGCGAAGCCCTTGATGCGGTGCGGGAAAGCGCGCCGGAAATGGCGGTGCAAATCACCACGGAAAGCGCGGGCATCTATGACGTGGCCGCCCAGTCCGCCTGTCTGGAGGCGCTGCGCCCGGCAGCGGCCTCTGTCTCGGTGCGGGAAATGGCGCGGGATCCGGAACTGGCCGCGCGCGCCTACGCCTTATGTGCGGAGGCGGGAACGCGGGTTCAGCATATCCTCTATCGTCCGGACTGCATCGCCCGGCTGCGCGCCTGGTATCAGGAGGGTGTTGTCCCGGCTGCCATGCGCCATGCGATCTTTGTCTTGGGCAAATACACTCCGCCGGTTCTGGCCCGGCCCGAGGGGCTTGCAGTCTTTCTGGACGCTGCGGCGGATCTGCGCCTCACCTGGGCTGCCTGCGCCTTTGGCCGCCATGAACATGCCTGCCTGCTGGCGGCGGTTGCCGCCGGAGGGGATGCGCGAATCGGATTTGAGAATAACATCGAAACACCGCAGGGCGGGCTGCTGGCAGACAATGCGGCCTCGGTCGCCGCCTTCGTTCAGGCCGCAAAGGCCCAGGGCCATACCCTCAAGGAGCGCTGATCATGAGTCATGTCTTTCCCCGCCATACGAAGGCCAGCCTGCCCACCGCTGTCGCCGGTGACGGCTGCTATCTGATCGACGCGGAGGGCAAGCGCTATTTCGATGGCTCCGGCGGCGCCGCGGTCTCCTGCCTCGGACATTCCGACGCCGGTGTGATCCAGGCGGTGCAGGAGCAGGTCGGCAAACTGGCCTTTGCCCATACCGGCTTCCTCACCTCTGAACCGGCTGAGGAACTGGCGGACCTGCTGGTCGCCAACGCGCCGGGGGACATCGACCGGGTCTATTTCGTCTCCGGCGGGTCGGAGGCGACCGAGGCTGCCATCAAACTGGCCCGCCAGTACCACTTGGAGCGTGGCGAGCCGCAGCGCCGCCATATCATCGCGCGCAAGCAGAGCTACCACGGCAACACCCTTGGCGCGCTGGCGGCAGGCGGCAACGAATGGCGCCGCACCCAGTTTGCACCGCTGCTGATCGGCATCTCCCATATCTCGCCCTGCTACGAATACATTGGCCGGAGTGAGGGTGAGAGCAGCTATGACTACGGCCAGCGGGTGGCGAATGAACTGGAGGCCGAAATCCTGCGTCTTGGTCCCGACACCGTGATGGCCTTCATGGCGGAGCCGGTGGTCGGCGCCACTTCTGGCGCAGTGCCGGCGGTTGACGGCTATTTCAAGCGCATCCGCGAGATCTGCGACCAGTACGGCGTGCTGCTGATCCTGGACGAGGTGATGTGCGGCATGGGCCGCACCGGGCATCTGTTCGCCTGCGAGGCGGATGGTGTGGCGCCCGATATCCTGTGTATCGCCAAGGGTCTGGGGGCAGGCTACCAGCCGATCGGGGCAATGCTTTGCACCCGCCAGATCTATGAGGCGATCGAGCATGGGTCCGGTTTCTTCCAGCACGGCCACACCTATATCGGCCACCCTGTCGCTACCGCTGCGGGTCTTGCCGTGGTCAAGGCGATGCTGGAGCGCGGCCTGGTGCAGCGCTGCGCGGAAATGGGAGAGAAGCTGCAGGCGGCGCTGGAGGAGCGTTTCGGCCAGCATCCCAACGTGGGCGACATCCGCGGCCGCGGCCTGTTCCGCGGGGTGGAGCTGGTGGCCGACCGCGCCACCAAGCAGCCGTTTGATCCTGCGCTGGGACTGGCCGGACGGATCAAGACGGCAGCCTTCCGGGCCGGGCTGATCTGCTACCCGATGGCGGGCACCCGCGACGGCCGGAACGGCGACCACATCCTGCTGGCGCCGCCCTTCATCATCACGGAGGAGCAGATCACCGAGGTGGTGGACAAGCTGGAAACCGCGATCGCCCAGTGCCTTCCGCAGGGGTGAACCAGACTGGTTCAGTGTCCTTTCGCCTGCCGCGCCAGCGGCAGGCACGCGTCCGCCCGTCCCACAGCGGGCGCGTTCAGCACCCGCCCGGGCGAACGCTCAGCGTATTGATCTGCGCCTAAGCGTTTTCCCGAAATTCCGGGCCGTCAAAACGCCTTTGCTGCCTGTCCCAGTTGCTCCAGAATGCTGGCGTAGTTCTCAACCCCTTGCGCACCGGTCACCAGGTGGCGGCCATTGAACACCATGGCAGGCACGCCGCGGATGCCTTGCTGCATCCAGAAAGCCTCGCGCTGGCGCACGTTTCCCGCGTGTGTGCCGCTGTCCAGGGCAGCACGAGCCGCGGCGCCGTCCAAGCCGAGGCTTGCGGCGGTCTCCACAAGCACCTCCGGGTCGGCGACATTCCTGCCATCGGTGAAATAGGCCTGCAGCAGCGCCTGTTTCATCTCGTGGCCCTGGCCTTTCTCTTCGGCCCATTCGATCAGCTGATGCGCCTGAAAGGTGTTGTAGATCCGCATCCCGTCAAAGAAGCGGAAGGTGAAGCCCAGGGCCTCGCCCAGTTCCGTCAGCTGCGCCCGCACCTGGGCCGACTGCTCTGCGGTGCTGCCGTATTTCGCCGCCAGATGCTCGCGCAGGTCCTCGCCTTCGGGGGCCATATCCGGGTTCAGCTCAAACGGCTGCCAGTGGATGTCCAATGCCACCCCGGCGCGGCGGGCGGCAAAGGCTAGCTGGTGGTAGCCGACCGCGCACCAGGGGCAGACCACGTCGGAAATGATATCGACCCGCAGGGCGGGGCTGTGGGCGGTCTCTGTCATGGCGCGTATCCTTGGATTTCCAGTGCTTCGCAAGGACATGGGGGCGCAGGCGCTGGAAAGCAACCGCTGCCCCCGGGGCCTTGCCCGGGTGCGCAATCTGCGCCAACGTGATGCGGTCCGGACAGGATGCGGTCACAATTCCCGGTGGCCGCCTGCCTTCGGACGGAGCCGCTTCCGCAGCTTGACCTGCAAGAAAGAGACCGCAATGTCCCGCATCGACCCGCTGTTTTCCCCTTCCCCCCGGGCCAGCCTGCTGTCACAGCCGATCCCGCTGGAGCGGCTGGACCGCGTGTCGCAGGAGCCGGGCATCGTCCTTTGGATCAGGCGCGACGGCCTGACCGCGCTTGGCTTCGGCAGCGGCGCAGGCGCGCAATGATCCTCTGCTGCGGCGAAGCGCTGATCGACATGATCCCAGGCGAAACCGCTGCGGGGCAGGCGGCATTTGTCCCGCATGGCGGCGGCGCGTCATTCAATACCGCGCTGGCGCTTGGCCGCCTTGGCGTGCAGGCAGGGCTGTTAACCGGGCTGTCCTCAGACGTGTTCGGGCAGCAGCTGACGCAAGCGCTGGCGGAGGCTGGTGTGGATACCTCGCTGGCGGTCGTCAGCCCCAGGCCTTGCACCCTGGCCTTTGTCCACCTGACGGGCGGGGACGCCAGTTACAGTTTCTTTGACACCGGTTCCGCCGGCTCGTCGCTCACCCCGCAGGCGCTGCCGGACTTGCCGGACAGCGTGGCTGCGCTGCTGCTCGGCGGTATCAGCCTGTGCAACCCGCCCGCGGCAGACGCCTATCTGGCGCTGGCGCAGCGCGAGGCTGGCCGCCGGCCTGTGATGCTGGATCCGAACGTGCGGGCCGGGTTTTCACGCGATGAGGCCGCCTACCGCGCGCGGCTGGGGAAAATGGTGGCGCTTGCGGATATCGTGAAGGTCTCCGAGGAGGACCTTTCCTGGCTGTGTCCCCGCGGGGATACGCCCACCAAACTGCGCGGCCTGTTTGCTGCCGGGCCGAAACTGATACTGCTGACCCGCGGCCGGGAAGGGGCCGAGGCCTATCTGCCGGACGGTCAGGTTGTGACCGCCGCGGCGGTGCCTGTCACTGTTGCTGACACGGTCGGGGCGGGTGACACCTTCAACGCGGGCTTTCTCGCGATGGCGCAGGAGCGGGGGGTGCTGAAGGCGGCGGCATCCGGGGAAATTGCCGAACCGGACCTGAAGGCCTGCCTGCACTTTGCCGTGAGGGCGGCGGCGGTGTCGGTTTCGCGCGCCGGCGCAAACCCGCCGTGGCGCGCGGAAGTGCCAGACTGATTTTGCGCTGGCTTAACTTTTGCCGAGCCTGCTGGCGTCGCGCGCCAGAGCCTCGATGGCGCCCCAGTCGCCGGCCTTGACCAGATCGGCGGGGGCCACCCAGCTGCCGCCGGCGCAAACCACATTGGGCAGGCTCAGGTAGGTTCCGGCATTGGCGGGGCTGATGCCGCCGGTGGGGCAGAAGGAGATCTGCGGCAGCGGCGCGCCGATGGCTTTCAGCGCCGGGGCACCACCCGAGGCTTCAGCCGGGAAGAACTTGAGCATTCCGTATCCGCGGGCCAAGAGCCGCATCGCCTCGGTCGCGGTGGCCGCGCCGGGCAAGAGCGGCAGGCCGATCGCTTCGCAGGCGTCGAGCAGGGCATCGGTCGCGCCGGGGGAGACGCCGAACTGCGCGCCGGCCTCCTTGGCGGCTTCGGCATCCTTGGGGGTGATCAGGGTGCCGGCCCCGACCACGCCGCCCTTCACCTGCGCCATCTCCCGGATTACGTCCAGCGCCGCGCCGGTGCGCAGGGTGACTTCCAGCGCGGGCAGGCCGCCGGCAACCAGCGCCTCGGCCAAGGGGCGGGCGTGGGCCGTGTCGTCCACCACCAGCACCGGCATCACCGGCGCCATGGCGCAAATCTCGCAGGTGCGCAGGCTGGCGTCCTGTGGGGTTATCCGCATGGCTTACACTCCAAACACGCTGGCGCCTTCGTCGGCCGAAGCGACCGAGCGGCGGAACAGGGAAAACAGCTCACGCCCGGTGCCGTGCTGATGGGCGCTGAGGTCGGCGGTCGCTGGCTCGCGCTCCAGTGCGCCTTCGGTGAGAACTTCCAGTGTGCCCTTGGCCGCATCCAGCCGCAGCAGGTCGCCGTCCTGGATCCGGGAAATCGGCCCGCCGTCCAACGCTTCAGGCACCACGTGGATCGCTGCCGGCACCTTGCCGGAAGCGCCCGACATCCGGCCATCCGTGACCAGCGCCACCTGCTGGCCGCGGCCCTGCATGATGCCGAGGAAAGGGGTGAGGCTGTGCAGTTCCGGCATTCCGTTTGCCTTGGGGCCCTGAAAGCGCACCACCACGATCACGTCGCCGGTCAGCTCGCCCGCCTTGAAGGCGGCCTTGGCCTCCTCCTGGTCGTGGAAGACGCGGGCGGGGGCTTGGACCACGTGGTGCTCCTTCGCCACCGCCGAGACCTTGATGACCGCGGTGCCCAGATTGCCGGTCAGCCGCTTCAGTCCGCCGGATTTCTGGAACGGCGCATCCGCCGGGCGCAGCACGGCGTCGTTCAGGCTCTGCCCCGGGCCTGGGCGGAAGGTGAGGCCGTCTTCCGTCAGAAAAGGTTCCTGCGTGTAATGCTCCAGCCCGTCGCCCGCGACCGTTCTGGTGTCCGGGTGCAGGAGGCCGGTTTTCAGCAGCTCGCCGATCATGTAGCCCAGCCCGCCAGCCGCGTGGAAATGGTTCACGTCGGCCAGACCGTTGGGATAGACCCGGGCCAGAAGCGGCACCACGTCGGAGAGGTCTGCAAAGTCCTGCCAGTCCAAAAGGATGCCGCCTGCCCGCGCCATGGCGATCAGGTGGATCAGCAGATTGGTCGAGCCGCCGGTGGCCATCAGCCCGACTATGCCGTTGGCATAGGCTTTCTCGTCCAGCACGTCGCAGACCGGGGTGTAAGTGTTGCCAAGGGCGCTGAGCGAGAGCGCACGCATGGCGCCTGCCACCGTCAGCGCCTCGCGCAAGGGCGTGCCGGGGTTCACGAAGGACGATCCGGGCAGGTGCAGCCCCATGAACTCCATCAGCATCTGGTTGGTGTTGGCGGTGCCGTAGAAGGTGCAGGTGCCGGGGCCGTGGTAGGCGGCCATCTCGGCCTTCAGCAGCTCCTCGCGGCCGATCTCGCCAGCGGCGAATTTCTGGCGGATATGCGCTTTTTCGTCATTGGCCAGGCCGCTGGTCATGGGTCCTGCGGGCAGGAACACCGCTGGAATATGGCCGAACGCCTGGGCGCCGATCACCAGCCCCGGCACGATCTTGTCGCAGACCCCGAGAAACACCGCAGCGTCAAAGACGTTATGGCTGAGCGCGACGCCGGTGGCCATGGCGATGGTGTCGCGGGAAAACAGGCTAAGCTCCATCCCGGCCTCGCCCTGGGTGACGCCGTCGCACATCGCGGGCACCCCGCCCGCCACCTGCGCGGTGCCGCCCGCTTCGCGCACAGCATCGCGGATCAAAGCCGGGTAGGTCTCAAACGGCTGATGCGCGGACAGCATGTCGTTATAGGCCGTGACAATTCCCAGATGCCCCTTGGAGGCCTCTGCCAGTGTCTGCTGGTCCGGTCCGGTGGCGGCATAGGCATGGGCCTGGCCGGAGCAGGACAGATGCGCGCGCGCAGGCCCCTTGCCGCGGGCCGCGCGCATCCGTTCAAGATAGGCTGCCCGCGTGGTTTCGCTGCGGGCGATGATGCGGTCGGTGACGGCGGCCAGTGTGGAATTCAAGGTCATGTGGGGCCTTTGTAGCAAACTGCGGGGGCAAAGGGGAGGGCGGCTGTCTCAGGTTCCGATACTGCGCCAGCGGCGGCCGTCGCGGTGAATCAGCAAAAGCGAGTCATCGGGCCCGGCGCTGCCGCTGTCATAGGGCTGCGGGGCTTCGCCGGTGTCTTGCCACCCGGCTATGATCGGATCGGCCCAGGCCCAGGCGGCCTCGACCTCGTCCCCGCGCATGAACAGGGTCTGGTTGCCGCGGATCACATCCATGATCAGCCGCTCGTAAGCGTCCTGCGGACGCCCCGATTCCGGCAGCTCGTCAGCAAAGGTCATGTCCAGGTTGGCGCCGGTCAGCCGCATGCCGCCGGGGCCGGGGTCCTTTATGGTGGTCTTCAGCGTGATGCCCTCATCCGGCTGCAGCCGGATCACCAGCACGTTGCCATGCACCGGGCCGGAGCCTTCGAAGATGTTGTGCGGCGGGTCGCGGAAATAGACCGCGATCTCGCTCACCCGCTCTCGCAGGCGCTTGCCGGTGCGCAGATAAAAGGGGGTGCCGGCCCAGCGCCAGTTCGCCACCTCCACCTTCAGCGCAATATAGCTTTCGGTGCGGCTGGCGGGGTTGCCCGCGTGATCGCGGTAACCGTCCCCGGCCTTGCCGCGGTACTGGCCGCGGGCGATGCTGGTTTGCGCCACCGGGCGCAGCGCTTCGATCACCTTGACCTTTTCGTCGCGCACCGCGTTGGGGGCGAAATGGGCGGGTGGCTCCATCGCGGTCAGGCACAGAAGCTGCATCAGGTGGTTCTGCACCATGTCCCGCATGGCACCGGATTTGTCGTAATATTCCTCGCGCCCCTCTATGCCGATGCTTTCGGCCACGGTGATCTGCACGTGGTCGATATGAGAGGAGTTCCAGAGGGGTTCGAACAGCGAATTGGCAAACCGCAGCGCCATCAGGTTCTGCACCGTTTCCTTGCCCAGATAATGGTCGATCCGGTAGATCTGCTGTTCCTCGAAGTGGTCCCGCAGCGCCGCATTCAGCGCCCGGGCCGAGGCGAGGTCATGGCCGAACGGCTTTTCCAGCACGATCCGGCTTTCGGGCGTCGCGATGCCGGTTTCGCTGAGGCGGCGGGCGATGTCGGGAAACAGGGCCGGCCCCACCGACAGGTAGAAGGCGCGGACCGCATCGTCGCGCAGTTTCCCGTGAATCACATCCCAGCCGCTCTCGCCCCGGGCGTCCACCGCGGCATAGTCCAAAAGCGCGGTGAAGCCGGCGATTTCCTCGGCCGTGGTCTCCACATCCTGGCCGAATTCGCGGATGGCGCCGGCGGTCTGGCTGCGGAATTCTTCTGCGGTCATTTCGCTGCGCGAGCTGCCGATGATCCGGCATTCCGTGTTGAACTGGCCGATCTGGAACCGGTGGAACAGCGCCGGCAGGATTTTGCGGCGGGCCAGGTCGCCGGTCGCGCCAAACAGCACGAGGTCAAAGGGCTGGACGGGGATGACGCGGGAAACCATTGATTTTACATCGCTGTTCCATTGAGGGCCAAAGGCCGGGCCATTGTGCCGCCTGGGGCAGGGCAATTCAATTGCCTCCGCTGGCCCGAGGCCGGTTAAAGTTGAGTTATCGCTAACATATTGTCCTGCAGCATTCCATCGGGAAATTGCCCGTTGAAGCAGGTGATGGATAAGCTGGATGATACGCACACAGAGACCCCGGCGCCGCGGCACGCAGAAACCCGTTTCCCGTCGCGGGAAACGGCTCGGAAAACATGCGGTTTCCGGCCGGAATGCGCGCCGGTTTCCGGTTCCTAGCTTGCGGGGCGCTTTCGCCGGGTTGCGATTTGATCAAATCTTGCAGCAAGGCGGCGCAGCGGCTAAGCATACCGGCAAAGACGATGGCACCAACAGGGAGGAGTGCCCATGACCCCGCTTGCAGGCCTCAAGGTGGTTGAACTTGCCCGCATCCTGGCCGGGCCCTGGATCGGCCAGTCGCTGGCGGACCTCGGTGCCGAAGTGGTGAAGGTGGAAAGTCCCGACGGCGACGATACCCGCAAATGGGGGCCGCCCTTCATCGAACGCGATGGCGACAAGTCGGCCGCCTACTATTATGCCGCCAACCGCGGCAAGGACTGTGTGACTGCCGACTTCCGGACCGAGGAGGGCAAGCAGGCGGTTCTTGAACTGATCAAGGATGCCGACATCCTGATCGAGAACTTCAAGGTCGGCGGGCTGAAGAAATACGGGCTGGACTATGACAGCCTCAGCAAAATCAATCCCCGTCTGATCTATTGCTCCGTGACCGGCTTTGGCCAGGACGGGCCTTATGCCAAACGGGCGGGGTATGATTTCCTGCTGCAGGGCATGTCGGGGCTGATGTCGATCACCGGCGCGCAGGACGGGCAGCCGCAGAAGGTCGGTGTTGCGATCACCGATATCGTCACCGGGCTTTATGGCACGATCGGCATTCTGGCAGCGGTAGAGCAGCGCCACCGGACGGGCCGCGGCCAGCATCTGGACATGTCGCTGCTGGATTGCGCCACGGCCCTGCTGGCGAACCAGGCAATGAACTATTTGGCGACCGGCGACAGCCCCACGCGGCTGGGCAATGACCACCCGAACATCGCACCCTACCAGGTGATGGCGGTGAAGGACGGCCATGTGATTCTGGCGGTGGGCAATGACGGGCAGTTCCAGCGGCTGTGCGATGTGCTGGGGCTGGCGGAGGCCAAGGCCGATGAGCGTTTCCAGACCAACCAGATGCGGGTCGCCAACCGCAAGGCGCTGACAGCGATTCTGGAGCAGGTTCTGGCCGGGTGGACGCAAGCGGATCTTCTGGCGGCGCTGGAGGCGGCGACGGTGCCTGCGGGACCGATCAACACAATAGGGCAGGCTTTCGAGGATCCGCAGGTCAAGCACCGGAAAATGCAGATCGCACCGGAGGGGGTGCCGGGGGTGCGGGGACCGTGGAAGTTCTCGGACGCGGAACTGGCGCTGGAAAAGTCGGCGCCGAAACTGCCGGAATAACCGTGCCGATGCCAATTGAAGGGGCATCCGGCTCCGCCCCGGCGGCTCGGTGCGGGTGCGGCCGGATCGGGCAGGAAAACGAAAAAAATCAGCGGCGTTCCTAGGCTGGCCGTCTCGGTTAGGGGCTAAACCGCGTCAGTTCGCTTACATCCGCTCACAAATGCTCCCTTTCCTTCGGCGGCTGATCTGGAGAATTTGCTGAGTGTGGCCAATGCCAAACCAACGACAGGAATATTTCCATGCCCGGCGCTTACCGCATCATTGAGAACACTTGGATCCCTCTGCCGGACGGTCGCAGGCTGTCGGCGCGGATCTGGATGCCAGAGGGCGCGGGGCCGTTTCCGGCGATCCTGGAGTATCTCCCCTACCGCAAGCGCGACGGCACCGCGCCCCGGGATGAAACCACGCACCCGGTTTTCGCCGCCGAAGGCTATGCCAGTATCCGGGTGGACATTGCAGGCACCGGCGACAGCGAGGGCGTGTTTGACGATGAATATTCCGAACAGGAGCTGAGCGACGGCGAGGCGGTTCTGGCCTGGATCGCGGCGCAGGATTGGTGCGGCGGCAATATTGGCATGATCGGCATCAGCTGGGGCGGATTCAACGGTCTGCAGCTGGCCTTCCGCCGTCCGGAGGCGCTGAAGGCGGTGGTGTCGGTGGCCTCGACCGTGGACCGCTACGCCGACGACATCCATTACATGGGCGGCTGCCTGCTGAGCGACAACGCAAACTGGGGCAGCCAGATGTTCGCCTATCAGTCGCGGCCTGCGGATCCCGAGCACCGGGCGGATTGGCGCGAGGACTGGATCAAGCGGATTGAGGGGATGCCTTTCATGGCTGCGGAGTGGCTGCGGCACCAGACGCGGGGGGGCTTCTGGAAGCACGGGTCGGTTTGCGAGGACTGGACGGCGATCCAGGCGCCGGTCCTGGCGATCACCGGCTGGGCCGATGCCTATGTGAATGCGCCGCCGGCGCTGGCGGCCAATCTGACCGTGCCCGCCAAGGCCATGATCGGCCCGTGGGAGCACCGCTATGCCCATATCGCCAAGCTGGATCCGGCGGATTTTCACGGCGAGGTGCTGCGCTGGTTCGGCAAGTGGCTGAAGGGCGAGGAGACCGGCGCCGAAGACTTGCCGGATTATCGCGTCTTCATGCAGGAGCACTTCAACCCAACCATGCAGAACAAGCCGCGCCGGGGCCGCTGGGTGGCGGAGGCTGAATGGCCCTCGCCGAATGTGCGGGACCGGGTGATGCATCTGGGGCAGGGCGTGCTGGCGGATCAGCCGGGCAGCGGTGTCACCGTAGTCAGCAACCCCGCGACTGTGGGGCAGGCCTCCGGCTATTTCTGCCCGGGTATGCGGTTTGACAATGAGCTGGCGGGCGATCAGGCGGAAGATGATAAGCTGTCCTCCTGTTTCGACACCGCACCCCTGACCGAGCCGCTGGAACTGCTGGGCAGGCCGCGGCTTAAGGTGACGTTCAGCGCCGACAAACCGGTGGCGCAGCTGGTGGCGCGGTTGTGCGATGTCTCGCCCGAAGGCGTGTCGCAGCGGATCACCTTCCGGCCGCTGAACCTGACATGCCGCAACGGGTACGAAACGCCGGAAAGGCTGGTGCCCGGGCAGCGCTATGAGGCGGAGATTGAGCTGAATGAATGTGCGCACCGCCTGAAACCGGGGCATGTGCTGCGGCTGGCGCTGTCGGCCTCCTATTGGCCGGTTGTGTGGCCCGCGCCGGAGGCCGCGGAGGTGACGCTGCATCTGGAGGCGTGCGCCCTGATCCTGCCGGAACGCAAGGCGGAACAGGAGATCGAACCGCAAAACCCCGGCGCGCCGCGGGAGTATCCGGTGCTGCAGGCCGAGCAGCTGCGCGCGCCTGGCGGCACTTCCAGAACCTGGACACGGGAGGACGGCGCGCTGGTGCTGGATACCTTTGACGATTACGGCAAGGCGGTGGACCCTTATCACGGCATGTGCGCGGGCAGCCATGTGACCATGCACTATGAAGTGCATCCCCAGGATCCGGCCACGGCGGCTTTTGCCAGTGACTGGACTTTCGAATTTGAGCGCGGCGGCTGGCAGGTCGCGATCGAGACCGGGAACAAAATGACCTGCGACCGGGAGAACTTCTATCTTTGGCGCAAGGTGACCGCTTACGAGGGCGCAGATCGGGATGTGGTGCTGACCAGGGAGTGGCAGGAAACGATTCCCCGCGGCGTGCTGTAAACCGGGGCGTGATGCGGGCGGATTTTCGGCAATTCGTCCGCATTTGCCCCGGTTTCGCCACAGTGCGTTACCGAAAGCACACAGGCCCTTAACCATTTAATTGCAAATTCAGCTCTTAGCGTCCCGCCGTTGCCCTGCCTGCGCCGGATCGGTCAGTATCTCGGTTAACGAGCGGTTAACAAACAGATTTGAGGGCGAGAAAGTGCAGCTTTCCGTTGTTGTGCCCTGCTACAACGAAGAAGAGTCGGTTCCCCTTCTGGTGGAGCGGCTGGTGCAGGCCATTGAACCATGGGCGCAGGACGCCGAGATTATCCTGGCGGATGACGGCTCCAGCGACGGCACCTGGGCAGCGATTGAGGCGGCCCATGCCAGGCATCCGGTGGTGCGGGGCATACGGCTGTCGGCCAACCGCGGGCATCAGGTGGCGCTGACCGCGGGGCTGGAGGCTGCGCGCGGCGCGCGGATCTTTATGCTGGACGCAGACCTGCAGGACCCGCCGGAGATCCTGCCCGATATGATGATGATGATGGACCGCGGATATGACGTGGTTTACGGGCGCCGGGCCGAACGGCAGGGGGAAACGCTGTTCAAGAAGGCCACCGCCTTTTTGTTCTATCGTTTCCTGAACACGCTGTCGGATGTGGACATTCCCAAGGACACCGGCGATTTCCGCCTGGTCAGCCGCCGGGCGCTGGATGCGGTTCTGGCGATGCCGGAGCGAGCGCGGTTTATCCGCGGCATGTTCGCCTGGGCGGGGTTCAAACAGATCGGGCTGGAGTATGTGCGCGATGCGCGGGTCGCGGGCGAGACGAAGTACCCCTTCCGGGCGATGCTGCGCTTTGCCACCGACGCGCTGACCGGCTTTTCGACCAAACCGCTGAAGATGGCGACACGGCTGGCGTTCCTGAGCCTTTACGTGACCTTCCTGATGGCGGTTTACGTATTCCTGTCGCTGGTCCTCTACAACACCGCGCCCGGCTGGGCGTCAATGCTGCTGGCGATCTCCTTCTTCTCCGGAATTCAGCTGCTGACGCTGGGGATCATGGGGGAATACATCGGGCGGCTGTACATGGAGAGCAAGCAGCGCCCGATGTATTTCCTGTCGGAGGAAACCGGCGGCGGCGCCTCCGCTGAGCCGTTGCAGATCGAGCCCGCGCCGCTGCGCAAGGAAGCGTCGTGAGCATGGCGGACACCGGGCAGATCCTGCGCTTCTCCATCGTCGGCGCGACGGTCGCGGGGCTGTATGTGCTGGCCTATACCGCGCTGCTGGCCGCGGGGACGGAGCAGGGTGCAGCCAATGCGCTGGCCTTTTCTGGTGCGGTTGCGGTGCAATATGTGCTGCAAACCTGGTGGACCTTCCGCCGCCCTTTGGGCCTGCCGGATCAGATGGCGCGGTTTGCCTGCACCATTGCTGCCGGTTTTGCCGTTTCGGCGCTGATCACGGGTTTCATCGGCCCGGCGCTTGGCTGGGCGGACTGGCTGTCCGCCGCAGCCGTCACGGTGATCTTGCCGGTTCAGAATTTCATCATCTTCCGCCTCTGGGTGTATGCCGCGGCTGGCTGACTAAAGTTCGGAGCAATCATGTCCCATATCTATTCCAACGAGTTTTATGACTACATCGACCAGGGCGCGCGCTCCTCGGCGCAGGCGATGATTTCGGTGGTTCAGCCTCATCTGCAGGCGGGCAGCGTATTGGACCTGGGCAGTGGCCGCGGCGTGTGGCTGAGCGAGTGGATCAAGGCCGGTGTGACAGATGTGGCTGGCGTTGACGGCGATTATGTCGACCGCGACCGGCTGGCGATCCCGCGCCAGCAGTTTCACGCCGCTGACCTGACCAAACCCTTTGACCTGGGCCGCAAGTTCGACCTGGCGCAGAGCCTTGAGGTGGGGGAGCACCTGCCGGAGGCAGCCTCGGAGAAGCTGGTCGGCAGCCTGACCCGCCACGCCGACCGGGTGCTGTTCTCGGCCGCGGTGCCGGGGCAGGGGGGCGAGTTCCATATCAACGAAAAACCGCTGTCCTTCTGGCAGGAAATGTTCGCCGCGCGCGGGTTCACCGCCTTTGACTTTGCCCGCCCCCGGCTGAAGCACATGCAGGGCGTCGAGCCTTGGTACCGCTATAACACCGTGCTTTATGCCAACGCCGCGGGCCGGGAAGGGCTGCCGCAAGAGGTGCTGGCAACCGAAATCCCGGCGGGGCAGAAGGTGCCGCTGGCGGGCAGCCTGGGCTGGCGGATGCGGCGCGGCATTGTCTCGCTCATGCCGCAGCCGATGGTGACCAGAATCGCTCAGGGCCGCGCCGCTGTGCTGGCCCGCCGCGCCCGCCGCCTGCAGGAGGCCGCGGGATGACACTGGCCTCTGCCGGCAGCAGCGTTGCGCCGCGGCGCGCCCTGCCGCAGCTGCCGGTCACGGTGGCAGCGGTCTTTTCGATGCTGCTGCTGACCGCGCTGTTCCAGCTGCCGGATCCGATGATCCGGCATGATGACTACCCCGCGCTGCTGGCAGATCCATCGCTGTTTTACTCAAAGACCCTGACTGAGGGGCGCTGGGTGAATTACCTGTGGCACCTGCGCGGTTTCGTGACGCCCGCCTGGCTGAATTTCCTCGCCTATCAATTTCTGTGGGCTGTCTACCTTGGCTGCCTGGTGCACAACGCCTTTGGCCGGGAAGCAGAGATCTGGCAGCGGGTGATGGTAGCACTGATTGCTGGTCTCGGCCTGCCTTGGGTGCTGATTTCATTGTGGTTCAATACGCTGATCCCCGGGCTGGCGATTGTTGCGCTTTACGCTTGGCTGGCCACCCGGCTGAGCGAGCGGGCCTGCCGCTGGCTGATGCTGGTGTTTGTGCCGGTTTCGCTGATGGCCTACACCACCTATCCGTTCCTGATCCTGGCGCTGAGCCTGACACGCGCGGGCGTCGCGCGCTCCGCCAGGGATCTTGCGGGGCTGCTGGCGCTGTTCATTGCCAGTTTCGCGCTGGGCATGCTGGCAATCTATTCGCTGAACTATGCTGTGCATGGGGTGTTCGGCGTGCCGATGGCGGAATGGCGCAACCCCAGTCCGGCCCGGGATCTGGCGTCGGCGCTGGAAAACTCCAAACTTGCCTGGCAGTTCCTGGTCAGCCTGGCGCAGAAGGGGGCCTATAACAACACGGTGCTGGTGCTGTTGCAGTGGGGCTTGCTGGCCTGCGCGGTTTGGGGCGTGCTGCGGCAGGACAAATGGCGGGCGATTTACCTGCTGTCCGGGGCAGCGCTGGGGCTCGCGCTGATTTGCCTGCAGGTGATCCGCAGCGGTATCGACATGCCAGTGCGCTCTGGCGGGTTCCTGTGGATCTTCGGGGCCATGTTCATCGGTCTGTTCGTCTTGACGCTGCGCGACAGCGGGCGGCCGCGGCTGAGCCGGAACCTGCTGTTTGCCGTGACCGCGGTCCATGTGATCTTTGGCGGGCTGACCCACCGGGTTCTGTCTGAATGGCACAGGGTGAGCCGGGTAATGGCAGCGGAGCTGGCTGAAGGGCAAGGTCCGGTGTACGTCACCGGCACCTATCTGTCGCTGGAGGCAGCCCGCAAATCGGATCTGCAAAAGCACCACTCGGTTGCGTTCCGCCTGCACTATCTCACCGGGCGCGAGATTGTAATGTGCGAAAGCCGTCCTGAAGATTGCACGCAACTGCCGGAGGAATTGCGCGCCGGTTTGCTGGGCCGGACAGGCTTCGAGGTGCGCCAGATCGACGGCGGTTCTGTACTGATGCTGTCGCCCGAGGCGCTGCGGCAGGACAAGCTTGAAGCGGCCCGTCAGCTGCGTCAGGCGGATTAGCGAAACAGATCGGGCAGGCAGGTGAGGGCCTGCCAGCCGCAGCTTGCCCGCTTTGGAAAATCAGAAGTCGAGGCCCAGATCGAGGGTTCGGGCCGAATGGGTGAGCGCACCGGAAGAGATGTAGTCGACGCCGGTCGCTGCCACTTCGGCAATGCGCTCCTGCCGCATGTTGCCGGAGGCCTCAGTCACCACCTGGCCCCTGGCCATCTCGACTGCTTTGGCCAGCGTGGGCGTATCCATGTTGTCGAGCAGAACCACATCGGCGCCGCCGGTGGCGATGACCTCGGCCAGCTGATCCAGGGTGTCGACCTCAATCTCGACCTTCATCATATGGCTGACGCTGGCCTTGGCGGCGTCGAGCACGGCCTTGATCCCGCCCGCAGCGGCAATGTGGTTGTCCTTGATCAGGATCGCATCCGACAGGCCGAAGCGGTGGTTAAAGCCGCCGCCGTGCAGCACCGCCTGTTTCTCGGCGATGCGCAGGCCCGGTGTTGTCTTGCGGGTGCAGGTGATGCGGGTGGCGGTGCCCTTGGTTTGCGCGGCAAAGGCCGCGGTCAGGGTGGCGATGCCTGTCAGCCGGCCGGCAAAGTTCAGCGCAACACGCTCCCCCGACAGGATCGAGGCGGCGGAGCCTTCGATGGTCATCAAGGTGTCGCCCTTCTTGCAAGGGCTGCCGTCGGACAGGAGGGTGTCCACCTTCAGCCCGGCATCGACCAGGTGAAAGGCGATGCGGGCGATTTGCATTCCCGACACCACGCCGTCCTCGCGGGCGTTCAGCCGGGCGGCGTAGGTGGCAGAGGCCGGGATCACCGCGCGGGTGGTGATGTCACCGTTCTGGCCCAGGTCCTCCATCAGGGCGGCGCGCACCATCGGTTCCAGGATCAGGTCGGGCAGGGTGGCGAAGTGGGTGCTCATGTCAGTTCCTTCACGGCCTCGGCGCGGATGGCCAGGGCCTCGTCCAGGGTGATGCGGGTGCGGTGGGCCTGCGCGGGGTCGGCCTTGGGGAAATCGTCGCGGAAATGGCCGCCGCGGCTCTCTTCGCGCCTTAGCGCGGCGGCAGCGATCAGCGTGGCGGTGGCGCACATGTTGATGAAGTTTTCGTCTGCCGCCTGTTCGGCCTCAAGCCGGGCGATGGAGGCCAGCGCTTGTTTCAGGCCGGCGCCGGTACGGCGCACCCCGGCGTGGGCGGTCATGGTCTGCCGCAGGCTTTCCAGCGCAGCCTGATCCATTTCCTGTCCGCCTTCCGGAAAACTGGGGCGGACGTCTTCTGCGTCTGGCGGGCTGTCCAAAGAGGCCATGTCCTGGGCCGCGTTGCGGGCATAGACCAGCGCCTCCAGCAAACCGTTGGAGGCGAGCCGGTTGGCACCATGCAGGCCGGTGGAGGAAGCCTCGCCGCAGACCCAGAGATGTTTCAGGCTGGTGCGGCCTTTCATGTCGGCCTCGACCCCGCCCATGTGGTAGTGGGCGGCGACGGCAACGGGGATCGGCTCCTGCACCGGGTCGATGCCCGCACGGGCGCAGGTTTCGGCGACCGTTGGGAAGCGGGTCAGCACCTCGGGCCCGAGCGCTGCGCGGGTGTCGAGCATCGGGCGGCGGCCAGCCTGGGTTTCGGCAAAGATGGCGCGCGCAACGATGTCGCGGGGTGCAAGCTCTGCATCCGGGTGCGCGGCCAGCATGAAGCGCTCGCCAGTTGCATTAATCAGCACCGCGCCTTCGCCGCGCAGGGCCTCGGTCGCCAGCGGCGCGGGGTCCTCGCCGATGTCAAAGGCGGTGGGATGGAATTGCACGAATTCCGGATCCGCGATGCGGGCGCCCGCGCGCGCGGCAAAGCCGATCACCTGGCCGCGGATGCGGGGCGGGTTGGTGGTGTGGGCATAAAGCCCGCCGGAGCCGCCGCCCGCCAGCAGCACGCCGGGTGCCTTGATCAGCACCGGGGCTGAGGGCGCGTCGGCGCGGGTGATCCAGATGCCGGTGACGGTGCTGCCCTCGGCCTCCAGCCGCACGGCCTGGGTGTTTTCCAGAACCTGCACAGAGGGGGCTGCGCGGACCGCGGCAATCAGCGTCCGCATGATCTGATCGCCAGCCTGATCGCCCTTGACCCGCACCACGCGAGCGGCGGAATGGGCGGCTTCGCGGCTCATCACATAATTGCCGTCGGCGTCGCGGTCGAAGGGGGTGCCAAGCTCGGTCAGGTCGACGATATGCTCGCGGGCCACCCGGGTGACCATCGCGGCGACCTCCGGGTCGACGGTGCCGGCACCGGCCTGCAGAGTATCCGCGGCGTGGGCTTCCGGCGTGTCGTGATTGGCCATGGCAGCGGCCACACCGCCCTGCGCCCAGGCTGAGCTTGCGCCTTCCCCCAGGGTTTCGGGAGAGATCACCAGGACCGGCCTGGGGGCCAGCTCAAGCGCAGCGTACAGCGCGCCCAAGCCTGCGCCGGCAATGACAATGCGGCCGGTTTCGACCACGGATCAGATGCCCAGTTTCTGCGAAAGGTCGATCATCCGCTGCACCGCGACACGCGCCTTTGCGGCCACTTCGGGATCAACCTCGACCGGCTCGGTCATGGTGTGCAGCGACCACAGGACTTTCTCCAGCGTGATCTTCTTCATGTAGGGGCACATGTTGCAGGGGCCAACAAACTCCACCTCAGGCAGCTGATCGGCGATGTTCGAGGCCATCGAGCATTCGGTGATCAGCAGAGCTTTTTCCGGCTTTTCGTCGGTCACGTATTTGACGATACCGCTGGTGGAGCCGGAGAAATCGGCCTCGGCCACAACATCGGGCGGGCATTCGGGATGCGCGATCAGCCGGGTGCCCGGGTTCCACTCGCGGAAATCGCGCAGGTCCTTGGCGGTGTACTGCTCATGCACGATGCAGGAGCCCTCCCACCAAACGATGTTCTTTTGCGGAACCTGCTGGGCAATGTTCTGGGCCAGGTACTGGTCCGGCGTCATGATGATGGTGTCTTCTTCCATCGCCGCAACGATCTGCGCGGCGTTGGAGGAGGTGCAGCAAATGTCCGACGCGGCTTTGACCTCAGCCGTGGTGTTCACATAGGTGACGACCGGCGCGCCCGGGTAGCGGCGGCGCATTTCCGCGACACCTTCGGCGGTGATGCTCTCGGCCAGGGAGCAGCCAGCCTCCATGTCGGGGATCAGCACGGTTTTCTCCGGGCTCAGGATCTTGGAGGTTTCGGCCATGAAATGCACGCCGCACTGCACGATCACGTCGGCCTCGACCCGGGTGGCCTCAATCGCCAGTTGCAGGCTGTCGCCGACAAAGTCCGAGATGCCGTGATAGATCTCCGGCGTCATGTAGTTATGCGCCAGAATCACCGCGTTGCGCTGCTTCTTCAGCTCCAGAATCGCCGCAACGTAAGGCGCATGGGCGGCCCATTCGATAGGGTTCACCACGCGGTTCATACGCGCGTAGATGTCTGCCATCTGTTCGGCCAAGGCCGGGTTGGGGGCCAGATCATAGTGGGCGGCGAGCTGATCCCGCATGGATTGCAGGTCGAACATGGCGTTTCCTCAAGGTTGCGTCCAGGGTGACACTTTGGGCGGGGGTTGTTTCACGTTCAAAACGCGCACGCAAGCGCGCGTGAATGGATTTGCGGCCAAATGCGGTGATTTGGCGCTAACAGGCGGCATGGGCCGGAGTGCCCTTGCCGGAGGACCCCGCCGGAGCCGGGGTTTCAGTGCTAAGCCTTTGACTGACCGGGTTGATATGGTGGTGAAACGGGCCTTTTTCCAGAGCTCTGCCGTTTTTAGCTGTTCCAATGCCTCCTCCTGTGATTTTGAAATCCGTCAGAGGGTGTTAGACCCGGTCTGACCGGGCTGATGCGGAGTTGAGCGAGCGGGATGACTGATCTGTGGGCAGGACTGTGCCAGGCCTTTTGGCTGCTGGTGACGCTGGACGCGGATCTGGTGGAAATCACCCTGCGCTCCCTGCGGGTGACGCTGACCGCGCTTGCCATCGCCTGTGCCATCGCGCTGCCGCTGGCGGCCTTTCTGGCGGTGCGCCGGTTCCGGCTGCGGCGGGCCACGATTGCGGTGCTGAACGCGCTGATGGGGCTGCCGCCGGTGGTGGTGGGGCTTGTTGTCTATGTGTTCTTGTCCCGCGCCGGGCCGTTCGGTGTCTTTGGCCTGCTGTTCACGCCCACGGCGATGATCATCGCGCAGGTGATCATCGTGGTGCCGCTGGTGGCCTCGGTCGCGCATCAGTCCTTGCGGGAGCTTTGGAGTGATTACCACGATCTTCTGATCTCGATGAACGCAACCCAGTTCCAGCGCATCCAGGCGCTGCTGTGGGACGGCCGCCGCGCCTTGCTGACTGCGGCGCTGGCGGGGTTTGGCCGTGCCATCGGCGAGGTCGGGGCAATCATGGTGGTGGGCGGCAACATTGACCATGCCACCCGGGTGCTGACCACGGCGATTGCCCTGGAGACAGGCAAGGGGGAGTTCGCCATGGCGCTGGGGCTTGGGTTTGTGCTGATCGCGCTGGCGATTGCGGTCAACTTGGCGATCCACTGGCTGGGCCGCACCGAGAGCGAGGGGCGCTGGTGATGCAGATGTTTCCGCTGGTGGCCCAAGGCGCCCAGGTGCGCCGGCGCGGCAAGGTGCTGGTCGGCCCGGTTGACCTGACGCTTGGCGGGCGGGGAACATCCATTGTCATTGGCCCCAACGGGGCGGGCAAGACCACGCTGTTGAAGATGCTGCATGGCATTGTGCGGATGAACGGCGGCAGCCTGAACTGGGCCTGCCCGCTGGAAGAGGCGCAGAAGCGGCAGGCATTCGTGTTCCAGACCCCGGTTATGATGCGCCGCACGGTGAGCGACAACATCGCCTATCCCTTGCGGCTGACCGGCATGAGCCGCCGTGAGGCGCGCGCGCGGGCGGCGGACTGGGCGGGCCGTGTCGGCCTTGGAGAGATCCTGCAGCGCCAGGCCACCATGCTGTCAGGCGGCGAGCGCCAGAAGCTGGCTCTGGCCCGTGCCCTGGTGCGCGAGCCGGAAGTTCTGTTCCTGGATGAACCTTGCGCTGCCCTTGATGGCCGCGCCACCCGTGAGATCGAAGAGATCCTGGCCGATGCCTCTGACAGCGGCACGCGGCTGATCATGTCCACTCACAACATGGGGCAGGCGCGGCGGCTGGCGGATGAGGTTATCTTTGTCCTGGGCGGCCGCATTCACGAATTCAGCCCGGCGGAGGTGTTCTTTGCCGGGCCGCAAACGCCGCAGGGGCGTGCTTTTCTGAACGGAGATATTGTCGAATGAAACGTCTGATAGCCGGTGCCATTGCATCTATGGTTTTCGCCACCGCCGCGCTGGCGGAAGAGATGAAGATGGCGGTAACCACCTCCTTCCACAATTCCGGTCTCGCAGAGATCCTGCTGCCGGAGATCAAGAAGGATCTGGGCCTGGATGTGCAGCTGCTGGTGGTCGGCACCGGCCAGGCGATCCGGCTGGGCGAGGCGGGCGACGTCGACGCGATCCTGGTGCATTCCAAAAAGGCCGAGGAAAAGTTTCTGGCGGGCGGCAACGGCACCCACCGGCGCGAGATCATGTACAACGACTTTGTCCTCATCGGTCCCAAAGGCGATGCGGCCGGGGTGGCCGGGGCAGAAGACGCAGCCGCGGCGCTGCAAAAGATTGCCGGTGCGGAGGCGAATTTCGTCAGCCGCGGCGATGACAGCGGCACCCACAAGAAAGAACTGGCGCTGTGGAACGCTGCCGGGCTGGACCCCGAAGGGTTTGGGGATTGGTACCGCGCTGTGGGTGCAGGCATGGGGGCTGCGCTGAACACGGCGGCGGGCATGGATGCCTATATCATGTCGGACCGTGCCAGCTGGCTGAACTTTGGCAACAAGGCAGGGCTGGCGCTGCTGTTTGCCGGGGATCCCGTGCTGTTCAACCAGTATGCCTATATCCCGGTGAACCCGGAAAAGCACGGCCACGTGAAGAACGGCCTGGCGATGCAGCTGGAGGGCTGGCTGGTCTCTGACAAGGCGAAAGAGCTGATCAACGGCTACCGGATCAACGGCGAGACGCTGTTTGTCTTCAACGCAGAACAGTAACCGGGGCTGCCCCTGTTGAGCGTCCGCCGGACGCCGCGGCAGAGCTGAGCAGGGTGCTCCCGCCCATTCCGGGCATTGTAAATGCCCTGCACGGTTGGGCGTGGCGCCGTGCCGCGCCCAACTGCGAGGCGCGATTTCAGTTGCGCTGCAGCAGGCGGGAGTATTCCGCGTTAGGGTTCACCGCCCACCGTCAGCGTCACCCGGTCGCCGGCGAACCAGGTGCGGCCGAACTCGACCGGCGTTCCTGCAGTGTCCACGCTGACCGATGTCGTGCGCAGGATCGGAGCCCCTTCGCTGATCTGCAAATGCAGCGCTTGGGTGGCGGTGGCGAGCTTGGCAGCGATGCGGGTTTCGCGGCGGGTGTAGTCCTCGACCCCGCAGCGTTTCAGGGCCTTGGTGATCGAGCTCTCCTCCTCCAGTGCCTCGCGCAGCCCTGGCAGCAGCCCGGCCGGGAACACCGCTTGGGCTAGGGCGATGGGCTGGCCGTCGGCCAATGAGAGCCCGTCGTAAACCAGCACCGGGTCGCCCGCCGTCAGCCGCAAGGCTTCAGCCTCGCGCAGCCCTGCGGCGCGGGTTTCCAGAGTCAGCAGTTTCTTGCCCGGTATCCGTCCCTCGCGTGCGAGGTTCTGGTGGAACCGGACCCGCTTGCCAATGGGGTAGTCGGTTGGCTTGGCAGCCACGAACACCCCAGCACCTCGGCGCGAATGGACCAGTCCCTGCGCCGCCATGTCCGCCAGCGCCCGGCGCACGGTGTGGCGGTTGACCCCGAACCGCGCCGACAGCTGGGCCTCAGCCGGAAGCTTGCCGCCGGTCTCATACCGGCCCTGGGCAATGTCATCGGTCAGGGCGATGGCGATGGATTTCCAAACCGGGGTGCGGGCCATGTCATGGAACTTTCATAAGTCTTCGATTGCGCCGGCCGGGGCGACTCGGCTAACATTTGTCTAGTTGTATAGTTGATGTAGACAACCCGGCCAAGAGGCATAGACAGATGAAAACCACTTTTTCCGCAGCGGACCGCAAGGGCTGGATGAGCCTTCTGGCCACTGCTGACGAGGCCCGGCTGACAGAGCTGTGGCAGGGCTGCGGGATTGATCCCGTTTATGATTGGCTGCGCCCGCCCGAGGCCGGCGGCGTTATGGTGCGGGGCCGCATGGGCGGGACCGGTGCGCCCTTCAATCTGGGGGAAATGACTGTAACGCGCTGTGCGGTATCTCTGGAGGATGGCACTGTCGGTCACGGCTATGTGCAGGGGCGCAGCAAGGCCAAGGCGGCAATGGCCGCCAAGATTGACGCGCTGATGCAGACCGGTGCGGCGGCGGGCGTGCGCAAGGCAGTGCTGGAGCCGCTGGCCGAAGAGAGGCAGGCGAAAAAGAACGCGCGAGCCGCCAAGGCGGCGGCGACCAAGGTCGAGTTTTTCACCATGGTGCGGGGGGAAGACTGATGAGCCTGGAAACCCGGAATGCCGTTTATGCCGGCGGCTTCAGCAATCCTCCGGTGGCTGCGGCACATGCGTTCCGCGCCGCGATGAAGGCCATGGCCCGGCCCGGACAGGTTCAGGACGTCACCGGGGCCGTACCGCCTGAAGGGATATCAGTCGCGGCGGGCAGCCTGCTGCTCACGCTGTGCGATCCGGAAACCGGTGTTTATCTTGCACCGGGCACCGACAGCGGGGACTTGCGCGGCTGGCTGGCGTTTCACACGGGCGCGCCGGTTGTCCCGGCGGAGCAGGCGGATTTCGCGCTTGGCAGCTGGGAGGCGCTGATGCCGCTGGACCGGTTCCGCATCGGCACCCCTGAATATCCAGACCGCTCGGCCACTTTGATTGTCGAAACGCCCGGTTTCGCTGCCCCCAACGCGGTGCTGAGCGGCCCCGGCATCAAAGGCACAGCCCGGATGCAGCTGCCGGAACTAACTGCGTTCCAGAACAATGCCGCTCTCTACCCGCTGGGAGTGGACTTCTTCTTCACCTCGGGGTCGCAGGTGGCTGCGCTGCCGCGGTCCACCGGCATCACCAGGGAGGCCTGAGTCCATGTATGTTGCTGTCAAAGGCGGCGAACGCGCCATTGAGAACGCCCATGCTTGGCTGGCAGAGGAGCGCCGCGGCGATACCAGTGTTGCGGAGCTGAGCCTGCCCCAGATCCGCGAGCAGCTGAGCCTGGCGGTGAACCGGGTGATGGCCGAAGGCTCGCTCTATGATCCGGACCTTGCTGCTCTGGCGATCAAGCAGTCCCGCGGCGATCTGATTGAGGCCATCTTCCTGATCCGCGCCTACCGCACCACCCTGCCGCGGTTCGGCTATTCGCAACCGGTGGAGACCGGGGAGATGGCCTGCGACCGCCGGATCTCGGCTACCTTCAAGGACGCCCCGGGCGGACAGGTGCTGGGTCCGACGTTCGACTACACCCACCGGCTGCTGGATTTCAAACTGGCGGCGGAGGGTGAGGTGCCAGAGGCGCCGGTGTCCGAGCCGCGCCTGGAGGCGACCCCGCATATCAGTGAGTTCCTGCAGGGCGAGGACATTATCGAGCGCGAGCCGTTCTCGGACGGCGTGCCGGGCGATCTGACCCGCGAGCCGATGTCTTTTCCGGCAGGCCGCGCGGTGCGGCTGCAATCGCTGACCCGCGGCGATGAGGGGTTCATCCTTGGCATGGCCTACTCCACTCAGCGAGGCTACGCCCGCAACCACGCCTTTGTCGGCGAATTGCGCATTGGCACGGTGCCGGTTGAGATGGACATCCCTGAGCTGGGCTTTGCCGTTGAAATCGGCGAGGTGGAGCTGACGGAATGCGAAACGGTGAACCAGTTCAAGGGCTCCAAGACGGTGCCGCCACAGTTCACCCGCGGCTACGGGCTGGTCTTTGGCCAGTCAGAGCGCAAGTCCATCGCCATGGCGCTGGTCGACCGGGCGCTGCGCTGGGAAGAGCTGGGCGAGGATAACGTTGGCGCCGCCGCGCAGGACGAGGAATTTGTACTGAGCCACGCCGACAACATCCAGGCGACCGGCTTTCTAGAGCACATCAAACTGCCGCATTACGTGGATTTTCAGTCCGAGCTGGAGCTGGTCCGCAAACTGCGCCGGGAAGCGGCAGAGCTGGCTGAGACGCTGGCGGCACGGGAGGCTGCGGAATGAACGACTACAACTTTGCATACCTGGATGAGCAGACCAAGCGCATGATCCGCCGGGCGATCCTGAAAGGGCTGGCGGTGCCGGGCTATCAGGTGCCCTTTGCCAGCCGCGAGATGCCCATGCCCTATGGCTGGGGCACGGGCGGCGTGCAGGTCTCCGCCGCGACGCTGACGCCGGAGGATACGCTGAAAGTGATCGACCAAGGCGCCGATGACACCACCAATGCGGTCTCGATCCGCAAGTTCTTTGAAAAGACGGCGGGGGTTGCCACTACCGAGGAAACGGAGAAGGCCAGCGTCATCCAGACCCGCCACCGGATCCCCGAAGCAGAGCTGACCGAAGATCAGATCCTGGTCTACCAGGTGCCGATCCCGGAACCGCTGCGTTTCCTGGAGCCGCGGGAGACCGAGACCCGCAAAATGCACAGCTTGCAGGAATACGGGCTGATGCACGTGAAACTGTACGAGGACATCTCGCAGCACGGTGCGATTGCCACCGCCTATGCCTATCCGGTGAAGGTGGAGGGGCGCTATGTCATGGACCCTTCACCTATCCCCAAGTTCGACAATCCCAAGATGGAAATGGCGGCGATCCAGCTGTTCGGCGCGGGCCGCGAACAGCGCATTTATGCGGTGCCTCCCTTTACGCAGGTTGTGTCCCTGGATTTTGAAGACTACCCGTTTGAGGCCAGCAAGGCGGATCACCCTTGCGACCTGTGCGCGGCGGAGGACAGCTATCTCGACGAGGTGATCCTGGATGACGCGGGCAACCGGATGTTTGTCTGTTCGGACACCGATTACTGCCGCACGCGGCGTGACGCAGGCCATACCGGCCGCCTGGGAGAGGGAGCGGCGTAATGGAGAGCGTGCAAAAAGTCTCAGAAGTATTGGCGGGAGGGCAGGCAATGACGCCTTTGCTGCAAGTGAAAGACGTCGCCAAGATGTATGGCGCAAGGGTTGGCTGCACCGGTGTGAGCTTCGACCTCTATCCGGGCGAGGTGATGGGGATCGTGGGCGAAAGCGGTTCCGGCAAGTCGACGCTGCTGAACAGCCTGGCGGGCCACCTTGTGCCGGACCGGGGGGAGGTGATCTTTGACACCCGCGCTGACGGGCCGGTGGATACCGTCACCATGTCTGAACCGGCGCGGCGGATGCTGGGCCGCACCGATTGGGCGTTTGTGCATCAGCACGCCCGCGACGGATTGCGCATGTCCGTGAGTGCCGGCGGCAATATCGGCGAGCGGCTGATGGCCGTTGGCAACCGTCACTATGGCGCGATCCGCGAGCAGGCGGCCGACTGGCTGGGCCGGGTGGAAATTTCGGAGAACAGGATAGATGACCGCCCCTCAGCCTTCTCCGGCGGTATGCAGCAGCGCCTGCAAATTGCCCGCAATCTGGTGACCGGCCCGCGGCTGGTATTCATGGATGAGCCGACCGGCGGTCTGGACGTGTCGGTGCAGGCGCGCCTTCTGGACCTGTTGCGCGGTCTGGTGCGCGAAATGGGGCTGAGCGCGATCATCGTGACACATGACCTGGCTGTGGTGCGGCTATTGGCGGACCGGCTGATGGTGATGAAGGACGGGCATGTGGTGGAAACCGGGCTGACCGATCAAGTGCTGGACGACCCTCAGCACGCTTATACCCAACTGCTGGTCTCCAGCGTGCTGCAAGTCTGAGGACGGGGCGATGATTGAACTGAAGAACGTGAGCAAAAGCTTCACCCTGCATAACCAGGGCAGCGCAGTGATCCCGGTGATGCAGAACGCCAGCCTGAGCGTGAAGCCTGGCGAATGCGCCGGCCTGATCGGGGCCTCCGGCGCGGGCAAGTCCACCCTGATGCGTGTGATCTACGGCAATTATCTGGCGGCTTCCGGCAGCGTGGTCGTGGGCGGCGTGGATGTGGCCAAGGCCGAGCCGCGGGAGATTCTGGCGCTGCGCCGTGAGACGCTGGGATATGTCAGCCAATTCCTGCGGGTGGTTCCGCGCGTGCCAACGCTGGATGTCGTGGCCGAGCCGCTGCTGGCGGTCGGCACGCCGGCGGATCAGGCACGGGACAAGGCGGCCTCGCTTCTGGCGCAGCTCAACATCCCCGAACGTCTGTGGAGCCTTAGCCCCACTACATTTTCGGGCGGCGAGCAGCAGCGGGTGAATATCGCGCGCGGCTTCGCATATGAGTATCCGGCGCTGCTGCTGGACGAGCCGACAGCGAGCCTCGATGCGCAAAACCGCGCCACCGTGCTGGCGCTGATCGAAGGTGCCAAGGCGCGGGGGGCTGCGATCATCGGTATCTTCCACGATGAAGCGGCGCGCCAGCAGGTTTGCGACCGGTTCATTGATGTCTCTGGCTTTGCACCAAAGGCGGCGGCATGAGTGCGCGTGCGGCAAAGGGCCCGGTCATTGCCGTGGTCGGGCCGTCGGGCGCCGGCAAGGACAGCCTGATGTCTGCCCTTGCGGTCTCCGGTCCCCGGCTGCGGCTGATGCGGCGGGTGATTACCCGCGCGCCCGAGGCGGGCGGGGAGGACTACCAGGCGGTGACGGAGGCTGAATTCTCGGCCCTTGAGCGAAATGGCGTCTTCGCCTTGCACTGGCAGGCGCATGGCCTGCACTACGGCATCCCGCGCGACATTGAGACGTTGCGGGCCGGTGCCGGCGGCGTGCTGGTCAATCTGTCCCGGGCTGTGCTGCTGCAGGCGCAGGAGGTGTTCGGCGATTTCATCGTGCTGTCGGTGACGGCACGGCCGGAGGTGCTGGCCGAGCGGCTGTCTGCCCGCGGGCGGGAAGGCGCCGAAGAGGTTCAGCGCCGTCTGGCCCGCGCAGTCAATCCCTTGCCGGACGGGCTGCGCAGGGTGCATGAAATCGACAACAGCGGTGCGCTCAGTGCAGCTGTGAGTGCCGCGCTGGCAGCCCTTCAGCCGGAGAGGGCGTAGCGGTGGATCAGGTGAAACCTGCCGTCCCGTGCTTCGCCCGCCAGCACGATGCCGCGGATAACCAGCGGTGCAGGCAGCAGCGGGATCAGGCGCTCTCCCAGCGCCGCTTCGACCGCAGGCAGGTCGGGCTTGGGCAGTTTGCCGGTGAGCGTGATGTGAAACCGGAACTGCTCCAGCACATAGGGGTAGCCCCACAGGGTGAGGTTCTTGTCCTGCTCCGGGCTCAGGCCCGCGCCGCGGCGGCGATCCAGTTCAGCCTGGGCCGGCGGCGCGCGGAAAGGGTCCAGCTCCGTGACGCAGGCGGCGGCGAGGGCGTTCAGCGCGGTTTCATCGCCAGTGGGGCGCAACGCCAGGAAGCGGCCCAGTCGGGCCAGGTGCAGCCCATCGAGCGTCACCGGCTTCTGCGCTGCGGCCAGCGCCGCGCAGGCCGCTTCCAGTGCCGACTGGGATTGCCCATCAGACAGGCGCATCGGCGGCTTCAGGGTGGCATGCAGCCCGTATTTGCGCGGGACTTCTGTTATCGCCGCCACGTCCAGCCCGGTGTTTTCCGGGTGGGGCAGGCTGCGGCCTGTTTCCAGGTCCCAGCCCAGCCAGCTGGCGGCGAACCGGCACCATTCCGCGTCCGCGGGCGGAGCATAGTAGATCGCGTATCGCGTGAATGTCACATTGGCCTCCTAAACGTGGCCTTCCATAACTCGAAAGATGTGAAGCTCAGATGACAGAAGAGTTGATCCTTGCCAATGCCACGCTGGTGCTTCCGGGGGAAACCCGCACCGGCAGCGTGAAGGTTTCCGGCGGTGAGATCGCGGATATTGCGGAGGGCACTGCGGTTCCGGCGGGCGCCGTCGACTGCGGGGGCGACTATGTCTGTCCGGGTCTGGTGGAACTGCACACCGACAATCTGGAGCGCCACATCCAGCCGCGCCCCAAGGTGGATTGGCCGCATGCCAGCGCGATCATTGCCCATGATGCGGAGCTGGCGGGCACTGGCATCACCACGGTGTTTGATGCGATGCGCGTTGGCTCGATCAGCCGCAAGGAAAGCCGCTATGGCGCCTATGCCCGCGGGCTGGCCAGCGAGCTGCTGGAGCTTCGGGCGGCGGACGCGCTGAAAATCTCGCACTTCCTGCACCTGCGGGCGGAGGTCTGCTCGGATTCTCTGGTGGCAGAGCTGGAGGCCTTTGGCGAAGCGGACAGGGTCGGGCTGGTGTCGCTGATGGACCATACTCCGGGGCAGCGGCAGTTCCGCGACCTTTCTAAGCTGGAACAGTATGTGAAGGGCAAGCACGGGTTCGACGATGCTGCATTCCAGGCGCATATCGCGCATCTAAGGGAGCTGCGCGAGACCTATGGCGACTTGCATGAGGCGGAGGCGGTGAAGGCGGCCAAACGCTTTGGCGCGGTCCTGGCAAGCCATGACGACACCACGGCAGGGCAGGTGGCCGTTTCGGCAGGCCACGGCATTCAGCTGGCGGAATTCCCCACCACGGTGGAGGCCGCGCAGGCCTGCCATGCCCATGGCATCAAGGTGATGATGGGCGCCCCGAACCTGATCCGCGGCGGATCGCACTCCGGCAATGTGGCAGCGCATGAACTGGCGGAGCTGGAGCTCTTGGACATTTTGTCGTCGGACTATGTGCCGGCGGCTCTGTTGATGGCGGCAGTGAGGCTGGGCGACCTGTGGGGCGACACGGCGCGGGGCCTGGGCACGGTCACACATGCGCCGGCCGATGCGGTGGGGCTGCACGACCGCGGGCGGCTGCAGACAGGCAAGCGCGCCGATCTGATCCGGTTCCGTGTGACAGCGGGCGCGCCAGCGGTACGCGGCGTATGGTCGCGCGGCTTGCGGGTGGCCTGACCGCCCGGCCGCGGAGGTGGGAGACGCGCCCGCCCTCTGGGGCCGGGCGGGTTCTGGTTCAGCCGGCGCGGTAAAACATGTAGCGGCCGGGCGGGATGCCCTCGGGGCCGGCAAGCTTCTCGAACCCGGCCAGCGGCTGACCGGAAACAATCATGCCGCCTGGCACCATTACCCGGGCAATAGCGGGAGACAGGGCGGCGGCCTCGGCGACGTCCTTTTCCTTCACCCCGAAACCGAAGTCATAATGCGCCAAGGCGATCCGGCGGCCTTCACCGGCGAGCCGTTCCAGCATCGGTTTTGCCTCGCCCTGCAGAAAGTCCTGTTCCGGCGGAATGCAGGAGGGGTGGCATTGAAGCACCCTGTCAATCACCCAGATCCGGCGGGCGGGGAGGATTGCGCGCAGATGGTCGTAGGTGCGCCCGTTGCCAAGCCCCATGTCCAGAACATCGCCCTCGATCCTGTTGATCTGATCTGCGGCCCAGTTCAGGCCATCACGCTGGGCGGTCAGGCGGCGCAGCATGGAGTCGAGGCGGCTCATTCAGGACATCCTTTCATCATAAATCCAGGCTTCGGCCGGTCCAGCCAGCAAACGCTTGGCAAGCGCGGCAGTGAACTCCCAGACCTTTTCATCATGCACCAAGTGGTGGGTCAGGAGGCCGTAAGGCTCTGCATTGTCCGCATCGCCCAGGCGGCGCTCGCGCAGCTGGCGCGCGGCTTGCGCGATCAGCCGCTCCGGCGGCAGCAGGCTGCGCGAGCCTTTCCAGTCGATCGGATCCAGATGCGTGTTCACCCGCAGAAGCCCGGAGGCGGGTTTGGCGCTGCTGCGCGGGCCGAAAGTGGAGACCGCGGTGAAACCGGCTCCGGCCAGCCACGTCAGCATCTCCGGCGAGACGCGGTTCCAGGGCGGCACAAACATAGGCCGCAGGCTGGTGCCAAACAGCTTCCGCAGGCGGGTCAAGCCGCGCTCGGCATCGTCCAGCAGCTCATCCAGCGGCCGGTGGGAACCGAATTCCGCCTTCTTCTCGCCTGCGGGGGCGTGGTTCTGGTGCGCCCAGCCGTGCACCACCGGGATCAGTTGCGGATTGGCTGCAACAAAACGGGTCAGATCCGGGGTGACGCCCTGCGGGATAACCGCCAGATGCACCGGCAGATCAAGCGCTGCGGAGAGGTCCGCCAAACGGTCCAGTTCCGCCGACTGGGACATCGCGTCATCGTCCCGCCACCACAGGGGCAGCGTCAGTCCCGCCTCCTGCCAGTGCTCCAGTTCCCGGTCCAGCCCGCTCCAATCCGGTGTCATCCGCGCCCTCCCGCAAGTTCTGCGGCAATCTCCACACTCCGGGCGGCTCCGTCAAACCTGAAACCGCCTGCCAGCCGCGGCGGAGCCTGCATTGCTGCCTTGACCGCAGCGCATAGCGTTTCAGGGGTGAGGTCTGCTGTTTTGATCACCTCTATGCCGTTCAGCGGGGCGAGGCTGGCGGCACGCAAGCCCTGTTCGGTCTCATTGCCCGCGTCAAAGGGGATGAGGACCGCGGGTGTGCCGGCCTGCAGCAGGTCAAGCGCGGTGTTGTAGCCGCACATGCTGACAGAGGCGGCGGCGTGAGAAAGCATCTGCCGGAAGTCCTTGCGCGCCGGTTCCAGCAGGGCGGGGGAGCCTGCCTTGGCAAATTCTGCGATCCGCGCGCCAGCGTCCGAACCGCCGATCAGCAGGCGCCAGGGGGTATCCGGCATCTGCCTGGCCGCCTCCAAGGCGGCCCGGTACAGCGGCGTGCCCACGCTGCCTCCGCCAGCACTGACAAGCACCTCGCCGCGGCCTGCCTGGTCCGGGTGCGGGTCGGCGGCGGGCGGCGCGACATAGCCAGTATAGCGCAGCTTGCTGCCCAGCATCGGCGAGACCGGCCAGCTGGCCTCCAGTCTGGTGGCCGCGGGATCGGAGTGGACCAGCACAGCATCATAGTGCCGGGCAATAACTGCATCGGCCTTTACCGCCTTCTCCGGTTTGGAAGGCGGCGCGAGGATATCACGGATGGAGGACAGGATCACCGGGCGCCGGGGCAGCGTTTCGGCAGCCTCCAGCAGCGCAAGGAATTCCTGACGCAGGGAGCGGCGGCCAAAGGGGTAGAGTTCGGTGATCAGCACATCGGGCTGCAGCCCGCGCAGAGCTGCGCAAAGGGCGTCCTTGCGGCGGGTGAGATACGCTTCGCCGGCCAAAGAGCCGTCCGCGTCCAGCAGCCTGGTGAAATCCACCCCGTCCGAGCGCAGCGGCGGCAGCTGGATCACCTCGACCCCTTCGGCATTGAGCTGCGGCGCGGGAAATCCGCCAGAGGCCACCTGCACCCGGTGTCCGGCCTCGGTAAAGGCGCGTGCCAGCGTCAGGGCCCGCGAAAGATGGCCCGTGCCGAGGAGGTGGGTGACGGCAATCAGAACCTTCATGGCGTGTCCTCGCGGATCAGCCGCACAGGTTCAGCCCAGGGTGTGAGCGAGGCGCCGTCAACCTCCACCACAAACAGCCGGTTGCGTTTGATGCGGAAGGGGGCGGGGCCGTCGAAATTCCAGCCGTGGGCGCGGGCCAGGATCATCCGCATGATGCCGATGTGGCAGACCGCGACCGCATCCCGCGTCAGCCCGTGCAGCCACGGGGCTATCCGGTCCCAGACCTCTGCCGGGCTCTCGCCGCCGGGCGGGCGGTAGTGCCAGCCCCAGTCCTCGATATCGCGGAATCCGCTGGCGGGATCGGCCTTCAGGTCCACCCCGTGCAGCCCCTCCCAGCCGCCCCAGTTCATTTCGGTCAATTCCGGCGTGGTGCGGGGCGGGCGGCCTGCCACCAATTCTGCGGTTTCGGCTGCGCGCACCAGCGGGCTGGACCATAGCTCTGCGGCGTCCCACGGGGCAGGCAGGGCGTAACCGTCCAAATCCTCTCGGGCTTGCGCGTCCAGCGGTATGTCGCTGCGCCCCTGAATGCGCCCGGCACGGTTCCAGGCGGTGTGGCCGTGCCGCAAAAGGGCGAGGCGAATCATGTCTGTGTCTCCATCAGCGGGGCGGCGATGTCCCAAAACCGGCGGGCAGCCGCGGGGGCGAGGTGGTTCCGGGCGATGTACTCACGGGCCTCCCGGCCAATGGCGCTGCGCAGGGCGGGGCTTGCCAGCAGGCCGACCGTGAAAGCTGCCAAAGCCGCCGCGCCGTCTTCGGGGGCCGGGTAGGGGCGGGTCAGCAGCACATCGCGCACGCCGGGGCGGTTCTGGGCTGCAACCGGAAGCCCATGGGCCTGCGCCTCAAGATAGACCATGCCGAAGGCTTCGTTCACGCCAGGCCACAGGAACAGGGAGGACTTGATGTAAGCCGCCGACAGATCCTCGCGCGAGAGCTGTCCGAGAAATCGGACCTGGCTGCCAAAGGGGGCCATCAGCGCCTCAACTTCGGACCGGGCCGGGCCATCGCCTGCGATGTCCAGCCGCCAGTCACCAGGCAAGTGCGCAAGTGTCTCCGCGATGATGCGGTAAGAGGCGAGCTTGTCGCCCGGGCGCATCATGCCTGCGGTCAGCATCGGGCCGTCCAAAAAGGACGCGGCGGGCAGATCCTCAAGCGGCAGGAAGGGCGGAAAGGGGGCGACAATCTGGTCTCCGCAGCGGTCGCGCTCCAGCGCGAAACGGTCCTGTCCGGTGAAATAGAAGATCGCCGCAGCGGCATCGGCAGCGGCGTGGGCGGCTTCGGCAAATCCCGCCCACGGCCCGGTCAGGCGCTTTTTGGCGCGGGTGGATTCGATCTGCACATAGGGTATCTCGCGGGCGCGGGCCACGGCGGGGCCGATCAGGTCCGGCGCCTTGTAATAGTTGTGGTAGGTGACCCAAAGGTCTGCCGCCGGCATCTCCCGGATCAGCCGGCCGGTCTCGGCCTCTGCTGCTTTGCGCAGGTCTGTGTGCAACGCCGCATCGCCGCGTTTGTCATAGGACCTGAACTCCGAGACCAGCTGCACATCCGCGCCGCCGCTGCGAAGCAGGTCCATCAGGTTGCGGGCAATCTCGCGGTCGCCTGAGGGCACCGGGTGGTGCGGCGGCTTCATTGGCGCGTAAAAGGCGACCCGTTTTCCGGTTCCCGGCTGCATGACCCGTCAGCCGCCGCGCAGCATCGCCGTCAACCGTTTCGAAAGCTGGGCAATTCCGGGATCCATGCCGAAATCCGAACGCAACCGGTCCAGCGCGGCCACGGCCATTCTGGCCAGCTCCTGCGGATGGCGGGCGGCGTAGAGCAGGGTTTCAGCAAGCGTCTCCGGGCTGTCTTCGCTCAGCAGGCCATGAGTGCCGTGGGTGATGAACTCCGGAATGGCGGACACCGGGGTCGACAGGATCGGCAGGGTTTGCGAGGCGGCCTCCATCAGAACATTGGGCAGCCCGTCGCGGTCACCGTCCGAGGCGACACGGCTGGGCAGCACAAACAGGTCGGAGCTGCGCATCGCCTCGATCACCTCGGGCTGGTCGCAGGCCCCGCGCCAGGTGATGCGGTCCGCGATGCCTGCATCCCGGGCCATGTCTTGCAAGAGATCGCCCAGGCCGCCGCCGCCGATGTGGGTCCAGTGCCAGTCAAGCCCTGCAGGCAGCAGCGCCAGCGCGGCGATCAGCCGGTCAAAGCCTTTCTTCTCCACCAGCCGGCCAACCGACATGAAGCGGACCGGATCCTGCGGCTGCCGGGCAATGCGTTCCGGCGGGGCGGGAAAGCGGGAAAGGTCCAGCCCATGATAGACCAGATCAACCCGGTCCGGTGTGTCGGCCAGGTCCTGAAGATGCTTGGCGCCAAAGCCCGTGCAGGTGGAGCCAAAGGCCGCGCCGTGATGGGCGGCGGAGAGTTTTTCCTGAAGTTCCCAGTCCGGCGAAGTCCAGATGTCCTTGGCATGGGCTGAAAAACTCCACGGCAGGCCGCGCATGATCGCGGCATAGCGCGCGACCGAGGAAGGCGTGTGCAGGAAGTGCGCATAGAGGCCCAGAACCTCATCCGGCATTTCGGCCGCCAGCACGCAGGCCTGGCCAAAACGGCGGATGCGGTTGGGGGTCAGGTCGCGGCGCAGATCTGCCCGCCAGATGCGGTAGGCCTTGGCGTAGCCCGGCAGGCCTTGCGCAATGGCCCGGGCGCGCCAGACCCGCTCAGGTTCCTGATACAGGTATTCCGGCAGGTAGTTCACCTTGGCCTGCAGCTGCGTGTGCAGCGGGTGGCGCTTGATGTCGGTGGGGTGGCGCAGGGACCAGATCTCGAATGCGTGCCCGGCGGCTTCCAAGGCGACCAGTTCCTGTGCGATGAAGGTTTCCGACAGCCGCGGCCAGCCTTTGACCACCACCGCAAGGGGCGGGCGGGAACCGGTCATTCAGCAGCCTCCCGGCGGATGTCGCGCAGCAGCGCGCTGACCCGCTGTGTCACGTAATCCAGGCCGTCCAGAAGCCCCTCGGAGCCCGCGGCAGAGGGCGGCGGCTGGGTGGCCAGCGCGCGGATTGCCTTGGCCAGCGCCGGCGCGTTCCAGCCGTCGCGGGTCTCGTCCAGCATGGTGGCCAGGCCGATTTCCTCGGCCCGGCTGGCGCGGATCCATTGTTCCAGCCGCGGGGTGGTGCGGGGCACGATCACCGCGGGTTTGTCGAAGGACAGAACCTCGCAGAAGGTGTTGTAGCCGCCCATGCAGACAACACCCTGGGCGCCGGCAAAAAGCGTCTCAATCTGCGATTCAAAGCCGACAGCGGTGACGCGGCCCTCGAGCCGGGCAACACGCTGCTCGAAATCCTCGCGGGTCTCGCCGGACAGGAAGGGGCCGTAAACCAGCACCGCGCGGGGGGACAGCTCAGGGTCGGCCTCATAGGCCGACAGCACCAGGTCCACCATCATCTCGCCATCGCCGCCGCCGCCGGGGGTGACCAGCAGATAAGGCTGTTCCGGCGGCTCGCCCACTTGGCCAAGGTCGCGGCGCAGATAGCCGGTCCAATGCATCCGCGCCTGCATCTGCGGCGTGAAGGGCAGCCCGGCGGTCGGGTCATAGACAGATCGCGGCCCGTAGACCCAGATCTCGTCATAGAAGTCTCGGGTCGCCTCAACCGCGTGCTTGCGCTCCCATTCGGCGGCCAGCACTTCCGGCTCATCCAGCACGTCCCGCAGGCCCAGCACCATCTTGCACCGGCCCTTGGATTTCAGCAGCTCCAGCGCCGGCATCAGCTCGCCGCGGAATCCGGTCGGCTCCTTGTCGGCCACCAGCACATCCGGTTCGTACTGTTCCACAGTGGAGCGGATGAGGGCCGCGCGCAGCTCGGCGGTTTCCTCGATGCTCATGCCCATGGTGCGCGAGGCATAGGAGCCATCGGCGCGTTTGATCACGCCGGGCAGGCGGACATGGTCGACCCGGGTCGGAAAAGAGAACCGTCCCGCCACTGGCGAACCGGTCAGGATCAGCGCCGAGGCATCCGGGTTGGCCGCCGTGATCGCCCCCGCCAGCGCCCGCGAGCGGCGCAGATGGCCCAGCCCGAAGGTGTCGTGGCTGTAGAACATGATCCGCGGTCCGCGCGTGCCGGGGGTCGCTGCTGGCATTTGCGTGCTTCTTGCCGTCATCGGGCCGCCTGATCCGGGTTCTGGACCGCACCGGGCAAAGGGATGGTTCCGGCGGCGCCGGGAGCACGCCAGCCAGTGCTGCCGCTTGTCCCAGCGCGCGTGCTGTTGTGCTCAGCCATCGTCCGCCTCAGATTGCGCGCACCGCAGCCGGTTGGGGCGGGGGGGCGCGGTCAGTATTTGCCTTTGCAGCTGCCGGTTCAGGCACTGGCTTGCAGGGCCACGGGCGCAGCTGACCGCCCGCAGGGCGGATATCAGGATTTGTATAGCCCGGACCCCATGCGCATGCAATCATGCGCTTTTATTGCATAACGCTCAGGAAATTGCGCGCGCGCCATTTACGCAACGCTGTTGCGCGTGGTTAATTTGGATCAAGTTTCCAGAAGGATATGCGGCCATGCTGAGAATGATGTTCAGGGTCCTGCTGTGTCTGCTGCTGAGCTTCAGCCTGGCGCCTTTCGCCGGCGCGCAGGAAAGTGATACAGCTGCGGGGGACGCGCTCTCCAAAGCGATAGAGCAAGCGGCCGAAAGCGGTGTCAGCGTGGTCGTGGTCGACAGCAGCGGCAAATTGCTGAATGCGCCGCCGCCAGCAGCGCCGGACACCGGGCATCCGGCCTCTGACGCGATGGAGCAGCCCTCGGTCCTGATGAAGGCGCAATCCAGGGTCGCGGCCTTCCGGGCAGAGCTGAACAGCCGGCTGGAAGCGCTGCCCTATTCGATCTTCGAAATGCAGTACATCCTGCGTCAGACCAGCCCGGACGGGCGCATCACGACCTATGTCGAAGTGATGGGCTGGAGCGTGCTGTTCCTGCTCATCGGCCGCTGGCTGTCGACGGAGATTTACGGCAAGCGTTTTGCCAAACGGTTCGTGGTCGCGCGGATCCAGGCCGCCCCCCGCGGCTATCAGGAGAAGATGCCCTTCCTGGTGTTCAGGTTCCTGATGGGGATTGGCGCCACGGTTTTTGCGATGGTCTTTGCCGCGCTGATCTCCTACCTGATTTTCGGCGCCTCAGGCGATCCGTCCATCGAGTTCACGGTGACGGCTGTTTACACCGCCTTCTTCCTGGCGCGCACGGTGTCCGACCTGTGGCGGATGGTGCTATCGCCATTTCTGGCACAGTACCGGATCCCCGTCTTCTCCGACCGGGACGCCAAACGGCTCTATATCTGGGCGTCGGTACTGGCGACCTACGACATCTCCTCGACGCTGTTTGCCACTTGGGTCGGGGATTTCGGCCTGAACTACAACGTCTATGCGCTGGTCTACGGCGTACTGGCCCTGGTGGGGACGCTGGGCAACCTTCTGATGGTTCTGGTCAACAGGCGGGCGATTTCAAACGCCATCCGCGCGGGCCGGGCGCCCGAGGAGTGCTCCTGGCTGGTGCGCGTCCTGGCCGTGGCCTGGGCGCCGGTGCTGATGGTCTATATGGCGTTCGGCTGGCTCAAACTGGCGTTTGATCTGGTTCTGGAACAGGATATCTCGATCCCCCTGACGGCTGGCAGCTATTTCGTGCTGACCACCATCCTGGTGGTCTACGGGGTGATCAACTATGGTATCGAGCGCTATTTCAGCCGCGCCCGTTTGGTAAAGCGCGAAGCGGCAGAGGTGGAAGAAACCGCGGCAGAAGGCGCAGAGGCGGAACCCGCCGCATATGAGGCCTCGGCGGCCCCCGCCGCCAGCGCCGCAGAGGCACCTGCGGCGGAGGAGGTCCTTGAGGATACTTCCGGGCTGGCAGCTGCCGGGACAATGAATGCGGTAAACGTGGACGTTCCGCAGGACGGTGCAACCCCGGAACCGGAGGACGACTTCTGGGAAGAGGAAGTAGCACCGCGGTCCAAGCACCCGATTGCCACCTACGAGGATCTTGCCCGCCGGGTTGCGGGCATCCTGGCCTTTGTGGTCGGAGCATACTCTCTGATGATCGTGTGGAACCCGGATGCAAGCTGGATCGATTCCGCTGCCGCCGAACGGGCAGTCGATGTGACGGTGATCCTGTTCATCGGCTATATTGTCTATCATTTGTTCCGGATCTGGATCGACAGCAAGATCGACGAGGAGGCCGGGGACGCTCCTCAGGGAGAGCTGGGCGACGAAGGCGGCGCGGGCGGTGCCAGCCGTCTGGCAACGCTGCTGCCGCTGTTCCGCGGCGCGATTCTGGCGGTGGTTCTGGTGTCGATCGTGCTGATCGTGCTGCTGGAACTGGGCATCAACGTAAGCCCGCTGTTTGCTGGTGCCGGTGTTGTCGGCCTGGCGGTGGGCTTTGGCTCGCAGACGCTGGTCAGGGATATCTTCTCCGGCGCCTTCTTCCTGATCGACGATGCCTTCCGCAAGGGCGAGTACATCGACATCGGCGACGTGAAGGGCACGGTAGAAAAAATCTCGGTCCGCTCTTTCCAGCTGCGCCACCATCTGGGTGCGCTGCACACCATCCCGTTTGGCGAGATCAAGGTGCTGACCAACTATTCCCGCGACTGGGTGATGATGAAGCTGCCGCTGCGGGTCACCTATGACACCGATGTGGAAAAGGTCCGCAAGCTGATCAAGAAGCTGGGCCAGTCCCTGATGGACGACCCGGTTGTCGGGCACACCTTCATTCAGCCGCTGAAGTCGCAGGGCGTGATCGAGATGCAGGACTCGGCGATGATCATCCGGGTTAAGTTCATGACCAAGCCGGGCGATCAGTGGATCGTCCGGAAACGGGTGTACCAGGAAATCCGCGAGCTGTTTGCCCGCGAAGGCATCAAGTTTGCCCACCGCGAGGTCACCGTGCGGATGGCGCCGGACCAGGAGGAGGAGCTGACGCCGAAACAGAAGGAAGCCGTAGCAGGCGCCGTGCAGGCAGCCATCGACGATGACATGCTGGAGGATATGGGCGGACCCGGCGGCGACGACCGCTAGGCCCGCCGCCGGAAACGCTCCCGCCCCCGCGCCGGACCGCTGGCGCGCTCCGCTTGGGGTTGGGCATGGCGCCGCGCTGGCGCGCGGCGCGCGCCGTTCCCTCCGGTCAGTCGAGCCAGCAAGCCGCGCTGCTGCCGCAACGGGCAGCAGGCAGGGTCCAGCGGATCTGCGCTGCGCCAACCCGCAGCGGCGGTGCCAGACGGCGGCCCGGGCCCCAGCCGGTCTGCTCTGTCTCCTCGGCGTAGTCGCTGTCCGCGGGGGGCGCAAGGTCCGGGCCATCAGCAGATTTTGGCAGTCCAGCAAGCAGTTCAGCCGTGCGCGCCAGGGAAAGATGGGCCGAGGGAACTTCCGCGCCCCGGGCCGCCGCTGCGAGCGCTGAGAACACGGCGGCAGCCATCAGATAACCAGTGGCATGGTCCAAAGCCTGCACCGGCAGCGGTGCCGGCTTGTCCGTCCTGGCCCAGGCACGGCCGGCATCGGCGATCCCTGCGCTCATCTGCACCAGGCTGTCGAAACCGCGGCGGTTTGCCCAGGGGCCGGTCCAGCCATAGGCGTCCAGCGTCACCTCCACCGCGTGGGGCGCGATCAGGCGGCGGGTGTCCGCCCCGTAGCCCAGCCCGTCGAGCGCGCCGGGGCGGTAGCCATGAACCAAGACGTCCGCATCCGCTAGAAGGGCCTCGAACACCAGCCGGTCTTCGCCCTTGGTGAGATCCAGCGCGGCCATGCGCTTGCCCAGGGAAATGTCGGTGATCACCCCCGGCTCGTCCCAGCCGGGCGGGTCGATGCGCAGCACATCGGCTCCGAAACCGGCCAGCGTGCGGGTTGAGACCGGCCCCGCAAGCACCCGGGTGAGGTCGAGTACACGCAGCCCCGCCAGCGGCCGCGCTGCCGTTGCCTGCGGCCGGTCCCTCAATCGGACAGTGCGGGGGGAGGTCCACCGGATCAGCGGCTCCGCGGCGACGGCGCGGCCTTGCGGATGGGCCAGCCAGTCTGCGCGGCTGCGCATGGCCGCGGCCACGCCGCCTGCGGCCACGATCTCACTCTCCAGCCTGTCCGCCCGCCAGTGGCGCACTGCGGCGGTGACGGCGCTGCGCTCTCCGGCGCACCCGAGCACCTGCAGCGCGGCTTGCCGGTGATGCGGCAGGTTGGTGTGCAGGCGGATCCAGCCGTCCTGCGTTTCATACACGCCCGCGATAGCGTCCCACAGGCTGGGAAGCTCCCAGCCTTGGGGCCGGAAACTGTAGCTGAACCAGAGCGACGCCAGCCGCTGGTCGACGGTAACCTCAGGCGCCGCGGGCGCGAGGTTGAGCGCTTCGGTCAGCCGCGCAAGCTCCTGCCCCGCGGCGGCAATCGAAGCAATGGCCAATTCCGTCACCGCAAAGGCGCTCGACCATTGGCCGGTGCCTGTGAGGCGGAAAGTGGACGTGGCGGGAAGAGAGGAAATCAATGTCACTGCTGATAAGGATCCAAACTATCACGCAGGCCGTCGCCGAGGAAGTTGAAGGCCAGAACGACAACAACGATAGGCAGCATAGGAATGGCCAGCCAGGGGTAGATTTCAACTGCGGTCAAGTTTTGCGCGTCATTCAGCATCACTCCCCAGCTGACCGCCGGCGCGCGCAGGCCCAGGCCGAGGAAGGAGAGCGCCGTCTCCCCAAGGATCATCGCCGGGATCGACAGGGCGGCCGAGGCAATCAAGTGCGACATGAAGTTCGGCAGCAGATGCTTGCGGATCACCCGCCCGGAGGAGGCGCCCATCATCTCGGCGGCGCGGACATATTCCTCTTCCCGCAGGGACAGGAACTTGGAGCGCACAGAACGCGCCAAACCGGGCCAGTCAAGAATGCCGAGGATGATCGAAATGATGAAGAACACCGCGACCGGCGACCAGTTCGAGGGGACCGCCGCCGACAGCGCCAGCCACAACGGCAGTTCCGGCAGCGACCGCAGGATTTCGATCACCCGGTTGACGAGCCAGTCGATCCGGCCGCCGAAGTAACCGGCCACGCTGCCAAAGAAGATGCCGAGAACAAAGGAAACCGTGATCCCGATCAGGCCGACCGTCAAGGACAGCTGCGCCCCGTAGGAGACGCGGCTGAAGATATCGCGGCCCAGACGGTCGGATCCCAAGATGAAGATCGTCGCGTCCTCGCTGGCACAGAACAGGTGGCGGTTGCTTTCGATGAAACCGGCCAGGTTATAGGCGCTGCCTTCACAGAAAAACGACAGCTTGAGCGGGCGCGAGGTGTCTGGCTTGAACTCCCATTGAAAGGTTTCCAGATTTGCCTCGGAGGTCATCGGATACACGAAGGGTCCTACGAATTCGCCCTCGTGGAACAGCTTGATGGATTGCGGCGGCGAGTAGAGATGCTCTGAAAACCGCTGGTTTGGTCCGTAAGGCGCGATGAAGCCGGCAAACGGTATCAGGCCGTAGGCAATCAGCAGGAAAATGCCCGAGATCAGGCCCAGCCTGTGCGTCTTGAACTTGCGCCAAACCAGCAGCCAGTTGGGTGCGTCCAGATCCTTGCGCTCCAGCTCCAGCAGCGAGGCCTGCGGGTCAAAGGGCTCGTCGTCGACATACCGTCCGTCAGGCAGCTGGGTCATGAGTTGCGCCCCTCGTAGCGGATTCTGGGATCAAGCAGCACCAGCAGCACGTCAGAGATCATGGTGCCGATCAGGGTGAGCAAGGCGACAAACATCAGCACGAAGCCCGAGAGGAACATGTCCTGGGTCTTGAGCGCGGTCAGCAGGGTCGGGCCAATGGTCTGCAGCCCCAGCACCACCGACACCAGCACCGAGCCGGAAATCATCGAGGGCAGCAGGTTGCCGATATCGGCGACAAAGGGGTTGAAGGCGACCCGAAGCGGGTATTTCGCCAGCATGCGCGAGGGCGCCATGCCCTTGGCAATTGCGGTCTCGACATACGGTTTGCCCAGTTCGTCCAGCATATTGGCCCGCAGACGCTGCATCATGGCAGAGGCGCCCGCGGTGCCGATCACGAAGGTTGGCACGATCAGGTGCACAAGTATGGACTTCACCTTCTCCCAGTTCATCGGCGCGCCTTCGAATTCAGGCGCCATCAGCCCGCCGATTGGCAGGTCGAACCAGCGGTGGCCATAGTAGAACAGGATCAGCGCCAGCAGGAAGTTCGGCGTGGCCAGTCCCAGATAGCCAACAAAGGCAGTGGTGTAATCAACCCAGGTGCGGGCCCGGGCCGCGGCGAGCACCCCCAGCGGCAGCGCCACGGCATAGACGAAGACCACTGCGGCGAGGTTCACCAGCACCGTCAGCCACAGGCTGTCGCCGACGATATCGGCGACCGGGCTGTCGAATTCGAAGGACCAGCCGAAGTTGCCCTGTATCATGCCGGAAAACCCGTGCGGGCCGGGCATGAAACCCATCCAGATCATGTACTGCTGCCACAGCGGCTTATCCAGCGCGTACTCCTTGCGCAGGAACTCGGCCTTGGCAACGCCCGCGGACTGGCCGGTGGCCTGCAGCTCCGCAATCTGGTTCGACAAGTAGTCGCCGGGCGGCAGGTTGATGATGGCAAAGACCAGCACCGACACCACCAGCAGCGTCAGCAGCATGGTGCCAAAGCGGTATATGGCGTATCGCAGAATTTCCATCAGTCTTCGCCGTCCTCGAAGAAGAACTCATCGGGGTGATAGACGCCGAAATGCGCCCCCGGATCCCAGGCCCAGATCGCCTTTTCCGGCACATTGCGCAGGCGGTTGCTCACCACGACGGGCTGCGGAGCGGCGGCCACCACGCCGATGGCATAAACCTGATCCGCGTGGATTTTCAGCATCTCGCGCCAGGCGGCCGCGCGTTCTTCCTGGGTGGCGGCCATGTTCCAGTCCTGCAGCAGCGACAGCAGCCGCTGGGCGGGGGCCATATCTGGCGGCTCGCCCGCGCTGCCGCCGGTCTGGTAGTGCTGCCCCCACTTCGGCCAGGACAGGAACACCTGATCGGTCGGCGCCAGATAAGCCGGAGAGGTATAGGCTTGCGGCAGCCCGTTGTCCCAGCCGAACCAGGCAGACGACATGGTGGTGCCGGAAAACACACGATTGCGCAGGATGTCGCGGTCCAGCGGCCGCATCACCAGCTTCACGCCGACATCGTGCCAGTCGTCGGTGATAATCTGGAGCGCGTTCTCCACCTCTTCGCGCTCGCCCGCGGTTTCGACCACCAGCTCCATCCGGCGCCCGTCTGGCAGGTAACGGATGCCGTAGCCGTCCTTTTCAGTCAGGCCTGCCTCGTCAAGAAGCTGGTTGGCCAGTTCCGGATTAAAGCCCGCCCAGGCCTCGCGCAGGGCGGGATCGAAGAATTCGCTCTGCTCCAGCACTGTCATCGCGCCAGGTTCGGCCAGATTGAAATAAAGCGCCCGGTTGATGGCGCGCCGGTTGATGGCCAGCGACAGGGCCCGGCGCACCCTGACATCGCGCAGGATCTCGCGCCAGACCGGGTCGTTCACGTTGAGGTTCGGATAGATGGCAATCTGGGAGGCAGCGCCGGAGGCCCACAGGTAGGTCTTGTAGTTCCTGCCGTCCTTCTCGCCTTTGCGCAGGATCGGAATGTCGCGGAACCCGAGGCCGCGGGCCTGCAGATCGGCTTCGCCCGCGTTCGACTTGGCCGCCACCAGACCGGCGGTGACGATCTCCATTTCCACGGTGTCGATATAGGGCAGCTGCACGCCGCGGCTGTCGATGCGGTGGTAGTAGGGATTGCGCACGAACTGATGGCGGATCTTCTTGCCGGGCGACGCGTTGATCCAGGGCTGCAATGTCGGCAACTCGTGGTTATCGAACTTGTACATATTGTCGTATTTGTTGTGCAGCGCCGCCCAGCTCTTGACGCGGGCATAATCGACCTCCTCGGCCAGAACCTCCGGATCGGCATAATCGGCATGGAACTGCTTCAGGTACTCCGCCGGCCGGTAAATGAACGGCGGGCGGGCCTGGGCGAGCATGTGCATGAAGCCCGGGTTGGGCGCATCCCACTCATAAATGACAGTGGTTTCATCCGGAAAGCTCACCCGCGGCAGCTTGCCCAGCACCCGCATGAAATCGGGCGGCCCGGCCGGGCTCAGCAATTCGTTGTTGGCAACGTCTTCCCACCAGTACCGGAAATCGGCCGAGGTGAAGGGGTCGCCGCTGGACCAGCGGTGGCCGGGGCGCAGTTTCAGGGTGAAGCGGCGGTTGTTTTCAGCCTCAAAGCTCAGAAGGATGTCCGGCTGCAGCTGATAGTTTTCGTCATATCCGGCCAGCCGCGCATAGCCATAGACCACCATCTGGCGGATGTCCTTTGAGCGGGTGACCATGGTGTTGAGGGTGCCACCCTGAATGCCGAATTCCCGCCCCTTGGCCGCGAGGTCCACCACCAGCGGCACGTCGGGAATGCGCTTGGCAGCGGGCGGCATGTAGCCGGCCTTGACCTCCGACTCCCAGAAGGCGCTTTCCTTCACTTCTGGTTCCGCCTGTGCGGCGAGCGGTGCCAGGCAAAGTGCGGCGGCGAGGAGCGGTTTCAGGGCATCAAACATGGCAGCGTACCTTGTGGCCGTGCTCCAGGTGGAGCATGTTCACCAGCGGCGGCGCCTCGCTACCGTCAAAACGGAATTCCTCGGGCCAGCATTCGGGCGCACCGGCGCCCTGGGCCACCAGGTTCAGGTCGATGGGCCGGTCGATATCGGGTTCCGGCTGGGCGGCGATCAGCGCCTTGGTGTAGGGGTGCTGAGGGTTGTAGAACAGGGTTTCCGGCGGCGCCTGCTCGACGATCAGACCGCGCCGCATGACCGCGACTTCATCGGCAATCCGGGCAACCACCGCCAGATCATGGCTGATAAACAGGTAAGACAGTTTCTGCTGGTCGCGGATCTCTTCCAGCAGCCGCAGGATCTGGTCCTGCACCGAGACATCCAGCGCCGAGGTTGGCTCGTCGCACACGATCAGCGCCGGGTCCAGCATCAGGGCGCGGGCAATCGACAGGCGCTGGCGCTGGCCGCCGGAGAATGCGTGCGGGTAGCGTTTGAGCATGTCTGGCGACAGTCCGACCAGGCGCAGCATTTCCGCCGCCTTGTCGCGGCGCTCAGCACGGCTGCCGATGCGGTGAATGTCCAGCGGCTCCATCAGCGTGTCCTGAATGCGCATCCGGGGCGACAAAGAGGAGTAGGGGTCCTGGAACACCATCTGCGCCTGGCGCTGAAAGGCGGTGCGCGCGGCGCGGTCCATGTCGTGCACGGTGACCGGCGGCTCTCCCTGCGCCGGACGGAACAGCACCTCGCCGCCGGGGTCAGGCAATTCTGCCCCCAGCGCAATCCGCGCTGCGGTGGTCTTGCCGGAGCCGCTCTCGCCGACGATCGCCAGTGTCTCGCCCCGGGTCATCCGCAGGTCGATCTCGCGGCAGGCGTGGATCAGGGTCGGTGCCTGCCAGCCCCTGCCGGCCCTGAGCGTGTAGGTCTTGGCGACCGATCTCATCTCCAGGATCAGGTCTTCGCGCGATGGCGGGATGGCGACCACTGCTTCATCCGGGATGCCGGGCGCGGCCTTGAACAGCGCCTGGGTATAGGGGTGAGCGGGCGCGCGCAGCATCGGCTCTGCGCCGCCGGATTCCATCACCCGGCCCTTGTGCATCACCACCACCTGTTCAGCCATATTGGCAACCACGCCCAGATCATGTGTCACCAGGATCATCGCCATGCCGGTCTCGCGCTGCAGATCCTTCATCAGCCCCAGCACCTGTGCCTGAGTGGTCACATCCAGCGCCGTGGTCGGCTCGTCGGCGATCAGCAACTGAGGCTTGGCCACCATCGCCATGGCGATCATCGCCCGCTGCCGCATCCCCCCGGACAGTTCGAACGGGTAAGAGCGGTAGGTTTGTTCGGGTTCCGGAAAGCCGACCCGCTCAAAACACTCCAAAACCAGTTTGCGGGCTTCACGCTCGCTTTTGCGGCCATGCAGCCACAGCACCTCAGACACCTGGTTGCCGATCCGGTGCAGAGGGGACAGGGAGCGCATCGGCTCCTGAAAGATCATCGACACGATGTTGCCGCGCACGTCGCGCATCCGGCGCTCCTCCAGCGTGGCCAAATCCAGCTGGTCCTGACCGGTGTCCAGCAGAATGCGCCCGGAACGCAGCTGCGCCACTTTCGGCAGGATGCGCAGAACCGCGCGGCAGGAGATCGTCTTGCCCGACCCGCTTTCCCCGACCAGAGCCAGGGTTTCGCCCGGCCGGACGGCAAAGCTCACGTCTTTCACGACGGAGTCGTCCTTGTTGAAACCAATGCTGAGGTTTTCGACGGACAGCAGCGGGCGCATTCAGATGTGTCCGCCCGGCTGGTTCAAGGCGTGCATGAGATCGTGTGTTCCCCTGTTTTTTGGCCTCACCATCGCGCGCCGGGGCCTGCTTAGTCAAACCCCATTTGGCGAAAGGAGCGCGGGGAAAGGGAGATTTAACCTGTATTTGCGGGGTGCAGCCCTGCGCCGCGCCGGGGCGGCTGTCGCTATCTGCCCCGGTTGCGTGACGGTTCAGCTTGCCGCGAACAGGGGCTTCACGCATGGTCATGCTTGTGTATTCGGGGTGTTCAGGCGCAATGCCGCCCGGTCGCGCGGGGCCTGTGGCCTGAAGGCCACTTGCATCGTACCGCTATCGCCGGGCGGCGGCTTTGCCATGTTGGCGCCAGCAGCCGCCCCGGCATAAGATGACCGCAAACGCGAACGATCCCAAGGGACGCATATGGCGCAGAAACCCGTTCTTCACCGCGACAATCCAGAGGCCGAGCCGCTGGTCGGCAATATCAAGGTCACCCGCAATGACTGGCTGAACGTGGCGATGGACGTGCTGATCTCTGACGGGGTCGAGCGGGTAAAGGTGCTGGCGCTGGCAGAGCGGATGCAGGTCTCGCGCTCGTCCTTCTACTGGTACTTCAAGTCGCGCCAGGATCTGCTGGATGCGCTGCTCAAGACCTGGGAGCAGACCAACACCGCGGGCATGGTGCGCCAGGCAGAGGCACCCGCCGGGACCATCACCGGGGCGGTGCTGAACGTGTTCCACTGCATCACCAACCCCGACCTGTTCAACACAGCGCTGGACTTCGCGGTGCGCGACTGGTCGCGCCGTTCCGGCAAGGTGCGCAGCCTGCTGGACCGCTCCGACCGCCGCCGGGTGGAGGCGCTGACAGCCATGTTCGAACGTTACGGCTATCCGCAGCGCGAGGCGGTGACACGCGCCAAGGTGCTCTATTACATGCAGCTTGGCTATGACATGGCCGACCCGAACGAAAGCCACGCCGACAGGCTGGAGGCGACACCGGAGTACCTGAAGGTGTTCACCGGGCGCGAGCCGCTGCCGGAGGAGATGGAAGCCTTCACCGAATTCACCCGCCAGCACTGGGATGTGTGACGCGCCGGCCCCGGGCGGGCCGGCGGCCGGCTTTACAGGCTGCTTAGTGCTTCCTCGGCTTTTGCGCGGACGTCCTTGGCGGCCTGCAGGCGCACCGGGCCGTAGCCGCGGATTTCCATCGGCGCTTTCAGGAGCTCCAGGCTTTGTTTGCGCTTGTCTGCGCCGTAGCGGCCCGCGACGGTGTCCAGCACGCCCTCATACCACGCCAGCAGATCGCGGTGCAGCCGGGCTTCTTCGTGATAGCCGAAGATGTTGAAGGCCGAGCCGCGCAGCGCCTTGCCCTTGGCCAAAAGGTTCATCGCCGGGCGCATCCATGCGCCAAACGCCCGTTTCGCCGGACGCCCCCGCGCATCCCGCTTCCAGTTCATCAGCGGCGGGGCAAGATGGTATTTGATAGAGAAATCGCCTTCGAACTCTTCCTCCAGCTGATGCTGGAACCCGTCGCTGGTCAGCAGCCGGGCGACCTCATACTCGTCCTTGTAGGCCATCAGCTTGAACAGCGACCGGGCGGCGGCTGCGGTCAGCTCTTCCTGCGCGTCGTGCGGCAGGGCCGCGCGGAACCGGTTCAGGGCTGCGGTATAGCGGCTGGCATAAGCCATGTTCTGATAACCGGTGAGGAAGGTGGCGCGGCGCTCAATCAGTTCGTCCAGCGTTTCCTCCTTCTGCGGCGCTTCCTCGTAATGGCTGGCAACCAGACCCGGGTCCACCGCCATGGCGCGCCCGATGGCAAAGGCAAGACGGTTCTTGTCAATCGCCACGCCGTTCAGCTCGATCGCCTGGTCCAGCGCCCCGGCGCTGACCGGCACCAGACCCTTCTGCCAGGCAAAGCCCAGCATCATCACGTTGGCCAGCACCGCATCGCCCAGCATCTTCTCCGCCGCCTCATTGGCGTTGAAGCCGGAGAGGTTCTGCGGGCCGACAGCCTCGGCAATCGTCCTTTCGCGCACGCCTGCCATCAGGTCGGCATCCCGGCGCAGAACCAGATCACCAGTGGGCATCTCCGCCCGGTTCAGAACAACCTTGGTGCCGGCCCGGTAATGGACGGAAGCCTTGGGCGCAGAGCTGACCACCACGTCGCAACCGATCACGGCATCCGCGCCGCCCTGGTCAATCCGCACCTGGTTCAAGGTGTCCGGAGCGGCGGACAGCCGGATATAGCTCAGAACCGTGCCGAACTTCTGGGCAAATCCGGTGAAGTCCAGCACGCTCGCGCCTTTGCCCTCCAGGTGCGCCGCCATGGTGATCAGCGCGCCGACGGTGACAACCCCGGTGCCGCCAACCCCGGTGACCAGCAGGTCAAACGGCTCCTTCAGCGCGGGCAGGCCGGGCGCGGGCAGCTTGGCGGTTAACGCTGCGGCATCCAGCCCGGCGATCTTTTTCTTGCGCCGGGCAGCACCTTCGACGGTGACAAAGCTGGGGCAGAACCCGTTCAGGCAGGAAAAATCCTTGTTGCAGGTCGACAGGTTGATTTTGCGTTTGCGGCCAAAGGGCGTCTCCTTCGGCTCCACGCTCAGGCAGTTGGATTCCACCGAGCAATCACCGCAGCCCTCGCAGACCAGGTCGTTGATGAAGGCGAATTTCGCCGGATCTTCCATCTTGCCGCGCTTGCGGCGGCGGCGCTTCTCTGTGGCGCAGGTCTGTTCGTAGATCAGCACGGTGACGCCGGGGATCTCGCGCAGTTCCCGCTGAACACTGTCCAGCGCGCTGCGGTCATGGAAGGTGGTGCCCGCCGGAAAGTCGCCGCGGCTGAATTTGCCGATGTTGTCGGAGACCAGGGCAATCCGCTCCACCCCTTCGGCGCGGCAGGTCTGGGCGATGCCATGCACCGACACGGGCCCGTCCACCGGCTGGCCGCCGGTCATCGCAACCGCGTCGTTGTAAAGGATCTTGTAGGTGATGTTGGTGCCCGCTGCGACGGCCTGGCGGATTGCCAGAGAACCGGAATGATACCAGGTGCCTTCGCCGAGGTTCTGGAACACGTGCTTGTTGCCGTTGAACTGCGAGGCCACGGTCCAGGGCACGCCTTCGCCGCCCATCTGGGCATAGCCCGCCGTCTCCCGGTCCATCCAGCTGGCCATCACGTGGCAGCCGATGCCGGAAAATGCCTTCGACCCCTCGGGCAGCTTGGTCGAGGTGTTGTGCGGGCAGCCCGAGCAGAAATAGGGCGTGCGGGTGGCACCAGGCACGTTCAGCACCTTCGGCGGCTCGGCTGTCAGCGCTGCCGCCTTGGCGGGCAGGTTTTCTTCGGGGAAGAACTTGTCCAGCCGCGCCGCCACGATCGGCGCCAGCAGCAGCGGGCTCAGCTCCCCGGTCCAGGGGATCAGCGGCTCGCCCTGGCTGTCGTATTTGCCGACCATTCTCTCCGGCTTGCTGCCCGGCCAGTCATAGAAGTTTTCCTTGAACTGGCTCTCGATAATGCCGCGCTTTTCTTCGACAACCAGCACCTCCTGCTTGCCCTTCACGAACTTCAGCGCATCGGTGCGGTCCAGCGGCCAGACCATACCGACTTTGTAAATATCGATGCCCAGTCGGCGGCAGGCGGCCTCATCCAGCCCAAGAAGCCGCAGCGCCTCCATCAGGTCCAGGTGGCCCTTGCCAGTGGAGATGAAGCCGAACCGGGCCTCCTTGATGTCATAGATCCGCTTGTCGATCGGGTTCGCCTCGGCAAAGGCGCGCACCGCGTCCAGCTTGGCCTGGATGCGGGTTTCGATCTCCGGCGAGGGCAGATCGGCGCGGCGGATGTGCAGGCCGCCGGGATAGTCCGGCAGCTCCGGGAAAACGAACTCGCGATCCGGCTGCAATTCGACCGAACGCGCGCTTTCCACGGTTTCCGAGACCGCCTTGAAACCGACCCAGGTGCCCGAGTAGCGCGACAGGGCAAAGCCGTACTCGCCAAATGTCAGGTATTCAGAGACATCCGCCGGGTTCAGCACCGGCATGAACCAGGACATGAAGGCCACATCGGACTGATGCGGCATGGAGGAGCTGACACAGCCGTGGTCGTCGCCCGCCACCACCAGCACGCCGCCCTTGGGGGACGAGCCATAGGCGTTGCCGTGCTTCAGCGCGTCGCCCGACCGGTCGACGCCCGGTCCCTTGCCGTACCACATGGAAAACACGCCCTCGACCTCGCAATGCGGGTCCAGCACTGCCTGCTGGGCGCCCAGAACGGCGGTGGCGCCCAGGTCTTCGTTCACGGCGGCCATGAACTTGATCCGGTTCTCCTCCATCCGCGCCTTGGCGCGCCAGAATTCCAGGTCCACCCCGCCCAGCGGCGATCCGCGGTAGCCCGATACAAACCCCGCGGTGTTCAGCCCCGCTTCGCGGTCGCGGCGCGCCTGGTCCAGCATCACCCGGGCCAGCGCCTGGGTGCCGGTCAGGAACACCCGGCCCTTTGTCATCTCATAACGGTCGTCCAGCTTGTAGCTGCGGAAATCGTGGCTCAGCTTGGTCATCGCAGGGGGAGTCCTTGCACGGCTAAATTGATCGCGGAAAGATAATCCTGCAGGCTTGAAAAGAATTGCCAGACTTGCTGGTTTTGCGCAGATTTATGGGTATATTGACCATTAAAGAACATAAGTACGGAAAAATAGACCGGAAAATGAAGCTCGACCAACGCGACCGCCGCATTCTGACCCTGCTGCAGGAGGATTCCCGCATTTCCAATGCCGACCTGGCAGAGGCGGTGGGCATGTCGCCGTCTGCCCTGTGGCGCCGGGTCCGGGCTCTGGAGGAGGCAGGCATCATCGAGCGCTACGGCGCGGTTGTGAACGCGCCTGCAATGGGGCTGGGGTTTCAAGCGATCGTCCATGTGCATCTGACCCGGCACGACCCCGACAAACTGGTGGAATTCATCCGCGCGGTGGAGACCAGTCCGCTGGTGCAGGAGTGCTACGCCACCACCGGCCAGGCGGATTACCATCTGCGGGTGCTGGCCCCGGATCTGGACGCCTATAACCGGTTTCTTGAGGACTTCCTGTTCCGCCTTCCGGCGGTTGCCAGCGCCCAGACCAACGTGGTGCTGCGCACAATCAAACGGGACAAGCCTGTGGCACCTTGAACGCCGCGCCAGCCGGGGGCGGCGGATCTGGAAAAAACTGAGACCGCGACCTTAGCATTTCACTTTTCCGGAAAATACTCCGGGGGTCTGGGGGCCGGCCCCCAGCCGATAGCCGGTTTCACATCGCGGCGTATTTCACCCAGGCCCAGGCCATGGCGATATAGGTCAGCTGATGCAGCGCCTGGTCCGAGCCCATCGCCTGCCAGAACATCGCCTGCTGCGGATTCAGCTTCTTGCGCTCGGAAAAGCGCGCCTTGCCGAAGTCGATGTGGAAATGCACCACCCACTCCAGCGCTCCCAGCACCAGGATGAAGGTCACCGGCGCGCCGAACAGCAAAAAGACGATGGCCGAGCCGATCACATGAACCCCGGCATGCTGCGCGCGCCCGGCGTGGACATAGGCACAGCGGCCAGACAGCATTTTCGGCGTCTGCAGAAAGAAGTCGGCAAACAGGTGCTTGACCTGCAAAGCACAGAGCAGCAGCAGAACAGAACCGACATAATCCGGCAAACCGAATGACCTCCAGCATGTGTACCTGGCTGGAACCTTACGGGTTTTTCGCCGCCTGGCAAATGCCGTGCCCGCAGGGTGCCGTAACGGGACAAAGCGGGTTTCTGCCCATTGCCTGTGCCCGTCAAACCGCGCTACCCATAAGGCAGACCACACCCGAAGCCGCCATTGATGGAGCTTTCCCATCGAACGCTCTCTGTTCCGTTTCATCTGGAAATACTCGAAACGCGATCAGCTGGTGCTGCTGGTGGTCACCGCCTGCCTGTTCCCGCTGCTGTATCTGACGCTGGAGCTGCCCAAGCGGATCATCAACGATGCCATCGGTTCGGAAACCGGTACCGTCACCGTGCTGGGGTACAGTTTCGACCAGCTGACCTTCCTGTGGATCCTGTGCGGCGCTTTCCTGGTGTCGGTGCTGTGCCACGGGCTGCTGAAAATGCGCATCAACACCATGAAAGGCGTGCTGGCCGAGCGGATGCTGCGCCGCTTCCGCTATCAGCTGATCGCCCGGGTCCTGCGGTTTCCGCAACCGTATTTTGAGCGCGTCAGCCAAGGTGAACTGGTGTCGATGGTGACCTCGGAGTCGGAACCGATGGGCGGGCTGATGGGGGATGCGGTTAGCCAGCCGGTGCTGCAGGCGGGCCAGATGCTGACCATCCTGTTCTTTCTGTTCCTGCAGAACTTCTGGTTCGGGATGGCGGCGATTGCGCTCATTCCGTTGCAAGGCTGGCTGATCCCGATGCTGCAGCGGCAGATCAACCAGCTGAACAAGAAACGGATCAAACAGGTGCGCGCCCTGGCGACCGAGATCGGCGAAAGCGCGGCGGGGGCCGCGACGCTCAGAATCAACGGCGGCTGGCGCTACCGGATGGCGGTGATCACCGACCGGCTCGGGTGGCTCTATGATATCCGCTTCCAGATCTACCAGAAGAAGTTCTTCATGAAGTTCCTCAACAACTTCATTTCCCAGCTGACGCCGTTCTTCTTCTACGCAATCGGCGGCTACCTGGTCTTGCAGGGCAAGGTCTCGCTGGGGGCGCTGGTGGCGGCGCTGGCAGCCTACAAGGATCTCGCCGCCCCCTGGAAAGAGCTGCTGGCCTATTACAACCAGACCCAGGACATGAGCGTGCGCTGGGACGTGGTCCTGGAGCGCTTTGCGCCGCAGGGCATGATCGGCGAGAAGCTGATGACCGGCGAACCGGAGGAACTGCCGCGTCTCAACGGGGACATCGTGCTGGACTCTGTCACCGTGCGGGACGCCGATGGAAACCTTGTGCTGGAGGAATTGAGCGCGGCATTCCCCGCCGGGCAGGTGATCGGGATTGCCGCCCCCTCGGAGGAAGACAGGCGTGCCCTGGCGGAACTGCTGACCCGGGAAATCCTGCCGTCCTCCGGCACCGTCACGGTCGCGGATCAGAACCTCAGCAGCCTGCATCAGGCCACGCTGGCCGCGCGGATCGGCTTTGCCACCTCCCGGCCGGTTCTGTTCCAAGGCTCGTTTGGCGACAATGTGATGATGCCGATGCGTCTGCGCCCGCTGGACCAGGGCCAGAACCTAGCGCGGCTGGAAACCGCCATTCGCGCAGGCAACAGCCCCGACCCCTTCGACGCGCGCTGGCTGGATCCTGAGCTCGCCGGGTTCACGAGCGAGGAGGAGCTGCGGGGCTGGTGGCTGAAACTGGTGGAGGGGATAGGGTCCGACACCGCCCTGTTCCGCCGCGGCATCGATCAGTTTTTCGAGGCCACCGCCCACCCGGGCCTGGCAGACCAGCTGGTCAGGCTGCGCCCTGCTGTGCGCCAGGCTGTTGAGAACGCGGGCCTGGATCTGCATGTGCGGTTCCTGGACGCCGACAGCTACAACCCGGCGCTGCCGGTCGCGGAGAACCTGCTGTTTGCCGCATCCCAGGAACCGATGACAGTTGAAACGCTGCTGCGGCATGCGGAGTTTCTGGCCCTGCTCAAACAGCTGGGGCTGGACGAGAGCCTGGTGTCGCTGACCCGCGATGTGGTGGAAATGCTGCGGCAGATCTTCGGCATGGATGGCACCGGCCACCCGCTGTTCCGCAAGCTAGGGCTGGATGTGGAGGCCTATGAGGCGGCGATTGCTCTCATGGACCGGCAAGGTTCCGGCAATGTCAAAAAGCTTAGCCGCGAAGAACTTGCGCAGCTGCTGATTGTGCCTTTCACCATATCTGCCGAACAGATTGGCCCGGCTTTCGAGGACAGGATGAAAGAGCGTATCCTGGGCTTCCGCCGCAGCCATGGGGAGAGCCTCCTGAAATCGCTTGGGCCCAGCTTTGTGCCGTTCTCACGGGACAGTTTCGCTCCCACCCTGACGGTTCTGGAAAACGCGCTGTTTGGTAAAATTTCGGATGCGGCCGGCGCCAAGGCGGATGAGGTGCGCAAGCTGGTCTCCGATCTGATGGTGCGCGAAGGCCTGCGCGACAAGGTGGTGGAGCTGATCTTTGACATGCCGATCGCCGTGGGCGGGCAGGGGCTGGCGGCCAGCTTTGCCGAGCCGTTGGCGTTCTGCCGTGCCACCATCAAGCGGCCGGACATCCTGATCCTGGATACCGCCATGGCAAGCTATGACCTGGAAACCCGGGTGGCGGTGCACAAGAACCTGCGCAAGCTGCTGCCGGACACCACATTGATTTACCTGGCGTCCGGCTTCCAGAACCCCGATGTGTTCGACGTCTTTTATGAACTGCGCCAGGGACGGCTGGTCAGCGACGAGGCGCAGGCAGTGGCGGCAGGCGAGGGGGCGGCCAGTCAGGACCTGGCCCGCAAGCTGCGGGCGCTGGAACAGACCGAGCTTTTCTCCGGCCTGAACCGCCGCCAGCTGCGCCTTCTCGCCTTTGGCGCGCGCTGGTACGAGGCCGCCAAGGGTGCGGCGGTTTTCCTCAAGGATGATGAGGCCTCGGACGGCGCCTATATGATCCTCGAAGGCGAGGCCGGGCTGTACCTGCCGCAAGAGGGCATGGAAGACCGGCTGATTGCCAGGGTCGGCCCGGGCCGGCTGGTGGGGGAGCTGGGCCTGATCCGGCAGGAGCCGCGGGCGCTAAGCATGATTGCGGAAAGCGACCTGCGCTGCTTGCGGATCGGCGAGGAGGAATTCCTGGCGGTTGTCGAAAACGACGCTTCAACCGCCTTCAAGCTGCTGCAGGTGGTGGCGGGCTACGTCTCCAACTGAACCGGAACCAACAGGAAACAGGGAAGACACTGATGAAACTTCTGCGATACCGCTCCGGCGGAGACGTGCGGCCGGGACTGCTGGACGGCGCAGGCGCGGTCCGGGATCTGTCGGCGCATGTGCCGGATATCACCGGGGCTGTGCTGGATGAGGCAACCTTGGCCAGACTGGCCGCACTGGATCCGCAGACGCTGCCGCTGGTGCCGGGCACGCCGGACCTGGCCCCCTGCGTCGGGCAGCCGGGCAAGTTTCTGGGGATCGGCCTCAACTATACCGATCACGCTGAAGAGATGGACATGGCGCTGCCGGAGCATCCGATTCTGTTCCTCAAGGCCACCTCTTCGATCGCTGGCGCAAATGACGATGTGATCTTGCCGCGCGGCTCGGTCGCTGCGGATTGGGAGGTCGAACTGGGCGTGGTGATCGGCACCGCTGCCAAATACGTGTCAGAGGCAGAGGCGCTGAACCACGTGGCAGGCTATTGCTTGATCAACGACGTGTCCGAGCGCGACTATCAGACCAAGCTGACCGGCCAATGGACCAAGGGCAAAAGCTGCGACACCTTCGGTCCCGTGGGCCCATGGCTGGTGACTCGCGACGAGGTGCCCGATCCGCAAGCCCTGTGGCTCACGTGCGACGTGAACGGAGAACGCAGGCAAACCGGCAGCACCCGCACAATGGTGTTCACAGTGGCGCAGATCATCGCGCATCTTAGCCAGCTGATGACCCTGCATCCGGGCGATGTAATCGCGACCGGCACACCGCCGGGCGTGGGCATGGGCATGAAGCCCGCACCGGTCTATTTGAAACCGGGCGATGTGATGCGGCTGGAGATCGAAGGCCTCGGCGTGCAAACCCAAACCGTGCGCGCGGACAGCTGAGGCAAGTCGGGTGAGACAAGGCGGGGCGCTCCCGCCCGCCCCGGCGCATTCGCAAAATGCGCCCTTCCGGTTGGGCGTGGCGCTGCGCAAAGCGCAGCGCGGGATCCGCTGCGGGGCAGGCCGTTGGTTTCAGAACGGAGTGCTGCCGCGCAGCTCAGAGACCGCTGCAGAAATGCTTGTAAAGCAGGGCGATGGTCTCTTCGGTTTTCGGATCCTGCAGCGAGTAATAGACCGTTTTCCCCTCGCGCCGGGTGGCAACCAGGCCTTCTTCGCGCAGCCGGGCCAGCATCTGGCTGACCGCAGCCTGGCGCATGTCCAGCAGCCCCTCCAATTCACCGACCGACCGCTCGCCCGCGCCTAGATGGCACAGAATCATCAGCCGCCCCTCATGGGCCAGCGCCTTGAGGAACGCAGCCGCAGCGGCAGCACTTTCTTGCATGTTCTGAGGGGTTTCCGGGGGAAGCGCGTCTTGGGGCGAAAGGGTCAATGCTCAGGTCCTGCGGTCGTCTTTTGCCGGCAACATTACCCTTTCCGGCGCCCGAGTCACCCCGCAGTAGCGTTTCATTCCGCAATGGGCGGAGTGCCACCGGCAAAAGCATAGCCCTTGGCGCAATCGCAGGCGGCCTCCTGCATGCTGAGGTGCAGATCGCTGCCGGTGAAAGGGCGTGCGCGTGCCAGAGCGGTTTTCGGCCCGGATGTAGCCTTTGATCAGCGGTTCGTGGAACGGGGTCCCGATCGTCCCCAGCAGCAGAATGCTGGGATCGAGGCGGCGAAGTGAATGCTGGCGGCCCAATTCACCGGCCCGGCGTACAGATCCGGTGCAATGCGTTCAACACCTCGGCAATCGCCGCGGCCTTTTTCATTTCCCAAATGCCGCCGGCCCGGCCCAAGGCGGGCTGCCGGATCTCCGCAGCACCAGCCCGCAGCATTGCGGCGCAGTCGGATGTGGTGGTCATCCGCTCGCCCGTGGCCACGGGAATGCGCAGGCTGCGGGCACCCTAGGTCATGCCTTCGATATTGTCGGGCGGTGTGGGTTTCACGAACCAGAGCGGCGAACAGGGCTCAAGCGCCTGCCCCAGCCGGGGGCCGGCAGGGCGGTAACGACCACGTTCAGGTCATGCAGCTTCACCGCCTACCGCTCCGCCGCCGCATCAAAGGCGGCCAGTTCCCGGTTGATCTCCGCCACCGCGGGCTGCGGGGCAAAGAAGGTGACATCTGCCTCGCCTCCGCGCTCCATCATCACCTCGATTTCGAAATGCGCAGGCACCGTGTCAAAGCCGCCGTCAATGCGCCAGCGGCGGCTCTGCTGCTCGGCAAGGTCCGGCAGTCCTGCGGCGACCGAAGCCGCCAGCCCGCCCGGCAGGCCGAAACGGGGATTGTTCGCAAGCCGCGTCAGGAAGGGGACAATCTCCTCCACCGCAAACAGCATCGACGTCTCCGAGGTGGCCGGGGCCGGTTTCACCGGTTCAGGCTTGAACAGGCTGGTCAGGAATTTCAGCACGGGCTGCGCTCCGGTTTGTGCGTGTCAGTCAAAGACAATCACATTGCGCTTGGCAGAGCCAGTCTTGGTGTCGGCAATGGCCTCGTTGATCTGCTCCAGGGACCAGCGGCCCGAGATCAGCTCATCGAGTTTCAGCCGGCCCTGCTGGTAGAGGTCGACCATCCAAGGAATGTCCCGCTGGATCACCACATCCCCCATCTTGGAGCCTATCAGCCCCTGTCCCACGGCGGCCAGAACCACCGGCTCGTAGCTGGCCTTGGCGCCGGAATGCGGCATGCCGATCAGCACCGCCCTGCCGCCGCGCGCCAGATAGCGCGGGGCTTGCTCGTAGGCGGGAATGGCGCCGACTGTGACCAGCACCGCATCCGCGCCGCGGCCGCCAAGCGCCCGGAATGCGGCTTTCCACGGCTTGTCCTCAGTTGCCAGAACGCCGTGGGTCGCGCCGAACTCCTTGGCGATGTCCAGTTTCTCCTGGCTCATGTCCACCGCAACGATGCGCCGGGCGCCGGCAATGCGGGCCCCCTGGATGGCGTTGAGACCTACGCCGCCCGCACCGATCACCACCACGTCCTGCCCGGCCCGCAGCTGGGCGGCGTTGACTGCCGCCCCGACGCCGGTGATCACCCCGCAGGACATCAGCGCCGCAGCGTCCTTGCCCATTTCAGCCGGGATCTTCACGATCTGGCGCTGGTCCACCACCACCTTCTCGGCAAAGGCACCGCAGGCCATGGCCTGTTCCAGCGGCCGGCCTTCGGCTGTCTTCAGCGGGCCGTTCACACCATCATAGGGTGTTTCGCAGATCACCGGCCTGCCGCTTGCGCAGGACGGGCAGGTTCCGCAGCTGCGGATCAGGGTGACCACGACGGAGTCGCCCTTGGCAAACCCCTGCACACCCCCGCCAAGGCCGGTAATCACCCCGGCGGCCTCATGCCCGTAGACCGCAGGCAGATATCCGCCCCAGGCGCCTTCAGAATAGGAGATGTCGCTGTGGCAGATGGCGACCGCGTCCAGCGTGACCTCGACCTCGCCCATGCCGGGCGGTGCCAGCAGGACCTCTTCAATCACCAGCGGGGCTCCGAACGCGTGGCAGACAGCGGCTTTGATGGTTTGCATGGTTTTCCTCCCCGTTTCAGTCAGGGTGGCGCGGCGGCCTGGCTGCATCAAGCGGGAATACGGCAGCCCGGCGGCGGTATTACGTCACAGAAGACTCGCTGCACAGAAACACCGTGCAGCCGATGGCCATGAGGAGCAGCGTGAACACGCGTTATCTTCTGAACTTCCTTTACCGGTTGCCCAGTTCCTCAGCCCGTTTGGCAAACTGCAAGGCATCCCACGGCGCCCGGCCCATCTGCTGCGCCGGATCAAACAGCGCCGCCGCGTCCAGGCCGGGATAGTCACGCGCCACCAGCGCCCGCAACGGTGTCTGCGAGGACTGTGCTTCCCGGCACAGCGCCTTTACGGCCGCTTGCGCATCGGGCCGCGGCATCTGCTCTGCTAGGGCAAAGCTCAGCGCCTCTGCGTGGATCATGCCCAGCCCGCAGGACAGCGCGGCGGCCATTGCCTCCGGATCGGGTGCCAGGCCCGCGCACAGGTCCTTGCCCGTCTTTGCGGCGCTGGCCGCACCCAGAACGATCTGCGGCAGGCTCATCCATTCGCTGAACCAGGCCGCCCCGTCGCGCTGATGCTGCTGCACCGAGGCCCCCTGAAGGACGGAGAACAAGCCGCTGCCCTGCCGCGCCAGCGCCGCCAGCACCGAAGGCGCCACCGGGTTCTGCTTCTGCGGCATGGTGGAGGACGCCCCGGCACCGCCCAGCGAAATCTCCGAAATGCCGCTTTGCACCAGCGCAATGCAATCCTCGCCGATCTTGCCGAAGGCCAGCGTCACCCGCTGCAGCCAGTCCGCGATCCGCAGGACCGGCGTGCGGTCGCTGTGCCAGCTGCGTCCCGGATCCTGCAATGCCAGCCCCTTGGCCATCGCAGCGCGCACCTCTGCTGCCTTCGGCCCCAGCGCGCCGGACGTGCCCGCCGCACCCGAGAGGGAGACCAGCAGGCACGACTGGCGCAGCGCGGGCAGTTCCTCCAGCAGGTTCAACAACGGGGTGCCCCAGGCGGCTGCCACCGCGCCGAAACTGGTGGGGGTGGCGTGCTGCCCATAGGTGCGGGCGGTCATCGGCAGGTCCGCATGGGTTTGGGCCAGCCTGCCAAGCGATACCGCAGCGGCCTTCACATCCGCTTCCACCAGTGCCAGCACCTGGCGCAGCCGCAGCATCAGCGCGCTATCCATGATGTCCTGCGAGGTGGCGCCCCAATGCACATACTGCGCGTGCTCCGGCGCTTTCATCTCCTCGCGGAAGGCGGCAACCAGCCCCGGCACCGGCACGCCATTCTGCGTGCTGGGCCGTTTCAGCACGCCGGGGTCAACGGCAATTTCCACCACCGCACGGGCGATTGCGGCAGCGCTTTCCTGCGGGATCATGCCCGCGTCGCCCTGCGCCTTGGCCAATGCGCCCTCGACCAGCAGCATGGCGCGCACCTCCGCACTGTCCGAAAACAGGCGGCTGGCCTCGCCGCAGCCGAACAGGCCGCCATACACCTGGCTGTCAAAAACCGAACCTGCCATCAGAAGTCCTTTGCGATGTGCCCGATCAGATCCGCGAGCCCCTCAGGGTCCGCAAAGAAGGGCGAATGGGAAGTGTTCATGTCAAAGACCCGGTGCGGCGGCAGCTGCGCCGCCATCTGCGCCTGGTATTCCGGCGGGATTACCCGGTCCTGCGTGCAGCGGATATAGGCCTTGGGCACACCTTCGAACCGGTCGCCCAGGCGGATTGGCGTGTCCTGCGGCGGGATCGGCTGCGGGCACAGGTGTGCCAGCGCGAACGCCACCGTTTCAGCCGGGCAGTCATGATAGAACAGCTCCGGCGCGCTCTCCGCCACGAAACTGTAGCTGGTGCCGGCCGCGTTCTTGGTTGTGGCGCCTGTCAGCGTCTGCCGCGGCCCCGCCTTGCGCATGTCGATCAGGGACAGGCCGCTGACCGGAATATAGCTGCAGAGGTAGATCAGGCCGCGCAACCTGTCAGGCCCTATCTCCGCTGCGGCGGAAATGGGAAACCCGGCCCAGGAATGGCCCAGCACGATGGTGTCAGGTGCCGAGGCCGCCAGCACCGCCTCAGCAGTTTCCTCCAGTGTGATCGCCGCCGGATCGCGCCCGTCGCCATGGCCGGGCAGGGTGAGGGTGCGGGCGGTGTGGCCGCGCGCCTCCAGGGCCGGAACGACATCGTGCCAGCACCAGGCGCCGTGGCAGGAGCCGTGAACCAGAAGAACCTCAGCCAATGTGCCCGGTCTCCCTCAGAAATGCGCTCAGCCGTTCTGCATATTCGTCGGGCTGCTCGACGCAAGGAATATGGCCCGCACGCCGGATCAGGTGGAATTGGCTGCCGGGGATCAGGTCCACCGTCTCGCGCACCAGGTCGGGCGGGGTGGAGCCGTCCTCGGAGCCCGCAATGCCAAGACAGGGCAGCCGCAGGCCGCTGGTGGGGGTATAGAAATCGGTGCCGGCAATCGCCGCGCAGCAGCCGGCATAGCCGTCGCGGGATTGCTGCACCAGCATGTTGCGCCACAGCTGCAGCTCTGGCGTGGCGCGGAAACTGCGGGCAAACCAGCGCTCCATCACCGTGTCGGCCAGCGCTTCGATGCCGTCGGACTGAACTGTCTGAACCCGCTCGTTCCACATCTCCGCAGTGCCGATCTTGGCGGCGGTGTTCGACAGCACCAGCGCCCGGATCTGATCCAGGCGCTTCACCGCAAGGCCCTGGGTAATCATGCCGCCGATCGACAGCCCCACGAACATGCAGTCGCGCACCTGCAGATGATCCAGCAGCCGCTCCGCGTCGCGCACCAGCGCCCCCATCGAATAGGGCGCGGGCGGGCAGGAGGACAGCCCGTGCCCGCGCTTGTCATATCGGATGATGCGCAGGCCTGCGGGAAGCCGGTCCACCACCGCATCCCAAACCCTCAGGTCGGTCCCCAGCGAGTTGGCAAAAACGATGGGGGCGCCGTCCGGGTCCCCGTCAACGCGGTAATGAAGCTGGACATCGCCCAGGTCTGCAATCTGCATGGAGCGCCTCTTTGCTGTTCCGCCGCACTCTACCTGCGCCGGGGCAGAGAGGTAAACCAGCCGCCTGCTGCGGGCGGGGGAATTTTCTTAAGAAAGAAAATTGGCCGGAAAACCGGTTTTCCTGCACGCCTCAGCCGCGCAGCTCCATGTGCGCCATGATCTGCGCGTGATCGGAGGCTGGCCTGTTGTAAGGCGCCTCCGGGTGGCTGCCGTCGGTCAGGTGGTCGTTGAAAACGCTGTAGTACTGCATCTCTCCTACCGCCCCGGGCCAAGACGGGTCGAAATGGCGTGACATGTAGATCTGGTCGACACTCTCATGCACACCGCCAAAGGCGGTGGTATAGACCACATCGCGCAATGACCTTTTCATGAACATCTTCCCGGCAGAGCGCAGCCGCACCCGGTCGACGTCCTCGCGGATCTGTTCGTCTTCCGCTGCGCTGTAGCGGTCGCCGGAGTGCCGGGCGTCATGGCGCAGCATCCAGGCGTAGTTCGTGAACGGCATCTCGCCGGCGATGATCTCGCTGCTGACCGCATGTTCGCCGTCGTTGAAATCCCCCAGCACCATCACCGGGCGCCCCTGCTCCAGCTCGTCCAGCACCGCACGGCGCAGCACCCAGGCCTCCCCCATCCGCCGGAGCGCCGCCCGCAGCGATCCCAGCGCCCGGCCTGCCGCATCATAGGCGGTCAGCACGGTTTCGGGCGGATAGGGCGCGCCCTGAGGCTTGATGTATTCGCCAAGCTTCGATTTCAGGTGGCAGTTGAACACGGTGATCACCTGATCCCCAACCGGCACCCGCACCTTGAGGATCGGCCGCGACAGCCGGCGCAGGGTGTAGAAACCGGCGTCCTCTTCCTCGCCCAGGCAGGCCATCGGGATGTCCAGCGGCTGGTCCATGTCCTGGATCACCTCGGGATCATCCGCAAAGCCCAGCCGCGACAGCACCGCCAGCCCGGGCCGCCGCTTGCCAGGTTCGCCGGTGTCGTTGAGGTTGGCGGCAAAGACCAGTTCCGCTTCGGCGTAAGAGCCATAATCCATCTTCTGAAAAACCGCCTTGCGGTGATAGCGTTTGGAAGGGTCGGGGATGCTGGCGGCGTTGGCCTCTGCCCCGCGCCGGTCGGTTTCGGTGATGACCTGGCGCAGCGGCGCTTCGTCAAAGATCTCCTGAAACCCCACGATATCGGCGTTGAGCGTCAACAGCTGGTCGGCCATCCAATCCGCCTTCCAGGCGTATTCCTCCGGCGTGTAGCTTTGGAAGCGGTAGTATTCCCGCTCCGGTCCGATCAGATTCTTGACGTTGAACGAGGCGATGGTGAAGCGTGTCATGACGGCCCCCCTGACTGCCGCGCTATAAAATGCGCGGCCAGGGGTCAAGCATAGCGCGAGAGCGCCTCCCGGAACAGCTCCGCATCCACATTGCCGCCGGTGGCAACCGCAATCACCGCGGCACCGGCGACCCGCCCGGGGTGGAACAGCGCCGCGGCAAACGAGGCCGCGCCGCCGGGTTCCAGCACGATTTTCAGCCGCAGGAAGGCCAGGGCCATTGCCCGCATCGCCTCATCCTCGGTAATTACCAGGCCCGGCCCGCACAGCCGGCTGAGAATGGGAAAGGTGATCTCCCCCGGCTGCGGTGTCAGTATCGCGTCGCAGATCGAGCCGGACTGGCTCGGGTTCCGGCAGATCTCGCCCGCCGCCAGCGACCGGGCCACGTCGTCAAAGCCTTCCGGCTCCACCGTCCGCACCCGCAGCCCCGGCGCGCGGGCTTCCAGCGCCAGCGCAATGCCCGACGACAGCCCGCCGCCGCCGCAATTGACCAGCACATCCGCTTGGGTGACGCCCTCGGCGGCAGCCTGTTCCGCGATCTCCAGCCCCGTAGTGCCCTGGCCCGCAATCACCTGCGGCTCATCATAGGGTTTGATCAGGGTCAAACCGCGGGCTTCGGCGTATTGCGCGCCCACCGCCTCGCGGCTTTCGCCGCCCGCGCGGTCATACAGAACCACCTCGGCCCCCAGATCGCGGGTGTTCTGGATCTTCAGCCGGGGCGCGTCGGCGGGCATCACGATCACGGCAGGCACCCCATGCGCCTTGGCGGCGGCTGCGACACCTTGCGCATGGTTGCCGCTGGAATAGGCAATGACACCGCGCTTGCGCGTCTCTTCCGGCAGCGCCGAGACCGCCGACCAGCCGCCGCGGAACTTGAAGGATCCGGTGTGCTGCAGGCATTCCGCCTTCACCAGCACGCGGCGTCCGGCAATCTCGTCCAGAAACGGCGAGGACAAAAGCGGGGTGACGCGGGCGTGGCCCTTCAGCCGCTCCGCCGCGGCGTCGATCATGGCAATTGAGGTCATTTGACGGGGTCCAGAACTGAATGGATGAGGGCGAGCGCTTCGGGCTCGTCCAGAAACGGCACATGGCCGCGTCCGGCAATCTCCGCAGCGTGCAGGCCGGGCAGGCGGCGCTGCATCTCTGCGAAGGTTTCGGCGCTCAGAATGTCCGAGTTCGCGCCGCGGATCACGCCGCAGGGAAGCCCTTCCAGCGCCAGGAACAGCGGCCACAGATCCGGGGCGGGGCCGGCCTCTGCCTGCGCCAGCAAAGCGTCCCGCAGCCGCGGATCATAGCGCAGGCGGAGACCCTCCGGGCCTTGGTCATAAAAAGCCTCTGCTTCCTCCCGCCAGCGCGCTGCGGGCACATCCGGGAAGGCCGGTGCCATCAGCGCTGCCAGCGTTTCCGCGGCCTGCGCATGGGTTTTGGCGGCCGGGCGGCGGCCCACGTATTCCATGATCCGGGTAATGCCGCCCGGCGGGATCTCCGGGCCGACGTCATTCAGGATCACCGCCGCCAGCCGGTCCTTGGCGATCGCGGCCAGCGTCATCGCCACCAGCCCGCCGCGCGACGTTCCCAGCACCGCGGCGCGCTCCAGTCCCAGATGGTCCAGCAGCTCCAGCGCATCCTGCGCCTCGCGCAGCACGTTGTAGGTCATGAAATCGGGGTCGTGCGCCGACTGACCCCGGCCGCGCGCGTCCAGAGTGATCATCCGGTATGGCCCCGCATGCGGCGCGAAATAGCGGAAGTCCCGGCTGTCGCGGGTGAGGCCTGCGAGGCAGAGGAGCGGCAGGCCCGTGCCGCTGTCCGTGTAATAGAGCCGCAGCCCGTCAGAAGTTTCAAAGAACGCCATGGGTCCGCCTAGCTCCGCGCAAGGTCTGGAATGGCGGTCAGATCCGGCAGGATATGCGCGGGCTTCCAGGGCAGCCTGTCCACCGGCTCGCCCGCCCGGTTCACCCAGGCGGTGACAAAGCCGTACCCCGAAGCCCCCGCCGCATCCCAGCCATTGGAGGACACGAACAGCACGCTATCTTTGGCGCACCCGAAACGCTCGCCGACGAGATCGTATACACGGCTGTCAGGTTTGAAGACGCCAACGCTTTCCACCGACAGCACATCATCCAGCACGTCTGCCAGCCCCGCCGACCGCACCGCACCGTCCAGCATCGCAGGCGAGCCGTTCGACAGGATCGCGGTGTTCATCCCGGCCTCTTTCAGCGCCTTCAGCATCGCGGGCACCTCCGGGTAGGCCTGCAGTTCCCAGTAGAGATCCAGGAGGCGCTGGCGCAGGGCGGCGTCACCGTCCAGCCCGGCGGCTTCCATCGCCCAGTCAAGCCCGTCCCGGGTCACATCCCAAAAATCCGCATGGGCGCCGGTGATGGCGCGCAGCCAGGTGTATTGCAGCTGTTTCAGCCGCCAGTGGCTGGCCAGCTCGGCCCAGCTGTCCCGCAGATGCGGGAACTGCGGCTCGCTGGCGGCCTGGCGGGCGGCGGCTGCCACGTCGAACAGGGTTCCGTAAGCGTCGAATATGCAGGTGGTGATCGGCATGGCTCCCTCCGTTGCGGCGAGAGTTGCACGAAGGCGGCAGGGTGGCAAAGCCGGAAATTGCCCCCATACGGGTTTACATCGCGTCTGCGGGCGCTAGGCTGCGCCCCTTTATTAACCCGCAACCGATTGGAGGTCTTATGACCGGGGTAAAGAACGGCGACACCGTGCGCATCCACTACACAGGCAAGCTGACGGATGGCACCGTTTTCGACAGTTCCGAAGGGCGCGAGCCGCTGGAATTCACAGTGGGCGCAGGCCAGGTGATTGCCGGAATGGATGCCGGTCTGGAAGGCATGGAAGCCGGCGGCAAGAAGACGCTGGAAATTGCTTGTGCCGATGGCTACGGCCCGATCAATCCCGAAGCGCGCCAGGAAATCCCGCGCGCAGGCATCCCCGCCGATATCCCGCTGGATCCGGGTACTCAGCTGCAAATGCAAAGCCCCGAAGGCCATGTGCTGCCCGTCACCGTGGTCGAAGTGACCGAAGAGACCGTGACGCTGGACGCCAATCATTTCCTGGCAGGCAAGGATCTGGTCTTCGACATCGAGCTGGTGTCTATCAACTAAGCTTGCGCCTGCGGGGCAGGGAGGTGCTCCCGCGCCCGCAGGTCCCCCGGCTGCGCCGGCGGACGCTTGGCAGCCTTGGGCGTGGCACCGCGCCCGGCGCGGTGCCACGCCCAACGGGAGCGGGCTTTGCCAGAAGCCCGGTGACGGGCGGGAGCGCGCCGCAGGCCGGATGCAGAACCCCGCGGGCCGGGGACAGCTTGGAGAAGAAACAGAAAAAGGCGCCCCTGGGGGAGCGCCTTTATTTAACAGGGCCTTTGGGGAAGTGGTTACAGGTGGTCCTGCTGCGGCATCCCCAGCACGTGGAAACCGCCGTCCACCCGGATGACCTCGCCGGTGGTGCACGCGCCCGCGTCGGATGCAAGGTACACGGCAGTGCCGCCCACCGCTTCCAGCGTCGCGTTGTCGCGCAGCGGCGCGTTCTGAGCGGTGTGCTTGAAGGTCTTGCGGGCACCGCCGATGGCAGCGCCTGCCAGGGTCTTCATCGGCCCGGGCGAGATCGCGTTCACCCGGATGCCTTCCGGGCCCAGATCGTTGGCCAGGTAACGGGTCGCCGATTCCAGCGCCGCCTTTGCCACGCCCATCACGTTGTAGTTCGGCACTACCCGGTTCGACCCCTGATAGGTGAGGGTCAAGAGGGTGCCGCCGTTGTCCTTCATCAGCGGGTAGGCGCGGCGCGCCACCTCGATGAAGGAATAGGCGGAGATATCCATGGAATTCTTGAAATTGGCGCGGGTGGTGTTCAGGAACCGCCCGGTCAGCTCCGACTTGTCGGAATAGGCAATCGCATGCACCACGAAATCAATCGTCGGCCAGCGTGCCGCCAGCTGTTCGAACGCCGCATCCAGCGAGGCATCGTCGGTTACATCCACGTCGACCATGAAATCCGAGCCGACGCTCTGGGCCAGCGGTTCCAGCCGCTTGCCAAAGGCCTCGCCCTGATAGGTGAAGGCCAGCTCGGCCCCGGCGTCCGCCATGGCCTTGGCAATGCCCCAGGCGATGGAGCGGTCGTTGGCAACGCCCATGATCAGGCCGCGCTTGCCGGTCAGAAGTCCCGTCATCGCCATTTATCCCTTGTACTTGCTCAGAACCATCGAACCATTGGTGCCGCCAAAGCCGAAGCTGTTGGTCATGACAGAGTCGAGGCCGGCGTTTTCCACCAGACTGGTGGCAATCTCGCCCGGCAGGATGCCTTCGGCGAGGGTATCGACGTTGATCGACGGCGTGATGAAATCGTTGTCCAGCATCAGGAGGCAGAAGATTGCCTCCAGCGCCCCGGCAGCGCCCTGGGCGTGGCCGGTCATCGACTTGGTCGAGGAAATCGGCGGCACCTTGCCCTCTCCGAAAACCCGGCGCGCGGCTTCAACCTCGCCGACATCGCCAACCGGGGTCGAGGTGCCGTGCGCGTTGATGTAATCCACCTTGCGGCCCTCCGGCAGGGTGGCCAGCGCCAGCCGCATCGCCCGCTCGCCGCCTTCGCCGGACGGCGCAACCATGTCGTGGCCGTCGGAGGTGGCGGCAAAGCCGGTCACTTCGGCATAGATCTTGGCGCCGCGGGCGAGCGCGTGCTCCAGTTCTTCCAGCACCACGATGCCGCCGCCGCCGGAGATCACGAACCCGTCGCGGTCCTGGTCGAAGGCGCGGGAGGCTTTTTCCGGCGCGTCGTTCTTCTTGGAGGACATCGCGCCCATGGCGTCGAACAGGCAGCTCAGCGTCCAGTCCAGCTCTTCGCCGCCGCCGGCAAACATAACGTCTTGCTTGCCCATCATGATTTGCTCCGCCGCGTTGCCGATGCAGTGCAGCGAAGTGGAGCAGGCGGAGGTGATCGAGTAGTTGATGCCCTTGATCTTGAACGCGGTCGCCAGGTTGGCCGAGATCGTGGAGGACATGCACTTCGGAACCGCAAACGGGCCGATGCGCTTGGTCGCGCCGGTTTTCAGCACCGTCTGATGCGCCGCCAGCATGGCAGAGGTGGACGGGCCGCCCGAGCCGGCCACCAGGCCGGTGCGCTCGTTCACCACGTGATCTTCGCTGAGGCCCGCATCCGCAATCGCCTGGCTCATGGCGATATGGGCATAGGCCGCGCCCGGGCCCATGAAGCGCAGGGTGCGCTTGTCCACATGCTCAGCCACATCGATCTTGAGCGTGCCGGCCACTTGGCTGCGGAAACCGTGCTCGGCCATTTCCGGGCTGGCAACGATGCCGGATTTGCCGGCTTTCAGCGAGGCGGTGACTTCTTCGGCATTGTTCCCGATGGAGGAGACAATCCCCAGACCGGTGACGACGACGCGGCGCATGTGCGTACTCCTGTTCCTGTGACTCTTGTCCTGCCGGAAAGCCTGTCAGCTCTCGGACAGGGCCACTTTCATATCTTTGACCTGATAAATCACTTCCCCGTCGGCTTCTACGATGCCGTCGGCGACACCCATGGTCAGGCGGCGGGTCTGCACGGCCTTGGTGAAGTTGACGCGGTAGGTCAGCATCTTGCGGTCCGGGCGCACCATGCCGGTGAGCTTCACCTCACCCACACCCAGCGCATAGCCGCGGCCTTTCCAGCCGCGCCAGCCCAGGTTGAAGCCCGTGAGCTGCCACAGGCCGTCCAGGCCGAGGCAGCCGGGCATGATCGGGTTGCCCGGGAAATGGCAATCAAAGAACCACAGGTCCGGAGTGATGTCGAATTCGGCAATCACATGGCCTTTGCCATGCTCGCCGCCATCACCGGAAATCTCGGTGATACGGTCCATCATCAGCATCGGCGGCGCCGGCAGCTGGGCGTTGCCCGGCCCAAACAGCTCGCCCCGTGCGCATTTCAGCAAATCGTCCTTGTCAAAGCTGCTGGGGTAATCGGCCATTCGGGCGTCTCTCCTGCCTAGGGTTCGGGTCTATATATCTGGCTCCCTGTAGCACCGCGCGAAAGGGTCCTGCAAGGGGACCCCGCGTCACTTCCTGCGTTGAATGTGCCACAGACGCCCCGGAAAGGGGAGTTCAGCTGCGAATGAATTTCATTTGAAAAACCCTGGCGCTTGCTCCTATATATACGGTCAGCAACGCGATGCAGGACCTGCTCATGACGCCAAACAGCGAAGAAGTGGCCACACGCTGGCTGACAGAGGCCGGGCTGAGACCCACCCGGCAGCGGGTTGCGCTTGCCGAATTGCTGGTCGGCGACGGCAAGCACCGCCATATCACCGCCGAAAGCCTGTTCGAGTCGGCCAAGAAAAAGGGCGCCGCGGTGTCGCTGGCGACCGTCTACAACACCCTGCGCGCGTTCTGCGACGCGGGCGTGCTGCAGGAGATCCCGCTCGACGGCTCCAAAAGCTATTTCGACACCAATACCCACGACCACCCGCATTTCTTCTGGGAGGACGAGGGCAGGGTGAGCGATGCGCCCGCGCAGGATCTGGTGATCCACAAGCTGCCGGAAGCGCCGGAGGGGATGGAGATCGCCTCAGTCGATGTGGTGATCCGCCTGCGCAAGATCTGACCGGCGGGCGCTCAGCGCTTTGCGGAGAATTTCATGTGCTTTGAAGGCCGGGGACTCCTCCGGCATTCCTGTGTGGGCAGCCAGAATCACCGGCTCCTGCGCCGCCGCATCCGTGACTGGCACCGCGCACAGGGTCTTGCCGTCATAGCTGATCCCGCCGGGCGGCAGGCTGTAGCTGATACCCACGCCCTCGCCATTGGCTGCCAGGCTGCGCAGCAGCTCCAGCGTCTCCGCCCGGTGCGCAATCCGCGGCACCAGTCCCTGGGTCTTGAACAGACCCAGCATGTGCTGCACCGACAGCCCTTCCTGCGACAGCACCAGCGGGTGCTGCGACAGCTCCGCCAGGGACAGGCCGCGACGCTGTGCCAGCGGATGCTCCGGCGGCACCAGCACATGCGGCGCGATCCTGTCCAGCTCGGCCCGGCTGAAAGCCGCATCCAGCCCCAGGTCATAGGTGATCGCCAGATCCGCCGTGCCTGTGCTCAGCGCGGAAATCAGCGGCTCAAAACCGCAGGCGCGGTGGCTGACTTCCACATCGGGCAGGACCGCCCGCAGGGCCTTCAGGGCAGGGGCCAGCAAAAACGGAGCCAGGTCGGAGAAACAGACCAGCGTCAGCTTGTGCACGGCCCCGGCGCTGCTGGGGTTCTCCAGCCGCGCCGCCTGATCCAGCAGCGCCTGCGCCTGTTCGGCAAACCGCCGCCCCTGCGGCGTCAGCGCCAGAGCCGCGCCGCGCCTGCGCAGGAACAGCGCATGGCCCAGGCGCTCCTCGATCCGGCTCAGCGCGGCGGACAGCGCGGGCTGGCTCACATGCACGGCATCCGCCGCCGCCGACAGGCTGCCGTGCCGGGCGACGGCGCAAACATATTCATAATGGCGCAGGGTTAGGTATAACATCTCTCGAAGGGTATCTTAAAAAGATATGATTTGAAACTATACCTCTGCCGCGGCAGGAATGGCGCATCGGATTTGCATCATTCAGCAGCGGAGACAGCAATGGTCCACCCCCTCATCACCCCGGAACATGTGGAGCAGTTCCAGCGCGACGGCGTGGTCCTGATCCGCGGCCTGTTTGCAGATCAGGTCGAACTGCTGCGCGCAGGCGTTGCGGCCAATATGGAAAACCCCGGCCCTTACGCGTCGAACAACGAAAAGGCCGGGCAGACCGGCCGGTTCTTCGATGATTACTGCAACTGGACCCGCATTCCCGAATTCCAGCAAGCGATTGAACAGTCCCCGGTTGCCGAAGTCGCCGCCGACCTGATGCGCTCCCGGTCAGTGCAAATGTTCCATGACCATGTTCTGGTCAAGGAGCCGGGCACCTCGATGGCGACCCCCTGGCACCAGGACGGCCCCTATTACTTCGTCGAGGGTGAGCAGACCATCAGCTTCTGGTCGCCGCTGGATGAGGTCAAAGAGGCCACCCTGCGCTGCGTGGCCGGCTCGCACAAATGGGAGAAGGAAGTGCTGCCGACCCGTTGGGTGTCGGAGGAGGACTTCTTCCCGGACGAGGGCCAGTACATGGCCGTCCCGGACCCGGATTCCGAGGGCATGACGGTGCTGGAGTACCCGATGCAGCCGGGCGATGCGGTGGCCTTCAACTACAAGACGCTGCACGGCGCCCGCGGCAATACCTCCGCCTCGCGCCGCCGCGCATTTTCGCTGCGGCTGGTGGGCGATGATGCCCGTTACGTGGAGCGTCCGGGCCGCACCTCGCCGCCGTTCCCGGGCCACGATATGAAGCCGGGCCAGCGCCTGCGCGAAGACTGGTTTCCGATCCTGCTGCAGCGGTGAGGGGGAGGGGGCGTTGCCCCCTCAGGCCTTTGGCCTTCACCCCCAGAGTATTTCGGGAAAGATGAAAGCCGCGCGCGCCTATTCCTTCAGGTCGCGGCGGATGCCCATGTTTTCGGCATTGGAGAAGGAGCAGGTCTTGCAGATGCCGAACTGCTTGAGGAAACCGCGCTTGCGGGCGCGCGCGGCCTCTTCTGAGCGGTAGGCTGCCAGGAAGCCGTCCTGCTCGACATTGGGCAGCTGGATCACTTGGTCGTAGTCGATGCAGCACAGCCCCAGATCGCCGTTCCAGAACACCACCGATTGAAACAGCGGCACCGTGCACAGCGCATGGCTGGTGTGGCGCGGGTGGCGGCGCAGTTTCTTCTGGCGCGGCAGGAAGTGGGCGAACTCGCGTTTCTGATCGGCAGAGGTGTACGAGCCGATCGAGAAGGTCTTGAACCGCACCCGGTCAAATCCCGCCTCGCGCGCCCAGGCTTCCATCTCGTCCATCTGCGGCTCGGAATAGCTGGTCAGCAGCGTCTGCAGCACGGTGACCGGGGTCTTGAAGCCCAGGTCTTTCTTGATCGTGAGGAATTCCTCGATGCTGGCCTTGACCTTATCGAAGTCGGAATTGACCCGGTAGGACTCCTGCGCCTCCTTGGAAAACCCGTCCATGCACAGGTTCACCCTCGCAAGGCCTGAGCGGATCAGCCGTTCGCTCATTTCGGGTGTCAGGCGGGTGGCGTTGGTCGACAGATAGGTGTCATGGCCGTTCTCATGCGCGTAAGCGATGAATTCGGGCAGGTCCTTGTGCAGCGTCGGCTCACCCGAGAAGCTGAAGTAGATCGCGGGTTTTTCCCGCTGGTCCTTGAAATCGTCGATGATCTTGCGGAACACATGCGGCTTCATCATGCCGCGCTTGCGGCTCATCGCAAAGGTGACGGGGCAGACCGGGCAGCGCAGGTTGCAGCTGTTGGTGGCGTCGATGATGATGATCTTGGGCGGACGGCGGAAAAAGGACAGCGGCAGCAGCCGGGCCATCAGATGCAGCGCCCGCTCATGCAGCCCGGGCGGCTTGGCGGGGAGGTCTGGCTGCGCGGTGTCCGGACGGAGGTCCGGCGCGGTGGCTTGATCTTTCATGCGACGATCTCCGCTGGGGCTGACACACCCTACCTTATAGCTCAGGGGATTGCAGACAACCTTTTGTCGCGTCACGGTTTGTGAGCTTTATGCGAGGCAGTTCAGCGCGGCGTCCACCGGAGCGTTGGTTTGGGGTCTGAGGGAGGAGAACTTCACAGGGCGTGAAGCTCATCCCGCATTTGCCGCTTGCGCGCAGCCCGGCGGCCGCGCGGCCGGAGTCTGGTGATCCGGCCGTCCGCGATGCGGCGAATGGCATCTGCCCGCCGTATGGCCGTGGTTATCCGTCGCGCCCCGGCTCGTTCGGATTGCTGGAGAAATGCGCGATCTTGTTGCCTTGCGGGCCGCGAAGATAGCCAACATAGAACAGCGGTCCGTAATCGGCGCGAAAGCCCGGCTGGCCCTCATCGGAGCCGCCTGCAAGAAGCGCGGCGGCGTGAGGCTCGCGCACCTGCTTTTGGGTGCGGCCTCGAAGGCGGTCATAGAGCCGTTGCCTGCCGAGGCCGGACGTCCACCAAGGGGCGGTTTGACGTAAAAGTCCGGCAGAGCGGGAGGCTGGCGCGGATTGGCCGGCAGCGTGTATCTCAGCCCCGCAGGCGCTTCTTCCAGCGCGTAGCCGGGGGGCTGGCAGGAACGCGGAAAAAAACCGTTCCGCGCGCGATATCATCCGCGCCGACAGTGAAATAGGCAATCATGCTTGGCGGTTCTTTCGGCAAGTCCGGTCCTTGCGGTGAGGCGTCCGCAGTATTGCAGCGCAATGCAGCATTCGTCACCGCAAACGGATACTGGCTGATGGTGAAAGAAGCGGGCTTCGTTGCGCGTGCGGTGAAAATCACGCCGTCCCGCCGGGCGGATCCGCAACCACGCGGCAGCGCAGGGCGGTTCATGAGGCCGGTGACCGCAGGGCGGCGATAAGCCTGCCGATTGCGGCTGAACTATCTGGTGCTTTTCATGAATGAAGATTTGGTGGAGCCTAGGGGAGTCGAACCCCTGACCTCTTGCATGCCATGCAAGCGCTCTCCCAACTGAGCTAAGGCCCCAAACCTGCCCGCTTTTCAGTGCCCGTTCCGTCTCCGGTGCGGCCCGTCTTGCGGTGTGAGCGTCGTTTACGGGACGGCGGCGCGGGCTGCAAGCGGAAAATGCGCCGGTGTCCGATTTTTTTCCGCCCCTTCCCGGAGCGCGGTCCGGGGAAGGCATTAGGCTCCCCCGAACGGCTTGAACTGCCTCAGGAATCGTCGTCCGGCGACGACATGTCGGCAATATCGTCCAGCGAGACGTTGTCGTCATCATCGTCATCGTCCAGGACATCATCGCCCAGATCGACATCGACGTCGTCGTCATCATCCAGGACCACGTCATCCGCGTCCAGGTTCTCTTTGGCCTTCAGGGTTGCCGCGTCTTCGGCATCCGCTTCAATCATCCGCGTTTTACCGGTGTCCAGCTCAACGACCTCGCCGGTGTAGGGGCTGATGATCGGGTTCTTGTTCAGGTCATAAAAGCGCTTGCCAGTGGTGGGGCAGACGCGCTTTACACCCCATTCTTCCTTGGGCATGTGGATCCCCTTGATTTACTGGTGAGTCGTATCGACGATTCCGGTGCCTTGCCATATGAGGGGGGCACTGTCAAAGCCAAAGCCTGGAAAGGGGCGCACGCATGGCCGAACATCACCTGCCCGGGGACCCGCCGGTGCCGCTGACCCTGCGCCGGTCTGCCCGGGCGCGGCGGATCAGCCTGCGGATTTCCTCGCTCGACGGGCGGGTGACGCTGACCCTGCCCAAAAGCCTGCCGGAACGGGCCGCGCTGGCGTTTGCCGAGGAAAAAGCCGACTGGATCCGAGGCCATCTGCAAAAGCACCCCGAGGCGGTGCAGGCGGAGTTCGGCGCCGTGCTGCCCATCGACGGCCAGAACCGGGTGATCGAGCTGGCCCAAGGGCGCCGCATCCAGCTGGAGGCGGGGCGGATTGCGGTGCCGGGGGACCGCCCGGCGCGGCCGCTGCAGCGCTACCTGAAGGAACTGGCGCGCAACCGTCTGGCAGAGGCGTCCGATTTCTATGCCGCGCGGCTGGGCAAGGGCTACAGCCGGCTGACCCTGCGCGACACCCGCTCGCGCTGGGGCTCCTGCACTGCCGACGGCGCGCTGATGTATTCCTGGCGGCTGATCCTGGCACCGCCTGCGGTGCTGCGCTACGTGGCCGCTCATGAGGTCGCGCATCTTGCGGAAATGAACCACTCGCAGGCGTTCTGGGACACGGTGGAGCGGATCCACGGGCGCTGGCAAGCCCCCCGCGCCTGGCTGCGGGAACACGGCGCCAGCCTGCACCGCTACCGGTTCGGCGAATAAACGCAGTGCTTTGCGGGCCGGGCTGCGCGGGCTAAGCTCGCGTCACGTTTCTGTTTCCAGTTGCCCCGGTTCCTGAGGCCAGCCCGTGCCAGACAAACCGCAAAGACGCCTTGCTGCCATCTTCGTGCTGGATATCGCCGGTTTCAGCCGCCTGATGGCCGAGGATGACGCCGGCACGCTGAACCAGGTTCTGGCGCAGCAGCAAAGTCTGATCGCCCCGGCGATCCGCCGCCGCCAGGGCCGGATCGTCAAGCTGATGGGCGACGGGGTACTGGCCATCTTTCCCAGCGTGATCTCGGCGGTGGAGGCCGCGGCGGAGGTTCAGGCCGGCGCCGCCCGCTACCGCCATCTGCAGCTGCGCATCGGAATTACCCTGGGGGAGGTGCTGATTGCCCAGGGCGATGTCTATGGCGACGACGTCAATATCGCCGCCCGGCTGGAGGCGCTGGCGCCGCTGGGCGGGGTGGCGCTGTCGGCTGCGGCTTACGCGCAGGTGCAGGGCCGCATCCCCTATACGTTTGAGGATATGGGTCTGCATGAGGTCAAGAACATTCCGCAGCCGGTGCATGTCTATGCGCTGGGGCAGGAGCTGACCTCGCTGCCCAGCCTGCGCCGCAGCCCGCCGGCGTCCAAGCCCAAGGCAGCCCGGCCGCACCGGGGGATGCGGCCTGCCGTGCTGCTTCTGGCGGGGAGCCTCGCCGCCGCCGCCGCTGCGGCCGGCCTCTGGGGCTGGCAGCAGGCGGCGCAGCAGAGCAGCGTTGCGGCGGTGATGCCCGGAACCCCGGCTGCCGCCGCCTTCGAGGGCCGCCCGGTGATCGCTGTCCTGCCCTTCACCGCCGGCAATCTGCAGCCCGCTATTGCCCGTTTGCTGTCAGAGGAGGTGATCCGCAGCCTGGCGCCGGCCGGGGGGATCCGCGTCATCGCGCCCGGCAGCGCCCGCGCCGCCGAGGGCCTGCTGCCGGCCGAGGCGGCTGCCCTTCTGGACGCGGATTTTGTCGTCAGCGGCCATTTGCCGGGCACCCTGCGCGACGGGGTGAGGCTGGAGATCCTCCAGGCCGGCACCGGGGCGGAGCCGCTCAGCATCCTGCCGCCGCAGCCGCAGGATTCGGTCTCCGGGCTTGCACCGTCGCTGGCGGCCAGTGTTGTCCGGTATTTCGGCAAGGCGCTGCCCGAACTTGCCCCCGGCGGCGCGGCAGATGACGCCGTCCTGAAGCTGTTCACCGCCCGCAGCCTGATGCAGCAAGGCGACCGCAGCGGCGCAGAGCAGGCCCTGCAGCGGGCGTTGCAGATGGCGCCGGACTGGCCGGAGGCGCAGGCGCTTGCTGCGCTGTGGCACCTGGACACGCTGACCGGCCCGCTCACGCACCTTCCGCATCGCGCTGCTGAGGCCGCGCAGATGACTGCGGGCTTGCCGCCAGGGGCCGCTGTGTTGCAGCTGCGGGCGCTGGCAGCACAATTCGCGGGCCAGTCCGGCGAGGCGCTGAAGCTCGCTGAAACCCTGGCGCAGGATTATCCCAATGACGCCTCCGGCCAGCTGACGCGTGCTTGGCTGCTGCATCTGGCGGGGCAGGGCGGTGCGGCGCAGAAAGTGCTGGATCAGACGCGCCGCCTCGACCCGTTGCCGCAGCCGGCCGTGCTGACCGTGCAGGCCGCCATCCGCCTCGCCGCCGGACAGGAGGCTGAGGCCGCCGCCGCCGCCGCCGAAGCCCTGGCGCTGGAACCCGCGGCTCAGCGCGCGCTGGTCCTGCACTGCGCCAGCCTCGCCGCCCTCGGCAGCTTCGAGGAGGCTGCAGCGGCCTGCGGCAGGCTTGCCGGGGCACCGCTGACGCTGGATCAGGCGTCGGCAGGGTTTCCCTACACCTCCCAGGCCCCGCTGCGGCGGCTGCGCACCGGTCTCAGCCTGGCCGGGATGTCCGGCCGCCCCTGACCGGTTGCGCGACCGCGAGGCGCACCGCTGCGCGCGGAACTGTCCGCTTGACCGGGGCGTGGTTTGTGATCACATGAGGGCATGAATCTGACTGCCCGCTCCTCCCAGGATGCCGCCTCTGCCTCCGTTCCGGCGCATGACCGTGTCTACCGGTCCCTGCGCACCCGCATCATGCACGGCGAAATCACACCCGGTGCCGCGCTCACCCTGCGTGGCATCGGCCGCGAGTTCGAGGTCTCGATGACGCCCGCGCGCGAAGCGGTGCGGCGGCTGGCTGCCGAAGGCGCGCTGTTCCTGTCCTCCTCGGGCCGGGTTTCGACGCCGGAACTCAGCAACGAGCGGATCGAGGAGCTCGCCGCCCTGCGTGCCCTGCTGGAGGTTGAACTGGCCAGCCGCGCCCTGCCGCGCGCGCATATCGCGCTGATCGACCGGCTGCAGATGATCAACACGACTGTGGCGGAGATGGTCTCGAAACGCGATGCGGTCGGCTATATCCGGACCAATCTGGAGTTCCACCGCACCCTCTACCTGCGCGCCCAGGCGCCGGCGATGCTGGCGATGGCGGAAACCGTCTGGCTGCAGCTCGGCCCCACCATGCGGGCGCTGTACGGCCGCCTGCGCCGCACCGACCCGCCGCAGAACCACCGGCTGATCATCGCGGCGCTTAAGGCTGGGGATGAACCGGGCCTGCGTCTGGCCGTGCGTTCCGACGTCACCCAGGGGCTTCGGTTGCTGGCAGGCTAGGTGCGGGCCTCAGCTTTTGTCCAGCGCCGCGCGCAGGGTTTCGGTTGCGCTGTCCGAGGCTTTCGGAACGATCCGGTACAGCGCATTGACCAAGCAGAACAGGGCGAACCCCAGCAGGCCAACGCAAAGCACGGTCACCAGGATACGGCCATATACCTTGTCATGCAGCCAGTCGAACGCGGTTCCGATACCGGCCTCAGGCGTGCCGGAGGCGGACAGGGCCGCCTGCAGAAGCAGTCCCCCGATAATGGCAATCACCACCCCATGCGCCGCCAGCCCGGCCTTCAGGGCGGTGTTCAGATGCAGGGTAACAGGATTGGCCCGCAGGTGGTTGCGATAGGATTCTTTCCACGCCTTGCGGATGTAATAGCCGCCGGCCCCAATCGTCACGATGCCCGCCACGGCCAGCACGGTCTGCCCGGCAGCACTGCTGAAATACCCGCCCAGGCCGCCGCCGCCGCCTTCCGAGGCGTCGCCAGAGCCGGTCAGAACCGACAGCGTCAGTATGCCAAGACCCAGATGGATCAGCCCGGTCACAATCATCCCGGCGCGCGCGATCAGCCCCTTCGCGCCGCTTCCATAGGCTTCGAGATCCCAGAAACTGTCCACCATGCGCCAGACCGCATAGGCAAACAGGCCGATGGTGATGAGGATGATAACCGCCGTGCCCCAGCCGCCCTGCAGCCATTCCAGCGCCTCCGCCGTGCCCTTGGCCTCGCCGCCCTGCCAGATTGAGCGCAGCGACACTCCGGCCACGGCCAGATAGACCAGCGCGCGTCCCGCATATCCGGCTCGCATGATCGGCACTGCCCAGGCGAAGTCCTCCGGGTCCACATCCTGCAGGCGCTTGCGGCGGGCGTCATTGAAAAAGCTGTCGGTTGTCATGGCATCAAATCCCGGCTGGGCAAAGGGAGGGCTCTCCCTGACTCAATGCGCCAAACCCGGATTTGTTCCCGCGCCCCTGCCGTGGCGGCGGCCGTGCCCTGAAACGGCAAAGCCCGGCACAGCGGCCGGGCTTTCAAATTCAACAGACCGTCCAGGCCGTTACGCCGCCAGCCCTTTGGAGCCGATGTCCAGGAACTTCTGGCGCCGGTCCTTGACCAGCGCGGCTGCGTCCTTGTCCTTCAGCTCGTCCAGCATCTCCTGGATGGCGCCGCCCACAGCCTTGATCGCCGCCTTGGGATCACGGTGCGCGCCGCCCAGCGGTTCCGGGATGATCCGGTCGTTGACGCCCAGCTTGTTCAGATCCTGCGCCGTCAGCCGCAGCGCCTCCGCCGCTTCGCGCATCTTCTCCGCATCCTTCCACAGGATCGAGGCGCAGCCTTCGGGGCTGATGACGGAGTAGATCGAATGCTCCAGCATCGCCACCCGGTTCGCCGTGGCAAAGGCCACCGCGCCGCCAGAGCCGCCTTCGCCGATGATCACCGAGATCAGCGGCACGCCGATCTTCAGGCACATCTCGGTCGAGCGCGCGATGGCTTCCGACTGGCCGCGTTCCTCGGCGCCTTTGCCGGGGTAGGCGCCGGCCGTGTCCACCAGGGTGATCACCGGCAGCTTGAACCGGCTGGCCATCTCCATCAGCCGCACCGCTTTGCGGTAGCCCTCGGGACGGGCCATGCCGAAATTGCGCTCGATCCGGGATTTGGTGTCGCTGCCCTTCTCATGGCCGATCACCATCACCGGCTGGTCGTTGAACCGGGCCAGCCCGCCCATCACTGCCAGGTCATCGGCAAAGTTCCGGTCGCCGGCCAGCGGCGTGTACTCGGTGAACAGCGCCTCGATGTAATCCTTGCAATGAGGGCGTTCGGGATGGCGCGCCACCTGGCATTTGCGCCAGGGCGTCAGGTTCTTGTAGAGGTCCTTCAGCAGCTGCGCCGCCTTGGCGTCCAGCGCCTTGGCCTCATCCGCCACATCCATTTCCTCATTCGCGCGCGCCAGCGCCCGCAGCTCTTCCGCCTTGCCCTCGATTTCGGCCAGCGGTTTTTCGAATTCCAGATACTGGGTCATGTTGCCTCTGCTCTGCAGGTTTGCAGCTATATGGCCTTCTGCGCCGCAAGATGCAACTCAGCAAGAGCCGGGATCACCGGCCCGGGCGCCAGAGGCTGCCACCGCGCGGCCGCGGCAGGCACCGCCAAGCACAACGGGCCGGGCAGGGGGCCGCCCCGCATCATTGCGGCCAGATCACCGGATACAGCGAGGCCACCAGCAGCGCTGCCATGGTCCAGTTGAACAGCACCAGGCGGCGCGGGCTGGTCAGGAACCGCGCCATCTGCTGGCCCAGCACCGTCCAGGAGCCGACCGAGGGCAGGTTGATGGCGCCAAACACCACACCCACCAGCACGATCGCCGCCAGAGTCTGATCGGGCGTATAGGCGCTGATCGCCGTCAGGGCCATCGCCCAGGCCTTGGGGTTCACCCATTGAAACGCCGCCGCCTGCAGAAACGTCATCGGACGCCCCTCAGCCCCCTTCGCCTTCACCGGTGCGGCATGGGCGATTTTCCAGGCGAGCCACAGCAGATAGGCGACCGACACCACCTTCAGCACGATGTAGCTGACCGGGAAGGCATCAAACACCTGCACCAGCCCGGCCCCCACCAAGAGCACCATGAACACGAACCCCAGCGCCACCCCCAGCATATGCGGGATGGTGCGGCGGAAGCCGAAATTGGCGCCGGAGGCCATCAGCATCAGGTTGTTCGGCCCCGGCGTGATCGAGGAGACAAAAGCAAACAGTGACAGCGCGGTGAGGAGTTCATAAGTCATGCGCAAAATCATTGCGCCAAACCTGCCAAATGAAATTGCGTTTAACTGCGTTTTGCGTCTATTTTCGCAATCAATGGCGAAGAATGACAAAATAAACCAGCAGATATTGCAGGAACTCACTCGCGACGGCCGCATCAGCAATCTTGAGCTGGCAGAGCGCGTGGGCCTGTCCCCCTCCGCCTGCCTGCGCCGGGTGCAGGAGCTGGAGCGCGCGGGGGTGATCACCGGCTACCGCGCGGTGCTGGACCGGCAGAAGCTGGGGGTGGGGTTTGCCACCTATATCGGCGTCGGCCTGGGGGAGCACACCAAGGAAGCGCAGGAAGCTTTCGAGCGCGCCATGCAGGCGGCGCCGGAGGTGGTCGAATGCCACAATATCACCGGCACCATCGAATACCTGCTGCGCGTCGAATGCGCCGACCTGCCGAGCTACAAGCGGTTCCACACCGACATCCTCGGCACCTCGCCCTATGTCACTGCAATCACCACCTATGTGGTGATGGGCTCGCCCAAGGATCTGCGGGCGTGACCGCTGCGCGGCTGGAATCTTGAGTATTTGGGGAAAGATGAAGCGCAGCAGCCTTTCATCTTTCCTCAAATACTCACTGCGCAACGGGAGCCGCGGGCGCGCGGCTGCGGGTGTTGCGCCTCCGGCGTGCGCTGCTCTCACCCGATCTTAAGCCGCCCGTGGCAGTCTTGGCCCCGGTCGCGATCACCCGCCGGGGCTTGGCTCCCCGGCTCCCTTGGAACCGGACTCCCGCCTGGCAGCGGGGCCGTGCAGAGACAACGTTTAGCACGCGGGCGGATACGCCCGTCCATCTCCGCCATTCTGGCGGCGCCGCCAGTCCTTAACGCCTTCGCTGAACCGGAACATGGCAACAGGCAAATACGGAACAGACACACCGGCAGGGCAGTGGCCTTGGCCGGCGGTTTTTGCGCGCCCCGCCTGGGGGCGTTACCCGTCCCGCAGCAGCGCCCGCATCGCAATCTCCGGCGAGGCCAGAACCGGCACCTCTGTCTTCTCCCGCAGCAGCTCTGCCGCCCCGGCCATCGAGGCTTGCGCCAGCACCACACAAGCAAAATCCATCGTCCCCAGCGCTTGGGAAACATCCCTGGCAACAGCCACGGCAAAACCGGCGCTGTCCCCGGCCTCGAACAGCGGCCAATGCTGGCCCAGAAGCAGGGGTGTCAGCTGCGGATCGTGCGCCCCAAACGCCCGCCGCAGCAGCGCCTCCGAGGGTTCTGCGGTGCTCTGCAGGCAATAGGCCATCAGCACCGGCCCGCCGATGCGCGCGGCCTCTTGCATCATCGGCCAGTCGATGCGGGTGGCGCCGGCCGCCTCCGCCGCCGGGCCGAGGGTGGTGCAGGTGCACAAGACCGGCCCGTCAACTGCGGCGACCGCAGCGGCAATCTCTGCTTCAAGGGCGGCATCAATCCCGTCCTGCGCCCGGTCCAGCCAGTCGGCGCGCACCTGCTGGTCCAGATCCGCTGCGGGCGCCAGGGCACGAAAGGTTGCCACATGCACTTCAGCCGTATGCAGCAAGGTCAAATCCGGCATCTCTTCCTCCTGCCAAAAAGGGCGCCCCCGCGGGACGCCCTTAAAACCTTCACGCGCGGACCGGCGTCAGCTGCCCGCGATCAGCTCGGCCTGCGCCACAATCACCTCAGCCTGCTTGATCGAGGCGATATCGACAAGACGGCCCTTGTAGACGGTAGCGCCGGCACCCGACGCCTTGGCCTCTTCCATCGCCGCCAGGATCTCGCGGGCTTCTGCCACCGCTTCCTCGGACGGGGTGAACACCTGATTGGCCAGCGCGATCTGGCTGGGGTGAATCGCCCATTTGCCGACCATGCCCAGCGTCGCCGAACGCTTGGCCTGGGCGATATAGCCTTCCTCGTCGGAGAAATCGCCGAACGGGCCGTCCACCGGCAGGATGCCGTGGGTGCGGCAGGCGGCAACAATCGCGGCCTGGGCCCAATGCCAGGGATCGGACCAATGCTTCTGGCCCTCGCGGATCATGTAATAGTTCTCCTGGGTGCCGCCGATGCCGGTGGTCTGCATTCCCATCGAGGCGGCGAAATCCGCAGCGCCCAGGCTCATCGCCTGCAGGCGGGGGGAGGATTTGGCGATCTCTTCCACATGGGCGATGCCTGCCGCGGATTCGATGATCACCTCAAAGGACACCGGCTTGGTGCGGCCCTTGGCGCGTTCAATCGCAGTGACCAGCGCGTCCACAGCATAAACATCCTCGGCGCAGCCCACCTTGGGGATCATGATCTGGTCAAGCCGGTCGCCGGCCTGCTCCAGAATGTCCACCACGTCCCGGTACCAGTAGGGCGTGTCGAGCCCGTTGATCCGCACCGACAGGTACTTGTTGCCCCAGTCCACGTTGTTGATCGCCTCGATCACATTGGCGCGGGCCTGATCCTTGTCGCTGGGCGCCACCGAATCCTCCAGGTCGAGGTTGATGACATCCGCCGCCGAGGCCGCCATCTTTTCGAACAGCTTCACTTTGGAGCCGGGGCCGAACAGCTGGCAGCGGTTGGGGCGCGCCGGGGCGGCGGGCTGGATGCGGAAGCTCATGTGGCAATCCTCCGGGTAATGACATTTCAATTCTGCTGGGGTGAAGTGTTAGAAAGTTGCGCTGGCATGTGCAAGGGAATTTTGCGGTTGCAGAAACCACCGCTGCGGCGCGGCGTGCCCCGGCTGTCGTCTAAATTTATGTCAGCAATTGTGACCTTTTTTGCATCTTTTCGATTTCGGCTTTGTTTTGCTTGAGAAATCAGGCGCGCCCGGTGCCGGAACAGCCTGATGAAATGCCGAAAACGGCTGTCTGAGCGGGGTCTTTTTTGCCGAGTCCATCCCTTGGGACGCGAATCCTGCGGGAAGGCGTAATTTTATGTCTCTAATACTGACCTAATGAAGATTTCTTCGAATAGTACGTGTTCACGCAGGAAAATCTTGCGCCATGTGGCGCAAATACGGCGTATTTCGTATGAACTTGTGCAGGAATCTCCGCAAACTCACCGGCAAGAGTGAGAAGGAAACCCGCCATGATCGAAACCCCTTATCTGCTGTTCCTGGGCGATGCGCCCGACATGCTGGCCGCCAAAGTTGCCATCGGCATCCGTGACTGGCGCCCCGACCACGCCGTTGGCCAGATCTCCCTGCCGGGCTGCGGCGCGGACCTGGGCCTAAAGGAAATGACCCTGGCCGAGGCAAAGGAAGCCGGCGCCAAGACCCTGGTGATCGGCGTCGCCAACCGCGGCGGCGTGATCTCGCCCGCGTGGAAAGAGGTGCTGATCGCGGCGCTGGAGATGGGGTATGACCTGGCGTCCGGCCTGCACAACCTGCTGCGCGACGAAGGCGACCTGGTGGCCGCGGCCCAGACCCACGGCGGCACCCTGCACGACGTGCGCGTGCCCACCGTCGGCTATCCGATTGCCAACGGCAAGAACCGCACCGGCAAGCGCTGCCTGGCAGTTGGCACCGACTGCTCGGTCGGCAAGATGTACACCGCTCTGGCGATGGACGCGGAAATGCAGAAGCGCGGCATGAAGTCGACCTTCCGCGCCACCGGCCAGACCGGCATCCTGATCACCGGCCACGGCGTGCCGCTGGACGCGGTCATCGCCGACTTCATGGCAGGGGCGATCGAATACCTGACCCCGGACAACGACGACGACCACTGGGATCTGATCGAGGGCCAGGGCTCGCTGTTCCATATCTCCTACTCGGGCGTCACTATGGCGCTGGTGCACGGCGGCCAGCCGGACGCGCTGATCCTGTGCCACGAGCCGACCCGCACCCATATGCGCGGCCTGCCGGACTATGACGTGCCAACCCTGGAGGAGCTGCGCGAGGTAGCCCTGCCGCTGGCGCAACGCGCCAACCCGGCCTGCAAGGTGGTTGGCGTCTCGGTCAACACCCAGCATCTGTCCGAGGACGAGGCAGTGAAATACCTCTCTGAGGTCGAAGAGCGCATGGGCCTGCCCGCCGTCGATCCCTACCGCCACGGCGCCGGCCGCCTGGTGGACGCGCTGGCCGCGGTCTGATCTAACAGCCCCGCCGGAGGTGCTCAGGCGCTATCCGGGATGCCTCCGGCGGGAGAATTTTTGGAAAGATGAAAAGGCAGGTGCCCCGGTTGCCGGGCATCGCGCCAAGGCCCGCCGCCGCGGCGCGCGGGGCCGCAGGAAAGGGCAGTTTCATGAACATCACCGTCACCCCGGACGTCTTCAAACTGGCGCAGGTCTTCACCATCTCGCGCGGCTCGCGCACCGAGGCCAAGGTGCTGACCGTGCGGGTAGAGAAGGACGGCGTCACCGGCTGGGGCGAATGCGTGCCCTATGCCCGCTACAACGAGACGCTGGAGAGCGTGGCCGCCGAGATCGAGGGGCTGCCCGCCGATTTCACCCGCGAGGAGCTGCAATCGCTTCTGCCTGCCGGGGCCGCCCGCAACGCGGTCGATTGCGCGCTGTGGGATCTGGAGGCGAAACAGGCCGGGAAGCGGGTCTGGGAGCTGGCGGGCTTGCCGGAGCCGGGGCCTGAGATCACCGCCTACACGCTGTCGCTCGATACCCCTGAGAAGATGCAGGCGCAGGCGGCGGAGAACGCCCACCGGCCGCTGTTGAAGATAAAGCTCGGCACTCCCGATGACATGCCGCGCCTGGAGGCAGTGCGCGCCGGTGCGCCGGAGGCGAAGATCATCATTGACGCCAATGAGGGCTGGTCGGCTGAGGTTTACGCTGAGCTGGCGCCGCATCTGCTGCGCCTCGGCGTGGAACTGGTGGAGCAGCCGCTGCCCGCGGGCGAGGATGAGGCCCTGATCGGGATGGCGCGCCCGGTGCCGGTCTGCGCGGACGAAAGCTGCCATGACCGTGACAGTCTGCCCGGCCTCAAGGGTAAATACGACGTGGTCAACATCAAGCTGGACAAGACCGGCGGTCTCACCGAGGCGCTGAAGCTGCGCGAGGCGGCGCTCGCCGAGGGCTATCAGGTGATGGTCGGCTGCATGGTCGGATCCTCGCTGGCGATGGCGCCCGCGACGCTTGTGGCGCAGGGTGCGGCGGTAACGGATCTTGACGGCCCGCTCTTGCTGGCCGAAGACCGCGAGGAACCTTTGACATTTGACGCTGAGGGCGTGCATCCGCCCAAGGCTGCCCTGTGGGGTTGAGGAGACAACAATGACCCGTACCGTTTATGTGAATGGCGAATACCTGCCCGAAGGTGAAGCCAAGGTTTCGATCTTTGACCGCGGCTTTCTGTTCGCCGATGCGGTTTATGAGGTGACCTCGGTTCTTGACGGCAAGCTGATCGACTTTGAAGGTCATGCCGTGCGCCTGGAGCGCTCCCTGAAAGAGCTGGACATGACCTCGCCCTGCTCCAAGGAGGAGCTGTTGGAGATCCACCGAAAGCTGGTGGAGCTGAACGGCATCGAAGAGGGCCTGGTGTACCTGCAGGTCTCCCGCGGCTCCGACGGCGACCGGGATTTTGTGTTTCCCTCCGCGGACACCCCGCCGTCGCTGGTGCTGTTCACCCAGAACAAGCCGGGCCTGGCCGACAGCCCGGCCGCGCAAAAGGGCGCCAAGGTGATTTCGATCGAGGACATCCGCTGGGGCCGCCGCGACATCAAGACGGTGCAGCTTCTGTACCCCTCGATGGGCAAGATGATGGCCAAGAAGGCGGGCTGCGATGACGCCTGGCTGGTCGAGGACGGCTATGTGACCGAGGGGACCTCCAACAACGCCTATTACGTCAAGAACGGCAAGATCGTGACCCGGCCGCTCAGCAACGACATCCTGCACGGCATCACCCGCGCCGCGGTGCTGCGGCTGGCGGCGGAAGCGCAGATGGAGATCGAAGAGCGCCTGTTCACCATCGAGGAGGCCAAGGAAGCCGATGAGGCCTTCACCACCTCCGCCAGCGCCTTTGTGATGCCGGTGGTGGAGATCGACGGCGTGCAGCTGGGCGACGGCACTCCGGGCCCTATCGCGAAGCGCCTGCGCGAGATCTACCTGGAAGAAAGCCGCAAGAAAGCCGTCTGAGGCGTCTGCCGGCACGGATTGGAAAGCCGCCCCGGTGTGGGCGGCTTTTTCGCGTTTCGGGGAATCATGCGGCGCGATGCTGGGCGGTAAAATTGCGTGAAAAGCGCGCGATCCGGGCTGCCGGGCAGGGGTATTGTTTTAGTCTCGTCAACAATCGCCGCCGCGCTGCGCCACTGTCGCCGGAAGCCGGTGCTTCCACTCCGGATTTTAACTAATTTTATACAAAATGGGCGCGTCAACGGCGAAATAGGATAGTCTGGATTTCAGTTGAAGAGGCGCCGGGGGACGGGCCGCCTGCCAGAGTAACAAGCCGCGGAGGTGCCAGATGGAACAGTGTTATCAGCCGGAACTGGGTCAGATGATGGCGGCGCAGGCTGCGGAGCCCAGCGACATCGAAATTCTTGCAGCCGTCCGCCGGGTGCTGACCGCAGAGGTGGTGGAGCACCCCGATTATGCGCAGCCTCCTGCTGGCGGGGGCTGGTTTGCCGGGTCGCTGGCGGCCCGGCTGGTTGGCAGGTTCCGCGGCTAGGCGCGCATCCGGGGGGGAGCGCGCCCGGCTGCGGAACGGCCGCCGGTTATTGTTTAAGGAATTTCAAACGCAGGCCGCCCCGTTCGGGCGGCCTTTTTTGCCTCCGGCGGGAATTTTCCTGCTGCCCGTCGCAGAAGGCAGGCACGGCGGCGGAATGTGCTAGTCTGGGGCGGTTAACCAGGCTGGGAGGGGCGCAGATGCTGAGCCGGATTTGGAGACTGCTGGCAGCGGTGCTGATTGCCGCGCCCGCGGCGGCAGCGGCACAATCGGCGGGGTGCGGCGGCGAAATCCCCTGTCAGGTCGCGGGCGGTGAATACCGCATTGCCTTGCCGGCGGGCTGGCAGGGCGGACCCGCCGTGATGTTTCTGCACGGCTACGGCAGCAGCGGCGCCAAGGTCATCGCGAACACCGGGCTGGTCAAGGCCTTCACCGGGCGCGGCTATGCGGTGATTGCCCCCAGCGGCCTGCCGTGGAGGCAGGGCAAGCCCGCGGACTGGTCCGTGCGCGACGGCTGGAACACCTATCCCCGCAATGACCTGGCCTTTCTGCGCGCGGTGCTGGCGGATGCTGCGGCGAATGCGGGCGTCGACCCGGACCGCCTGCTGCTGAGCGGGTTTTCCCGCGGCGGGTCGATGGTCTGGGAGGTGGCCTGCTTGGCGCCTGGCTTTGCCGCCGCCTATGCCGCGGTGTCGGGCGGGTTCTGGCTGCCGATGACGCAGGAGTGCAAGGGCCCGGTGCAGCTGCTGCATATCCATGGTTTTGCCGACACCGTCGTGCCGCTGGAAGGCCGCGCGATCCCGGACTCTGAGGCGGGGATCGTGCAGGGCGATATCTGGCAGGGGCTGCAGCTGTGGCGGCGGCAGAACAGCTGCCCCAGCAACGCCGCAGGCCATGAGGCCGCAGGCGGCGTCTGGCGCAAGCGCTGGGAGTGCAAGGCCGGCGGGCTGGAGCTGATCCTGCACCAAGGCGGCCATGGCCTGCCCAAGGGCTGGAGCGCCATGGCGCTGGACTGGTTCGAAGGCCTGGAGCGCTAAGCGGGACGGGGCAGGGATGCCCCGCCGGGCTTTGCGGTTAGCCGCCCTGCGTCAACCGCTGCCTGAAGAACGCCAGGATATCATCCCGCGCCTGCAGGGTCGGGTGGCCTGCCTCATCCACCAGATGCGCGGTGACCACGCTGTGCGGGGTGGGGACATGCTTGGCAAAGAACGGCGGAACCTCTGTGGCGGCAGCGCTGTCCGGCAGGGTTCGGGCGTCGAACCGGTCCCCCAGCGCCCCGGCGTAGGCCGCAAACCGCTGCGCCTGGCAGAAGGCGTCGCCCTGAAACCGGTAGGCGAGCACGGTGAGGTCCTCACGCTCCAGCCGCTCGCGCACCGCAGCCAGTTCCCCGGCCGGGCTTTCCAGACCGGCGGGGGCGTCCAGCGGCAGCGAGGGCTGCGCCAGGACTGGTGCCAGCATCGAGGGTTCCAGCATCATCGAGAGGGCGAAATTGCCGGTAAAGCACATGCCGATGGCGCCGGTGCCGGGGCCGCCGCATTCGCCATGAGCCAACCGCGCCAGCGCCCGCAGCCACCGGGTGACGGGGCTGGCGCCGCCGCCCGCAAAGGCGCGGAACTCGGCACTGACGCATGCACGGCGGAACACCTCTGCGCCGTCCTCCGCCGTGGCCACAGCACCGTCGCGCCCGAACAGCGAGGGCATATAGACGGTGAAGCCCGCATCGCGCACCCAGCGGGCAAAGCGGGCCACATGCGGGCTGATCCCGGGCATTTCCGCCATTACGATTACCGCCGGGCCCTTGCCGCACACATGCACGGTTTTTTCCGCATTGTTGAGAGTGATCCGGCGCGGTTCGAAATCCTCGAGCGCGTCATCCTGGTCCATCGGGTGCGGGGTCATCGGGGCTGTCCTTTCTGCCTGCGAATCTAAGTCTCAATTTTGAACCCAGATAGAAATCCCCTATCTGGGTCCGCATGTCAAACTCAGCCTCTGATTCCCGTGAAACCCCGCCCGCCGTCCGCCGCCGCGCCCTGGTGCCCAAGGAGCAGTGCCCGATGGCCTTGGCCGCCGAAATCCTTGGCGACCGCTGGACGCTGCTGATCCTGCGGGAAGCATTCTATGGCGTCTGCCGCTATGACGACATGCGCGAAGACCTGAAGGCGCCGCGATCGACGCTGACGGACCGGCTGAACAGTCTGGTGGCAGGGGGGATACTGGAGAGACAGCCCTATCAGGAGGCGGGCGACCGGGTGCGCCAGGCCTATGTGCTGACTGAGGCCGGGCGCGGATTGGCGCTGACCTTCCTGGCGCTGACGCAATGGGGGGAGGCGCAAGTGACCGGCGGCGCAGCGCCGGTCGGGGTGGTGGACCGCGAGACCGGCGCACCGCTGCGCGTGGCATTGGTGGATGCGGAGGGCGCGCCGATTGATCCTGCGCGCGCAGCGTTGCGGCTGAGGCGCTGAGGCGGCGGCCGTTCCACCTCTTTTCACCTTTGGTCAAATACTCCGGGGTGAATTGGCCGTCAGGCCAAGAGGGGCAGCGCCCCTGACGCCGCTTACTGCTTGTCGGTCACGTTTTCCTTGAACGCCACCTCGAAGGCCGCCTGTTTCTCGGCGCTGGCCTCGGTCTGGTAGCTGGCTTTCCACTCATCCATGGTCATGCCGTAGTAGATCTCGCGCGCCTCGGTCTTGTCCATCTCGATGCCGCGCTCATTGGCGGCTTCCTGGTACCAGCGCGCCAGGCAGTTGCGGCAGAAGCCGGCCATGTTCATCAGGTCGATGTTCTGCACATCGGTGCGGTCTTCCATCAGGTGTTTTTGCAGGCGGCGGAAGGCGGCGGCCTGGATTTCGATCTCGGTTTGCTTGTCCATAACAGAAAGTCCTCGGGTCATCGGCGCGTTTGCGCACAGGCCTAGCAGCCGCGGCGGGGGCGGGCAATGGCGGGCTGCGGTCAGATCAGCTGCAGCGCCAGCCACGGCCCCAGCGCGGTGGCGAAGATCAAGATCTTATAGGTGCCAAGCCAGCGGTAGAAAGTGAGGCTGACGTCCGCGGGCGCCAGCCCGAACAGGCGGGCGTGCAGCCCGGCGGCCCAGTCGTGCATCAGCATGAGGAGGAGGGCGGACAGGGTGAGCAGGCCGATGTGCAGCACGGTCAGCCAGCCGAAAAAGGCAGAGAGGGCTTCCTGGGTCATGACGGCTCCCTTCCCGGAAAATACCGCGTTTCCGTTACAGATATGGGGGCGGGGGGCCGGTTCGGCAACGCCGGGCCGGTTTCCGTCTCCGCATCAGAGACCGGAGGCGTCCAGCGCCCGGGGCAGGATGCGGGCCAGGCGCTCGGCCCAGGCGTGCTGGCCCTTGTGTTCGGCAATCAGGTCATTGCGCAGCTCGACCAGCGTGTTGGGGCGGCCGGGTTTGGTGGCGTGGGTCTCAATCGCGTCGCCGGGCAGGTGGCCGGTGTAGGGCTCATTGACGCCGACACACAGTCCGTCCTCGCGGTTCAGTTCCTCAATCACGAAGGGCGAGAACCGCTCTCCCTCGGGGAACAGGATGCCGATCTCCCAGGGCCGGGGCGGGCGGCCGCGCAGCTGGCGGGTGAAGCTGTGGACCGAGACGATCACCGTGCGCGGCCGTTCCGCCAGCCGCGCCAAGGCGCGGTGGTAGGGGCGGTAGCAGGTTTCCAGCCGCTCCTTCAGCTCTGCCGCGCCCGCGTGGCGGTTGGCGGGGATGATGGTGCCGTCGTAGAGCTTCATCAGCAGGGTCGGATCATCCTCGCCGCGGTTGGGGTCGATCACCAGGCGGGAGAAGTTCGAGGCCACCACCGGAGCGTCCAGCATCTCGCCCAGAAGTTTCGACACCTCGTAGGCGCCGACGTCATAGGCGATGTGGCGCTCCATATCCGCGCGCGGGAGGCCCAGGTCGCCGCCGCCGGCAAAGGGCGGCACAACATTGGTCGCATGGTCGCAGGTGATCAGCCAGCGGGCGGGGCGGTCGGCGCCGTGCACGAAAAAGGGTGTATATGTCATGGACCTGTCATCTTTTGGTGACGGCTATTTAGGGGAGTTGCGGGAAAATGGGAATTAGGGGATAAGCAGCCCAACGCTGTTTGCGATAACATATTTTCAGGTCCGGAGGAGTAGACCCCGATGAAACGCTCGCGCAATGTCAAGATTGTCGCCACCCTGGGGCCGGCTTCGGAAACCTATGAGACGATCCGCGCCCTGCATGAGGCCGGCGCTGATGTGTTCCGGCTGAACATGTCGCACGGCAGCCACCCGGAGATTGCCGAAAAGCACAAGATCATCCGGCAGGTGGAAAGGGACCTGGACAGCCCGATTGCCATTCTGGCGGACCTGCAGGGGCCGAAACTGCGGGTGGGGGTGTTTGCCAACGGGGCCGAGGAGCTGGAGGAGGGAGCCAAGTTCCGCCTCGACCTGGATGAGGCGGAGGGCGATGCGGCCCGCGTGTGCCTGCCGCATCCCGAGATCTTTCAGGCGCTGGAGCCGGGCGCGCATCTCTTGGTCAATGACGGCAAGATCCGCCTGGTGGTGGACGCCTGCGGCCCGGATTTTGCCGACTGCACGGTGGAGACCGGCGGCACGATTTCCAACCGCAAGGGGGTGAACGTGCCGGACGTGGTGCTGCCGCTGGCCGCCCTGTCGGAGAAGGACCGGGCGGACCTGGAATTTGTCTGCAATCTGGGCGTCGACTGGCTGGCGCTGTCTTTCGTGCAGCGGGCCAAGGACGTCTATGAGGCGCGCACGCTGGCTGATGGCCGCGCTGCGGTGCTGTCGAAGATCGAAAAGCCGCAGGCGGTGGAGGATTTCGAGGCCATCCTGGATGCCTCCGACGGGATCATGGTCGCGCGCGGCGATCTGGGCGTGGAACTGCCGGTCGCAGCGGTGCCGCCGATCCAGAAGCGTCTGGTGCGCAAGTGCCGGGCTGCCGCCAAGCCGGTGATCGTGGCAACCCAGATGCTTGAAAGCATGATCGAAAGCCCGATGCCGACCCGGGCCGAAGTCTCTGACGTGGCGACCGCCATCTATGAGGGCGCCGATGCGGTGATGCTGAGCGCCGAGAGCGCGGCCGGCCAGTATCCGGTGCAGGCGGTGCAGACCATGGACAAGGTGGCGATCGAGGTGGAGGCCGACCCGACCTATACCCAGATCATCGCCGCCTCGCGCTCTGCCAAGGGCACCACGGTGGCCGATGGCATCGTCGCCGCGGCGCGGGAGATTGCGGAGAAGACCGAGATCAAGGCGATCTGCTGTTTCACCCAATCGGGCACCACCGCGCTGCTGACCGCGCGCGAGCGTCCCGGCGTGCCGATCATCGCGATGACCCCGGTCAGCGCCACCGCACGGCGGCTGTGCCTCAGTTGGGGCTGCCATTGCGTGATGACGCCGGAACTGGACCGCTTCAAGGGTGCGGTCGTGAATGCAGCGCGGGCGGCGCGCGCGGGCGGCTATGCCGGCGACAGCGACCAGATCGTGGTCACCGCAGGCGTGCCGTTCAACGTGCCGGGCACCACCAACATCCTGCGCATCGCCCCCTGCGACGAGCGGCTGATCTACAGCACCGATCCGGAGTAACCGCCCCCCGTTTGGCGGGCTGATTGCCGGGGGCGTGGCGCCCCCGGTGCTGCTGCATTGAGCGGGCGGTGCCCAACCGCTCGCCTGCGCCTGGGCGGCAAGGCCCGGCTGGGATGCCGGCAAACACGGGCCGGGGGCGATTTTCCGGGGTCAGGGGCGCTTATTGCGGAGATTCCGCTTGCCCCCCGTGTGAGGTTTGCTTAAAGGGCAGCTCTGTTCCGCGCGGCCGGCCGTCGAGGCATGCCGAGTCGCGCGTCTAGCGAACCCGCATTGAAGGAGACGGAAATGCCCAAGATGAAGACAAAATCGAGCGCCAAAAAGCGCTTCAAGGTGACTGCGACCGGCAAGGTCATCGCAGGTCAGGCCGGCAAGCGCCACGGCATGATCAAACGCACCAAGAAATTCATCCGTGACGCCCGCGGCACCACGGTTCTGTCGGCCCCCGACGCAAAGATCGTCAAGGGCTTCATGCCCTACGACCGCTAAGAGGAGATCTGAGATATGTCCCGCGTTAAAGGTGGTACCACGACTCACGCCCGTCACAAGAAGGTCATCAAGGCAGCCAAAGGTTACTATGGCCGCCGCAAGAATACCTTCAAGGTTGCCCGCCAGGCCGTCGACAAGGCGAACCAGTACGCAACCCGCGACCGTAAGAACCGCAAGCGCAACTTCCGCGCGCTGTGGATCCAGCGGATCAACGCAGCCGTCCGTTCGCACGACGAAGCGCTGACCTACTCCCGCTTCATCAACGGCCTGACCCTGGCCGGTATTGAAGTGGACCGTAAGGTTCTGGCCGACCTGGCCGTGCATGAGCCCGAAGCCTTCGGTGCGATCGTGCGCCAGGCACAGGACGCGCTGGCAGCCTAAGGCTCCAGACGGATCTGAATTCGGAAAAGGCCGCCCTGTCCGGGGCGGCCTTTTTTGTTGCGGGGCGCTGTCGGCGGCGGAGCCCTAGCTGCATTCCACGATCATCAGGCCGGTGGTTTCATCCAGCCGTGTTGAAACGCGGTCCGCAGGCAGGTTCGCGCAATAGCCGTTCAGATCATAGTACCCAGCCAGGTTGGCGAAGGAATGCTCGTCGACCAGGCGGTAGTTGATTGCGTTATTCCCGGATGGAATGAACACGCTTTTTTCCGGGTTTCCATCGGGTGAGATAATGTCGCCCCGGGTGACTTCCAGATAGGCCCAGGCGTGTTCTGGCACGCTGATCTTCTGGGTTGTCTTGTTTGCGAGCACTTCTTCAAAGTCCCGGCCGATCGTGGTTTGGGAGGACCACTTGTACGCGTATTCGGTTTCCACCGAGGCGGTGACGTAATAGGTGCCGGAAACGGACGCGCTGGTTGTCACGCTGTGGGTCTGGGACAGCGCGCGTTCGTAGGATTCCGTTTTGCGGGAGGCAACTTCGGTATATTCGGTGAGCTCCATACCGGGGGTGATCGCTCCAACAATGGCGGTGACGTCCCGGGCAAGGACCGTGCTGCTGCTGTAGCCCACCACGCAAACGGCATCGAGTGAATCGAGGAAGTTCCCGCTGCTGCCGCCCAGGGCGATCACAAGCAGCTCCTCCCGGGAACAGCCCAGTTCCGCGGACAGCAGTTTTTCGTCGTTCAGGATGCCGCCATGAAGTGTTGTGCCGTCTGTAAAATAGAATTTGAGCCCGCTGAGAAAGCTGTCGCGTATGTCGTAGCCGATATCCTGGACGAGAATATCCGGCGACAGAGTGACCGAGTCGCCCATACCGCCGCCCTCGCCGCCGTGGCGCGCGCCGTTGAGGAAAATGGCGTCAATCAGAGTGCCGGTTTTCAGGCGCAACTCGCGCAGGGAAACAGGATCGAACCGGCCGCCGCCGCCGCCGCCCATGTGGTGCTTGACGATCTTGCCGCCGCTCTCTTTGAGTTCCTTGATCTCGTTCTGGGAAAATACCGGAAGTTCCTTGCTGAATGCGCCGTCCATTGCAAACCCTTTCGATGAATAGTGAACAATCAGAGATTGCGCATTGCCATCTGGATTCGTCTTTAAAATGATGCTGTGAAATTGCTTAAAACACGCAACCGGCGAGGGACGCGTGGAAATTCAGTCAATAACCTGATTGGTGCAGGTCAGCCTCTGGGCATCCGCAGGGTGAAGACGGTTGTCTGTTCGTCCGATTGCGCTGTCAGCAGGCCGCCATGGCCCTTGGCGATCTGCTGGGCGATGAACAGACCCAGCCCCAGACCGTTCTGAGAGGCCCGCATCTCGGCGCGGGTGAACGGCTCAAACAGACGGCCCATGGTTTCTGCCGGGATCGGCGCGCCTGAGTTGGTGACGGACAGAACGAAGTCGCCGCCGTCGTCGCGGGCGGTCACCGTGACCGGTTTGCCCGGCGTGCCATGCGTCACCGCATTCGACAGCAGGTTCGACACCAGCTGGGCCATGCGCTCCGGGTCGCAGCCGAGCGGATCCTGGAAGCTGTACTCCTCGTGCAGTTCCGTGCCCGGATTGGCCAGCCGGATCTCCTCCACCGTCTGGCTCAGCACCGGCCGCAGGTCTGTCTTTTCGGCGTGGTCGATCTCGACGCCATTGCCCAGGCGGGCGCGGGCAAAATCGAGAATGTCGTTGATCAGCGACGACATGCGGGTGACGGACTGGCGGCCCAGGGCCAGGATCTCCAGCGCCTTGGCGGATTGCGGTTCATTCTCCAAGAGCCGCAGCGCCGCGCCGACCGCTGACAGCGGATTGCGCAGGTCATGGCCCAGCACCGCAATGAACTGCTCGCGGAAACGGGCCTCCTGCTCGCGGGTGGCCAAATGGGCTTCGTTTTCCTTGGCGCGGGTGACATCCCGGGCGCTGCAGAAGAACCGGTCCCCCTCCGGCACCGCGTTCCAGGACAGCCAGCGGTAGGAGCCGTCTTTGTGCCGGTAGCGGTTTTCGAACTGCAGCACCGGATGGCCGTGCTTGACGCGCTCGAACGCTGCCTCTGTCCGGGAGATGTCGTCCGGGTGGACAAAGTGGAAGAACTGGCGGCTTTCAATTTCCTCGGGCAGCAGGCCCAGCGTGATGAACCAGGCGGGGTTGGTGTCGGTAAAGACACCGGAAGCGTCAACGACGCCGAGAAGGTCGGGGGTGACCCTCCAGGTCAAGGTGCTCCGGTCCAGGTGCGTCGGCATGACGGTACATCCATTTTGCGAGGTGCGGTTTACCGTGCGCACGCAAACCCCTGCGTTGCAAGAGCTAAGGTGCCTGCCTGGCAGCTAAAATGCTGCTCCTGCACCGTCCTTTGCGGGCCCGGGCAAATCAGGCGGAACTTTGGGGCGGGGGCGCGGCGTTGAGCCGGTGACGATGACCCATTGGCCAGGACCGGAACAGGAGCACGCAATGACCGCCGCAGACCCCGCCCGCACCAACGCCTCCCGCAATAGCGCAAAGCTGTACCGGATGGATATGCCGGGCCATTTGTGCCCCTACGGGCTCAAGTCCAAGGCGTTGCTGCGCTGGAAAGGGCATGAAGTTGAGGACCACCGGCTGGCCACCCGCGAGGAGGTTGAGCGCTTTCAGGAGCAGGCGGGAGTCGAGACCACGCCGCAGACCTATATCGGCGGCGAGCGGATTGGCGGCTATGAGGACCTGCGCGCCCATTTCGGCATCCCGGTCCGCGCCGACGGGGAGACCACCTATGTGCCGGTGATTGCGCTGTTTGCCATGGCGCTGGGAATTGCGCTGGCGGCGCAGTGGGCCGCGTTCGGGGCGCTGGCGGGCGGGCGGACGCTGCAATGGTTTGTCGCCGTTTCCATGTGCCTGCTGGCGCTGCAGAAGCTGCGCGATGTGGAAAGCTTTTCCAGCATGTTCCTGAACTATGACCTGCTGGCCCGCCGGTTTGTTCCTTACGCCTATGTCTATCCCTTTGCCGAAGGGGTGGCGGGCCTTCTGATGCTGGCGGGCGTGCTGATCTGGCTGGCGGCGCCGCTGGCGCTGGTGATCGGAACGGTTGGCGCGGTGTCGGTGGTCAAGGCGGTCTATATTGACAAGCGGGAGCTGAAATGCGCCTGCATGGGCGGCAGCAGCGCGGTACCGCTGGGCTTTGTCTCGCTCACCGAGAACCTGATGATGGCGGGTATGGGCGCCTGGATGCTGTTGAGCTGAAGGTGCCTAGGCCGCGATCCCGTGCGGGCCGTGGCGGATGATGGCCCATTGACCGTAGGTGTCGTCCAGATCCAGCTTGATCGCCGCGGTGGATTTGCTGGAGGCGCTGCCGATTTCGGCCAGGGTGAACTCGATGCCGCCGGGGATGTCGATGCGGACCCGGTGCGGGCCGCCGCCATGCGGGGCCTGGATCGGGCGGCCCGAAGCGCTGAGCAGCCCCTCGATCTCCACCGTGGCGGTGCGGTTTTCGATGTCGGCCTCATAGTCGATCCGCTTGATGAGCGTCTCATGCACGGTGTCGCACATGGCGCGGAACACCCACCAGTGGGTGGCTTCCTCCTCCGTTTCACCGCCCAGCAGCACGGTTTCCAGCGCCGCGCGCTGGGCATCTGTGGCGCGGTCGTCGATGATCGCCTGCAAGGCGCCCTTGCCTTCGAAGATCGGACCGGGCCAGGCGTAGAGCAGGGCAGCGCGGGTGCCTGCGAGGTCGGTTTCCTCGAAATGGCCCTTACCGACATGGATCACCTCAAATCCGGTGCAATGCCCGTGGGTGGGCAGATCCTCGAACTGGCAGGGGCAGCCGTAGTTGCAGTTGCAGTTCCCGAAGCTGCGCCCTTCGATGTACCAATCTGCATGTGCCATGGCTGTGTCCTCCGGAGCAGCTGATAAGATGTGCGCGGAGTGTATCACAAAACGGGCATCATTTCAGGCCGGGAACCGGCCTGGCGCAGGGCGGCGACACAGCCGCGCGCCTTCCGCCGCCGCCCTCTTGCTTTCAGCCGCTCTTGTGGTAGCAGGACACAAGCAGAATTCGAGGGGCCGTGATGGACGATCTTAAAGCCAAATACCTGGGTCAGATTGCAGAGGCCGCCGACGAGGCGGCGCTGGAGGCGATCCGTCTTGCCGCCGTCGGCAAGAAGGGCGAAGTGGCGCTGAAGATGCGCGAGCTGGGCAAGATGACCCCGGAGGAGCGCCAGGCGGCCGGCCCGGCGCTGAACGCGCTGAAGGATGAGATCAACTCGGCGCTGGCGGCCAAGAAGGCGGGTCTGGAAGATGCCGCCCTGGATGAGCGCCTGCGCACCGAATGGCTGGATGTGACCCTGCCGTCGCGCCCCTCCCGCCAGGGCAGCCTGCATCCGATCAGCCAGGTGCAGGAAGAGATCACCGCGATCTTCGCCGAACTTGGCTTCTCCGTCGCCGAAGGGCCGCGGATCGATACCGACTGGTACAATTTCGATGCGCTGAACATCCCCGGCCACCATCCCGCACGCGCCGAAATGGACACCTTCTATATGCACCGCGCCGAGGGCGACAACCGCCCGCCGCATGTGCTGCGCACCCATACCAGCCCCGTGCAGATCCGCTCGATGGAGAAGATGGGCGCGCCGCTGCGCATCATCTGCCCGGGCGGCGTCTACCGCGCCGACTATGACCAGACCCACACGCCGATGTTCCACCAGGTCGAAGGCCTGGCGCTGGACAAGGACATTTCGATGGCGAACCTCAAGTGGGTGCTGGAGGAATTCGTCAAATCCTTCTTCGAGGTGGACGGCGTCGAGCTGCGCTTCCGCGCCTCCCACTTCCCCTTCACCGAGCCGTCGGCAGAGGTCGACATCCGCTGCTCCTGGGAGGGCGGCACGCTGAAGATCGGCGAGGGCGACGACTGGATGGAGATCCTCGGCTCCGGCATGGTGCACCCCAAGGTGATCGCGGCCGGCGGCATCGACCCGGAGATCTATCAGGGCTTTGCCTTCGGCATCGGCATCGACCGTCTGGCGATGCTGAAATACGGCATCCCCGACCTGCGCGCCTTCTTCGACAGCGACCTGCGCTGGCTGCGCCACTACGGCTTTCAGAGCCTGGACATGCCGGCGCTGCATGGCGGGTTGTCGCGGTGATCCGCCGGGAGTGATCCATGCTTTTTGACCAGGACCACAGAGGCGGCTCTGCCGCCAAACGGCGCAAATACGCGGTTTACGAGATCGTCTATACGATCATAGATTTTTCCGCGGCTTTGTGCTTCATCATTGGTTCGGTCTTCTTTTTCGATGAGAGCCTGAAAACGGCAGGCACCTGGCTGTTTCTGATTGGGTCCATCCTGTTTGCAGCTAAGCCGACCCTGCGCCTTGTGCGGGATCTGCGGCTGGCAGCCATGGGGGACGACGCGGATCTGGCCCAGAGGTTCAAGGACTAAACACATGAAATTCACGCTTTCCTGGCTGAAAGACCACCTCGACACCGACGCCTCGGTGGAGGAGATCACCGAAGCCCTGACCGATCTGGGCCTTGAGGTCGAAGGGGTCGTCAATCCGGCCGATGCGCTGAAGGACTTTACCCTCGGCTATGTGAAGCACGCCGAGAAGCATCCGGATGCCGACAAGCTGCGGGTCTGCAAGGTCGACACCGACGAGGGCGAGCTGCAGATCATCTGCGGCGCGCCGAATGCACGGGAAGGCATCACCGTGGTGGTCTGCAAGCCGGGGATGTATGTTCCGGGCCTGGATATCACCATCGGCGTCGGCAAGATCCGCGGCATCGAGAGCTTTGGCATGATGGCCTCCGAGCGCGAGCTGGAGCTGTCGGAGGAGCATGACGGCATCATCGAACTGCCCTCGGGCGCGGTCGGCGACAAGTTTGTGGACTGGCTGGCGGAGAACGATCCGGCCAAGGTCGATCCGGTGATCGAGATTGCGATCACCCCGAACCGTCCCGATGCGCTGGGCGTCTATGGCATTGCCCGCGACCTGGCGGCGCGCGGCCTCGGCACCCTGAAGACCCGCGCATTCGAGGCGATTCCGGGCGATTTCGACAGCCCGATCAAGGTCACCATCGACGAAGACACCCTCGACGGCTGCCCGCTGTTTGCGGGCCGGGTGATCAAGGGCGTGAAGAATGGCCCCAGCCCGCAGTGGCTGCAGGACCGGCTGACGGCGATCGGCCTGCGCCCGATCTCGGCGCTGGTGGATGTGACCAACTTCTTCACCTTCGACCAGAACCGCCCGCTGCATGTGTTCGATGCGGCCAAGGTGCAGGGCAACCTGCGGGTGCACCGCGCCCAGGGCGGCGAGACGCTGGTGGCGCTGGATGAGAAGAAATACACCCTCGGCGCGGGCCACATGGTGATCTCCGACGAAAACGGCGTGGAGAGCATCGGCGGCATCATGGGCGGCGCGGAAACCGGCTGCACCGAAGGCACCGTGGATGTGTTCCTGGAGAGCGCGTTCTGGGATCACGTGCAGATCGCGATGGCGGGCCGGGCGCTCAAGATCAACTCCGACGCGCGCTACCGGTTCGAGCGCGGCGTGGATCCGGAATACACCATCGAAGGCCTGCACCGGGCGACCCAGATGATCCTGGATATCTGCGGCGGCGAGCCGTCAGAGATGGTGATTGCGGGCGATGTGCCGGATCATTCCCGCGCCTATAAGCTGGACTCCGGCCGGGTGCAGTCACTGGTGGGGATGGAGATCCCGGAAAGCGACCAGCGCCAGACCCTGACCCGCCTCGGCTTCCGCCTGGAAGGCAACATGGCGCATGTGCCCAGCTGGCGCCCGGATGTGCAGGGCGAGGCCGACCTGGTGGAAGAGGTCGCGCGGATTGCCTCTCTGACCAAGCTGCAGGGCAAGCCGCTGCCGCGGCTGACCGATGGTATCCCGAAGCCGGTGATGACGCCGCAGCAGCGCCGCCAGCAGATGGCGCGCCGCACTTGCGCCAGCCTCGGCTATAACGAGATCGTCAGCTACAGCTTCATCGACAAAGCCTCGGCGGCGCTGTTCGGCGGCGGCGATGATGCCACCATGCTGGCCAACCCGATCTCCTCGGAAATGTCGCACATGCGCCCCGATCTGCTGGCAGGGCTGCTGCAGGCAGCGGCCCGCAATCAGGCACGCGGTTTCATGGACCTGGCGCTGTTTGAGGCTGGGCCTGCCTTTACCGGCGGCGAGCCGGGCGAGCAGGTCAACCAGATCGCGGGCCTGCTGGTCGGGCGCACCGGACCCAAAGACGTGCATGGTGCTTCGCGGGCGGTGGATCTCTATGACGCCAAGGCGGATGCCGAGGCGGTTCTGGCCGCCATCGGCGCGCCGGCCAAGGTGCAGGTCCTGCGCGACGGTGCTGCCTGGTGGCACCCGGGCCGCCATGGCCGTATCTGCCTGGGTCCGAAAAAGATTCTCGGCGTCTTTGGCGAGCTGCATCCGAAGGTGCTGAAGCAGATGGGGATCAAGGGCGCGGCCGTGGCCTTCACCATCTTCCCGGACGAGGTGCCGCTGCCGCGCAAATCCGGCGCCACCCGCCCGGCGCTGGCGATCAGCGATCTGCAGGCGGTGGAGCGCGATTTCGCCTTTGTGGTCGATGCGGATGTGGAGGCGCTGACCCTGGTCAATGCCGCCGCCGGTGCCGACAAGGCGCTGATCGAGGATGTGCGCGTGTTTGACGAATTCATCGGCGGCTCCCTGGGTGAGGGCAAGAAGTCACTGGCGATCACCGTGCGGCTGCAGCCCAGCGACCAGACGCTGAAGGAAAAGGATATCGAGGCGGTGAGCGAGAAGATCATCGCCAAGGTCACCAAGGCAACCGGCGGCACCCTGCGGGGGTGACACCGGGCCCAAGACTTTTTGAAAAGTCTTGGCAATAGTTCTCAGAAAACTTTTGGGCGGCGCACCTGACGGGCGCCGCCTTATTTTTTCACCTGCCGGCAAAGAACTCCGCGAGCAGGTCGAACACCAGCCGGATCCGGCGGCTGGTGTGCAGCTCGCGGTGGGTGGTCAGCCAGACCGGGAAGGTGAGCGGCTCCATCCCCGGCAGCAGCCGCTCTACCCCCGGCGTGACGGCGGCCACATCATCCATCATCGGGCACACGCCGAAGCCCTGTTTGACAAGCTCCCAGGACGCCAGGCCGCTGGTGGATCTGATGCGGAAGTTGTCCGCTGTGAGATGGATGCCCAGCGGCGCCATGAAGGCGATGGAGCGGTCGACGTCGGCAAAACCGACAAAGTCATGATCCGCCAGACCGGCCGGCGCTGAGGGCCGTCCGCGGCGCTCCAGATAGCTGGGGGCGGCATAGAAATGAGCAGTGGCCTCCTGCACCAGGCGGGCGATCAGCTCGGGCTGTTCGGGGCGGACGTGGCGGATGGCGATATCGGCCTCGCGCCGCATCAGGTCGCGGATGTCGTTGGCGGCCACCACGTCAATTGTCAGGCGCGGTGCCCGCTGGCGCAGCTGGTGCAGCACCGGCGGCAGCACATGCGCCGACATCACATCCGAGGCGGTGATCCGAACCGTGCCCTCGATGGATTGCGCCTGGCCGGTGGCGGCCAGGGTCAGGCTATTCGCGGCCTCGCCCATCTTGCGGCTGTGGGTCAGCAGCTCGTGCCCCGCCTCGGTCAGCGCCAGGGCACGGCCAGGGCGTTCGAACAGCAGCACGCCCAGCTCCGCCTCCAGCGCGGCGACCTGGCGCGACAGCGTTGGCTGGGTCAGGCCAAGCCGGCGGGCGGCTGCGGACAGCGACCCGGTCTCGGCGGTGGCGAGGAAGGCGCGGATGTGGTTCCAGTCAGGGTTTTCCATGCAAATATGTATAACGGACTTGCGGATTTCGGCAATTTATCTGTGGTTCCTGCATGGATAGGCTCAAGCTCAGCAAGGAGAGCCGCCATGACAGCCGACGCCCGCTTTTGGAACAGGATTGCCCCGAAATACGCCGAGGCCCCGATACGGGACCTGGATGCCTACCGCTACACGCTGGAGCGCACGCGCTCTTACTTGCAGGACAGCGACAGGGTGCTGGAGCTGGGCTGCGGCACCGGCTCCACCGCGATTGCGCTGGCGCCGACCGCGGGGGAAATTATCGCAACCGACTTGTCGGAAGAGATGCTGAAGGTGGGCCGGGAACGGGCCTGGAATGCGGCGGCTTCCAATGTGGATTTCCGCTGCTGCGATGTGCTGAGCGCGCCGGACGGGCCGTTTGATGCGGTGATGGCCTTCAACCTCCTGCATCTGGTGCCGGATTTCGAGGCTGCGCTGGATGCGATAGCCGCCAAGCTGCCCGCGGGCGGGCTGTTCATCTCCAAGACGCCCTGCCTGGGCGAGGCGCGGGGAACCTGGAAGTACTGGATGTATACCGTGGCCATCCCGCTGATGCGGCTGGCGGGCAAGGCGCCCAGCTATGTGGATTTCCTGGATATCCGCACGCTGGAGGCCGCGGTGCAGCGCGCAGGGTTCGAGATCATCGAGACCGGCAATTACCCGGCGGACACGCCCGGGCGCTACCTGGTGGCGCGGCGCCGCTGAGGCGTTGCCTTTTGCGCCGCCGCGCTAGGTTACGGGGTGGAGGCGACCCGGATGTTTGAGGACCGGATCACTGCCGGGCGTCAGCTGGCCGACAGACTGGCTGAGCTGGAGATGAAAGACCCCGTGGTGCTGGCGCTGCCGCGGGGCGGGGTTCCTGTGGCGCTGCCCATTGCGCAAAAGCTGAACGCTCCGCTGGACCTGATCCTGATCCGCAAGATCGGCATGCCCTCCAACCCGGAACTGGCCGCCGGTGCGGTGGCGGAGGGCAGCAAGCCGATTTTCAACGGTGCGCTGTTGCAGGCCATGGGCATGAAGCCGGAGGATTTTGCTTCTCAGGTTGCCGGGGCGCATGCGGAAAATGCCGCGCGCCGCGCCAGATATTTGCAAGGGCGCGATCCGGTGGAGCTGGAGGGCCGCACCGTCATCGTGGTGGATGACGGCATCGCCACCGGCGCGACCTTTATGGCGGCGCATTCCTGGCTCAAGGAACGCAAGCCGGCAGAGGTGATTCTGGCGGTGCCGGTGGCGCCGCCGGAAGCGGTGGACGAACTGCGCCCGCTGGTGGATACTGTGATCTGCCTGCTGAGCCCCAAGGAATTCTGGGCGGTCGGCGCGCATTACAGGGATTTTGCACAGACCAGCGATGATGAGGTCACGGCTGCCTTGGCCGCGGCCCCGCAGGCTGGCGCAGGAAAGGACAGGACGTGGCATTGAAGGTATATCTTTCGGGCGAGATTCACACCGACTGGCGGGAGCAGATTGTCGAGGGCGCACGGGGGCTGGAGGTGAGCTTCAGCGCGCCGGTTACCGATCATGATGCCAGCGACGACTGCGGCGTGGCCATCCTCGGGGCTGAGGAGAACAAGTACTGGCACGACCACAAGGGCGCGATGGTGAATGCAATCCGCACCCGCAAGGGGATCTCGGACGCCGATGTGGTCGTGGTGCGGTTTGGCGACAAGTACAAGCAGTGGAACGCGGCCTTTGACGCAGGCTTTGCTGCCGCGTTGGGCAAATCGGTGATTGTGCTGAGCCCGCCGGAGCATCAGCACGCGCTGAAAGAGGTCCATGCGGCCGCGCTGGCAGTGGCAGAGGAGCCGCGCCAGGTGGTTGAGATCCTGCGCTATGTGCTGACTGGCAAGCTGCCTGGATGACCTATCCGGTTCTGGAGACGGACCGGCTGATCCTGCGCCCGCATAGGGTGCAGGATTTTGCTGCCGTCGCGGCGCTCTGGGCAGAGCCGGAGGTGGTGCGGTTCATTTCCGGCCAGCCCTCGACCCTGCAGGAAAGCTGGACCCGGCTGCTGCGCTACATCGGCCATTGGCAGGCGCTGGGCTATGGCTATTGGGCGGTGACCCTGCGCGGCTGCGGCACGTTCATCGGTGAGGTTGGGTTTGCCGATTTCCGGCGCGCGATGGAGCCGCCGCTGGACGGCATCCCCGAAGCGGGCTGGGTGCTGGCGCCTGACATGCAAGGCCGGGGGCTGGCAACCGAAGCGGTGCGCCGTATGCATCAGTGGGCGGCGGAGGCCACGGATTGGGCGGAGACCGCCTGTATCCTTGACCCTTCTCACGCGGCATCCCAGCGGGTGGCGCGCAAGCTGGGATACGCGCCTGCAGGCGAAGCGGTGTACAAAGACGCTCCGGCGCTGGTTATGAAACGGCCGGTCGCGCGTGTCTGAGGCCGGGTTCTCCCGCCCCTGAAGGCGCTTCCGGGGAAGCGCCAGGCAGCGTTGGGGGTGGCGCCGCGCTTTGCGCGGCGCGGCGGTGCTTCGCCCGCACGGACGCCGCTGGTTTTTTACGGCGGTACTCCCTTTTTGCGCTCATTCAACGCTTCGTTAAGCGCGGCGGCCTAGGGTGCGGGAAAAGACACAAGACAGTTGACAGGGCAGCCGCTCGCTTAACCGGGCGATGCCGGGACATGCCATGACGAACCGCCGCAGACCACCCTCGCAAATCACCCCGCAGATCGAGGATGCGGGCCTGTTCAAGCGCGAGGTGCGCGACGTTCCGGTTGAGCTGGTGCCGGTGTTCAGCCGCAACAACCGCCGTGATCTGGTGGTGAAGGGGATTGTCCGGCCAGGGACGGAGATTGAAGTGGTGTTTGCCGGCCGCCGGTTGCGGGAAGCGGCAGCGCTGGTGGAGCGGATGAAGAAGCTGCGGGCGCAGGGGGTGCGCGCGGCGATGACCGGGCACGACGCGATGGTCCGGATCCAGCAGCTGCGGCTGCCGGTCCAGGTGCGGGGCACCTGGCGGCTGCGGTTTGAACCCGATACCTCCGGCTGGGAGGTCAAAAGCTATCAGCTGCTGGCCGCGCAATGGGCCTTTACCGATCTGGACGGGAGCACGGTTGTCTGCGGCTGGCCGCCCGAACAGCCGCAGGACAGGCGGCTCGAGCGGGCCCGTGCGGCGCGGGCGCGCCAGGCTGCCACCCTTGCCGCCACTGCCGCCCGGTCGCGCTGAGCCGGCCGCTGCCGCACTGCAAGACGCCCCGCCGCAGGGGGGGGGCGCCGGGCCCAACGGGCTGAGGCCCGCAGGGCCCGAAGACGGGCGGGAGGGCCTCAGCCTTCCTTCTTGACTTCCACCGTGTGCGGGTAGGGGATTGAGATGCCCTTGGCGTCAAACGCCTCTTTCACGCTCTGCATCAGGGCAAATTTCAGCTCCCAGTAATCATCTGCCTGGCACCAGAGCCGTGCGGTCAGATCGACGGAGCTTTCGCCCAGGTTGGTGACCCGGACCCAAGGGGCGGGATCCTGCAGCACCCGGGGGTCGGCGTTTGCCTGCTCCAGGATGATTGCCTTGGCCACCTCGGCGCTGTCGCCGTAGTCGATGCCGAACACGAGGTCGGCGCGGCGTGTGGGGTGATGCGAGAAGTTGGTGATGATCGCGCCCCAGGCCTTGCCGTTTGGCACGATGATCTGCACGTTATCCGGCGTCGCCAGCTCGGTCACGAAGAGGTTCAGATCCTTCACGGTGCCCGAGGTGCCGCCGATGTCGACAAACTGGCCGATCTTGTAGGGGCGGAACAGGATCAGCATCACCCCCGCGGCCAGATCGCTGAGCGTGCCCTGCAGCGCCAGACCGATCGCCAGGGTGGCGGCGCCCAGCATGGCGACCAGGCTGGTGGCTTCGATCCCGAAGATGTTGAGGACGGCAACCAGCACCACCAGGAGCAGCACCCAGCGTACTGTGCTGGCGGCAAAATTGCCCAGTGTCGGGTCGATCTGCGGCGTGCTGTTGATCCGCCGCCGGACCACGCTGCTGATCCAGCCGGTGGCAATCCAGCCGAGGATCAGCACCACCAGCGCCTTGGCGCCACTTACCAACAGGGGCCAATAGGCGCCTGCCTCTTGCATCATCTGTTCCATGTGCGCTGTCCCTCCGCGCTGTCATTCATTGCGCCGGACTGTCGTGGAAGAGCCGGGCTGTGGCAATAGGGCGCAGCGGGGAAAGTTCGGGCGGCGAAGGCTCAACTTTCACGGGAGAGGAAGGGACGCCGCAAGCAAGCAGCTTGTTCCTGCGGTGAAAAGGGAAAGCCCAGCAGAGAGCCGCGGGATGGGCCGCAGCTCTCTGCCGCCGTCAGAACAAGAACAGATCGGCGGTGATGTCCTCGGCGTCAAGGCCGGATAGCGTGATGGAGACGTTGGCGAAACTGACTTCGGCGCCGCCGTCTGTTTGCGAAATCGTGAGATCAGAGAAATCGGAGGCGCCGCGCTTGATCCGGATCAGGTCCTCGCTGGTGTCGAAATTGAGGATTGTGTCGGAGCCGTCTCCGCGCTTGAACACGAAGAGGTCAGCGCCGTCGCCTCCGTCCAGGGTGTCGTTGCCCCTGTTGCCGTACAGGACATCTTTGCCGCCACCGCCATACAGGTTGTCGTTGCCGTTGCCGCCCATCAGCCTGTCGGCGCCGGACCCGCCATCAATGGTATCCTTGCCGTTGCGGCCCTTGAGAACATCTCTGCCGCTGCCGCCGGAAATGGAATCGGCGCCCGCTCCGGCGGAGACAGTATCCGCCCCGCGTCCGGCATCGATAGTTTCGCTGCCGGCCAGCTTGTAGTACTGACCGGGCCGGATGTTATCGTCTTCGTCAGAACCGCTGATGGTCCAGTCTTCACCGTTCACGAAAGATACAAACTGGTCGAGATCGAACCGGCCCGTGGCCGTGGTGGCGGTGCGGCTGGTCAGGTCGAATAGGCCGTCCGCACTGACATCGACGCCGTCCAGCACCAGTTTATCGCTGAATTTAATCGACGGGGTCAGGGAAATCTCAGAATATTCAAATTCGGTGATGCTGCCGGTGATGAAATAGCTGCCTGAGCCGGGCACCCGCAGGTCGTTGCCGAAAAGGCTCACAGAATAGGGGTAGTTGTAGATCAGCAGGAAGGTGCCGGTGTCGTATTTGTTGTTCAGCTGCGCGCCGTTGAAGGTTGCAACAAGCCCGGCCATCTGAGCTTCCAGAGACCCGGTCACAGTCATTGTCGGCATGTACTCAACCCTTGATAAGTTTCACAGTCGTTAATAGTGCTGGTAAGGAGGGGCTATACTAAGGGTTGCGGCGATTTCAAGGATCAACCGTGTCGCTTGCCCCGGTATTTCCGTAAGGTCAAGGCTCGGGAGATCCGCGGGCGGCTGAGATGCCCCCAGCCGCACCAGAACACACAAGCGACAGGCGGGGCGCTGGTCAGACCATATCGAATTCGTCCGCGCTCATGTCCTCAACGGTTTCCGGCTCCGGCATGGCATAATCGTACAGGCTCAGTGCTGCCATCAGGTCCTGTCCGGACAGATCCTCTGTACCGCTGAGAGCACCGTCATAGGCCGCCAGCAGCGCATCGGCGCCCGCGAAACCGCCCTCCGGTGCTGCAATGCGGAACAGCTCTTCCTGGGTGCCGTCCTCGCCGGGGCCGTAAAAGACCACGCCCTCCACCGCGGCCAGATCGCCGCCCATCTCATCCGACAGGTAGTAAGACAGGTAGTTTTCAAAGGTGGGCTCGGTTCCCTCGGGAAGCGCCGGCACGCTGTAGGGGTTCGGATCGGGTTCTTCTTCCAGAATGTAGGTGCCCCCTAGCGGGTCGCCGGTTTCGGAAAACACCTCCCCGAAAAAAACCTTGCCATAGAAGGGGTCTTCCGGCTCCACCGGCTCCTCAGGATCGCTGCTGACGGCCTTGATGGAACCTGCGTCGGTGGTCGTGGAAGTGGCGCGGATGCCGAAGACGCCAATTTCATCCAGGTCTTCGATGTCCAGGGCAACCGTCATCGTATCCCCGGCCTGCAAGTAAGTTTCCTTGGCTTCTCCTTCCGGGCCTAGGCCGGGGCTGCTGAGTTCGGTGGCCTCGTCCCACTGCACTTTTTCGCCGTCGAGGCTGGCGCCATTCATGTTCAGCGGGCCCTTCAGCGCCTCGCTGGAGCCGGAGAAGTCGTCATCGCCAAAGTAGATGGCATTCACATCCATTGCGCCTTCGCCGACGGTGATATCGGCAAAAAATTCGCCGTTTTCCTCGTAAACGGTGACGGTGTAGGTGAGACCCTCCACCGCATAGGTAAAGATCTTTGAACTATCAGGCATAGGGGGGAGTTCCCTTGTGACCGGAAATGGCTGAGCGGCCTTGCCCTGCCGGCCGTTGCTGTTCAGGCATGCCGCATTTTCACAAATTCGCCTTATTTTTAACAAAATTTGCGAGGGCTAAAAACCACTCAGCCGGGAACAAACCTTCCCGATTGTATCCAATAGGTGAACGGAAGCGGGGCCGGGCGCATGAGCGCCTGCCGGTGACGCTCCGGACGTCCGGCAAAGCAAAAGCCCCGCCGGTCGGGCGGGGCTTTCTAATTTCCGCAGTGCGTGCGGGCCTTGGCCTTACTGCTTCAACGCCAGTTTCGGCGACAGCACGTCCAGACCGAGGGCTTCGCCGACCGCGTAGTAGGTCAGCTGGCCTGCGTGCACGTTCAGGCCGTTCAGCAGGTGCGGGTCGTCCTCACACGCCTGGCGCCAGCCTTTGTTGGCCAGGTTCAGCATGAAGGGCAGGGTCGCATTGCCCAGGGCCTGGGTCGAGGTGCGCGCCACGGCGCCCGGCATGTTGGCCACGCAGTAGTGCATGATGCCGTCGACCTCATAGATCGGCTCGGCGTGGGTGGTCGCCTTGGAGGTCTCGAAGCAGCCGCCCTGGTCGATGGCGACGTCCACCAGAACCGCGCCCGGCTTCATCTCCGACAGCTGCGCACGGGACACCAGTTTCGGCGCTGCCGCGCCCGGGATCAGGACCGCGCCGATCACCATGTCTGCCTCGCGCACCAGCTCGGCCGTTGCGCCGGCGGTGGAGTACTGGTTCTTGAACGAGCGGCCGAAGACGTCGTCCAGGTACTTCAGGCGGGTCAGCGACCGGTCGAGGATTGTCACATCCGCGCCCATGCCGGCCGCGACCTTGGCTGCGTGGGTACCGACGACGCCGCCGCCGATCACCACGACCTTGGCCGGAGCCACGCCGGGGACGCCGCCCATCAGCACGCCGCGGCCGCCGTTGGCCTTTTGCAGGGTCCAGGCGCCGACCTGCGGAGCCAGGCGGCCGGCCACTTCCGACATCGGCGCCAGCAGCGGCAGGCCGCCGCGGTCGTCGGTGACGGTCTCGTAAGCAATTGCAGTACAGCCGCTTTCCAGCAGGTCTTTGGTCTGCTCCGGATCGGGGGCCAGGTGCAGGTAGGTGAACAGCAGCTGGCCTTCGCGCAGCATCTTGCGCTCAACCGCCTGCGGTTCCTTCACCTTGACGATCATGTCGGCAGTGGCAAAGATTTCCTCGGCGGTGTCCAGGATCGCGGCCCCGGCGGAGACATAGTCCTCGTCGGTGAAGCCTGCGCCCATGCCGGCGCCTTTCTGGATGACAACCTCATGGCCGTGGCTGACGGCCTCGCGGGCGGCGTCAGGGGTCATGCCGACGCGGAATTCCTGCGGTTTGATCTCGGTGGGGCAGCCGATTTTCATGTGAGTCTCTCCTCAAAACTGTCTGCGGTCATTTTGCCGCAGGCAGCGGAAAAGGTGCTTCTTTTTTGGGCAAAATAAAAACATGCCTTTCGAAGAATCTTCGACTATACATGCCAAACCCAGCAAGGATCTTCGCGAAATGTCTTTGGACGAAACAGATCGTCGCATACTCTCGGTTCTGCAGAAACAGGGCCGCATCTCCAACGCCGACCTGTCGGAGCGGGTGAACCTGTCCGCCTCGGCCTGCCACCGGCGGGTGCAGCGGCTGGAGGCGGAGGGGTATATCCGCGATTATGTCGCGCTGCTGGATGCGCGCAAGATGAATGTGCCGTCAACGGTGTTTGTCGAGATCACCCTGTCCGGCCAGGCGGACGAGGTGCTGGACGCGTTTGAGAAGGCGGTGTCCAGAATCCCGGATGTGCTGGAGTGCCATCTGATGGCGGGGACGGCGGATTACATTCTGAAGGTGGTGGCGGAAAACACCGAGGATTTCGCCCGCATCCACCGTCAGCACCTGGCGCGGCTGCCGGGGGTGGCGCAGATGCAGTCGAGCTTTGCGCTGCGCACCGTGTTCAAGACAACGGCACTGCCGGTCTGAGGCGCCGGCGGGGGTGTTTTGCGTGCACCTCCTGTACACCCTCTGTGCACCCCCTGCGCGCCATCCGTGCCAGCGATGGACGGCGGCAGCAGCTGTTCCAGCCGGTTGCGCGGGCGTGGCTGGCTTTGGGCTTGAAACCGGGCGGAATTTCCGGTTGCCTTAAAGGAAGCTGCCGGCACGCGGTCTCCGGTCCGGGGGGCGCAGCCGGCAGATGGTTTTCCGTCACGCGCAGCTAGGTATTCCGCGGCTGTTCCGGCGGGATGACATCAAACATTCACATGCTGCCGGTAAAAGGCGGCGTTTGCACCACCTGACAAGGAAGGAACCCTGCCCGTGACCCGCGAATTTGAAACCGCATCCCTGGATTGGCTGGAAGCGGAGCTGCAGGACACGCTGGACGAGGATATCGAGATTGAGTTCTCCGAGCCGATGCTGAGCCAGGAGATCCGCAAGATTTATCGTGAGCAGCACCCGGAGATGCTCGACCGGCAGGTCTATTTCCGCAACCTCCTGCGGCTGCAGGCGGAGCTGATCAAGGTGCAGGACTGGGTGCAGCACACCGGCGCCAAGGTCTGCATCCTGTTCGAGGGCCGTGATGCGGCCGGCAAGGGCGGGGTGATCAAGCGGATCACCCAGCGGCTGGACCCGCGGGTGGCGCGGGTGGTGGCGCTGCCGGCTCCGAACCGCCGCGAGCAGAGCCAGTGGTATTTCCAGCGCTACGTGCCGCATCTGCCGGCGGGCGGCGAGATCGTTCTGTTCGACCGCTCCTGGTATAACCGCGCGGGTGTCGAACGGGTGATGGGCTTCGCCAGCGACGATCAGGTCGAGCAGTTCTTTCAGGACGTTCCGGAATTCGAGAGGATGCTGGTGCGGTCGGGCATTATCCTGCTGAAATACTGGTTCTCGATCACCGACGAGGAGCAGCAGCTGCGGTTCATGATGCGCATTCACGATCCGATGAAGCAGTGGAAGCTGTCGGCGATGGATCTGGAGAGCCGGATCCGCTGGGAGCAGTACACCAAGGCCAAGGAGGCGATGTTCAAGCGCACCAACATCCCCGAGGCGCCCTGGTATATCGTCGAGGGCAACGACAAGAAGCGCGAGAGGCTGAACTGCATCGAGCACCTGCTGACCAAGATCCCTTATGAGGAGGTGCCGGGGGAGAAGGTGGTGCTGCCGGACCGCAAGTACAATCCGGATTACGAGCGCCAGGTGCTGCCGGATGAGCTGTACGTGCCGAAAATCTATTGAAGCTTGAAGCCCCGGGCACTGCAGCCCGCACATGAAAAAGGGCGCGCCGCGGCGCGCCCTTTCGTGGTTTGCCCGGTGGGGATCAGAACAGGAAGTCGCCTGCGCTGAGGTCTTGGGAGGTGATGCCCGCCAGCAGCATGCTGTCGCCGTCGATGTCGGTGATCAGCAGGCCGTTTGCGGTCTGGCTGGTGTGGCTGTTCATCAGGTCGGCGTAGCTGGTGATGCCATCCGCCGCGCCCAGGTCGATGCGCTCGCCGCTGGCATTCGGGTTGAAATCGGTGACGGTGTCGTTGCCGCTGCTGAAAACAAAGATGTCAGCGCCGCTCTTGCCGGTCAGCCGGTCATTGCCCGATCCGCCGTCCAAGGTGTCGGAGCCGGCGCCGCCAATCAGCCTGTCCCTGCCGCCGCCGCCGTTCAGATCGTCCGCGCCGCCGCCGCCGCGCAGAACGTCGTTGCCGGCGCCACCGTCCAGGCTGTCACTGCCGGCCCGGCCAAGCAGCTTGTCGCGGCCGCCGTCGCCGCTGAGGCTGTCGCTGCCGCCGCTGCCGGTCAGGGTATCGTTGCCACCCAGACCGTCCAGGCTGCCTGCGCTGCTCAGGGTCAGGATGTCATCGCCGGCGGTGGCGCCGGTGCCGGTGCTGCCGCCAGAGCCGCCGCCGGAACTGCCGCTGTCGAGCTGCAGCGGCGCGCTGGTCTTGGCGAAGTTCTGGGTGACCATGACGGCGTCCCAGCCGTTGAAGTTGCCCTGCTCGATACCGATGCCGATCACCTCGACATTGGCGTTCAGGATGTTGGCGCGGTGGCCGGGGCTGTTCATCAGCGAATTGTGCAGATCGACGACGTCATCGGAGAGGCCGGCGGCGCCGCGCTCGCTTTGCCAGGCAATGTTTTCGGCCCAGGTCCAGCTGCCGGAAAAGACAAAGCCTGCGTCCTTCATCCGGTCGCCCGCGCTGGAGCCGCCCGCGCCGGTGTGGGAGAACACATCCTGCTGCAGCATCCACTCGCTGTGGTCTTCTGACGAATCGTTGAGGCGCAGCTCCAGCTGCACTGGATTGAGCCCGCGCGAAGTGCGCTCGGCGTTGATCAGGTCGAGCATCTGGCGCTCGAGTTCGCTTGCCTGTGACATCGTGTACTGCTCCGTGAGTGTGCCGACTGTGCGGCGGTTCGCCACCCGGTTAACGGAAAATCAGATGGCTGAAAGGGCGGCAGGGGGCAGAGGCGGGTTTGCGGCGAAGCTCTGCCCGAAGCGCCGGGCGCGATACGCGGAAACCTGCGCGCGAAGCACCGGCCAGCGGCCCGCATCCGCCGCAGGCGCCATCCCGCCGCCGGATGGGGCAGGATGGCACGGGGTGCGGCAAGGGATTCGGTCGCTGGCTGCCGGACGGCTGAGCAGGGTGGGATATGCCATCGGAGGGAACAGGAAGGCCGGGCGCCGGCGGGGGGAAGCTGGCGGCGCCCGGCATCTATGGAAACCCGGAGAGGCGTGCCTTGTTTGCAGGGACCAAGACGGGCGCCGGTATTAATGGGGGGAGGCGCAGCCTGCCCCGGGTTTCAGAGTTCCGGGTGTTCCAGGCCCGGGCGGCGGGAGCAAAGTTAGGGAAACGCATCAGACTTGCCCGGCCGCACTTCCTGTATAGCAGAACGAAAACAAGAAATACACCCTAAAGATGTAATCCGAAATATCTCACGATTATTGCGTGTGCTGCAAATTGCGCGGGCCGTGCTTGCAGCCAGTACAAATGACAAACCCCCGGGCAGGGCCGCGGGGGTCGTCTGATCTTATGTTCCGGCAGGTCCGGGGACCGCCGTAGTGCTGTCCAAAGCTGGAGAGCAAGGTGTGCTTACAGCAGACCTTCGCGCTGGGCTTTCTTGCGTGCCAGTTTACGGGCACGGCGGATCGCTTCAGCTTTCTCGCGCGCTTTTTTCTCGGACGGCTTCTCGAAATGTTGCTTGAGCTTCATTTCGCGGAAGACGCCTTCACGCTGCAGCTTTTTCTTCAGGGCACGAAGCGCCTGATCGACGTTGTTGTCGCGAACACTAACCTGCATGTGGTTTTCACCACCTTTCTAAGTTGAGTTGCAAGGATTTGCAGGAAGTGGCCGTATAGCAAAGCGCGCATATTTTGTCTAGTAGGGTGTCAGAACACTGCCAGCTGGAGGGTGAGATGACCGAAGACCAGGATCGCGCGCAGGACGATATCAGGGAAAAACTGTTGGATGCGGCGCTTTTGCATGTGCCGTTTGACGGCTGGACGGAGGTGACGTTCCGCGCCGCCTGCCAGGACGCGGATGTGCCGGAGGTGCTGGCCCACGCGGTCTGCCCGCGCGGCGGCGTGGATCTGGCGCTGGCCTATCATGCGCGCGGCGATTCGCGGATGCTGGCGCGGCTGGAGGCCGAGGATCTGTCCGGCCTGCGGTTCCGCGACAAGGTGGCGGCGGCGGTGCGCTTCCGGCTGGAGGCGGTCGATGACAAGGAGGCGGTGCGCCGCGGCACCACGCTGCTGACGCTGCCGCAGTATGCCGGCGACGGGGTCAAGGCGATCTGGAACACCTGCGACCTGATCTGGGAGGCGCTGGGCGACGGCTCGGACGATCTGAATTGGTACACCAAGCGCGCCTCGCTGGCCGGGGTCTATTCCGCCACGGTGCTCTACTGGCTGGGCGACGACAGCCTGAACCACCAGGCGACCTGGGATTTCCTGGACCGGCGCATCGACAACGTGATGGATTTCGAGAAGCTGAAGGCCGGGCTGCAGAAGAATCCGCTGCTGAAGCCGTTCCTGGTGGGGCCGAACTGGCTGGCGGAGCAGATCAAGCCGCCGAAAGGCCGTGATGATCTGCCGGGGTCGCTGAACCCGCGGCGCTGAGTCGGACACGGATCGACTGGCCGGACGGATCTGTCCGCAAAGGCGCCCGGCTGCGGCGCCTTTGCTGTTTGCGCCCCCCTTGCCGGATGCTAGGCAAGGGGCAAGGATCAGGAGGATATTTCCCATGACAGAGATGATGCGCGCGGTGGAAATCAGCAAGCCCGGCGGGCCGGAGGTGCTGCAGCTGTGTGAGCGCCCGGTGCCGCAGGCGGGGCATGGCGAGGTGGTGATCAAGGTGGCCTATGCCGGGGTGAACCGCCCAGACGCGCTGCAGCGCGCGGGCGCCTACGATCCGCCAAAAGGCGCCAGCGATCTGCCGGGACTGGAAGCCTCGGGCGAGGTCGTGGCGGTCGGTGCGGGCGTCAGCGGCATCAGCGAAGGCGATCAGGTCTGTGCATTGCTGCCTGGCGGCGGCTATGCCGAATATGTTGCAACACCGGCGGCGCATTGCCTGCCGGTGCCTGCCGGGCTGGACCTGAAACAGGCGGCCTGCCTGCCGGAGACCTTTTTTACCGTCTGGTCCAATGTCTTCACCCGCGGCGGCCTGAAAGCGGGGGAGCGGTTCCTGGTGCATGGCGGCTCGTCCGGGATCGGCACCACCGCGATCCAGCTGGCGCGGGAGTTCGGGGCGCGGGTGTTCGCCACGGCAGGTTCGGATGAAAAATGCCAGGCCTGCCTGGACCTGGGCGCCGAGCGCGCGATCAACTACCGCGACGAGGATTTCGTCCAGGTGTTGCAAGGCGAGGGCGGCGCCGATCTGGTGCTGGACATGGTCGGCGGTGATTATATCCCGCGCAACGTCAAGGCGCTGGCCGAGGACGGGCGGCTGGTGCAGATTGCCTTTCTGCAAGGGCCGAAGGTGGAGCTGAACTTTGCCCTGATGATGGTGAAGCGGCTGACGCTGACCGGCTCGACGCTCCGGCCGCAAAGCGACCTGGCCAAGGCGCGGATTGCGCAGGATCTGAGCGAGGCGGTCTGGCCGCTGATCGAGGCGGGCAAGGTGGCGCCGGTGATGGACAGCGAATTTGCGCTGGCGGACGCCGCCGCGGCGCATGCCCGGATGGAAAGTTCCGGCCATATCGGGAAGATCGTTCTGAAGGTAGCGTGATGCCTTAGGGGTACACGCGCAAGGGCCGGCGGATCCGCCGGCCCCTGTTTGTTTGCGCGGCTGCTACTGCACGGCGCGCCGGTAGAGGTGCCAGGTGGCATGGCCCAGCACCGGCACCACGATGATCAGCCCGGCCAGGAACGGGATCGCGCCGATCACCAGCGCGGATCCGACAAGCACGCCCCAGGTCATGCAGACGACGGGGTTCTTGCGCATCACCCGGATCGAGGTAGCCACCGCCACCGGGAGGCCCACGTGGCGGTCCAGCAGCAGCGGGAAGGACACGATGCTCATCGCCAGCGCGGCAAAGGCAAACACTGCGCCCACAGCGCCGCCCGCGATGGCCATGATCCAGCCTGCGCGGGTGGTCAGCACGTCGGCAGCAAAACTTGTGATCGAGGACGGCGGCTCCGGTCCCAGGGTGCGGCTGTAGATCATGTCCGCCGCCACCAGCCAGATGACGAACAACGCCGCCAGATACAGCCCCAGCACCAGAATGGCGCCGAAGGCGGGCGAGCGGGTGACGCTTAAGGCATCCACCCAGCGCGGCTCCATCCCTTCTTCGCGGCGCCTGGACATTTCATAGAGGCCGATTGCTGCCACCGGCCCGAGGATCGCGAAGCCCATGATCATGGGCACGATCAGCGGCAGCAGGTTCATCGACAGGCTCATCACGATCAGCGCGATGCCGATGAGCGGATAAAACAGCACCAGGAACATCGCATCGCTGCGGCAGGCGGCAAAGTCCTCCAGGCCCGCGGCCAGGGAATGGATGATGTCATCCATGCTCAGTTCGCGCGCCTGCGGCAGCTCCCGCACGCCGTCGCTGCCCATCTCGCCGACCGTTTCACTGATATGGTGCCCGGTGGTTTCTGCACCCTGCAGAAGCCAGCTGAGCGGGTTACCGATTGTCTTTGCCATGCGCTTCCTCCTCCTCGCTGACCAAAACGGAAGTGCCGTTTAGGCAGGGCCGGGCGCGGCACGTGGATTTATTGTAGCACGAAACGCGGCAAAGTCCGCTTCACAGGGCCTTTACCGCTGCGCGAGAAGAAGGGCGCCTTGCGGCGCCTGCCGCCGGCGGGAGTATTTGCGGAAAGGTGAAACGGCGGCGGCTCAGGCCGTTCCCCCTGCGACACTGCGGCGCCAGCTTCATCTTTCACCGAAATACTCCGGGGTGAATTGGCCGAAAGGCCAAGAGGGGCAGAGCCCCAGCCTGGCCTGCGCGCAGGGTCAGCGCACCGGCGCGAAGCGGGCATCTTTCAATGTGCAGTCCTTGATCGCATCGCGTCCGCAGGGGACCGGCGCGAGCGTTTTGGACAGGCAGATGCGGGCTTCCTGGATGGCGCCGTCCCGGCAGGTGATGGTCAGGCTGTCGCGCGACAGGGAGGGGTTCTCTTTCAGAAACGCATCCTCCACCACCGATGCGGGCAGGGTGACGGGTTTGTCCAGCTTGCGGAACACGGCGGGGCGGGTGACAGCGGCATAAGCCGCGCGCATCGCGCCGTAATAATTCTGCGCGCTGAGGCCGGAGCAGGTGCCGTGTTTCTTCCACTGATGCCAGGCGAGGCCCGCGCTGCCCATGATGTCCGCCATCTGGCGGCTCATGGCGCGGCTTGGCGGCGCTTCAGCCGTGCGGCAATAGCTGGGCCAGCCGCGGTGATATTGCGGCCAGAGCCCGTGCAGGGTCCAGCCGTGATCGTGGCGGGCATCGCATTGGTCCGCATTGCGGGCATCGCCCTCCTGCGCGCACCAGTTCGGCGACCAGCTGAGCGCCAGCACGTAATAGTCGAACTCGCCCGCCTGCTCGCCCTCTGCCGCTGCGAGGGTGGAAAAACCGGTCAAAACAGCCGCCAAACCCAGCAATAACTTGCGCATTGGCCTCTTTCCTTATGAAATCAAGCTGACTATATAGGGCAGAAGTTCCCCGACAACGGAAACCTGCCCCGCCAGCCGGGGACGCCCTTTCAGGCGGCGGGAGAGATGTATCCGGGGATCAAGGTGTTTTAAGGAGATGAGCACATGGCAAAACCGTTGATGGCCAAGGCAACCGCCGTGTGGCTGGTGGACAATACCACGATCAGCTTCAAGCAGATCGCCGATTTCGTGGGCATGCACGAGCTGGAGATCCAGGGCATCGCCGATGGCGAAGTGGCGGTGGGCGTCAAGGGGTTTGACCCGGTGGCCAACAACCAGCTGACCCAGGACGAGATCGACAAGGCGCAAGGCAACCCGCTGCACAAGCTGAAGCTCAAGTTCAACCCGGCCGCTGCCGGCGAGGAAAAGCGCCGCGGTCCGCGCTACACCCCGCTCAGCAAGCGCCAGGACCGTCCGAACTCGATCCTGTGGCTGGTCAAGTTCCATCCGGAACTGAGCGACGGCCAGATCGCCAAGCTGGTGGGCACCACCAAGCCGACCATCCAGTCGATCCGCGAGCGCACCCACTGGAACATCGCCAACATGCAGCCGATCGACCCGGTGGCGCTGGGCCTGTGCAAGCAGTCCGAGCTGGACGCAGCGGTGCAGAAGGCAGCGGCCAAGAAAGCTGCCGAAGGCGGCGTGATGAGCGACGACGAGCGCCGCAAGCTGGTGTCTACCGAGCAGTCGCTGGAAATGGACGCGGAGCCGAAGATCCCGAGCGCCATCGAAGGGCTGGAAACCTTCACCCTGGGCGGCGGCTCCTCCGATGAGGACGATAAAAAGGAAGAGGATATCCGCGACGCCGACAGCTTCTTCAACCTGCCTGCGGGCGGCGATGACGAGGACGAGGACGAAGACTCCCGGTTCTGATCCTGCGGGGGTTTCTGCGCCCCGGTTCGGGTAAATCATTAAAAAGCCGCAAATCCGGTGCTCCGGATTTGCGGCTTTTTCTGTTAGAATTGAGTCTCAAGGTTACAAGATGTTGACTATGCGCCGCCGTTTTGCGCAGCATGATGTTGCGGGGCAATCGTGTTCCAGGTTGCCTGCGGTCAGTGAAGTCCGGGAGCCCCCTCGCCAAAAAGGGCGGTTTCCCACTGTGTCAGGGACGAATGTTAACGAGTGATGCCAGCGGGCCGGTGCAGGGCGCCAGCCTGCACGGGGATGGCAGGAGTACGGGATATGGATGCATCGGGGGTGCCGCTGCTGGGGGACAGCTGCGGCTTCAATCTGGGGGTGTTGGCTGGCCTGCACGGGCTGGACTTCTGCCAGGAATTTGCGGGGCAGCTGGCCCGGGGAACGGGCGCGGATCTGGTCACCGTGGGCGAGCTGAGGGTCCGGGAGAGCGGGCGCATCAGGGTGCTGGCCAGCAGTTTCGACGGGCTGCCGCTGGGGGATTTCGAATATGAGCTGCGCGGAGCGCCGTGCCGCGACGTGGTGCTGAGCGGTGCGCCGCAGGTGCATTCTTGCCGGGTGCCGGAGCTGTATCCCGACGGCGGGATGTTCATTGAAGAGGGCCTGCGCAGCTATGCGGGGGTGGCCCTGATGGATCCGGGCGGCGCCGCCTCCGGCCTGGTGCAGGCTGCCTGGCGCGAGGACATCGGAGGCGGTTTGGCGCAGCAGGCGGTGGCGGTGATGCAGCAGTTTGCGCCGCGGCTTGGCGCGGAGATCGCGGGGCTGCGGCGGCTGGCAGCCCTGGCGGCGCTGGCAGCGGGGCCGGGCAGCAGCTGTCCGCGGGCGGCCGTGCGGCAGATTGCGCAGGTGCTGCAGGGCGCGCTTAGGGTGCGGGGTGCGTTTGTTGCTGAATGCAGCGCGGGCAGCCCGGACCGCGGCCGGGTGGCGGCGTGCTGTATCGGCGGGCGGCTGGCGGATGCGGCTGAAGGCCGGGCCGTGCGCTATGATGGCGCCGGAGCGCGGCTGCCGAATGGCTGGGAGGCCGTTCACCTTCCCGAGGGTCTGCAGCAGGCGGTGCCGCAGCCGCCGCAGAACCGGGACCGTTCCCTGCAATTCTGTTTCGGCTATCTGCTGCGGGATGCGGACGGCGCGGTGACGGGATGGCTCGGGCTGCTGCATGACCGCGGCATCGGGGTCGGGGCGCTGGAGCCGGATCTGACGGCGCTGATTGCTGCCCGCTGCAGCCAGGAGCTGCGCCGCTGCGCCGCCCGGCAGCAGCGCGAGCAGGCGGCGGCCGCACAACTTGTCCGGCACAAGGCCGAGAGCCTGGGGCGGCTGGCAGGCGCCATCGCGCATGAGTACAACAATCTGCTGGCCTCAATGCAGGGCAGGGCCGAGCTGGCGCTGGAGAACCTGGAGGCCGCGCATCCGGCAGAGCAGCATCTGCGGGCGGTGGAGCAGGGCCTGCGGGCCTCGGCCGGGCTGGTCCGGCAGCTGACAGGCTTTGCGAGGCCCGCCAGCGGCCCGGTGCCTGCGCCCTGCGACCTCAACGCCACCGTGCAGGAGGCGATGGAGCTGGTGCCCTTGGGGTGCCGGAAGGGCAAGGCAGTGGTGCTGGATCTGGCCGAAGGCGTGCAGGCGGCGCATCTGGACCCGGAGGAGGTGCGCGAGCTGGTGCTGAACCTGGTGCTGAACGCCGCGGAGGCGATCGGCCCGGGCGCTGGCACCATCACGGTGAGAACCCGGCGCACCTGCCTGGATGCCGCTGAGCGGCGGCGGCTGCTGAAGGGGCGCAGGATGGCGGCGGGCGACTGCCTGCTGCTGGAGGTCAGCGACACCGGCGGCGGCATGGGGCCGGACATGCTCTCCCGGATCTTCGACCCGTTTTTTACCACCAAGCCCGGCGGCCGCGGCCTGGGCATGGCGGTGGTGCTGGGCATCGTCAGCCGCCATCAGGGCGGGCTGTCGGTGGAGAGCCGCGAAGGCGCGGGCAGTGTTATCCGCTGCTATTTTCCGGCCTGCGCGGCGGCTGCGGCGGTGCAGCCGCCCGCGGCAGGGCGCGCTGCGGCGGTGCGGCGGATACTGGTGGTGGATGACGAGGACACCGTGCGCCGGGCGGTGGCGGGGCTGCTGCAGCTGCGCGGCTGCGAGGTGGCGCAGGCGGACGGCTATGACGCGGCGCTGGCGCTGCTGCACGCGAAGGGGCCGTTTGACGGCGCGGTGATCGACATGAGCATGCCGGGGCGCGGCGGCTGGGAAACGCTGGCGGGCCTGCGGGCGGCGCAGCCCGGGTTGACGGCGGTGATGATGAGCGGCTTTGCGGTCAGCGCGGCGGCGGCGGGGTTCCCGGACTTGGGCGATGTGCAGGTGCTGGACAAGCCCTTCACCAAGGAAAAGCTGTACAAGGCGCTGTTCCGTTAGGCAGGGCCGGGGCCGGTCTGCGCTGGCGCGCGGCGCGGTTGCGCCCCGGGCGCGCCGTCAGATTTCCTTGCGTGCGCTGAGAGCCGCGGAGATGGTGCCGTCGTCCAGATAATCCAGCTCGCCGCCGATCGGCACGCCCTGCGCCAGCGAGGTCAGTTTCACCTGTCCCTGCAACTGGTCGGCGATGTAATGGGCGGTGGTCTGGCCGTCGATGGTGGCATTCAAGGCCAGGATCACCTCGCTGACGCCTTCGGTGGCAACCCGGTCCACCAGCCGCGGGATACGCAGATCTTCCGGCCCGACCGCGTCCAGTGCCGACAAGGTGCCGCCCAGCACATGATAGCGGCCTTTGAACACGCCCGCGCGCTCCATCGCCCAGAGGTCGGCGACATCCTCGACCACGCACAACTCGCCATTGGCGCGCCGTTCGTCGGTGCAGATCGGGCAGATCTCGGTGGTGCCGGCATTGCCGCAGTTGAGGCATTCGCGGGCCGTCGCAGCGACCTCGCTCATCACGTCGGCCAGGGGTGTCAGCAGCAGCGCCCGCTTGCGGATCAGGTGCAGCACAGCGCGCCGGGCCGAGCGCGGCCCCAGCCCCGGCAGCTTGGCCATCAGGGCAATCAGGTCTTCAATTTCGCTGTTGGAGTTCTTGATCATGCCGCGGGCCCTTTTCTTCCCAGTCATATAGGCTGATCGGGGCAGGGAAGCGCAAGGGCCGGGCGGGAAAATGTTCGGGGTTTGTTTTTCCGCGGGACCAGGCTATGCCTTGGCATGGCTGACGGAGGGGCGGCATGGAAAACGGCGCTTCGCGGGAGGATAACGGAGGTCCGCAACTGCGGTTTGCCCGGCTGGCGGAGGTGCCGCTGCAGGAGATTGCCCGCCATATGAGCGACCCGCGGATGGCGGAGCATATGCCGCTGCTGACAGGGGCCTGGGACGAAGCCTTTGCCAGGGATTTCGTGGCGGCCAAGGAGGCGTGCTGGCGGCGCGACGGGCTGGGCCATTGGGCGTTTCTGCGCGGCGATGCTTACATTGGCTGGGGCGGGTTTCAAAAAGAAGGAACCGAGTGGGATTTCGGTCTGGTGCTGCGGGCGGATTGTTTTGGAATGGGCCCGGCCATTGCCCGCAAGGCGCTGGCGTTTGCCCGCCGGGATCCGCGTATCCCCTTTGTCACCTTCCTGCTGCCGCCGACGCGGCGCCACATGCGCCCGCTGGAGCGGCTGGGGGCGGTGCAGACCGGGGAAGTCCAGTACCAGGGGCAGCTGTTCCTGAAGTTCCGGCTGGAGACGGGCTGAAACGGGCCTGTGGCAGGCAAAAGAAAAGGCGGCTCCGGGTCGCCGGGCCGCCTTTTGCAAACGATATGCGGGCCGCTTAGAACGGCAGCTTGATGTCCTTGGGCAGGCCCATGCTTTCGGTCAGCTTGGTCATCTCTTCCTGCGCTTTTTCGGCCGCTTTGGCCTGAGCGTCCTTGATCGCGGCCAGGATCAGGTCCTCGACCACTTCCTTGTCGTCGCCGTTGAAGATCGACGGGTCGATGTCCAAACCTTTCAGGTCGCCCTTGGCGGACGCGGTCGCTTTGACCAGGCCCGCGCCGGCCTCGCCGGTCACCATGACGTTGTGCAGGTCTTCCTGCATCTGCGCCATCTTGGTTTGCAGTTCCTGTGCCGATTTCATCATCTTGGCCATGTCGCCAAGACCGCCGAGACCTTTGAGCATCTGTGTTCTCCTGAGATTTCCGGTTTGGAGGACAAATACGGGGCGCAGGACCGCGAAACAAGGGGGAGGATCGTCCTGCGCTAAGAGTTTAGCCGCCTTCCGCCCGGCCGGCCCCCACGGGGCGGGCGCCCCGCCGGCACAGGCGCTGCGCTAACATTCTGAAACGGGGCTGGAAAAGCCGAAAGCGAGGGGAGAGGGTTCAGCCGTCCTCAAACGGGTCCCATTCGTCCTCCACTTCGGGCAGGGCGTCGGCGGCAACTTCGGCGGCCAGTTCCTCCGGCGTGCGGATGCGGGTGATCTTGGCCTTGGGGAAGCTTTCCAGCACCGCCTGCACCAGAGGATGCGCGGCGGCTTTCTCGCGCAGGGCGTTCTCGGCGGCGTCGCGCACCTCGGCAATCGTGGGGGCGTCGCCATCCGGCGCGATGGAGACCACCCAGCGGGCGCCGGTCCAGTTCTGCAGCGCCGAGCCAAGCCGGGCAGCCAGATCACGCGGCGCCTGTACCGAGGGGGTGAATTCGATCCGGCCCGGCTGGTAGGAGACCAGCCGCACACCGGTTTCGACCTCGACCAGCAGCTTCACGTCGCGGTTGGTGCGGATCAGTTCGACCACATGCTCAAAACTCGGGTAGCGGGCCAGCGCGGAGCTGACCTGCGGCGCCAGCGCCATCACCGTGCCGCCGCCGCCACGGGCCATTGGCGCGCCGCCGGCCGGACCGCCTTGGGCACTGGCTGGTGCAGTGACGCCAAGCGCCGGAGCGCCCATGCCTTGCATCGGCGCACCGCCGCCGGGACCGGATGGCGGCAGCGGCGGGGGCGGGGTGTCCTGCAGTTTGCGGATCAGCTCCTCGGGCGAGGGGAGGTCGGCCACATGGGTGATGCGGATCACAGCCATTTCCGCCGCCATCATCGCGTTCGGGGCGGCGGCGACTTCCTCAAGCGCTTTCAGCAGCATCTGCCACATGCGGGTAAGGACGCGCATCGCCAGCGCGTCGGCCATCGCCTGCCCGCGGGCGCGTTCGTCCGGGCCGACGGTGGGGTCCTCTGCCGCATCGGGGGTGATCTTCACCACCGAGACCCAATGGGTGATCTCCGCCAAGTCGCGCAGCACCGCCAGCGGGTCGGCGCCTTCGGCGTATTGCGCGCTGAGTTCGGTCAGTGCCGCCGCCGCATCGCCGCGCAGGATCATGTCCATCAGGTCCAGCACCCGGCCGCGGTCGGCAAGGCCCAGCATGGCGCGGACCTGGTCCGCCGTGGTCTCCCCCGCGCCGTGGGAAATCGCCTGGTCCAGCAGCGAAGTCGCATCCCGGGCAGAGCCTTCGGCAGCGCGGGTGATCAGCGCCAGCGCGTCGTCGGCAATCTGGGCCCCCTCAGCGGTGGCGATCTTGCGCAGCAGGGAAATCATCACCTCCGGCTCGATCCGGCGCAGGTCGAAGCGCTGGCAGCGCGACAGCACCGTCACCGGTACCTTGCGGATTTCGGTGGTGGCGAAGATGAACTTCACATGCGCGGGCGGCTCCTCCAGCGTCTTCAGCAAGGCGTTGAAGGCGGAGGTCGACAGCATGTGGACCTCGTCGATGATATAGATCTTGTAGCGGGCGGAGGCGGCGCGGTACTGCACCGAGTCGATGATCTCGCGGATGTCATTGACGCCGGTGCGGGAGGCCGCGTCCATCTCCATCACGTCGACATGGCGGCCTTCCATGATCGCCGTGCAATGCTCGCATTTGCCGCAAGGATCGGTGGTGGGGCCGCCCTGGCCGTCCTCGCCGACGCAGTTCATGCCCTTGGCGATGATCCGCGCGGTGGTGGTTTTGCCGGTGCCGCGGATGCCGGTCATGATAAAGGCCTGGGCGATCCGGTCGGCGGCAAAGGCATTTTTCAGAGTCCGCACCATCGCGTCCTGGCCCACCAGATCGGCAAAGGTTTCGGGCCGGTATTTGCGGGCCAGAACCTGATACTGGGATTGGCCGGTGCCGCCGGTTGTGCCGCTGGGGATGTCGTTCATGATCTCTCGTGCCGGATTCGGATTGCGGGGCGTCCCGCGTTGCGCGCAGGGTATTGAAGCGCAGCCCGTTCGTCCACCGCAGAAGGGCGCAATCCGGGGCCGTAAAAGGGCTTTGGCATTGCCCGGTTAACGGCTAGGCTGCAGGGGCGGGGCAACGCGGGGGACAGCAGGGACGCAGCGGCTAAGGAGGCGGTATGCGATCTGAAGACACCTCTGAACCAGAAGCGCCGGACACGGCGGCGCCGGCCGGGCTGACCATCCACGCGCTGTCTGCGGGCGGCGGAATTCTGGCGCTGTGCCGGCTGCCCGGCGCGGAGGGCGATTACCGGGGCGACCTGATCCAGATTTATCAATGGAAGCCGGGGCTGGTGTTCTCAATGACCACGGAGGCCGAGCACGTGGCCGCCGGGGCGCCGCGGCTGGGGGTGGATATCCAGAGCATGGCCTGCCGCTGGGTGCATCTGCCTGTGCCGGATTTCCAGGTGCCGCCGCCTGCGGTGGCCGCGAAATGGCCTGCGGCCAGCCAGTCGGCACGGCAGGCGCTGGCGGGCGGCGGCCGGGTGCTGGTGCATTGCAAGGGCGGCTGCGGGCGGTCGGGCATGGCGGTGCTGCGGCTGATGATCGAATGCGGCGAGGATCCTGCGCTGGCGCTGGCGCGGCTGCGGGCGGTCCGGCCCTGTGCGGTGGAGACTGAGGCGCAGCTGGATTGGGCCTGTGCGGCGCAGGTGGCAGGATAGATCGCTGGGCCACCCAAACCTGCTTTCGCCCGGCCCGTGGTCCGGGCTGAAACCGATCCTCCCGCCAAACCGCAGGTTTGCCTCCGGCAAAACGTGAGGGCGCATGCGCCCCCTCACAGGTTCGGGCGCAGTCCATAGAGCACAGGCGAATTTGCGCTCAGAACGCTATCATCTGCTCAGCCTGCCGCGCCTCCGCTGTCTTCGGCAGCGCCTCCATCAGCGCGCAGGGGCGGGCGTCCAGTCTGGACGCCGCAAAGCCGGTGCCGTTGCAGTTGAGGATGGCATCGGCAAAGCGGTCGAGGCCCTCGCGCGGGGCGTCCTCGCCAACGCCGCAGAACAGGCGGATCCGGTCATGGCTGGCGGCGAACTGCGCCGGGCAATTGCGCGGGCAGCCGTCCAGCGCGGTGGTGCCGGTGATCTCGAAATCCTCCTGGGTCAGGGGCTTGGCCTTGGTCATTGCCTCGGCCAGCTTGCCGATCATCCGCTCAGCTGCAGGGCAGGGGCGCCCCAGATACTTGCAATCCGTCGCCGCATAGAAATGCGTTGTGTCCGTCCACATCATATTTGCGCCCTCCGCGCGTGGTGCGGGGGCAAAAGATCAAGAGACCGGATGAGAAAGCGGGAGTCCCGCGGTGCCATCAGACCCTGTCCGGACACCCCGCCCGGGTTCGAGTTTCACATTCGATGGCAGGTCTCCTGACTTGCGGGTCGTCGCTGTCCCGATCCTTCCCGGCCTCTTTACGGGCCAGTGGCTCTATCGGGGTCGCTCGCCGCTTACAGTTGCGGGGGCAGTCGCGGAATTGGCCTTGCCTGGGGCGGGGCCGCACCGTGTTCCCTTTTCATCCCGGACACAAGATTCTGTGGCACGGGAACCATCACCACAAGCGGTAGCGGCTGGTTCCGTGAGTCGTCAATCGGTTTTCTGCGGCGGAATTTGCATCTGGGTGTGCAGGGCACGTATGACATCCGAGTCCCGCCGCACCCGCGCCAGCTGCCAGCCGCCCTGCAGCAGGATATAGAAATTCTCCGCCGCTGCGCTGGCCTCATCCTGCGGCAGGCCCAGGCGCTGGGCGTGGCGGGCGGTGGCGGCAATCCAGCTCTCGAACAGATCTGCGGCGTGCTGGCGGAAGGCGTCGTTCTCCGGCCCGGCGAACAGGGTTGCGGAGACCGGGCAGCCGCTCCACTTGCCTTGTTTGTCAAAGAGTTTCGCCAGTTTGTAGCAGACCGTTTTGGCCCCGGCCTGAAAGCTGGGCGCAGGGTAGAAGGCGGCGTCGATCAGTGCCAGCATCTGGTCCGACGCCCAGGTGGACGCGGCCAGCGCAACGTCGGATTTGCCGTTGGGGAAATGGTGGTAGAGCGAGCCCTTGGGCGCCCGGGCCACCGCCAGAAGTTCCGCCAGTCCGGTGCCGTTGTAGCCTTTGTTGCGGAACAGATCTGCCGCAGCGCGGATCAGCCGGTCCCGGGTCGGGGCCGGAGCCTGGCTGCTGTCGGGCGGGGCGGCTGTCGTCACGTCAGTCATGGCGGCAGCTTGACAGCATTAGACCAATTGGTCCAGTCAGGAAGTGGACCAATTGGTCTAGGGGGCTGCCATGCTGGACAGACACGCAGAACATACCGCCGGTATCCGGGAGGAAGAACTGCGCTTTGCGTCCGGGGAGGCCGTGCTGGCGGGGCGGCTGTACCGCCCGGGCGGGGCAGCGCGGGCAGCGGTGGTGCTGAATGGCGCAACCGGAGTGCCGCAGCGGTGTTACCGGCATTTCGCGCGCTGGCTGGCGGCGGAGCAGCAGATTGCCTGCCTGACCTATGACTACACGGATTTCGGGGACTCGGCGCGGGGCCATCCGCGCCGGTCCAAGGTCACGATGGCCGATTGGGCGCTGGGTGATCAGCCCGCCGCCCGGGCCGAAATGCGGCGGCGATATGCGGGCGTGCCGTTGTGGGTGATCGGCCATTCTCTGGGGGCAATGCTGATGCCCTTGCAGAATGATCTTGAGGACGTCGCCCGCATGATCGTGGTTGCGGGCGGCTTGGTGCATCACCACGATCATCCCTGGCCCTACCGCGCGCTGGCGCTGGCTTTCTGGTTCGGCCATGTGCCGCTGGCGGTCCGTGCCGTGGGGTATCTTCCCGGGCGCGCGGTGGGGTTCGGGGCCGATTTGCCGGCGGGGGTTTACTGGCAATGGCGGCGCTGGTGCACCACCCGGGGCAGCTATCTGCCGGAGACGGGCCAAAGCCTGCCGCTGCCCCGCTGGGCAGAGACCGGAATCCCGGTGGATTTGTTTGCGCTGGCGGATGACGACGTCGTGCCGCCGCCGGCTGTCTGGCGGCTGGGAGAAGTTTTTGGCGGCGCAAACCAGCGCCGCACGGTTCTGGCGCCGGGGGATCTGGGGCTGAAGGCAATCGGCCATCTGGGCGCATTTGCCCGCGAGAATGCCGCGCTGTGGCCGCGGCTGCTGCCCTGACCCGTTCCGGCGCGGCGCAGCGGCTTAGGCGGTGCGTTTCAGCCGCTCTTCGGTGAATTTGGCGAATTCCGCCAGCCGCAGTTTGAACCGGCTGGTCAGCTTGCTGCGCGCAAGCTTCAACGACTGCACCAGCAGGCGTCCGGTCAGATTGGCAGGTGAAAGGTCCAGCTGCACCGACATCCGGGTCCGCTGCGGCGACAGCGCCAGCAGTTCGATTTCCATCCGTCCGTCGATGCCGCTGCCGCTGCCGGTCAGGGTCAGCCCGGTATCCGGCGTATAGGACACCAGCGTCAGCCGGATCTCGCGCGGCTTGCCGCGGAAGCTGAAGTTCAGATCCCAAGCCAGGCCGTTCTCAGGCCGGGAGAGGTCGCCGGTGCGCTGCAGCTCGACGCCGCGGCGCAGGGCGGAGCGCTCCATCAGCTCAAAATCGGAGATTGCGCCGAAAACCTCTGCAATCGGGGCCTCGATATCTTCTTTGCTTTCAAACTTCATGTCTGCCTGCCTCAGCTGCGCCGTCCGGCTGCGGTGCGCTTTGGGGCAATATGCGCCCTAGTCCAGCGTGTCCGCAAGCCAGTTCTTCAGCAGAAAATGGGCAATCGCCCCTTCCCGCGCGGGCTTCAGCACCGGGTGTTCGCCTGCAAAGACGGTCATCATCTCCTGGCGGCTGACCCACAGCGCGTCTTCGATCTCGGACGGATCGATGGTGATGCCGCGGCTCAGCGCCTCGCCTGCGCAGCCGAACATCAGCGACATCGGAAAGGCCCAAGGCTGCGAGGAGAGGTAGCTGACGCGGCCGACCTTGACGCCGGTTTCCTCCAGCACCTCGCGGCGCACCGCGGCCTCCAGCGTCTCACCGGGTTCGACAAAGCCTGCGAGCAGCGAATACATCCCTTCGGGCCAGCCGGGCGAGCGGCCCATCAGCACTGAGTCTCCATGGGTGATCAGCATGATCACAACCGGGTCGGTGCGCGGGAAGTGGGGTGCCTTGCAGGCCGGGCAGATGCGCTGCCAGCCCGCTTGCGCCACATCGCTGGGCGCACCGCAGCAGGCGCAGAACCGGTGGCTGCGGTGCCAGGCCAGCATCGCCTTGGCGGTGGAGGCCAGTTCGGCCTCCAGCGGCGTCAGGCGGGTCATCACCCGGCGCAGTTCGGCAAACACATGGGCGGGCGGCAGATCCGGGTGCTGCTGTTCGCTGGCATCGGCAAAGCTGTTGAGCGCGTCCGGGTCCAGGTCTTCGGGCTGCCAGCCGCTGATATCGCAGGCAAAGCAGGGGGCGCCGCCAGGGGTGAGGCCAAGGAACAGCGCCGTGTCCTTGCGGCTGGCGGCCAGCGGGTGGTCCGGCGCGGTCCAGGCCAGACCGCAGGGAAGGCCGGTGTCTTCAGCGCGGAGGGTCAGCGGTTTGCCGCGCCACATCAGCAGCACCTGAGCTTGCGGGCTGCGCCAGGCGGCGTCCAGCGCTGCCGGGTCGGTGCGCAGATGCGCGGCGCGGTCCAGACCGCCGCCGCCGCCGAAAGTCACCTGTTCTGCGCGTTTCATGGCAGCTCTCCTTTGACTGGCGGCAGGCAGCCGCGGCTGCCGGATGAAACGATGCAATCCATGACAGTGTGCCGCAGGCGGTGCCAGCATTCCGCTGCGATCTGCGCTTGCCTGTCGCTGCGCCGCCACACCTTCCCGGCCGCTGCGCGGGCTTTCGCCTGCAAACCATGGTGCAACTGTGCCGCAGGACAGGGGGCGGCGCGAAAAAGTTAACAGGCCTCTAAAAGGAGTTATTGCAAATCCTTAGAACGCTGATTCAAATGGCCGCCAATCAAGAATGGCACCGAATGGTGCGGAAAGAGCGGCGGGCAGGCGGTGTCAGCAGAGATTCGGACATGACAGGCGGGGCAGGAACTCCGGAGGCCCGGCCCGCTGGGGTGCTGCACGTGCTGGCGACCACGGACCTGCACTGCAACCTGCTGAGCCACGACTACTATGCCGACCGTCCGGACCCGGCCATAGGCCTGTCCCGCGTGGCCAGCCTGATCCGCCAGGCGCGGGCCGAGGCGGCGGATCAGGGCGCGGCCTGCATCCTGGTCGACAATGGTGATGGCCTTCAGGGGTCGCCGCTGGGGGATATCGTGCCTGGTGCCCCGGGGCCGCATCCGCTGGCACGAGCATTTCAGGTGCTGGAATATGACGCGGCGGGCCTGGGCAATCACGACTTTGACTTTGGCCTTGCGGCGCTGGCCGGGGTGCTGCGGGACATGCCGTGCCCCGTGCTGTGCTCTAACCTGACCGCCGTGCAGGCGGAAATTGATCTGCCTTTTACAAAAACAGCGGTGCTCGAACGGCAGATCCCGGGGTGCCCCGGGCTGCCGCCGGTGCGGATCGGGCTGCTGTCGGTGCTGCCGCCGCAGACGCTGATCTGGTGCGGCCGGGCGCTGGAGGTTCCGCTGGCCGCAACGGGCATCGTGGAGACCGCCGAGGGTGAGGCCCGGCGGCTGAGGGAGCAGGGCTGCGATCTGGTGCTGGCGCTGGCGCACACCGGGATTGCTGCCGGGACCGGTGCGGACAGCAGCGAGAACGCGCTGGAGCAGCTGGCGGCGCTGCCTGGGATCGACGCGGTGGTGGGCGGCCATACCCATCTGACACTGCCCGGAAAGGAGCACGCCTTCGCCAAACCGGTGGTGATGCCGGGGGCGCATGGATCGCATCTGGGGGTGATCAGCCTGGAGCTGGAGTACGGCGAGGCGGGCTGGCGGCCCGCCGGCGGCAGCGCCAGCCTGCGGCCGGTGGCGCAGACGGGGCGCTCCGGTGCTGCTGTGCCGCTGGCGAAGGAGGAGCCAAGCTTCACCCGGGCGCTGGCGGCGGATCATGCCCGCACCCTGGAGCGGATGCGGCAGCCCGCGGGCTACAGCCCTGTGGCGATGCATTCCTATTTCACCTTCTTTGCGCCCGACCGGGGTCTCGCGCTGGTCGCCAGCGCCCAGGCGGCTGCGGTGCGGCCCTTGCTGCGCGGCACCGCGGCGGAAGCCCTGCCGCTGCTGTCTGCGGCGGCGCCGTGCAAGTTCGGCGGCCGCTCCGGACCGCATTATTATACCGACATCGCAGCCGGGGAGCTGTGCGCCCGCAATATTGCGGATCTGCAGGTGTTCCCGAACGAGCTGCGGGTGGTTGCCGTCACCGGGGCGCAGCTGCGGGAGTGGCTGGAGATGTCGGCGGGGCTGTTCAACCAGGTCGCGCCCGGCAGCCGCGGCACATTGCTGGCCGATCCGCAGCGGGCGGGGCACCATTTCGATGTGATCTTCGGGCTGACCTATCAGATCTGCCTGTCGCAGCCGCCGCGCTATTCCGCCAGCGGGGAGTGCATCAATCCCTCGGCGCAGCGGGTCCTCGATCTCAGCTGGAACGGCCGCCCGGTGGCGCCGGAGCAGCGCTTTGCGGTCGCCGCCAACAGTTACCGGGTCAGCGGTGGCGGCAGTTTCCGGATGCTGCACGCGGCGGAGGAGCTGCCGCTGGCGCCGATGCGGATCCGCCAGGCGGTGCGCGACTATATCGCCGGGCAGCTGCCGCCGGACCCGCTGGCAGAGGCGCCCTATCCCTGGCAGCTGGCGGCGATGCCCGGCACCAGCGCGGTGGCTGTGACCGGGCCGGGCGCGGCTGCGCATCTGGACGAGCTGCCTGCCGGGCTGGCAGAGCCGCGCGGGTTCGGCAGCGGCGGCTTCTGGGAGATTGAACTGCACCTTTGAGCCTGTGACCGCAGTCCGGGCACGGCCCTTGCCATTCCCGGCGGCGGTCCTTATATCGGGATTCGAGAGGTTGGCGCGGGCAGGCGCCTCGCCAACCTGGTCAGGTCCGGAAGGAAGCAGCCACAACGAGCCCCGCTTGGGTCGATGTCCAGCCTCTCACTTTACTCCCCCGCACAGAATGCAGACCGGAACCCCTCCCGCCCGCTTCGGCGCAATCAAAGATTGCACCGCCGCCGTTGGGCCCGGCGCCGCGCTGCCGCGCGGCGGGATCCGCTGCTTCATCTGGCTGAAAATATCCTGGGGTGAATTGGCCGTGAGGCCAAGAGGGGCAAAGCCCCTCAGCCGTTTTGCGCTCAGAACCGGCCGTTGTCTGCCGGATAAACGCCGAGGATTTCCACATTGGTGGTGAAATAGCTCAGCTCGTCCATTGCCAGCTGCACATTGGCATCATCGGGGTGGCCTTCGATATCGGCGTAAAACTGGGTGGCGGTGAACGAGCCGTCCACCATGTAGCTCTCCAGTTTCGTCATGTTGATGCCGTTGGTGGCAAAGCCGCCCATCGCCTTGTAGAGCGCGGCCGGGATGTTGCGCACCTGGAATACGAAACTGGTGATCATGTTGTGGGCACCGCGGCGGGTATAGTCGATGTCCTTCGCCATGATCAGGAAACGTGTGGTGTTGTCGCCGTTATCCTCGATGTGGCGGGCCAGCACCTCCAGACCGTAGATCTCGCCGGCCAGTTCGCTCGCCAGCGCAGCGGAGTGGATGTCGCCGGCCTCGGCCACGTCACGGGCAGCGCGGGCGTTGTCGGGGCTGACGCGGCCGCGGATGCCGTGCTTTCGCAGGAAGGTGGCGCATTGCGGCAGCAGCACCAGATGCGAATGCGCCTCGCGGATGTCCTCCAGTTTCGCCCCCGGCACCGCCAGCAGGTTGATATGCACCCGCACGAATGCCTCGTCGATGATGTGAAGCCCGCTGTGCGGCAACAGCCTGTGGCTGTCGGCGACGCGGCCGTAAGTAGAGTTCTCCACCGGCAGCATTGCCTGTTCCGCCTCGCCGCTGCGCACGGCCTCCAGAATGTCCTCGAACGTGCGGCAGGGCAGCACCTCCATGCCGGGGCGGGCAATGCGGCAGGCCTCGTGGCTGTAGGAGCCAAGCTCCCCCTGAATGGCGATTTTGCGGCTCATGGGTGTGTTCCCCGTGCAAAACTTCAAGATTTGGGCGTTTCGTCGCGCTGTCTATACCTTGCCACTTGCAAGGGGAAGCCTTAGACACCCCAGCAGACAGCTAAATGGACTCGCGATCATGTTTGACACGATGACCCTCACCAAAGCGACCGCAGGCCTCTGCGGCGCGTTCCTGGTATTCCTTCTGGGCAAATGGGGCGCAGAAGTACTGTATCACATGGACAGCCACGGTGAGGCTTCCTATGTGATCGAAGTTGCCACCGACGAAGGCGCCGGCAGCGATGAGCCGGAAGTCAGCTTTGCAGAGCTGATGGCCGCCGCCGACGCAGCCAAAGGCGCCAAGGTGTTCAAGAAATGCTCCGCCTGCCACAAGCTGGCAGATGGCGCCAACGCAACCGGCCCGTATCTTTACGGCGTGGTTGGCCGCGACATCGCCTCCGCAGCGGGCTTTGGCTATTCCGGCGCGCTGACCAGCCTCGAAGGCGCCTGGACCCCGGAAGAACTGGACGCGTTTCTGGCCAAGCCGTCGGCCTATGCCTCCGGCACCACCATGTCCTTCTCCGGCCTGAGCAAGCAAAGCGACCGGGTGGATCTTATCGCCTATCTGGACAGCCTGGACGACTGATCCGGACCGCTGTCCCAGCTATCCAATAAAGAAGCCGCTGCGGTTTGCAGCGGCTTTTTTCGCGCCTGGCAGGGCGGTGCCGGCTCAGGCCGGGTTGTTTTCCCGGTAATAGGCCAGCGCATCGCGCTCCTGGCCGTCGGGCAGAATGCAGACGCCGATCGTGCCGGACTTGCCGCTGCGCAGCACGTACTGGCCGCCGGCCTGCACGCAATAGGCCTCTTCCGGGCTGGTGTAGACCACTTCCTCTTCCTGCTGGGCGCAGGCGCTGAGCGCGGCGGCTCCGGCAACCGCAAGCGCGGCAAATTTCATTGGTTTCAGCATCGGCAGACTCCCTCATTCTATAACGCAATTGTGATATGAGGCTGGCAGGTAATTTTATTTCGCGCAAGCGCGGCGGCGCGCAGGTCATTGTTTCGGCTGCTTTATGCCCAGAACACTTTGCCAATCACCCAATCTCAACTTGAATGTTACCGCCCCCGGACATTAGCTTGAGGGCAGAAATCCGGGCCGAAGTTCCGGGCAAAGGAGGTCATGGCAGATGAAAACCGCTCGAGCTGCGGCACGCGTGCGCGTGAAAGACAGGGCGAACCCGCTGCAGGCCGCGGCGGCGTTGGCCTTGGGGGTTGTTCTGGCACTGGCGGCGGCCACGCTGGCCAAGGCGGAAGAAACCGTCATCAAAAGCCATGGCTTTGCCGAATTCGGTGAGTTGAAATACCCGGAGGGCTTTGCCCGTTTCGACTACGTTAACCCGGACGCGCCCAAAGGCGGTGAACTGTCGATCTCCGCCGTGGGCACGTTTGACAGCATGAACCCCTTCACCCGCAAGGGGCGGGCCGGGGCGCTGTCTTCGGACCATTTCGAAAGCCTGCTGGTGGAATCTTATGATGAGCCGGGCTCCTATTACGGGCTGATCGCCGAGAGCCTGGAATACCCCGAAAGCCAGGATTGGGTGATTTTCAACCTGCGGCCTGAGGCAAAGTTTTCCGACGGCACCGCGGTCACTGCTGAGGATGTGGTGTTTTCCCACAACATCCTGCTGGACCAGGGGCTGAAATCCTATGCGGAGGCGGTGCGCAAACGCATCCCCAAGGCCGAGGCGCTGAGCCCGCACCGGGTGAAATTCCACTTCTCCCCGGACTTTCCGCGCCGGGCGATGATCACTCAAGTTGGCGGCACGCCGGTCTTCTCCAAGGCCTGGTTCGAGGCCGACCCGGAGAACCGCCGTCTGGATGAGCCGCGGCTGGATCCGGGCATCGGCTCCGGCCCCTACGTGCTGGAAAGCGCCGAGGTGAACCAGCGCATCACCTACAAGCGCAACCCCGATTATTGGGGCGCGGACCTGAACGTGAACGTAGGCCGCCACAACTATGACCGCATCCGGGTGGAGTATTTCGGCGACGCAATCGCCGCGATGGAGGGGTTCAAGGCGGGCGTTTACACCTTGCGCCCCGAGAACAACTCCAAAAGCTGGGCAACCGCCTATGACTTCGCCGCGGTGGAAAAGGGCCAGGTGGTCAAGGGTGAAATCCCCGACGGCAACGTGCCGGCCGCCAACGGCTTTGTGATGAACCTCTTGAAGCCTAAATTCCAGGACATACGCGTGCGCGAGGCGCTGCAGCTGGCGTTCAACTTCGAATGGACCAACGATAGCCTGCAATACGGGCTGTTCCGCCACCGTTCGTCCTTCTGGCAGGATTCTCCGCTTGCGGCCAAGGGGCTGCCGGAGGGCCGCGAGAAAGAGGTGCTGGAAGCGCTGGGTGATCAGATCGACCCGACAGTTCTGACCTCGGAGCCGGTGATGGCGCATAGCTCCCAAGCGTCGCGCCCCGGCGACCGCAAGAACCTGCGCCGGGCAATGAAGCTGCTGGAAGAGGCCGGCTGGACGGTTGGCGATGATGGGATGCGCCGCAACGCGGACGGCGAACCGCTGAAGGTGGAGTTCCTGGCCGACAGCCCGACAATCGAGAGGATCGTGCAGCCCTATATCAGCAACCTGCGCACCATGGGGGTGGATGCGGTGCTGAACCGGGTGGACTATGCCCAGTACACCAGCCGCCGCCGGGAGAAGGAGTTCGACATCATCTCCCATGCCTATCCGATGTCGCTGGAGCCTTCGACCGGCCTTTATCAGTATTTCGGTTCCGAAGCGCATGAGTATTCGGTGTTCAACCCCGCAGGCCTGGCCGATCCGGCGGTGGATGCTCTGATCGGCAATATTGTAAACGCCGAAACCCAGGAAGAGCTGCGCGCCAACGCCCGCGCGCTGGACCGGGTGCTGCGCGCCAAGCGGTTTATGGTGCCGACGTGGTATCTGGACGTGAACTGGATCGCCTATTGGGACATGTACCGCCACCCGGAAAACCTGCCGCCGTATAACACGGGGGTGCTGGATCTGTGGTGGATCGACGCCGCCCGGGAGGCCGAGCTTAAGTCCGCTGGCGCTCTGCGGTAAGACACAGACATGGCAGCTTATATCTTCCGACGCCTGCTTTTGGTGATACCGACGCTGTTCGGCATCCTGCTGGTGAACTTTGCGCTGGTGCAGTTTGTGCCCGGCGGCCCGGTGGAGCAGATCATCGCCCAGCTTGAAGGCGGCGGCGATGTGTTCGAGGGCTTTGCCGGAGGCGGCGGCGACGCTGGCACCGAGGCGATCAGCGCCAATGAGAACTATGCCGGCCGCCAAGGCCTGCCGCCGGAACTGATCAAGGAACTGGAACAGCAGTTCGGCCTCGACAAGCCGCCGCTGGAGCGGTTTCTGACCATGCTGTGGAACTATGTGCGCTTTGACTTTGGCGAGAGTTATTTCCGCAAGATCGGCGTGACCGAGCTGGTGCTGGAAAAGATGCCGGTCTCGATCTCGCTCGGCCTGTGGTCGACGCTGATCGCCTATCTGATCTCGATCCCGATGGGCATCCGCAAGGCGATGCGCGACGGCTCGCCGTTCGACACCTGGACCAGCGGCGTGATCATCGCGGCCTATGCGATCCCGGGGTTCCTCTTTGCCATCATGCTCTTGGTGCTGTTTGCCGGCGGCTCCTACTGGCAGATCTTCCCGCTGCGCGGGCTGACGTCGGACAATTGGGAACAGCTGAGCCTTTTGGGCAAGATCGGCGACTACTTCTGGCATATCGCGCTGCCGGTGCTGGCCTCCACCATCGGCGCCTTTGCGACGCTGACACTGCTGACCAAGAATTCCTTTCTGGATGAAATCAAGAAGCAATACGTGATGACAGCCCGCGCCAAGGGCCTGAGCGAGAACCGGGTGCTCTATGGCCATGTATTCCGCAACGCTATGCTGATCGTGATCGCGGGGTTTCCGTCGGTCTTTATCGGCATCTTCTTCTCCGGCTCGCTGATCATCGAGACGATCTTCTCGCTTGACGGGCTGGGGCGTCTGGGGTTCGAGGCCGCGGTCGCGCGCGACTATCCGGTGATCTTCGGCACACTGTTCATCTTCGGCCTGATGAGCCTGGTGGTCGGCATCATCTCCGACCTGATGTATGTGCTGGTCGATCCGCGCATCGACTTTGAGAAGCGGGAGGGCTGAGGGATGGCACTCTCACCGCTGAACCAGCGCCGCTGGAACAACTTCCGCAAGAACAAGCGCGCCTTCTGGTCGCTGATCATCTTCTCCGTGCTGTTCACGCTGTCGCTGTTTGCCGAGTTCATCGCAAACGACAAGCCGATCCTCGTAAGCTACCGTGGCGAGCTTTACACGCCGGTCTTCAAGTTTTACCCGGAGACCCAATTCGGCGGCGACTTCCGGACCGAGGCGATTTACAGCGACCCGGAAGTGGAATGCCTGATCCGCTCCGGCGGGATCGAGGACTGCTTTGACGAGCCTGAGGTGATCCTGGAGGGCATTTCGGCAGGCACTTATGCCGCCGAGGGGTTCGAGGAAGGCTGGACCCTCTGGCCGCCGATCCCCTACAGCTTCAATACTACCGTGGACCGCCCCGGCGCGGCGCCGCTGCCGCCCAACGGCCAGAACCTTTTGGGCACTGATGACACCAAGCGCGATGTGCTGGCGCGGGTGATCCACGGCTTCCGCCTGTCGATCCTGTTCACCCTGATCGTGACCGGTGCCGCCACGGTGCTGGGCATCCTCGCGGGCGCGGTGCAGGGGTATTTCGGCGGCTGGCTGGATCTGGTGTTCCAGCGCATCATCGAGATCTGGAGCTCCACTCCGACGCTTTATGTGATCATTATCATGTTTGCGATCCTGGGACGCAGTTTCTGGCTGCTGGTGTTCCTGATGGTGCTCTTTGGCTGGACTGCGCTGGTGGGGGTGGTGCGGGCCGAGTTCCTGCGTGCCCGCAATCTGGAATACGTCCGCGCGGCCAAGGCGCTGGGGGTCGGCAACATGACCATTATGTTCCGGCACATGCTGCCCAATGCGATGGTGGCGACGCTGACCATGCTGCCGTTTATCGTGACCGGCACCATATCTGCGCTCGCGGGGCTGGATTTCCTGGGCTTCGGCCTGCCGTCCTCGGCGCCGAGCTTGGGCGAACTGACGCTTCAGGCCAAGCAGAACCTTGAGGCGCCCTGGCTGGCTTTCACCGCCTTCTTCACCTTCGCGATCATGCTGTCGCTGCTGGTGTTCATCTTTGAGGGCGTGCGGGATGCGTTCGATCCGAGGAAGACGTTTTCATGATTGAGAAAAATACCAGGGGTGCGCCTGCCGGGGGGCAGGCAGGCGTGACCCGGGCCGCGAGCGGCCCGGGTTTTGAGCGGCGTGCCAGAGGCAAAACATAATGAACAACACACCCAAAGCCCCCCTCCTGAACGTCGAGAACCTCCGTGTCTCCTTCCGGCAGGACGGCAAGATCACCCCGGCCGTGCGCGGCGTGTCCTTCTCGGTGGGCCGCGGCGAGACCGTGGCGCTGGTGGGCGAGTCAGGCTCCGGCAAATCGGTCTCGGCGCTGTCCACAGTCTCTCTGCTGGGCGACAGCGCCATCGTTGAAGGCTCCGTCACTTACGACGGCACCGAAATGGTCGGCACCAGCGAGCGCCACCTGATGCAGGTGCGCGGCAATGATATCAGCTTCATTTTTCAGGAGCCGATGACTTCGCTCAACCCGCTGCACACCATCGAACGGCAACTGGAGGAGTCGCTGGCGCTGCACCAGGGGCTGACCGGCAAGGCGGCGCGGGCGCGTATTCTGGAGCTTATGGAGAAGGTCGGCATCCGCGATGCGGAAAGCCGTCTCAGCGCCTATCCGCATCAGCTTTCGGGCGGGCAGCGGCAGCGGGTAATGATCGCCATGGCGCTCGCCAACAAGCCCGACATCCTGATTGCGGACGAACCGACCACGGCGCTGGACGTGACCATCCAAGCGCAGATCCTCGACCTCTTGGCAGAGCTGAAGGAAAGCGAGGGGATGGGGCTGCTATTCATCACCCACGACCTAGGCATCGTGCGCCGAATTGCCGACCGGGTCTGCGTGATGAAGGACGGCGAGATTGTCGAGGAGGGGCCGGCGGCGGAGATCTTTGCCGCCCCCAAACACCCCTATACGCAGAAACTGCTGGCCGCCGAACCGTCCGGGACCCCGCCGCCGGTGCCGCAGGGCGCCGAAGAGCTGGTTGCGACCCGTGATCTCAAGGTTTGGTTCCCGATCCAGCGGGGGCTGCTGAAACGCACGGTGGGACATGTGAAGGCGGTGAACCCGGTCACAGTCTCGGTCCGCGCGGGGGAGACGCTGGGGATCGTCGGCGAGAGCGGCTCCGGCAAGACAACGCTGGCGCTGGCGATCATGCGGCTGATCGGCTCCGAGGGGCAGGTCACCTTTCAGGGGCAGGACCTGCGGAAATGGTCGACCCGCGACCTGCGCAAATTGCGCAAGGATATGCAGATCGTTTTTCAAGATCCCTTCGGCTCGCTCAGCCCGCGGATGACCTGCGCCCAGATCATTGCGGAGGGGCTGGCGATCCACAACGTTGACCGGCACCGCAACACCCGCGAACTGGTGGCCGAGGTGATGCGCGAGGTGGGGCTGGACCCGGCGGCGATGGACCGCTACCCGCATGAATTTTCCGGCGGCCAGCGCCAGCGCATCGCCATTGCCCGCGCCATGGTGCTGCGGCCCAAGCTGGTGGTGCTGGACGAGCCGACCTCGGCGCTGGACATGACGGTGCAGGTGCAGATTGTCGAACTGCTGCGCGATCTGCAGGCGCGCTACGGGCTGGCGTATCTGTTCATCAGCCATGACCTGAATGTGGTGCGGGCGATGTCGCACAACGTGATGGTGATGAACCAGGGCGATGTGGTCGAAGCGGGGCCTGCCGATGCCCTGTTCCGCAGCCCGCAGCATGACTATACCAGAAGGCTTTTGGCGGCTGCCGGATAAACTCCCGGGGTTGCAGTTAATACCCATGTAAAAGCTGCGCGCATAAAGTGCATTAATTTTAATCAGTTTAAAACTGCGTAAAATTATGCAAAAATGCCGCCATGCAAACAAATGGAATGGATCTTTACGAAAGATTCATGTCAGCGCGGACCAGCGCTGACAGGTGGCGGATTGCGAACGAGGTGATGGCCTCGCTTGGAGCCATCGCGCTGAACGTGGCGGAAGTTGAAATAAAAACCCGCAGGCTGCTTTGGCTGCGGAGCAGCATGACCCGCGCATTTCTCGCCGAATATGCGCAGCAGAAATTCTACGAAGTGGACCAGTTTGTCTCCGGAATCGGCCTGCCGTTCTACCCGTCGCTGCACGTGACCGGCACACTGGAGCGCGCAACGGCGCCAAGCCAGCGGCACTTGGACTTCAATTGGACGACCTGGGATATGGGTTACACCTTGGGGTATGCGATGCGGTTTGCGGGGGCTTGTCCAGGCACCAGCAAGACAGTCGTGTTTTGCGCCGGTGAGAAGGCGTCGGAGTTCACGGCGGAGCAGTTCGAGAAGATCCGGCAGGCGGGAACGGCTGTTGCTGCATTCATCTGCGCGCCGGGCATGGGACAGGAATATCCCGCTTTTGCCGCCCAGGAATCCGGCAACGCTCTGTCGAGCCGTGAAAAACAGATGCTGGCGCTGCTGGCGGCGGGGTACCTCAATACCCGCATCGCGCACGAACTGGGAATCGCCGAGGTCACCGTCCGCAAGACCCTGTTGTCGGCCCGCCGCAAACTGGGCGCAAAAACGCGCGAGGAGGCGCTGGCGATTGCCGTCCGGTCCGGTCTTCTGGACTTTTGAAAAGGCCGGGATGGGCATCCCGGCCTTTCTCAAATGGTTCGGTGCTGAAATGGCGGTCCCGTCCCGTGCCCGAGTACCAGAGCGGGCTGAAGCGGCCCGCGAGAGAACTGCGGATGCAGCCTCGTCGCGTTCCGGGAGGAACAACGCTTGCAAACGCGGAAAGGCCTGCGTTTGTGCTGCGATGGGGAACCCCGGAACGCAACATTAGTATGAAACCGGACAGCAGCCCGCGCCAGCTATCGATACCGATATGGGCCGCTGTCCGGGACCTTAGATCGCCGGGCTGTGCCCAGCTTTGCTTAGCTCATAGGCGTCGAGGCTGCGGGCGATCATCCGGGTCAGCGGCCGGGCCTCCCGCTTGATGACAAGACCCGCAGATGACAGTTCCAGCATGCCGGGAAACGCCTCTGCGGTGCCGCGCAGCAGGGCGTCGAGGCGGGCCGGGGAGACATCGAACCGGGACAGGATCTCCTCGCGGCAGATCCGGAAATCGCACATCAGCGCTTCGATCAGCCGCGCCCGCAGCAAATCCTCGCCCTGGAAGGTGTGACCGCGCGCGGTGGCGAACTGGCCTGCGCGGATGGCCCGGATGTAATCTGAGGTGCCGGGGGCGTTCTGGGCATAGCCTTGCGGGAACCGCGAGATGGCCGAGGCGCCGATTCCGATCAGAACGTCCGAAGGATCGTCGGTATAGCCCTGGAAATTGCGCCGCAGCCGGCCGCTGCGCTGGGCAATGGCCAGCCCGTCCGCGGGCCGCGAGAAATGGTCGATGCCGATCTCCCGGTAGCCATCCCACAGGAACAGCTGGCGCGCCGTTTCAAACAGCTCCAGCCGGGCCTCCGGCGTTGGCAGCGTGTCCGACCGGATCATGCTTTGCCGCCCGGCCATCCAGGGCACATGGGCATAGCCGTAGACGGCCACCCGGTCGGGTGTGAGCGACAGCAGCTTCTGCACGCTTTCGGTCATCCGCTCTGGGGTCTGATGCGGCAGCCCGAACAGGATGTCGGCATTGAGGCTGCCGACCCCGTGCGCCCGCAGCATGTCGATGGCCTGCTTGGTGGTCTCGAAACTCTGGATCCGGCCGATCGCCTGCTGGATGGTGCTGTCGAAATCCTGCACTCCGACAGAAGCGCGGTTTATGCCCGCCTGGGCCAGCGCATCCAGGCGCCTTTCGCCGACCTCGTTCGGGTCGATCTCGACCGAAAACTCGGCATAGGGCGCCAGCGGAAACGCGCCGGTGACCGCTGCGGCCAGATCGCGGATCTGTTCCGCGCTCAGCAGGGTCGGGGTGCCGCCGCCCCAATGCAGTCGCGACAGGGTGATGCCGTCGGGCAGCTGCTGCCGGAGCAGGGCGATCTCTGCCTTCAGAACCTCCACATAGGCCGCCACCGGCGCGTCCGATTGGGTGCCCTGGGTGCGGCAAGCGCAAAACCAGCACAATCTGCGGCAGAAAGGCACATGCACATACAAAGAGATTTTGCTGCCCGCGCGAACGCTGGATATCCAATTGGAAAATTGCGCGGAATCGGTTGATTTGCCAAAATGCGGCGCTGTCGGATAACTCGTATAGCGCGGCACTCTGGCGTCAAACAAACCGAGTTTGGCCAATTGAGCTTTCTGATCCATTCCATTACCGTTAAGGGAACGAGCGAACCCAAGCCTTGACCCAGATCAACCGGACCCCCTGATGAATGCTCCTATCCTGTCACAGTCCAGATGCGGGGACTGCCCGATCCGCCACCGTGCCGTCTGCGCACGCTGCAACGCGGACGAGCTGGAGGAGCTGGACGCCATCAAATACTACCGCACCTACGAGGCGGGGCAGCCGATCATCTGGTCGGGCGACGTGATGAACTTCGTCGGCTCGGTGGTGTCCGGCATTGCCTCGCTGACGCAGACGATGGAGGACGGGCGCACCCAGATGGTGGGGCTCTTGCTGCCCAGCGATTTTGTCGGCCGCCCGGGCCGCGAAGGCGCGGCCTACGATGTGGCGGCGACCACCGATGTGGTGATGTGCTGCTTCCGCAAGAAGCCGTTTGAGGAGCTGATGGAGCGCACGCCGCATATTGCGCACCGTCTGCTGGAGATGACGCTTGACGAGCTGGACGCAGCGCGGGAGTGGATGCTGGTGCTGGGCCGCAAGACTGCGCGCGAGAAGATCGCGAGCCTGCTGGCGATCATCGCGCGGCGCGATGCCACTCTGACGCCGGGCGGTGCCACCAACCGGATGGTGTTCGACCTGCCGCTGACCCGCGAGGCGATGGCGGATTACCTAGGCTTGACGCTGGAAACCGTGAGCCGCCAGATCTCGGCGCTCAGGAAGGACGGCATCATCGAGCTGGAGGGCAAGCGGCATGTGACCGTGCCCGATATGCGCCGCCTGATGGAAGAGGCCGGCGACGACAGCGACGGCGGCTTCCTGGGCTAAGCGCGCGGGCGGCAGTCCAATCATTCCCTGTTTCACGTGCCGCCGGTTGCGGGCGGTCCCCAGTGATCAAAGCCGTTGGTGCAGGAGGGCAGGCCGGGTCCTCCCGCGCCCGCGCATGCCCGGCTGCGCCGGACCCGCTGGCGGCCTTGGGCCCGGCACCGCGCAGCGGTGCCATGCCCAACGGGAGGAAGCCGTTCCAACTGGAAGGGCAGACGACGGGCGGGAGTGCCCCGGGGTGCGTCTGGCGGAAATCCGGACCCCGGCAACCTGAAGCCAGGGCGTGACCCGGCAAAAGGACTGTGATCTACTGGCGGCACCACAATAACGGAGGCGGGAATGCAGTTTGGAAGCCTGATCGGGATGCTGATCATCGGAGCCTTGGCCGGGTGGCTGTCGGGAAAGATCATGCAGGGACGGGGGTTTGGCCTTTTGGGCAATATCATCGTCGGCGTGGTCGGCGCCTTTCTGGCCGGGATGATCTTTCCGGCGCTGGGATTTGCGGCGGGAGGCGGATTTTTCTGGTCGCTGGTTCATGCCACGATCGGGGCGGTGATCCTGCTGTTCCTGATCAGCCTCATCCGCAAGGCCGGTTAGGCTGCTGGCGGGCGGAACCGGAAAAGGCGCCCTGCGGGGGCGCCTTTTGTCACTGCATCCGGCTGGAAGGGCCAAGCCGTCAATGCGCCATCAGCACCGGGACCGCCGCCTGTTCCAGCATGTTGCGGGTGGCACCGCCGAGAATGGCCTCGCGGAAGCGGGAATGGCCGTATGCCCCCATCACGATCAGCTCGGCGGCTGTATCGGCCGCATGGCGGTTCAGGATGTCCGACACCCGGGTCAGCGTCTTGCTCAGCACGTCGATCTCGCAGGTGACCCCGTGGCGGGACAGCATCTGCGCCAGCATGCCGCCCGGATCGGAGCGCTCCGGCCCGTGCTGCGGCGGGTCGATCACCGCAATGCGCACCAGGTCGGCACCGGTCAGGAAGGGCAGCGACCTGCGGATCGCGGTCATCGCCTCAATGCTTTCGTTCCAGGCCACCAGCACGGTCTTGGGCCGGCGCAGGGGCTCGCCCTTGTCCGGCACCACCAGCACCGGCGCGCGGCCCTCGAACAGGGCCGATTCGACAATCGGCTCGGCCTCGGCGCGTTTTTCCTTGCCATAGGGCTTGCCCAGCACCACCAGGTCGGAGAAGCGGGCGTGGCGTGCTACGTGGCGGCCAAGATCGGCGATCTGGGCGACACCGCTGTCGGTGGCAAAAGGCACGCCTGCGCGCTGCAGCGTTTCCACGGCGCCGGCCTGGATCGCTTCGGCCTCTTCCTGGGCGCGGGCCAGGGTTTCCTGCAGCACCATCGCATTGGCGCCTGCATAGTAATAGCCTGTCTGGGTGCGGTCGACGCCGAGGCAGAGCGCATCGGCATGGGCGCCGAATTCCTCTGCCAAAGCCGCAATCTGCGCCAGAGGCGCCGTTGCGGTTTCCGCAGCCGTAAGGACAGTAAGCAAGGATTTGTAGGACATGACACCTCCCGGCGGGGTCTGCGCCGCGGGCCCCCATGGCCCCGGCGAAGGGATTTTCAAAGCACGGGAAGAAGTGTCACATGTCGGCGGGAAGTGTCTTGATGCAGATCAAGGCAGGAGAGAGGCGCGTTTTGCAAGAAGAGCGCGGTCTATTAACGTCCCCGTATCCGCAGGATTCGCGGGGGCACGGCAAAGGGACGCAAGATGTCTAACTATATCAAGCTGATAGCGCTTGGTCTGGTCACGCTGTTTGCGATGATCGGTACCAATTACGCGCGGGATCTGGCTTACCAGGTGCATGCGGTCATCGTGATGATCGTGGCTGGCGGCCTGTTTCTCTATACTTTGCGCCACACCAATGAGCCGAAAAAGGCAGTTGCAGGTGTGGAAAATGAGTATTTCGACAGCGTTGTGCGCGCTGGTGCAATTGCAACCGCCTTTTGGGGCGTGGTCGGGTTTCTGGCCGGAACCTTCATTGCGTTCCAGCTGGCCTTTCCGGCGCTGAATTTCGAATGGGCGCAAGGGTTTGCCAATTTCGGCCGCCTGCGCCCGCTGCACACCTCGGCGGTGATTTTTGCCTTTGGCGGCAACGCGCTGATTGCGACCTCCTTCTACGTGGTGCAGCGGACCTCCGCGGCGCGCCTCTGGGGCGGCAACCTCGCGTGGTTCGTGTTCTGGGGCTACCAGCTGTTCATCGTGCTGGCGGCAACCGGCTACCTGCTGGGCGGCACCCAGTCCAAGGAATACGCGGAGCCGGAATGGTACGTTGACCTGTGGCTGACCATCGTCTGGGTCGCTTATCTGGCGGTGTTCCTGGGCACTATCATCAAGCGCAAGGAACCCCACATCTACGTGGCGAACTGGTTCTACCTGTCCTTCATTATCACCGTCGCCATGCTGCACCTGGTCAACAACGCGACCATCCCGGTGTCGATCTGGGGCTCCAAGTCGGTGATCGTCTGGCCGGGCGTGCAGGATGCCATGGTTCAGTGGTGGTACGGCCATAACGCCGTGGGTTTCTTCCTGACCGCGGGCTTCCTGGGCATGATGTATTATTTCATCCCGAAGCAGGCCGAGCGTCCTGTGTTCTCCTATAAGCTGTCGATCATCCACTTCTGGGCGCTGATCTTCCTGTACATCTGGGCGGGTCCCCACCACCTGCACTACACCGCGCTGCCTGACTGGGCCTCGACCCTGGGCATGGTGTTCTCGGTGATCCTGTGGATGCCCAGCTGGGGCGGCATGATCAACGGCCTGATGACGCTCTCGGGCGCCTGGGACAAGCTGCGCACCGACCCGGTGATCCGGATGATGGTGATCTCCGTCGGCTTCTACGGCATGTCCACCTTCGAAGGCCCGATGATGTCGATCCGCGCGGTGAACTCGCTGTCGCACTACACCGACTGGACCATTGGCCACGTGCACTCCGGCGCACTCGGCTGGAACGGCATGATCACCTTCGGCGCGCTGTACTATCTGGTGCCGGTGCTGTGGAAGCGTGAGCGCCTGTACTCGCTGAGCCTCGTGTCCTGGCACTTCTGGCTCGCCACCATCGGCATCGTTCTCTACGCCGCGTCGATGTGGGTGACGGGTATCATGGAAGGCCTGATGTGGCGCGAAGTGGACGCCAACGGCTTCCTGGTGAACTCCTTTGCCGACACCGTGGCAGCGAAGTTCCCGATGTATGTGGTGCGCGGTCTGGGCGGGGTCATGTTCCTCGCGGGGTCCCTCATCATGTGCTACAACCTGTGGATGACCGTCCGCCGGGCCCCGGCCAAAGAGGCCAGCCTGTCGGTTCAGGTCCCGGCTGAATAAGGAGGGCCGGAGCAATGGCAATTCTCGACAAACATAAGATCCTCGAGACCAACGCGACCCTCCTGCTGATCTGCAGCTTCCTGGTCGTGACCATCGGCGGACTGGTGCAGATCGCACCGCTGTTCTACCTGGAAAACACCATCGAGGAGGTGGAGGGCATGCGTCCCTACACCCCGCTCGAACTGGCGGGCCGCGAGGTCTACATCCGGGAAGGCTGCTATGTCTGCCACAGCCAGATGATCCGTCCGATGCGCGACGAGGTCGAACGCTACGGCCACTACTCGCTGGCGGCAGAGTCGATGTACGACCGCCCGTTCCAGTGGGGCTCCAAGCGGACCGGGCCGGATCTGGCCCGGGTGGGCGGCCGCTACTCGGATGAGTGGCACCGCGACCACCTGCGTGATCCGCAGGCGGTGGTGCCGGAGTCGGTGATGCCGAAATACGGCTTCCTCGAAGAGAAGAAGATCGACGGCAAGTACATCGGCGACATCATGGCCACCAACGCCATGCTGGGCACCCCCTACAGCGAGGACATGATCGAGACCGCACAGGCCGACTTCCGCGCCCAGGCGGATCCGGACAGCGATTATGACGGGCTGCTGGAGCGCTATGGCGACAAGGTCAACGTGCGCAACTTCGACGGTCAGCCGGGGGTCTCTGAGGCCGATGCGCTGATCGCGTATCTGCAGATGCTGGGCACGCTGGTCGACTTCTCGACCTTCACCCCGGATGAAAGCCGGTAAAGGAGGATAGGATGGAACTCTATACGCTCCTCAGGGAATTCGCAGACAGTTGGATGCTGCTGTTCCTGTTCACCGTCTTCATCGGCGTCATTGTCTGGGCGTTCCGCCCAGGCAGCACCAAGGCCTACGAGGATACTGCAAACATCCCGTTCCGCCACGTTGATGCACCTGCGCCCCGCAAGGGCGACGAGACAGCCGCGCCCCGAGGGGGCGACAAACCCGCCGCGACTAAGGAGGCGAGGGCATGAGCAAGAAATCGCAAAAGTTCGAGGGCGATCCGAAGACCACCGGCCACGAGTGGGACGGGATCGAGGAGTTCGACAACCCGATGCCGCGCTGGTGGTTGTGGACTTTCTACGCCACCATCATCTGGGGTGTTCTTTACACCATCGCCTATCCGGCCTGGCCGCTGGTCAACTCGGCCACGGCAGGCATCCTGGGCTGGTCCACCCGCGGCGACGTGGCAACTGAGATCGCGTCGGTGGAAGAAGCCAACGCGCCGGTCAACGCCAAGCTGGAAGCGGCTGAGCTGGTCGCCATCGCGGGCGACACGGAGCTGAACACCTATGCCGTCTCTGCCGGTTCCGCCGTGTTCAAGACCTGGTGCGCCCAGTGCCACGGCTCCGGTGCGGCTGGCGCCAAGGGCTATCCGAACCTCTTGGACGACGACTGGCTCTGGGGCGGCTCGGTGGAGGACATCCACGCAACGGTGACCCACGGCATCCGCAACGAGGACAGCGACGAAGCGCGCTATTCCGAGATGCCTGCCTTTGGCCGCGATGAGCTTCTGGAGAAGGAAGAAATCTCCCAGGTGGTCAACTACGTGATGTCGCTGTCGGGTGAGCCGCAGGACGCCTCGAAGGTCGAAGCCGGGTCGGTTGTCTTTGCCGACAACTGTGCCTCCTGCCACATGGAAGATGGTACCGGCGACCGCGCGCAAGGGGCACCGAACCTGGCTGACGCGATCTGGCTCTATGGCGGCGACTACGCCACCCTGACCGAGACCGTGACCAATTCGCGCTATGGCGTGATGCCGGCCTGGAACACCCGCCTGACCGAAGCGCAGATCCGCGCTGTGTCGGCCTATGTCCACCAGCTGGGCGGTGGCGAATAAGACAGACCGGGTAATAGAAGAACAAGGAAAGGGCTGCCCGGCGGGCGGCCCTTTTCCGTTTTGGGGCAGGCTGTGCGCAAGCAGACGCCGTGCAGCCGCACAGCTGAATCATCACTGAGGCGGACGGCAAAACCGCGTGATGCTTCGGAAGCTGCTCGCCCGCGCTTGAGGCCGCGGCCGTCGGGAAGACGCCGCAGCCTGGGGCCGTCGGCTGAGATCAGGCTGCTGCAAGCAAATCAAAAGGGCAGGGGGGCAGGCAGGGCCGGGCGGGGCAGAGTGCTCCGGCCCGGCAGAGGGCCGGGTAAGCCAATTCGCTTGGGATCAGGCGGCCTGCAGGACTTTCAGGTCGCGCCGTTTGAGCGAATGGCGGGCAAGGCCGCCGTAGACACCGCGAACCTGCTCCCGGCCCTGTTCGCCTGTCAGTCCGTGCACCGCCGCCAGTTCGGGGAACAGGCCGAACAGCTCCCGTTTGTCCGCAGCGCACAACCCGCGCATCGCCTCGGGACCGGGCCAGAAGGTTTCCGTTGCGATGCCCTCGGCAAAGATCACCTCGTGCCGCTCGGTCATCAGGTGCACGTAGGTGACCGGGCTGTTTGCAACTGGCTGCAGGGTGCAGTTCGGGTCGATCTCCGCCAGCAGTTTCGCGGACAGGAAGCTTTCGCCGAACGGGGTTTCCCGGTCAAACGCCTTAGGGCCCGTCAGCAGGCGGTGCTGCGGCGACAGCAGCATCGGCCGCTCAGGGCGCAGCAGGCCGCCCGGGCGGACGCAATAGGGCCGCAGGTGAGGGCGCAGCGCGAGTTCCGCCGGGCTGAGGGTGCGCTTGCCGGTCCAGATGACCGGCTGGAACCCGTTGTCCGCGGTCTGCAGCATGTCGCCCACACGGATTTGCCCGGCAGGGACCGCACCGCGCCGGGTGGCCAGCAGGACATTGGGTGTGAAGCAGGGGATGCCTGCGGAATAAAGCTGCGGCGCGGTCGAGAGCTGCTCCGGCGCAACTCCCTGCAGAACCAGTTTCTCGCCTGTGGGGAATGTCAGCAGCGCATTGCCGAACCCGTCGTCGGTGACGGAGACATCCCAAGCTCGGATTGCGCCGCCGGGGCCGGTGCCGCCGGTCAGCCCGGACACATCAAGCTGGTCGTTGTAGAAGCCGTCGCTGTCGTCATCGCCAACACTGAAATCGCTGACGGTGTCGGTGCCGCCGCCGCCGGTCAGTATCAGCTGGTCATAGCCTTCGCCGCCTGTGATCAGGTCGTCGCCGGCGCCCATGGTGATGGTGTCGTCGCCCTTGCCGGCGTCGATCGTCACCCCGGCGCTGTCCGCCGAGGCATCCACGATGTCGCCCTGATCCGTCAGGTTCAGCAGCTCGATCTCGGAGAAGGTGATCGTGTCGCTGCCGTCGGTGATCGTGCCGGCCTCATCCCCGGTGTAGGTGACGGTCACGCCGGTGGTGACATCGGACAAGTTGAGGGTATCGTAGTCGTTCCCCGCCTCGCCGCCTTCCAGCGTGTCATTGCCGAACCCGTCCGACATCTTGAAGGTGTCGGCGTCGGCTTCGCCATACATCAGGTCATCGCCTGCGCCACCAACCAGCAAGTCGTTGTCATTGCCGCCGTACATGGTGTCGTTGCCGTCGCCGCCTTCCAGCGTGTCATTGCCGTCGGTCGCAATGATGCTGTCATTGCCCACGCCGCCGACCAGGCTGTCGTCGCCGGCAGAGTTTCTGAGGGTATCGTCGCCCTCGCCGCCGATCAGCGTGTCATTGCCAAGGCCCGTTGTCAGGCTGTCATTGCCGGCGCCGCCTTCGATGTAGTCGTCGCCGTCGCCGCCGGAGAGCGTGTCGCCGCCGTCCCCGCCAATTAGCGTGTCGGCTCCGGCGCCGCCGTCCAGCACGTCGTCCCCGTCGCCGCCCTCCATGCTGTCATTGCCAGCCTCGCCGTACAGCACATCGTTGCCCCCCTGGCCGTAGACGACATCGTTGCCATCCCCCGCCAGAACGGTGTCGTTGCCCTGTTCGATAGGCGTGACAACGGCGTCTTCGATCACATCGCCGGACAGCGTGAAACCGGCCAGGCCGTCGCGCGTCTGCAGCGTGAACTCGATCGAGGACCGGTCTTCGAAGGCGGCGGAGAACCAGGCGTCCTGATCGGTGTAGTCATTCATTTCCGACCCGGTAGCCGTGACCATGCTGCCGTCAATTGCCGTGCCAAGCGAGGTGTTCTCCGCCACCCCGAAGCTGGTAAAGCTGTTGCCGTCGATAATGACAGCCTCGGCATCGCCATAGGTGCTGTTGTCATCCACGTCGTTGAAGGTGGCGGTGGAGTTCAGGTAGACCGGCTCTCCGGTGGCAGGATCGAAAAACTCCAGGCGGAAAGTGGCCCGGTCGCCAGGTGAATCGCCATTCAGCAGGATTTCTGCGCCAGCGTCGTACCCGAATTGCACTGACATGTAATCGTTGGACTTTTCGACCAGGACCAGTCTGCCCCAGACACTTGTGCCGTCCTCCAGAACAGCGATATCGCTGAAGATGGCGTAATCGCCCGCCGACCCGGTGTAGCCGTCGTGCGATACCGTTTGAATGTTGTTGATGTCCAGCACCAGCGGCGAGGCATCCGCACCCTGCTCGAATCCGTCGCCCATGTCCCCATAGACAACGTCATCGCCCTCGCCGGCATCAATGATGTCGCTGCCCTCTTCACCGGCGACGGTGTCCTGGCCTGCACCGGCGTCGATGGTGTCGTCCCCGGTGGTGCCATCCATCAAGTCGTCGTCTGCTGTGCCTGTCTTGCTGGCGATAAGGTCTTTTACCCAATCCAGGATTGCCATGAGCTGTATTTGACCTTCTATCTGGCGCGGCCTCAGCACGCGTTAGTAATAATTTTTGCGGTTTCACCGCCAATGGGAGAGTCGTGATGCCGGCAACCGTTACACGAGTGCCGATAAGGAAACGTAAATTCAGCGCAGGTTCCGGGCGTTTGGGCAGGCGCCCGAATCCTGTGGCGGCCTTGCCTGAACCGTGCCGGCGGCCTGCCTGCTGCACAGCAGTCCGCAAGCGGGAGAGTCTTGCAGAAATGACCGCCGCCGCATCTTGAAAGCCGCGCGGTGAACGCTCACCTCCATGCCAGACGTTTCTGCGCCGAGCCGCAAAGGGAAGGCAGCAGGGGCGCTGCCTGCGCTCCCTTGGCAGTCCCAATGGCGCATCTCCGGAAAGGTTTCGCGTGGTTGATATTTGGCTGCCGCTCTTGGGCGGGCTTGTTCTGCTGATCCTGGGCGGCGAATTTCTGGTGCGCGGCGCCGTGCGCGTGGCAGAGCGCTTTGGCATCTCACCCCTGGTGATCGGGCTGACGCTGGTCGGTTTCGGCACCTCGACGCCAGAGCTGGTGACCTCGGTCCGGGCAGCGCTGGCCGGGGCGCCGGGGATTGCCTATGGCAACATCACAGGCTCCAACGTCGCCAATATCCTGCTGATCGCCGGCACCTCCGCCCTGATCGCCCCGATGGCGGTGCAATCGGCTGCACTGCGGCGCGACGGCGGTGTCATGCTGGCGGCGACGCTGGTTTTTACTGTACTTGCCGCAACGGTGCCGGTGACACGGGCCGCGGGGGCAGCTTTTCTCCTGGCGCTGGCAGCCTACATCTGGCTGGCCATCCGGCAGGAGCGGACAACCGCCGCAGACCACGGCGCGCTCTATGACAAGTCCGCCGCGCTGGAAGGCGTAGATCCGGCGATTGCGCCCGCAAGCAGGACCAGGCTGCCAATGTGGCGGCCGCTGGCAACCGCCCTGGCCGGGCTTTCCCTGGTGATCGGCGGCGGCGGCCTGCTGGTGGATGGCGCGGTGGAACTGGCGCGCTCGATGGCGGTCTCCGAGACTGTGATCGGCCTGACAATCGTTGCCGTGGGCACCTCCGCGCCCGAACTGGCCACCTCTGTCGCTGCGGCGCTGCGGCGTCAGGGCGAAATGGCGTTCGGCAACATCGTCGGCTCCAACATCTACAACCTCATGGGCATCGGCGGTGCAACGGCCCTGATCGCGCCCTCAGAGGTGCCGGGGCGGATAGCGGGATTTGACAACCCGTTGATGGTGCTGGTGACCTTGGGCTTCATGGCGCTGGCCTGGACCGGCCTGCGGGTGTCGCGGCGCGAGGGCGCGGTGCTGCTGGCAGGCTATGCGGCCTATCTCTGGTGGCTTTGGCCGGCGGCCTGAGCCGCCGCCGAATCTGCCAGGGTCGTGGGTTTGGGTCCCGGTGGCGGCGGGGGGATGCCCAGCCCCTGCCGGTCATACAGGCTGCTCCAGATGGCAACGCAGCTCCAGCTCACCACATAGAGAACGCCCGCCGCGATCACCACGCCGCCCGGCAGCGGCCCGATCTCCGCCCGCTCCAGCGCCTGATCGAAGGACTCGATAGGGCGGGGGTGCACCGCGATCTTGCCGGCATAGGCCAGCGACTGGATCAGCAGCACCCACAAGTAGTTGCGCTTGATCCTCCGCCCGATCGATTGCAGCAGGTTGATGTGGTATTCCGGCCGGTTGTAATCCTGCGCCAGCACCTTCTGCCAGTTTTCCTCCAGATGCAGATCGCCGTCATACAGCATTGGCGCGTAGAAATGCTTCTCCAGCCAGCGGGCGCGGGCGCGGAAGACGTTGTAGAACCGGTAGCGCCGCGCCTCCAGCATCAGGAAGAAGATGATCAGGATGCCGACCAGGATCAGCGGCAGCGGCGAGGCCTCGGGCGAGGAATAGGAAATCGACAGCGCAACGCCCAGCGTCACCACCGCCCAGTTGGTGGTGATGTCCAGCCGGGTGCGCCACATCACGCTGCGGTAGACCTCACCGCGGTACAAATGCGCCAAAGCGCCGATCTCGGCCGCCGACAGCGGAGCGCGGTTCCCGGCGTCTGCCTGTCCGTTTTCTCCCTTGGCCATGGGATGAGAGTAGTTTTTTGCGGGAGACGGGCAAATTTTTGCGGCTGTTTGATCCGTGTCAAACTGCGCCGCGGCGAACCGGGCTAAACAGGCAGGCGAAAGACATTGCTGCCTGGCAGACATCCCCGCCAAAGCAGCATGACATCCCGCTAGGCCGACGTGCAGGCCGAACGGGTTATGCGCCGGTTTTCCGATCTGTTCGCGCGTTTCCTGGAAAACCGGCGCTTTTTCTTTCTCTCTTCAGGATCAAACCTTCAGATTTTTTGCGGATGGATGCAGCGCGTCTTGACCGGGCGGCGGCTCAGCCAGGCTGCCAGCCGCCTCAGCAGCCCCATGCGGCGCGACGGTGCGTCGTAGGCTCGGGGCAGCGGTTTGGCAGCGGGCAGATCGCGCAGCTTCACACAGTCCTGCCGCGTCGCGATCAGCATCGAGCGGGCGTATATACTGGTCAGCATTGGTCAGTCTCCTATCCTGCTGTCTGTCCCCGATGCTTGCGCAAAGCGGCGATTCCTGCGAGTTAAGAAAAATCGCATTCTGTAAGTTGAGATTACATATGGATTGGTTGCACATGCCGCCCCTGGCGTCTTTGCGGGCCTTCTCTGCCTTTGCGGAGGCTGGAAATGTGGTGCAGGCCGGGGCGGCGCTGAATGTCAGTCACGCTGCCATCAGCCAGCAGCTGCGGGCGCTGGAGTCGCATCTGGGCGTCGCGCTGCTCGACCGCAGCGGCCGGGCGCTGGCGCTGACTGCTGAGGGCGCGCATCTGGCGCGGGCACTGCAGCTGGGATTTGGCGCAATCCAAGCGGCTGTGCAGGAAATCGCGCAGCCCGGCACCGCTCGGCCGCTGCATGTCACCTGCACACCGATGTTCGCCGCGCACTGGCTGATGCCGCGGCTGCCGGGGTTTCAGGCGGACAATCCCGGGGTTGACCTGGTGCTCGACCCCACGGGCAGCCTGGTCGAACTGAAACCCGGCGGCATCGACATCGCCCTGCGCTACGGCAATGGCAAATGGCCGGGGCTGGAAACGGAAATGCTGCTGGCCTCGCCGATGGTGGTTGTCGCCGCGCCGGGGCTTTTGGGCGGGCGGCAGGTGAGCGCGCCTGAGGATTTGCTGGACCTGCCCTGGCTGGAGGAGCTGGGCACGTCTGAGGCCAGCCTCTGGCTGCGGTCGCGCGGTGTCAGCGAAGGCCTGCGCGGCCCGCGCACCCGGCTGCCGGGCAACCTTCTGATGCAGGCGGTGAAGGCCGGGCAGGGGGTCGCGGTCAGCGTCCGCGCCTTTGTCGAGGAGGATCTGTCAGAGGGCCGGCTGCTGGCGCTGTTCACCGAAGGCCAGGGGCGCGGCTACCACATCGCCACCCGCCCTGGCGTGCTGCGCCCGGAGGCGCGCAAGTTCATCGCCTGGCTCAGGCGGCAGCGGCAGCCGTTCTGAAACCGCTGTTTCCCGACGGAAACCGGCTGCGCATTGCTGCAATCTCTGCGCTGCGGCAACTTGCCTCTGGCGGGGCGGCGCGCGCAGGCATAGGTGGCGTTTTGCCTTCACAAGACGCTGTACCGGGCGCGAAAACATGATTGTCCGATACGCTTTTTGATCCACGTCAAAGTTCTGGCACTTTGCATCTGTGACAAGGGCGCCAGACAGCCACAAGACGGAGAGAGTCCGTGAGCGATTCCAACCCAGCCCCGAGCCTGTATGCCGCCAGGGAACCGATTTTCCCCCGGCGCGTCTCCGGACCCTTCCGGAACCTGAAATGGTACATCATGGCGGTGACGCTGGGGATCTACTACCTGACTCCCTGGATCCGCTGGGACCGCGGCCCCTCGCTGCCGGATCAGGCGGTGCTGCTGGATCTGGCGAACAGGCGGTTCTATTTCTTCTGGATCGAGATCTGGCCGCACGAATTCTACTTTGTCGCTGGCCTGCTGATCATGGCGGGGCTGGGGCTGTTCCTGTTCACCTCCGCTTTGGGCCGGGTCTGGTGCGGCTATGCCTGCCCGCAGACCGTCTGGACCGATTTGTTTATCCTGGTGGAGCGATGGATCGAGGGCGACCGAAACGCCCGCCTGCGCCTGCACCGGCAAAAGAAAATGGATTTCCGCAAGGCCCGTCTGCGCGTGACCAAATGGGTGGCCTGGTTCCTGATCGGGCTGGCCACCGGCGGCGCCTGGGTGTTCTATTTCGCCGATGCGCCGACACTGGCTTATGATCTGGTGACGCTGAATGCGCATCCGGTTGCCTACACCACCATGCTGGTGCTGACCGCGACAACCTTCCTGTTCGGCGGCTTTGCACGCGAACAGATCTGCATCTACGCCTGCCCCTGGCCGCGCATCCAGGCGGCAATGATGGATGAGGACACGCTGACCGTCGGCTACCGCGAATGGCGGGGCGAACCGCGCGGCAAGGGCAACGTCCGCCGCCGCAGCAAGGCCGAGGCGGAAGCGGCTGAACAGGCCGCGCAGGCGGCAGGCCCCGGCCAGGCGGCTTATGCCGGCACGCCGTATCCGGGCCTTTCCCCGGACGCGGACCCTACTGCCGCAACCGGCTCTGCCGAAGCCGCAGGGCCCGGCGACTGCATCGACTGCATGGCCTGCGTCAACGTCTGTCCGATGGGGATCGACATCCGCGACGGCCAGCAGATGGAATGCATCACCTGCGCGCTGTGCATCGACGCCTGCGACGACGTGATGGCCAAGATCGGCAAGCCGCGCGGCCTGATCGACTATATGGCGCTGTCGGATGAGGCGGAGGAGCGCGAGGGCAAGCCGCCCAAGAATATCTGGAAGCACATCCTGCGCCCGCGCACCATCATGTACACCACCTTGTGGTCGCTGGTCGGCCTGGGGCTGCTGTTTGCCCTGTTCATCCGCTCCGACATCGAGCTGACCGTGGCGCCGGAACGCAACCCGACCTATGTGACGCTGTCCGACGGCTCGATCCGCAACACCTATGACGTGCGCCTGCGCAACAAGCATGGCGAGGAGCGCCCGTTCCAGCTGACGATCAAGGGCGATCCGGCAATGCAGATCGCCTTGGAGGGCACCGAAGGCACAACCGTAGCGGTGCCCGCCGACACCGCGCTTTTGCAGCGCGTCTATATCGTGGCGCCCAAGGACGCTGCCCCGTCCAACACGGCCTCGACTCCGGTGCGCATTTGGGTGGAAGATCTGGACAGCGGTGAACGCGCCCACAAGGACACCAGCTTCAACGGCAAGGGGAACTGAACCATGGCCAAGCGCGAACGGGAATTTACCGGCAAGCACGCATTGATGCTTTTCGGCGGCGCCTTTGCGGTGATTATCGGGGTGAATATCGCCCTGGCCGTCAGCGCGGTGAAAACCTTTCCGGGGCTGGAGGTGAAGAACTCCTATGTCGCCAGCCAGGAATTCGACACGCGCCGGACTGCGCAGGAGGCGCTGGGTTGGTCGGTCTATGCCTCCTCGCAGGGCGACCAGGTCAGGCTGGAGATCACCGACGCCGATGGCAACCCGGTGGAGGTGGCCAAGCTGACCGCCACCCTGGGCCGGGCGACCCATGTGCGGGACGACCAGAAACCGCAGTTCGCCTTTGACGGCCAGGCCTATGTGGCGCCGGCCGATCTGGGTCCGGGCAACTGGAACATTCGCATGGTGGCGCGGGCCAAGAACGGCACCGAGTTCACCCAGCGCGTGATTCTGCACGTGAGAGGCTGACCGCAATGACCGCCCAGCTCCGCCCCTCGCTTGCGGCCTGCCCGGCCTGTGTTGCCGCCCCGCATGACAGTGCAGAGCAGGCCCCTGCAGAGGCGCGGCTGGCGCTGTCGCTGCCTGGCATCCATTGCCAGGCCTGCATCTCGGCGGTGGAGCGGGAGCTGAACGCCCATCCCGGCATCCATTCGGCGCGGGTCAACCTGACCCTGAAGCGGGCGCTGATCGAGGCGGACCCGGAGGTGCGCGCCGCCGACCTGATCCCGGTTCTGGAACGCATTGGTTACGAGGCGCATGAGCTGGATCTGGCGGCGCTGGCCGCCACCCAGAACGACAAGGCGGGCCGCGATCTGCTGATGCGGCTGGCGGTGGCGGGCTTTGCTTCGATGAATGTGATGCTCTTGTCGGTGTCGGTCTGGTCCGGCGCCTCGGACTCGACGCGGGACATGTTCCACTGGATCTCAGCCGCGATCACCTTCCCGGCGATCATCTTCTCCGCCCAGCCGTTCTTTGCCAATGCCTGGACCGCCCTGCGGGTCAAGCGGCTCAACATGGATGTGCCGATCGTGCTGGCGCTGGTGCTGGCGCTGGTGACCTCGCTGTGGGAGACCTTTCTGTCCGGCGAGCATGCCTATTTCGACGCCGCGCTGACGCTAACCTTCTTCCTGCTGGCGGGCCGCTACCTGGATTACCGCACCCGCGCGGTGGCACGGTCAGCGGCAGAAGAGCTGGCGGCATTGGAAGTGCCCCGTGCCATCCGGCTGCTGGACGGCGGCGAATACGAGGTGCCGGTGGCGGATCTGGCGATCGGCGACCTGATCCTGGTACGCCCCGGCGGGCGGATGCCGGTGGATGGCGAAATTGTTGCAGGCCAGTCGGAACTCGACCGTTCGCTGCTGACCGGGGAAACGCTGCCGGTGTTTGCCGCCCCGGGCCAGGCAGTCTCAGCCGGTGAAGTGAACCTGACCGGCCCGCTGACCATCCGGGCCACGGCGGTGGGCGAGGATACCTCGCTGCACCGCATGACCGACCTCGTCGCCATCGCGGAATCGGGCCGCTCCCGCTACACCTCGCTCGCAGACAGCGCGGCCAAGCTTTATGCGCCGGGGGTGCATATCCTGTCGGCCCTCGCCTTTGCAGGCTGGTATCTTTACACCTTCGACATCCGTACAGCGCTGAATATCGCCGCCGCGGTGCTGATCATCACCTGCCCCTGCGCGCTGGGCCTTGCCGTGCCTGCTGTCACCACCGCCGCCTCAGGCCGGTTGTTCAAGAAAGGCATGCTGATCAAACACGCCACCGCACTGGAGCGGCTGGCGGAGGTGGACACGGTGGTGTTCGACAAGACCGGCACGCTGACCGCCGGCACGCCGGAAGTCACCAACCTGGGCGGCCACGCCCGCGCGGATCTGGAGATTGCTCTGGCGCTGGCCGAAGGCTCCTCGCATCCCCTGTCGGTCGCGCTGGCCCGCGCGGCGCGCGAGTCCGGGATTAAGCCTGCCGCAGTGCAGGAGATCACCGAGGTTCCGGGCTATGGCGCCGAGGGCGTCTACCGCGGCGCGCGCGTCCGGCTGGGCCGCGCGGGCTGGGTCGGCGCCGGCCAAGGCAGCCAGACGGCGGCCTGGCTCGACAGCGGGGCAGGGGTGGCCAATGCCTTCCTGTTCACCGATGCGCTGCGCCCCGGCGCGGCAGAGGCTGTGCAGGCGCTGAAAGACGCGGGCAAGGACGTTCTGCTGATCTCTGGCGACGCCACCGGCGCGGTCGAGGATCTGGCCGGGCGGCTTGGCATCGCCAAATGGGTGGCCGAGGCGCTGCCGGCAGACAAGTCTGCCCGGGTGCAAATGCTGACGGAACAGGGTAAGAAAGTCCTGATGGTGGGCGACGGCCTCAACGACACCGCGGCGCTGGCGGGAGCGCATGTGTCCATCTCTCCGGCCTCAGCGCTGGATGCAGCGCGGGTGGCGTCCGACATCGTGCTCTTGGGCCAGGACCTCAGCCCGATTGCGGAGGCCTGCGGCGTGGCGCAGAAAGCGACCCGCCGCATCCGCGAGAACTTCCGCATTGCCACGCTTTACAACGTGATAGCCGTGCCGCTGGCGATTGCCGGGCTGGCCACGCCCTTGATTGCGGCGCTGGCGATGTCTACCTCTTCCATTACCGTCTCCCTCAACGCGCTGCGGCTGCGCTGAGGGGCCGCCTGCAATCACGGAACCGATCCCATGAGCGTCCTTACCTACCTGATCCCGATTTCGCTGATCCTAGGCGCGGTGGGTCTGGCGGCCTTCATCTACACGGTGCGCAGCAACCAGTATGACGACCCCGAAGGCGACGCCCGCCGCATTCTGAGCGACGAGTGGGACGACAAGCCCAAGCCCTGAGCGGTTCGCAGCATTCCAAGCCCTCCCGCCCCCGCAGGTGCCCTGGCTGAGGCCAGAGCCCCTTGGCGGCGTTGGGCGTGGCACCGCGCCCTGCGCGGTGCCACGCCCAACGGGAGGAGGGTTTTTCATCAGAAAAGCCAGACGACCGGCGGGAGCGGCGGGGTGAGACCGGGCGCCGGTCACGAAAAAAGGCGCCGCGGTGGCGCCTCTTTGCTGCTGATCGGAAGCTGCGCCGGTCAGGACGGGCCGATCGGGTTGCAGGTCACGTTGCGGGCGTTCAGGCGGCGGCAGGCCAGTTCCGCCTGCTCCTGGCTCATGCCGAGGAAGTTCGCCTCAAACCCGCGCCGGGTGTTGGCCACCTTGCGCAGGGTGCCGTCCAGTGTCTCCAGTTCTGACAGCGCGGTGCGCAGCAGCACTTTCTCAGCCTGGTAGCGGCTGCTGTAGAGGCCGACATTGATGCCCCAGTAGCGCCCCCCGGAGGTGGACAGGCGGGTAACCACAACCGGTTCCAGCTCCGGCGAGGCCTCAGCCAGCGCCAGGCTGGCCGGGCGGGCGGCGGGCCGAAGGCCGGTAAAGGGCACCTGCTGCACAGCCGCAATGACCGTGGCGGCCGCTGCTGTGTCCAGCGGCGCCGGCTCGGCCTCGGCTTCGGCCAGCGCAACGGCAATGCTGTCGCGCACGGCATCCCGCTGCAGAGCCCCCTCTGCACTGACAGTCTGCACATTCTCGATCTGCTCTGCGGCCGTCTCTTCCAGCGCGGCCGCTGCCACAGCCACTGCCACTGCGTCTGTTTCCGTCCCTGCCTCTGCTGCCGCTGCCGCAGCGTCCACGGGCGGCGTCTGCAGCGCTTCTTCAAGCGCGGCCACCAGCACCGGCGACTCGCTCGCGCCCGGGCGCAGTTTCGGGCGCAGGCTGGTTTCCACCTGGCCGCTCACCCGAATGGTCTTGCCCGCAACCGCGTGCGCCGGCTCGTCATCGGCCTCGGCCACCACAATATTGCCTGCCCCCTGATAGGCAGGCCGCTGCGGTTTGCGCAGTGCGGCCCGGGAGGGGGCGCGGCGGAAGCCGAGATCCAGCAGCTCCGCAACCTTGGCATTGCGCGAGGTGGAGGACTTGCCGCCGAACACGGTCGCGATGATCCGCTCGTCGCCGCGCTTGGCCGAGGCAACAAGGTTGAAACCCGCCGCCCGGGTATAGCCGGTCTTGATCCCGTCCGCGCCGCGGTAGGCGGCCAGCAGGCGGCGGTTGGTGTTGGGCACTTCGCGGATGCCGGCATCGGTCGAGCGGCGCGAGAACAGGTTGTAGTACTCCGGGTAATCATACAGCAGATGCCGTCCCAGCGTGGTCATGTCGCTGGCGGTTGACAGGTGCCCGCTGGCAGTCAGCCCATGGGCGTTCTTGAAGGTGGTGCGGGTCATCCCCAGCGCCTTGGCAGTGCGGTTCATCCGGCGGGTAAAGGCCGCCTCGGACCCCGACAGCGTCTCGCCGATGGCGGTGGCCGCGTCATTGGCGGATTTCACCGCCGCGGCACGGATCAGATAGCGGAAGGCAATCCGCTGACCGGGTTTGAGCCCCAGTTTCGAGGGCGGTTCGGCAGCCGCGTTGCGGGAGATCTTGACCTTGGTGTCCAGCGTGATCTCGCCGTTCCGCACAGCTTCGAACGCGATGTAGAGCGTCATCATCTTGGTCAGCGAGGCCGGGTGCAGCCGTGTATCGGCATTGCTTGAGTGCAGCACCTCGCCGGTCCTGGCATCAATGACCATCGCCGCATAGGGCGCAGCCTGCGCCCGTTGCGGTGCCAGCCACAGTCCCAGAACTGCTAGAAGAATACCTGCCGCTGCCCAGAGGAACCGGGTGCGGAAATACCGGCCAGACGCCGGATTGACCTGCGTGATCACTGCCATGTTTGCCTCGTGCCGCCGGTTGTCCGGCTGACGTTTCTGCCTGTTGGAGAAAGCGTAACACAGGGTTTACGAGGAATAAACAGCGGCGAAACGCGCGTGTCCGGCGCAACCGTTAAGTAGCGCCGGCATCTAGTGGGTCTTATGTGCTGGGCCGCTAGATGCAGGATGTGCTAACAAAGAGTTACCAAAAAAACTTTCAATTGAGCAATCTAAAGCGGCACGGGGCAGACCTTGAGACGGGCTGCAAGGGCTGCAACGCCCTCAGCCGGGATGAAAATGGGTCACATAGAAGGGCGTGGCATAGCTGAGGCCGAGCGAAAATTCGCAAGGCTGGCGCAGCTGCGCCTTGATGCGGGATTCGAGATCGGCCAGCAGCGCCCTGGAAAACGCCTCATCCCGGTGCGGCTTGCTCAGCAGCGCCACGCTGACGGCGATATGGCTGTGGCGGAACTGATCCGCCGGATAGGCGCGTCCCTTGCAGGCGCCTGCACCGGCGTCATGCTCCAGAATCACCGCCTCGATCGCGGCGAGGATGGCGGCGGCGTCGATCTCAAGATCGCTGGAGTATTTCAGCTCGGCGTGGGGCATGTCCCGGTGTCTCCTTCGCGGTTTGCCAATGGGATTGTGGCCGCGCAGCGGCCCGTCCAGCACCCCCGGGCAAAGCGGTCAGCCCAAACGCTCCACCAGATCCGCGAGCCCGCCGAGATCTGCAATCTCCGTATAGCGCGGGCTGTGCTCCGGCGCTTCGGCGTGCTCGACCTCCCAGACCAGCCCGTGCGGCACGTAGGTGCCCCAGCCGCCTGCCTCGATCACCGGCACCACGTCCGAGCGCATCGAGTTGCCGACCATCATCGCCCGCGCGGCGCCGTCGCCGTGGCGGGCAAAGATGTCCAGATAGACCTCAGGCGTCTTTTCCGAGACCACCTCAACCCCGTCGAACAGCTCGCCCAGGCCGGATTGCGCCAGCTTGCGCTCCTGATCCAGCAGGTCGCCCTTGGTGATCAGCACAACCTTATAACGGCCCGCCACGGCCTCCACCGCCTCGCGCGCACAGGGCAGCAGTTCGATAGGGTAGGAGAGCATCATTTGGCCTGCGGTGATCAGCTCCTTGATCACGGCGCCCGGCACCCGCTCCTCGGTCACGTCGAGCGCGGTTTCGATCATCGACAGGGTGAATCCCTTCACCCCGTAGCCATAGCGCCCCAAGTTGCGCTTCTCGGCGTCCAGCAGCCGCCGCTCCAGCTGCTCAAGGCCGATGTCGTCAGGGGTGTGATCCATCAGCAATTCGGCGAATCTGTCCTGCGTCACGCGGAAGAACCGTTCATTGTGCCAAAGGGTATCGTCGGCATCAAAGCCGATTGTTGTCAAATTACGTGTCAATCTGCGGGTCTCAGTCTCTTTTCCTGAACAGCTAAGAGGCTATATAAGCGGCACAGGAAATTCCATGCATCACTGGAACAAATTGCTTATGCCGCTGCAGCCCATCATGATGACGGATCATTCAGACGACGACACAGAGGCTGGCGTCCTGACCAAGACGCGCCCCAAGACCAAGCGTCCGCCGCGCTACAAGGTGCTGCTGCTGAATGACGACTACACCCCGATGGAATTCGTGGTGATGGTGCTGGAGCGGTTCTTTGGCATGACCCACGCGCAGGCGTTTGAGATCATGCTGACGGTGCACAAGAAAGGCGTGGCGGTGGTCGGCGTGTTCAGCCATGAGGTGGCTGAGACCAAGGTGGGCCAAGTGATGGATTTCGCCCGCCGCCACCAGCACCCGCTGCAGTGCACCATGGAAAAAGAAGACTGAAGAGGCCTTTATATGTCTGTCCGCCTGTCCCTGGCCGCCCAATCGGGCGGCTTTGCTGTGCCGTCCGAGGGCCGCATCGCCGTGTTCCACCCGCGCGCCGAACACGACCTGTCGGCGCTGCCCAAGGCGCAGCTGCTGATCATCCAGCCGTTCCGCCCCGACCACGATCATTTCGCCGCGCAGGGGTACGACTGTGCGCCGGCACCAGAGGCGGGGGCAGAATATTCAGTCGCCGTCGTCTTTCTGCCGCGGGCCAAGGCGCTGGCGCGGATGCTGGTGGCGCAGGCTGCCGCTGCCACCCGGGGGCAGGTGCTGATCGACGGCGCCAAGACCGAAGGCATCGATTCGGTCCTGAAGGACCTGCGCAAGCGCTGCGCGCCCTCGGCGCCGGTGTCCAAAGCGCATGGCAAGGTGTTCTGGATCGAGGGCGGCACCGATCTGTCCGACTGGCTGCCCGCAGGCCCGCAGCAGGTTGAGGGTTTCATCACCGCGCCGGGCGTGTTTTCCGCGGATGGCATTGACCCGGCGTCCCGCCTGCTGGCGGCAACGCTGCCCGTGAAACTGGGCCGCTGCGTGGCCGACCTGGGCGGCGGCTGGGGCTATCTGTCGGCGCAGGTGCTGAAGCATGACGGCGTTGAGGAGTTGCATCTGGTTGAGGCGGACCATGCCGCACTGGCCTGCGCCCGCCTGAATGCAGCGGACCCGCGGACGCGGTTTCACTGGGCCGATGCCCGCAGCTGGAAGGCGCCGGGCCCGGTGAACACCGTGGTGATGAACCCGCCTTTCCATACCGGCCGCGCGGCGGAGCCGTCGCTGGGGCAGGCCTTCATCGCCGCCGCGGCGGCGATGCTGGCGCCCAGCGGCAGCCTATGGATGGTGGCCAACCGGCACCTGCCGTATGAGACCGTTTTGGCGGAGCGTTTTGCCCAGGTGCGCGAAGAAGGCGGCGACAACCGCTTCAAGATCCTGCACGCGGCCAAACCGCGGCGCGGGCGCAAGTAACCGCGTTCCGGGCGCAATGCCGGTTTCCAATCCGGCAGTCCCGGTCTAACGTGCCTGCCAAACGGCCTAGGGAGTGATCTCGCATGTCCTTTTCCATCTCCGGCAAGACTGCCATAGTGACCGGCGCCGCCAGCGGCATCGGCCTGGCGATCGGCAAGCAGTTCGCCGATGCCGGCGCCAATGTCATGTTCGTCGACACGCAGGAGGCGCAGCTGGTTGCCGAACTGGGCGAGCAGGCCGACGAAAGCAACATCCGCTATTTCGCCGGCGATCTGCGGGAGCGCCTGACCATCGCCAACCTGCTGTCGGCCACCATCGACGCCTTTGACGACATCGACATTCTGGTCAACGGCGCCCGGCAGGTGGTGGCGACCGATGCGCTTGATGCGCAGGATGAAACCCTGGACCAGCTCTTGAACCAAAGCCTGCTGCCGTCGGTGCGCCTGTCCCAGCAGGTGGCCAAGCGGATGATCAAACAGGGTGAAGATCGCGGGGGTGAGGGCCTCCTGGGCAGCATCATCAACCTCTCGTCGATTGCGGCCCGCCGCACCCACCCGGACCTGATGGCCTATTCAGTGGCCTCCGCGGCGCTGGACCAGGTGACGCGCTCGCTGGCGGTGTCGCTGGCGCCGTACCGCATCCGGGTGAACTCCATCGCTTTCGGATCGGTGATGAGCGCCTCGATGCAGGCGACGCTCAAGGAAAACCGCAGTTTCCGCCAGGATATCGAGGCGCACACGCCTCTGGGCCGGGTCGCTTCGCCGACCGAGCTGACCGAAACCGCGCAGTACCTGGCGTCGGATGCCTCCGGGTTCATGACCGGCCAGGTGGTGACACTGGACGGCGGCCGCACCCTCCTGGACCCGGTGTCCGCGCCGATGCACTGATTGGAAAGACTTGGCATGACCGCAGAGATGATCGAGGAAAAAGCCCAGGCCGCCGCCTGGTTCCGCCAGTTGCGTGACCAGATCGTTGCGGCGTTCGAGGGGCTGGAGGACAGCCACAGCGAAGGCCCGTTTGCGGAGATGGCGCCGGGCCGGTTCGAGGTGACGCAGACCAAGCGGACTTCGGACGACGGCTCTGATGCCGGCGGCGGGCTGATGAGCGTGATGCGCGGCGGCCGGGTGTTTGAGAAGGTCGGCGTCAATATCTCAGAGGTCTACGGCACCCTGGGCGACCGCGCGCAAGCCGCCATGGCAGCGCGCAAGGGCATCCCGGGCATGAAAGACGATCCGCGGTTCTGGGCATCCGGCATTTCGCTGGTCGCCCATATGCGCAACCCGCATGTGCCGGCCGTGCACATGAACACCCGTATGTTCTGGACCCCGCATGCCTGGTGGTTCGGCGGCGGCTCGGATCTTAACCCTTGCATCGAATACGAGGAAGACACCGCGCATTTCCACGCCACCCAGAAGCAACACCTGGACCCGCACGGGCCGGACCAGTACCCGCGGCTCAAGGCCTGGGCAGATGAATATTTCTATATCCCCCACCGCAAACGCGCCCGCGGCGTCGGCGGCATCTTCATGGACGATCAGAACTCCGGCGACTGGGCCGCGGATTTCGCCCTGACCCAGGACATCGGCCGCGCCTTCCTGCCGGCCTTTGTTCCGCTGGTCGAAAAGCGCCGGGTGCAGGACTATTCTGAAGCCGACAAGGACGCCCAGCTGATCCATCGTGGCCTCTATGCGGAATACAATCTGGTTTATGACCGGGGCACCAAGTTCGGGCTGGAAACCGGCCACGATGCGAATGCGGTGCTGATGAGCCTGCCGCCGCTGGCCAAATGGGTCTGACACCGCCGCTCCTGTGACACTGCCGGCGCGCCGTTCCCAAAGCGGCGCGTTTTCCTTTGGCGGATTTTTGCTGACAACCTTTCCGGGCACGCGACTTTACGCCTGCCTGCGCTAGAGTGAGTCAGAACAGGCAAAGACAAAAGCAGTATTCAAAGGTTGAGGCAGGGAGCACATCACATGCGCAGACTGGTTCTGGGGGTATTGGCGCTGGCACTGGCAGCTGGCTGCGGCAGGGCGCCGGACAGGGAGGTGAGCGCGCCGCAGGTCACCCGGACTGAGCCAGCCAATGCACGGCTGGCAGGATTGTCCACCTATCCCCGCTTCGGCGACCGCGACCCGCACGAATGGGCGGGGCGCGCGCCCTGGTCCTACCCGGTGCATGGCATCGACGTCTCCCGCTATCAGGGCGATATCGACTGGCTCAAGGTGCGCCGCTCCGGCGTGTCCTTTGCCTATATCAAGGCGACCGAGGGAGGTGACCATACCGACGCCAAGTTCCGCGACAACTGGCGCGGGGCGGGCGCCGCAGGACTGAAGCGCGGCGCCTATCATTATTATTACTTCTGCCGCCCGGCGGCAGAGCAGGCGCGCTGGTTCATCCGCCACGTGCCGAAAGACCCGGACGCGCTGCCGCCGGTGCTGGACATGGAATGGAACCACCGCTCCCGCTCCTGCAGGACGCGGCCTGACGGCGCAACGGTGCGGGCTGAGGCGCGCAAGTTCCTGAACATCCTGGAGCGCCACTACGGCAAGCGCCCGGTGGTCTATACAACAGTGGATTTCTACCGCGACACCGGCATCGGGCAGCTCAGCGGCACCGAGTTCTGGCTGCGTTCCGTCGCGGGCCACCCGCAACAAGTCTACCCGGGCGAAAGCTGGAGCTTCTGGCAGTATTCCGGCACCGGCCAGGTGCCAGGGGTGGCGGGCGATGTGGACCTCAACACCTTCGGCGGGAGCCCGGAAAGCTGGCTCAGGTGGTCGGGGCAGATCTAGCGGAGACTGAAAAGGGGGCTTTGCCCCCTCGCGCCATCGGCGCTCACCCCCAGGATATTTTCAGCCAGATGAAGAGAGGATCCTTAATTCATCTGGCTCCAAATATCCCGGAGCGCGAGGCAGAGCCTCGCTCAGGCCTTCCAGTCAAAGAAGCCCTTGCCGGCCTTCTCCAAGAGCTTTGCCGCCATTTCCCGGCCCAGTTCCGCACCGTCTTCGACCGGGCAGGTCTGATCATCGCTGATGGATTCTGAGCCATCGGGACGCAGCACCTCGCCGCGCAGGCGCAGGGTGGAGCCATGCAACTCGGCAAGGCCCGCTATCGGAGTCTCGCAGGAGCCGTCGAGCGCCGCCAGGAAGGCGCGTTCCGCCGCCAGCCGCAAACCGGTCTCCCCGTCATGGATTGCCGCCAGCATTTCCGCCGCGCGGCCGTCATCCGCGCGCCGCTCGATGCCAATGGCGCCCTGCGCCACCGCGGGCAGCATGTCGCTGGTCTCGATCGGATTGGCAGGCACATCCGCCATCGCCAGACGGTTAAGTCCGGCCATCGCCAGGAAGGTGCAGTCCGCCACGCCCTCGGACAGCTTGCGCAGGCGGGTCTGCACATTGCCGCGGAACTCCACCACATTCAGGTCGGGGCGGCGGTTCAGCAGTTGCGCCCGGCGGCGCAGCGACGAGGTGCCGACCACCGCGCCCTCGGCCAGATCATGCAGCGATTTCAGCGCGGGAGAGATGAAGGCATCGCGCACATCTTCGCGCGGCAGATAGGTGTCCAGCGCCAGCCCCTCGGGCTGGGCCACCGGCATGTCCTTCATCGAATGCACCGCAATGTCGATGGCGCCCGACAGGAGGTCCTCTTCGATCTCCTTGGTGAACAGCCCCTTGCCGCCCAGCTCTTTCAGCGGCTTGTCCGCCGCGATCAGCGCCTGATTGTCGCCGGTGGTCTTGATCACTACGATCTCGAACGCCTCCTGCGGCAGATCAAAGGCTGCGGCAAGGCGGCTGCGGGTCTCATACGCCTGGGCCAGCGCCAGCGGCGATCCGCGGGTGCCGATTTTCAGGGGCGAAGCGGGGGTGGGCAGGGTCAGTGTCATGGAAGAAGCCATAAATCAGTTTGCGGCCCGGTGGAAACCGGTTTTTGCGCATCTCCCACGGGCATCGCGCGCGGGCTTTGACATAGGACAAGGCGCAAAAGGCCGGTGCGCGGCAGATCGCCCCTGCTCTTGACATTCGCCCCCGCAGGCGTGACCTCAGAGGGCGACCTATGTGGGCGAAAGATAGCGAGGAAAATCATGGCCGGACAAAAGAAGCTGCTGCGCGCACTGGCGGGTGAGAAACAGGATGTGCCGCCGATCTGGATGATGCGCCAGGCGGGCCGCTACCTGCCGGAATACCGCGCCACGCGGGCCGAGGCCGGGGATTTCCTGTCGCTCTGCTATAACTCTGACCTCGCCGCTGAGGTGACCTTGCAGCCGATCCGCCGTTACGGTTTTGATGCGGCCATCCTGTTTGCCGACATCCTGCTGATCCCGCAGGCGCTGGGTGCTGACCTGTGGTTCGTGACCGGCGAAGGCCCGCGGCTGTCGACCATCACCACGGACGCGGATTTCGCCAAACTGGGCCCGGCGAGCGACATTCACGAGACGCTGAACCCGATCTATGAAACCGTCCGTATCCTATCGCGTGAGCTGCCGTCCGAGACCACGCTGATCGGTTTTGCCGGTGCGCCCTGGACCGTGGCGACCTATATGATCGCAGGCCGCGGCACCCCGGACCAGGGGCCTGCTCACCGCTTGCGCGAAGAAAACACTGCCCTGTTCGAGGCGCTCTTGGCGCGGATCACAGAGGCGACCATTGATTACCTTTCCAAGCAGATCGAGGCGGGCGCCGAGGTGGTAAAGATCTTCGACAGCTGGGCCGGCTCGCTGAAAGGCGCGGACTTCGAAAAATACGCGCTGGAGCCCTGCCGCCAGATCACCGCGGCGCTGAAGCAGCGCCACCCGGGCATCCCCGTCATCGGCTTCCCGCGCGAGGCGGGTGAAAAATACGTGGGGTTCGCCAAGGCGACCGGCGTGGATTGCGTCGCGCTCGATAACTCTGTGGATCCGGAATGGGCCGCCGCCAATGTGCAGGTGGATGGCTGCGTCCAGGGCAACCTGGCCTCCCGCCACATGGTGACAGGCGGGCAGGATCTGGTGGATGAAACCCGCCGCATTGTCGAGGCGTTCAAGAATGGCCCGCATATCTTCAATCTGGGCCACGGCATCACGCCGGACGCGGACCCGGACAATGTGCAACTGATGATCGACACGGTCAGGGGCGGCTGACCTGCTGCGTGCTGCCCGGCCTTGTGCCGGGTGGCTGTTTCAGGCATCAGCGCAGAACGACGCGCCGCGAAAGAGGACATAACGGTGGATTACGGTAAATCTGGAGCACCCAAAATGGGCAAGAATAAACCTCGTCACGCCGAACATAATGCCAAGGGCACCAAGAAAAACCCCTTTGGCAAGCAGGCGGACAAGACTGAGCTGCTTAAGCGGATGAAAGCTGCCGCCGAGAAGGCCAAGAAAGAAGACTGACCCTATTTCCGGCCCAGCTCCGCCAGGATTTCCCTTGTGTGCTGGCCGCGACGCGGGATTTCCGGCGGCACCCACCCGGGCTGGCCGGAAAACCGCGGGGCAGGGGCCGCTTGCAGCACGCCCTGGTCTTCGACCCACGTGCCGCGGGCATTCATGACATGCGCCTGAGCCTCCTCCGGGTTCAGCACCGGGGCGACGCAGGCATCGCTCCCTTCGAACAGCGCCGCCCAGTGATCGCGCGGCTGACTGGCAAATATCCCGGCGAGGCGGCCGGTCAAGGCTGGCCAGAGCGCCTTGTTGAACTGCTGCTGGAACTCCGCCTCCTCCGCCAGCCCTAGCTTCTCCAGAAACAGCGCATAGAACTTCGGCTCCAGGCATTGGACCGAGACATAGCCGCCGCCGGCGCAGGCATAGGTGCGGCTCCAATGCGGCCCGTCGAGCAGGTTTGCTCCACGTGTGACGCCGAAGTTCCCGGCCTGGCGGATGCTCATCAAGAGATTCATCATATGCGCCGAGCCGTCGTAGATCGCGGTATCTACCACGCAGCCCCCGCCGCCGGACGCTGCCTTGAGGATGCCTGCCAGCATCCCCGCCACCAGATACATCGCGCCGCCGCCGATGTCGCCAACCAGCGTGGCGGGTGTCAGCGGCACGTCGCCAGGGTTGGACGCATACCACAGCGCGCCCGACAGCGAGATGTAATTCAGGTCATGCCCGGCAGCATGGGCCAGCGGGCTGTCCTGGCCCCAGCCGGTCATCCGCCCGTAAACCAGGCCTGGGTTCACCGCGTGGCACTCCGTCGGCCCCAGCCCCAGCCGTTCCATCACGCCGGGACGGAATCCTTCGATCAGCCCATGTGCGGTTTCGGCAAGTTTCAGGAAAGTTTCGGCGTCCTCAGGCGTTTTCAGATCAAGCGTGATGGACCGCTTGCCCCGGTCCAGCAGCGACTTTTCCGGCATCCCCGGTGTACGCCCGGTGTACGGCCGGTGCACGCAGATCACCTCCGCCCCGAGGTCGGCCAGTGTCATCGCGGCAAAGGGGCCGGGGCCCAGGCCCTCGACCTCCAGAATGCGGATCCCCTGCAGCATTAGCCTTCCCCTCGCGATGTCTGTGCAAAGGCCAGTCTGCTCCGGCTCAGACGCTTCCGGCAAGCTGCTGGCGGAATTTCCGTGGCGGCATTCCGGTGCCCTTGGCAAAGACGCGGCTGAAATGAGCGGGATCGTTGAAGCCCAGCTCATAGGCGATCTGAGCCGCGGTCATGTCGGTATAGATCAGCAGCCGCCGCGCCTCCCGCAGCACCCGGGCGCCGACCAGCGCCGAGGCCGGCTGGCCCGTGGCCTGATGGGCGATCCGGTTCAGATGGGTCGCTGACACCGCCAGCTCCTCCGCGTACTGCGCCAGCGGGCGGCGCAGGCGGAAGTCGCGCTCGACCAGCGCTTCAAACCGGGCAAACAGCGTGCCGGACCGCGATTGCACGCCGGCCTCCTGCCCGGCCGCGGCGGCGCGGGCGGCCAGCGCGGTGAGGCTGAGTGCCAGCCCGCGCAGCATCTGCGCCCGCCCAAACGCCTTGGCGCGGTATTCATGGAACAGCCGTTCCGCGAGGTCCTGCAACCCCTCTGGCAGCGGCAGCACGGCAGGCAGGTCGAGTGGCGCGCGGATCCCCTCACCCGGCGCCAGGTTCTGGTCCAGCAGGTCGGAAGTCAGGGTGATCACCCAGCCGCCGGTGCCATGGCCAAACCGGAAACCATGCACCACGCCGCGGGGCACATTGATCAGGCAGGGCGGGGTCAGCCTATGTCTGTTTCCGTCAAGATCCGCCGCTCCCCCGCCGCTGGTCAGCACCAGCAGCTGATGCAGCCTTGCGTGCCGGTGCGGCCGCAATGCCCAGTCATGCAACTCTGAACGGGTGCGGACCGTCTCGACATGCATCACATCGGCCAATTCGGCGGTTTCGCCGAACAGGTTGTAGCTGTCGATGCGGGCCGAGGGATGCATGTGCGAAATATACAAGAGATGGCACGGTTGGTCCATTCGCAAACAGATGCGCCCGGCGCATAATCCCATTCGCACGAATATACCGAACGATCAGGGGAACGCGCATGTCCACGCATCAGACGCAGGTTGTTATCATTGGCGGCGGGCCGTCCGGGCTGCTGCTCTCGCAGCTATTGCACCGCAAGGGGATCAGCTCCATCGTGCTGGAAAAGCACACCCGCGCCCATGTGCTGGGCCGGATCCGGGCGGGCGTGCTGGAGCATGGATTCGTCAACCTGATGCGCGAGGCGGGCTGCGGCGCGCGGATGGACCGGGAGGGCGAGATCCACGAAGGCTTCCACATCGCCCATCAGGGGCAGCTGGACCGGATCGACCTGGCGAAGCACACCGGCGGCGACACGGTGATGGTCTACGGCCAGACTGAAGTCACCCGCGATCTGTATGAAGCACGCGACGAGATGGGCGGTGTCGTGATCCACGAGGCGCAGAACGTGCAGCCCCACGCGCTGACCGAGGCGCGCCCCTTTGTGACCTGGGAGCAGGAGGGCGAGGCGCAGCGGGCCGAGTGCGACTTCATCGTCGGCGCCGATGGCTTTCACGGTGTCAGCCGCAAGTCGATCCCGGCGGATGTGCTGAAGGAGTACGAGAAAGTCTACCCGTTTGGCTGGCTTGGGGTTTTGTCGGAAACGCCTCCGGTCTCCGAGGAACTGATCTATGCCCGGCATGAGCGCGGCTTTGCCCTGTGTTCGCTGCGCAGCCGGGTGCTGAGCCGGTATTACATCCAGGTGCCTCTCACGGACCGGGTGGAGGATTGGAGCGATGCGGCGTTCTGGCAAGAGCTGAAGCGCCGGTTGCCGGATGAGGTCGCGGCTGGCCTGCAGACCGGCCCGTCGATCGAGAAATCCATCGCCCCCCTGCGCAGCTTCGTGGCGGAGCCGATGCGCTATGGAAACCTGTTCCTGGCCGGTGACGCGGCCCATATCGTGCCGCCTACCGGCGCCAAGGGTCTGAACCTGGCGGCCTCGGACATCTATTACCTCTATCACGGATTCCAGGACCACTATCTGAAAGGCGACAGCACGGGGCTGGACGCCTATTCGGAAAAGGCGCTGGCGCGGGTCTGGAAAGCGGAGCGCTTCAGCTGGTGGATGACAAACCTGCTGCACAGGGCGCCGGAGGGCAGCGAGACCGACCTGCGGCTGCAGCGCGCGGATCTGGACTACCTGTTCTCCTCGGATGCGGCGCAGGCGTCGCTGGCTGAAAATTACGTCGGGCTGCCGTACTAGGCCAAGCTTCACAGTGGTCTGACGCTGCGTCGGCCCGTCTATGCGGCGGACGCGGCCTGTGATCTCCTTTGCGCAGCGGAGGAGGAGCCCATGTCCACGGTACTGTACGAGAAGGATGGCCGGATCGCGCGGATCACGCTGAACCGGCCAGATGTGATGAATGCCATCAATGACGAGATGCCGCGGGATCTGGCCGCGGCGGTGGCACAGGCGGATGCGGACCCGCAGGTGCATGTGATGATCCTGTCCGGCGCGGGCAAGGGGTTCTGCGCGGGTTATGATCTGACCTATTACGCCGAGGGGAACGGCAGCGGCGAGGTGACTCAGCCGATGCCTTGGGACCCCATCAAGGACTACCGCTTCATGTGGGAAAATACCCAGGCGTTCATGTCCCTGTGGCGGGCGGCCAAGCCGGTGATCTGCAAGGTGCATGGCTTTGCGGTGGCGGGCGGGTCGGACATCGCGCTGTGCGCGGACCTGACGTTCATGGCGGAGGATGCGGAGATCGGCTACATGCCCGCGCGCGTCTGGGGCTGCCCGACCACGGCGATGTGGGTCTACCGGCTGGGCGCGGAGCGGGCCAAGCGGATGCTGTTCACCGGCGACCGCATCAGCGGCAGGGAGGCGGCGGAGATGGGTCTGGTGCTGAAGGCTGTGCCGGCGGAGCAGCTGGACGATGCCGTCGAGGAAATGGCGGCGCGGATGGCGGCAGTGCCCGTCAACCAGCTGGCAATGCAGAAGCTGGTGATCAACCAGGCGATCGAGCAGACCGGGCTGATGCAGACCCAGCGGCTGGCCACGGTCTTTGACGGCATCAGCCGACATTCGCCCGAGGGGCTGAACTTCAAGGCCAGAGCGGAGCAGAAGGGCTGGAAGCAAGCGGTGCAGGAGCGGGATCAGGGCACGTTCGACTGGACCGCTAATGAGTCACTTCCCAAGCGCAACCGCTGACCGGAGCAAGGCAGCGGCTCCCGCGCCTATGCCATGCATCGCAGATGCAATGCAAAGCCTTGGGTCCGGCGCCGCGCTGACGCGCGGCGTCGGGGCGTCAGGGGAACGGGTTTGCCTTGAGAGACACGGCGGCGCGAAGGTTGTGGAGGAGTGCGCGCGGCCGAGCGGCCGCAGCGCGCAAGGCGCGCTGCCCGGCCCAACGCCGCCTAAGGCCCGGCGTCAGCCGGCCGCCAGGGCGGGGGCGGGAGCGCCCCAGGCGACGGTCAGCCTTTGCCGGGTGCCGCGCGGGTTTTCCGCCAGATCCAGCAGAGCTGCACCGAAATCCGCATAGGAGATCTGCGAGATGCCATCCGCATCCGTCACCAGCGTATCGGTGCCGAACCGGTAGCGGCCGGTCTGCGGGCCTTCCGTCAGCAGCGCAGGCGGGCGGAGGCAGGTCCAATCCGTTTCGATCTCCGCCTCCAGCAGAGCGTCCTGCGCGGCGCAGGCCTCGGCAATCGGACGGACGCTTTCGGGGAGGAATCCCGGCGCGCTCAGCACTGTGAGGCCGCTGCCGTCGGCCAGCTTCAGCGTCGCGGCGCCGCCGGTCACCAGCACCGGAATGCCGGCCTGCCGGGCCGCATCAAGCGCGGCACGTGTCAGCGGCACCAGATCGGCTTCCCGCCCCGCGGGCGGCCGCAGAGCACTGATCGCCAGGCTGTGTCCCCGGGCGGCTGCTGCCGCGGCCTGCGGATCCGCCAGCAAGTCCAAGGGCTGCGGGGTGACCAGGGGGCTGAGATCCGCCAGCGCCTGCGGCTGCCGGGACACCGCTGTCACCTGATGGCCGCGCGCGACCGCTGCCCTCAGGGCGGCGCTGCCTGCATCGCCGGTTGCGCCAAAGAGGATGATTTTCATGGGTGTGTCCTTTTATTTGTCTCGACGTGAAGATAGTTCGCGATAAATCTTGACGTCAAGATTGATTTCAAGATTTCCTGCGGCTGTCCCTTTCCGCGCCCGCCCGCCGCCGCCCTCCGGGCCACTCCGGGCTTGGCAGGGCGGGGCCGGGCGGCTAGGTCTGGGGGAGCGGACGACACAGCGCCAGGGAGGCCCAGCCCATGCAGATGAGTGACCAGAAGGAAATCGCCGCCGATCCGGCAACCGTCTATGCGGCGCTGCTGACGCCTGAGGTGCTGCAAGCCTGCGTGCCTGGCGCGCAGGATGTGACCGGCACGCCCGAAGAGGGGTTCGAGGCCACCGTCACCCAGAAGGTCGGCCCGGTGAAAGCCACCTTTAAGGGGCAGGTGACCCTGTCGGACCTGGTTGAAAACGAGAAACTGACCATCAGCGGCGAGGGCAAGGGCGGGGCGGCCGGCTTTGCCAAGGGCGGCGCCATCGTGACCCTGGCGCCATCGGGCTCAGGCACGCTGCTGTCCTATGATGTCGAAGCCAAGGTCGGCGGCAAGCTGGCGCAGCTGGGCAGCCGGATCATCGACGGCTTTGCCAAAAAGATGGCGGACCAGTTCTTTGCCAACCTGCAAGCGCATCTGGCACCGGAGAGCGAGGCAGACGACGGCGGCGATGCCCCGGATGACGGCGAAAAGAAGGGCTGGTTCAGCAAGGTGACCGGCCGCGGCTGAGCCGCCCTGAACTCTGCGCAAGCGCACAGGCCAATCTGCGGCCGGATGAGCGGCACGGGGCTGGCAGATGCGGCACGCCGCCGCTAGGGTAGCCGGGATCTGAGACCATCCCGGAGGCATCATGGCGGCCATACTGTCCATCCGCGATCTGCGCAAAATGTACGATGGCGGTTTCGAAGCGCTGAAAGGCGTCTCGCTCGACATTGAAGAGGGCGAAATTCTGGCCCTGCTCGGCCCCAATGGCGCGGGCAAGACCACCCTGATTTCAACCGTTTGCGGCATCACCACTGCAACCTCTGGCAGCATCAGCGTGGGCGGTTTCGATAACGTCTCCCAGTTCCGCGCGGCCAGGGCGCTGATCGGGCTGGTGCCGCAGGAGATTACCCTGGAGCCCTTCACCAAGGTACTCGACACGGTCACATTCTCCCGCGGCCTGTTCGGCAAGCCTGCCAACGCGGAACTGATCGGGAGCATCCTGCGCAAGCTGTCGCTGTGGGAGAAGCGCGACAGCCGCATCATGGACCTGTCGGGCGGCATGAAGCGGCGGGTGCTGATCGCCAAGGCGCTGGCGCATGAGCCGCGCATCCTGTTCCTGGATGAACCCACAGCAGGGGTGGACGTCGAACTGCGCAAGGACATGTGGGAAATCGTGCGCGAGCTGAAGGCCGGCGGTGTCACCATTATTCTGACCACCCATTACATCGAGGAGGCAGAGGCCATCGCCGACCGGGTAGGTGTGATCACGGGCGGCGAGCTGCTGCTGGTCGAAGCGAAGGAGCAGCTGATGGCGCGGATGGGCCAGAAACAGCTGGAAGTGCAATTGGCCACGCCGGTCGAGGCGGTTCCGGAGGCGCTGTCGCAGCACAATTTGCAGCTGGTCAATGGCGGCAGCGGGCTGCTTTACACTTATGACACCCGGGCGGAACGGACCGGCATCACCACGCTGCTGAATGATGTGGCGCAGGCCGGTCTGGTGCTGTCGGATGTGCAGACGCGCGAATCCAGCTTGGAAGACATTTTTGTCGGCCTCGTTTCGGCGGGCGGAGATTCGAAGGGCACAGCCCAGGGAGACGCGGCATGAACTGGACTGCGGTTGCCACCATCTACAAGGCGGAAATGGCGCGGTTCTGGCGCACCTTTTTGCAAAGCTTCATCTCGCCGGTTCTGTCCACCTCGCTCTATTTCGTGGTGTTCGGCAGCGCCATCGGCAGCCGCATCCAGGAGGTCGACGGCGTCGAATACGGTGCCTTCATCGTGCCGGGACTGGTGATGCTGTCGGTGATCACACAGAGCATATCCAATGCCTCCTTCGGGATCTATTTCCCGAAATTCATCGGCAATATCTATGAAATCCTGTCAGCGCCGATCAATTTCCTTGAGGTGGTTGCAGGCTTTGCCGGGGCAGCGGCGACCAAGTCGCTCTTCATCGGCGTGGTCATTCTGTGCACCGCCTCGCTGTTTGTGGACCTCCCGATTCAGCATCCCGTTGCAATGGTCGCCTTCCTGGTGCTGACCTGCCTCAGCTTTTCGCTGATGGGGTTCATCATTGGCATCTGGGCCGGAAATTTCGAACAGCTGCAGCTGGTGCCGCTGCTGGTGGTGACGCCGCTGGTGTTCCTGGGCGGGTCTTTCTACTCGATCTCCATGCTGCCGCCGGTGTGGCAGACCATCACCCTGTTCAACCCGGTGGTCTATCTGGTGTCGGGCTTCCGCTGGGCGTTCTTCGGCCAGGCGGATGTGCCGGTGCTGCTGAGCCTTTGCGCCATTGGCGGCTTTACCCTGGCTTGCATGGCGGTGATCTGGTGGATCTTCAAGACCGGCTGGCGCATCCGGGCCTGAGTATCGGCAGGAAACCGGTCAAAAAAGCCGCATTTGCAGGCTGCCGTCCTGACCGCCGGGCGCCGCCGCCGCAGTCATCGGCACCCGTTTTCGGGGCGCAAATCAGCGTTGCATTTATGCCCGCGGAGGCGGCGGTTTTTGCGTTTCGCCGTAAAACCCCGGGGGGTGCATCTTGTTTCACCCCGGGCGGCCCTCTACATCGGCGCCATGAGAATTCACCTGCCTTTCCTGAAAAGACAGCCGCTGGTGGCGGTGGTGCGCCTCAACGGCGCCATTGGTATGCCGGGGCGCGGCTCGCTCAGCGATGCCGCTCTGGCCCCGATCCTGGAGCGGGCCTTCCGCAAGGGCAAGCCCGCCGCCGTCGCGCTGGAAATCAACTCCCCCGGCGGCTCGCCGGTGCAAAGCTCGCTGATCGGTGCCCGCATCCGCCGCCTGGCGGAAGAACTGGGCATCCCGGTCTATGCCTTCGTCGAGGATGTTGCGGCCTCGGGCGGCTACTGGCTGGCCGCCGCTGCGGATGAGATCTGGGCCGACGCGAGTTCTGTGCTGGGCTCGGTCGGGGTGATCTCCGCCGGGTTCGGCGCCCATGTGCTGCTGGCCCGTCAGGGCGTGGAGCGGCGGGTTTACACCGCGGGCGAGAGCAAATCCATGCTGGACCCGTTCCGTCCGGAAAACCCCGAGGACGTGCAGCGCCTCAAGGTGATCCTGAATGACATCCACGCCAATTTCATCGATCACGTCACCGAACGGCGCGGGGCCAAGCTGAAGAACGATGAAAATCTCTTCACCGGCGAGATCTGGCTGGCACGCAGAGCTGAAGAGCTGGGGCTGATCGACGGTATCGGCCACCTCAAACCCAAGATGCAGGAGCGTTTCGGCGAGAAGGTCCGCTTCCGCCGCTACGGCCTGAAGAAGCCTTTCTGGAGCCGGTTCGGAATGCGGCTTGCCCAGGACGCGCTGGCCGGGATCGAGGAACGTGCCGAATACGCGCGTTTCGGGCTCTGACGTGCTGTTCAAGATCGTTGCCCTCTTTCTGGTGGTGATGGCCGTGCTTGCGATGTTCGGCAAGCTGCGGTTTCCCGGCCAGAAGCACATCAATTCCAGGCGCTGCCCGTCCTGCGGCCGCTTCAAGATCGGCAAGGGGCCGTGCGCCTGTAAAAAAGGAGATCGTGGCAAATGATGCCATGGCTGTATTCGGCCCTTGGTTTGGTGATCCTGCTGCTGGCGGGCGATGCGCTGGTGCGCGGCGCGGTAAACCTCAGCCTGCGGCTGGGGGTGCCTGCGCTGATCGTGAGCCTGACCATCGTGGCCTTCGGCACCTCGGCGCCGGAGCTGCTGATTGCGATCAGCGCGGTCTACGAGGGCGCAGACGGCATTGCGATGGGCAATGTGGTCGGCTCCAACACCGCCAACATCCTGCTGGTGCTTGGCATCCCCGCGCTGTTGCGCGCCCTGCACACCAGCGAATGCAGCACCCGCAGGAACTATGTCTTCATGCTGGGCGCATCGGTGCTGTTCATCGGACTGGCTTTCAGCGGCACCTTCACGGTCTGGTCCGGCCTGATCCTGCTGACCGCACTGGCCGGGGTGCTGGGGGTAGCGTTCCGCGATGCCCGCAAACACCGCCGCAATGGCAAAGGCAATGGCTGCGCCGCGGATGCGGACTTGGAAGAGATCGAAGAGGCCGACCCAGACATGCCGTATTGGCGTGTCGGAATTTACCTGCTGCTGGGCCTGATCGGGCTGCCGCTGGGTGCCGACCTGCTGGTGGACAACGCTTCGATCATCGCGCGTCTTTACGGGATCAGCGAAACCGTGATCGGCCTGACGCTGGTGGCCGTGGGCACGTCGCTGCCGGAACTGGCCACAACCACAATGGCGGCGATGCGCCGGCAGGCGGATGTGGCGCTGGGCAACGTGATCGGCTCCAACATGTTCAACCTCCTGGCCATCATCGGCATTGCCACCTTTGTCGGCCCGATCACCGTCGATCCAGAGTTCCTGCAGTTCGACCTCTGGGTGATGCTCTCAGCCTCGCTGCTGCTGATCCCCTTTGTCTTTTTCAAGCAGGACATCACCCGGACTTGGGGTGTCATTCTCAGCGCGCTCTATCTGGCTTATATGGTGGTCCTGTTTTAACTCTAGGCCTGCAGCAGCAGGGAAGGCGCAGATGCGGGCATTGGTGACAGGAGCGGGGAAGCGGCTTGGCCGGGCGATAGCCCTGGAACTGGCCGCGCGCGGTCATGACGTCGCCGTCCACTATGCAACTTCCGCGCAGGATGCCGAGGAGACCGCCGGAGAAATCCGCGCACTGGGCCGCCAGGCGGCGGTTTTGCAAGCAGATCTCCTGGACGAGGCGCAGGCCCAGGTGCTGCTGCCCCGGGCGGCTGCAGCGCTGGGCGGGCCCGTCACCTGCCTGGTCAACAACGCCTCCATTTTTGAGCACGATACCCTCGCCACCGCCACACGGGACAGCTGGGACCGCCACATGGGCAGCAACCTGCGGGCGCCTTTCGTGCTGCTGCAGGCGATGGCGGCGCAGGACGTGCCGCTGGAGACAGACGCCCGGGGCGAGCCCTGTGCTTGGGGGCTGGCGGTTAACATGATCGACCAGCGGGTGCGCAAGCTGACACCGGAGTTCATGAGCTACACGCTGGCGAAATCGGCGCTGTGGACCCTGACCCGCACCGCGGCCCAGGCGCTGGCGCCGAGGATCCGCGTCAACGGCATCGGTCCGGGGCCGACCCTGCAGGGGCCGCGCCAAAGCGCGGAGCAGTTTACCCGCCAGCGCCAGGCCACGATTCTGCAGCGCGGCGCCGACCCGCAGGACATCACCGCGGCCTTGTCCTATCTGCTGCAGGCCGAGGCGGTGACCGGCCAGATGATTTGCGTGGACGGCGGCCAGCACCTGGCCTGGCAGACCCCCGACAGCGACGGGCTGGAGTGACGCAAGGCGGGCTAAAACCCTCCTCTCAGACGCAAGTTTTGCACCGGTGCGCATGCCGTGGCGGAAGCGTTACAAAAGTGTCTTTCTTTTCAGAACCTTGACAGGCTGCCTAAAAAATAATCCGTAAAATCAGTGCGTTAACAATGCGCCTAAATTTTAGGCATCCGTCCGAAACCAGCCGTAAATAAGGAAAAACGCGGGATAGCCCAAAGATATCTCCGTAGTTATCCACAACTTCCGTGGATTTTACCGCTCTTGATCCGGACAGGCAAACATTGCAGCCAGAGGCGGGGAATCATATGTCTGAGCACATGAACGACCAGCCTGCTGAAACATCCCCGGATTCGCCCGCCACAAAGCCCAGAACCGGCTACGCCGTGATCCAGGATTACGTGAAGACGTTGGACGCGTCACCCGGGGTTTACCGGATGCTGGATGCCGACAGCCGGGTGCTTTACGTGGGCAAGGCGCGCAATCTCAAGGCGCGGGTGTCGAATTACACCCGCCCCGGCAACAGCCCCCGGATCGAGCGGATGATCGCGCTCACCGCCTCGATGATGTTCCTGACCACTCGGACAGAGACCGAGGCACTGCTGCTGGAACAGAACCTGATCAAGCAGCTGAAGCCCAAATACAACGTTCTGCTGCGCGACGACAAAAGCTTCCCGAATATTCTGGTGGCCAAGGATCACGCCTTTCCGCAGATCAAGAAGCACCGCGGCGCCCGTAAGCAGAAGGGCAGCTATTTCGGACCCTTCGCCAGCGCCGGCGCGGTGAACCGGACATTGAACCAGCTGCAAAAGGCGTTCCTGTTGCGCAATTGCTCGGATTCCATGTTCGAGACCCGCACCAGGCCGTGCCTGCAGTACCAGATCAAACGCTGCTCCGCGCCTTGCACCGGGCTGATTTCTGAAGCGGACTATGCCGCCAGCGTGCGCGACGCCGAGCGCTTTCTGTCCGGCCGTTCCACCAAAGTTCAGGAAGAACTGGCAGAGCAGATGATGGCCGCCTCCGAGGCGATGGAGTTCGAGCGCGCCGCCGCCCTGCGCGACCGGATCAAGGCGCTGACACAAGTGCAGTCCTCGCAGGGCATCAACCCGCGCGGGGTGGCAGAGGCAGATGTGATCGGCCTCCACTTGGAGCGCGGCCAGGCTTGCGTGCAGGTGTTCTTCATCCGCGCCAACCAGAACTGGGGCAACCAGGATTTCTATCCGCGGGTGGACGCCGACAACAGCCCGGCAGAGATCATGGAGGCCTTCCTCGGCCAGTTCTATACCAACAAGGAGCCGCCGCGGCAGCTGATCCTGTCCGACGCCATCGAAAACGCTGACCTGATGGAGCAGGCGCTGAGCGAGTCGGCAGACCGCAAGGTTGAACTGCTGGTGCCGCAGCGCGGCGAAAAGACCGAACTGGTGGCCTTTGCCGTGCGCAACGCCCGCGAAAGCCTGGCCCGCCGGATGGCCGAAAGCGCCACCCAGGCCAAGCTCCTGCGCGGGCTGGCAGAGGCTTTTGGCCTAGAAGGCCCGCCGCAGAGGATCGAGGTTTACGACAACTCCCATATCCAGGGCACCAATGCCGTGGGCGGCATGATCGTGATGGGGCCGGAGGGTTTCCTGAAAAACGCCTACCGCAAATTTAATATCAGGGGCGATGACCTGGTTCCGGGCGACGACTTCGGCATGATGAAGGAGGTGCTGAACCGCCGTTTCTCGCGCCTGCTGAAAGAAGACCCGGACCGGGACAAGGGGCTGTGGCCCGATCTGCTGCTGATCGACGGCGGCGCAGGCCAGGTGTCAGCCGTGGCAGAGATCATGGAGGAGCACGGCGTGCAGGACATCCCGATGGTGGGGGTGGCGAAAGGGGTCGACCGCGATCACGGCAAGGAGGAGTTCTACCGCCCCGGCGCGCCTGTCTTTGCCCTGCAGCGCAACGATCCGGTGCTTTATTTCATCCAGCGGATGCGGGACGAAGCGCACCGGTTTGCGATCGGCACCCACCGGGCCAAGCGCGCCAAGGCGGTGAGCGCCACGCCGCTGGATGAAGTGCCCGGCGTGGGGGCCTCGCGCAAGCGGGCTTTGCTGGCCCATTTCGGCAGCGCCAAGGCGGTAAGCCGCGCAAATCTGTCCGACCTCAAAGCGGTGGAGGGCATCTCCGAGGCGCTGGCGGAGCGCATTTACGACCACTTCCACAGCAGCGGTTGAAATAAGCCCTTGAAAACCGGACCACTCCCTTGTTCATCTGGCCGGAAATATCCCCGCCGGAGGCATCCGCCCCCAGGGGGCGGTTTTTTGTCTGCCATCTGCTTTCCACACGCCAGTCAGCCGGATAATGTGCCCGCATGAAATGGACCCTGCCAAATATCCTCACCCTGCTGCGGCTTGTCGCTGCGCCCGGCCTTGCGGTGATGTTCCTTTACTTCTCGCGGCCCTATGCGGACTGGTTTGCGCTGCTTTTGTTCATCACCGCCGCGGTGACCGACTGGTTTGACGGCTATCTGGCCCGGGCCTGGAAGCAGGAAACCAAGATTGGCGCGATGCTGGATCCGATTGCCGACAAGGCGATGGTGGTGATCGCGCTGATGATCCTGGTGGGCTACTCGGCTGAACACTGGACCCCCTGGCTGGTGCTGCCCGCGACCGTGATCCTGTTCCGCGAGGTGTTTGTCTCCGGCCTGCGTGAATACCTTGGCGACACCGCCGGCACGCTCAAGGTCACCAAACTGGCCAAGTGGAAGACCACCGCCCAGATGCTCGCCATTGCCACGCTGTTCTCGCAGGGCATCTTTGAGCATTACCTGGTGATGTCCTCCTTTGGCATGGATGATCAGATCTACAGCCAGGTCATTGCAGGCGAGCTGGAGGACCTGTTCGGACTGCGCTGGAAAGAGGCCGGGGTGTTCTGGACCGGCCGCATCGGCCTGTGGCTGCTGTGGATCGCCGCGGCGCTGACCGCGATCACCGGGCTGGATTACCTTCGCAAGGCGATGCCGCATCTGAAGGAGGCGCATTGATGGACGTTCTGTACTTTGCCTGGGTGCGCGAGCGTATCGGCCTGCCGCGCGAGCAGGTGGAGACCTCTGCCGCCACAGTGGCAGATCTGGTCGAGGAACTGCGCGCGCGGGAAGAGCGCTACGCTGCCGCCTTTGCGGACCTCTCTGCCTTGCGGGTGGCGCTGGACCAGGAACTGTCGGAGTTCGACGCCTCCTTGGACGGCGTGCGCGAGGTGGCCTTTTTCCCGCCGATGACCGGGGGCTGAAGCGATGCGGATTTCCGTCCAGGAGGCTCCGTTTGAGCTGGGCGCCGAGAGCGACGCCTTTGCCGCGGGCGTTGCGGGCGCCGGCGCGGTGGTGACCTTCACCGGCGTTGTCCGGGACGCCGATCAGGGCGGGCTTACCGCGATGGAGATCGAGCATTACCCCGGCATGACCGAAAAGGCTCTGACCGCCATCGCGGAAGAGGCGATGAAGCGCTGGTCTCTGGCCGATGCGCTGGTGATCCACCGCCACGGCCGCCTGACCCCTGGCGAGCGGATCATGATGGTGGCCACCGCCGCCCGCCACCGCAAGGATGCCTTTGAGGCAGCGGAGTACCTGATGGACTACCTGAAATCGCGTGCGCCCTTCTGGAAGAAGGAAATCCTGGCCGGCGGCGGCTCTGACTGGGTGGCTGCCAAGGACGCCGACGAAGACGCACTGAAACGCTGGTGATCCTCGCACGACGGGCAGGGGCTCACGCCAGTTGTTCGATCATTACAGATGATTTTCATCTGTTGGGCCCGGCGCCGCCCTGACGCGCCAGCTTTCAAATGCAATCGAATTAGGCCTAATGGGGCAGACCTGCCCGTTCAGGCCTTCTCAGCATAATGAAAACGCCGCGCGTCAGCGCGGCGCCGGGCCCAAGGCTGTTCAGGATGTGCTGGCGCAGCCAGCTCGGCCTGCAGGCGCGGGAGCGCGCCGTTTGGCCCTTCAGTGCGGGATCTGGCTGCGCAGCTCTTCAGCCTCGCGGCGGGCCTCGCGCAGGCCGTCCATCGCCGCGCGCAATTCAGCTTCGGTCTGGGTCAGCTGGTTGGTCAGCTCCGCCTCGCGCTGCTGCAGATAGGTGATCGCCTGGTCACGGGTCTCCTCTGCCTCATGCAGCTCCTGGCTCATCCGGTCGAGGTCGGCCACGTCGCTCTGGCGCACCCGGGTAAAGCGGTGCACCAGCCAGTTGGCGAACCAGCCGATGGCAAAGGCCGCAAACAGGATGATCGCGGTGGTGATGATGAACTCGGTTCTGTTCATTACTCTGTGGTCTCCTGTGCGTCTTCTGCGCCTTCGCCGGCCTCTTCGCTGCCGTCCTCTTCGCTGGCTGTCTCGTCACCGGTGCTGCCTTCTGCGCTCCCGGCCTGTGCCGCGGGGCGGATCAGCTTGAATTCAATGCGGCGGTTGGCCTCGCGGCCTTCCTCGGTATCATTGCCCGCAATCGGGGTGCTCTCGCCATAGCCCTTGGCGGCAAAGGTCGAGGTCACAACCCGGCGTGCCCGCAGCTCGTTCAGCACCGACTGCGCCCGCGCCTGGCTCAGGTTCTGGTTCATCGCCTCGCGGCCCTGGCTGTCGGTGTGGCCCTGGATCTCCAGCCGCACCGGGCCGCAGCGGCCCAGAATTTCCGCAATCCGGTCCATTGTTCCGGCGCTGTCCGCGGCGATGGTGGCAGAGCCCGGCTCGAATGTGATCTTGCCGTCGCTCTGGGCGCTGGCGAGCTGCGCCTCGCACAGTTCCGGTGGCAGCGGCTTGTCCTTCGGCTCTGGCGGCTTCTCATAGGTTATGTCGAGGCCATAGGTTTCGGCCTCGCCCAGCTTGGCCGACAGGAAGCGCGCGATCTCCGCCGGAGCGTTCTTGCGGTGGCTCATGCCGCGCAGTTCCACGTTCCCAGGCGTCACCGTGACCGCGCCGCGCTGCAGGTAGGAGAGCGCTTCCAGCCCCGCCAGCACCCGCACCGGCCAGTCGGCGGGCAGGTTGGCGGCCACCCGCGCCGCCGTATGCACATTGCCGGAGCCGAACCGCGCCTTGGCGTAGCTGTCGGCAACCTTGCGCAAGGCGGCATCGGACAGACGGCCGCGAAGCTGCACCTGCCCCTCGGGGCTGAGGGTGGCGGTGAACTCCGGCACGCCGCCGGCATCCTGCGCCTCTGGCACCGGCAGCACCGCGTGCAGGGCAAAGACTCGGGGCAGGGCGCCTTCCAGCTCGCCCACCACGTGATCAAAGCGCGCCTCCGGCGTGCCCTCGGCGGCCACCAGCGTGATATCCGCATTGGCGATGGTGACGGAGCCGCCGCCCAGTTCGGCAAGGCCCGCGATGCTCAGTTCTGCCGCCCGGGCCCAGTTGGGCGAGGGCACGCCCATCCCGATCACGCAATCCGCATCCCCCTGCAGCCCGGCCTTTCGGGCGGCGGCCAGAATGCGGTCGCGGCTTTCCTCGCTTTCGGCAGAGCAGGCGTCGAACTCCGCGCCGTTTTCTTCCAGCAGGAAGCGCAGGGTGAACGGCGTGATCACCGGCCGCGGTGCGGCGATGTCCAGCGCCAGCCGCAGTCCCGGCGGCGCGGTGCGGCCCAGCCGTTCTTCCAGCTGCGCCTTGGCCTCCTCGCTGCCGGAAATGGCAGTCACCGAGACCTCTCCCGCCGCAACGGAAATCTTGGCGCGCGGCAGCAGTTTCAGCGCCTCCACAGCAAAATCCATCGCCTCCGGCCAGCCCTCGGGAATGCCGTATTTTGCGGTTTCCAGGAAGTCGGCCACATGTTCCGGCCCGGCCAGGCTCTCCAGCTGCTCGACCAGCGCGGCGCGGCCGGAGCCTGCGGGGATCAGTCCGATAATGGAAATGCCGCCGTCATTGCGCAGGATTTCCGCCGAGAACCGCGGCGGCGCCAGGCCATCGGCAGGCGGAACCTCCATCCCGTCCACGATCCGGGCCGCGTCGACAACCGTGCCCACCAGTGATTTGACCGAAAACCGCGTGGCCTCATCCGGGGCGGTGCCTTCCAGCAGCACCTGCAGCCCGTCCGCCGTCACCTCAGCCCAGGTATAGCCGCCGCCGTCCAGCGCTTCGCGCACACCGCGCTCGGTGCTTTCCTCCACGGCAGTGACGGCAAAACCGGCGGCAACAAGGCTCAGCCCGGCTGCGGCGGCAAAGGCCAGGCCCGGGATCATCAGCATAGACAAGCGCATATGGCGGCACATTCCCAGTTTGCGTTACAGGCTCTTACCGCGCACGCGGCCGCGGTTCAATCACACGAACATGGCCAAGACAAAGAAGATCAGCGGAATCAGGCCGGTATCACGGTTGAGCCGGAACAGCTGCAAAAGCCGCTGGTTGTTCTCCGCGTCAAAGGCGCGCAGCTGCCAGGTCATATGCCAGCCCATCGCCCAGGGTCCGGCAAGCGCGAGCACCAGTGCCAGCACCGAAGCGCTGTCCAGCATCGCGCCGATCACTGCCATCGCCATCAGGCTGACAAAGGCCATGATGAAGCGGCGCAGCCACACCGGTGTCTGCGTCCCGAACAGGCGGGCGGTGGATTTCACCCCGATCAGCGCGTCGTCCTCGGTGTCCTGATGGGCATAGATGGTGTCGTAAAACAGCGTCCAGGCGATCCCGGCCAGATACAGCAGCACCGGCGGCCAGCTGAGGGAGCCGGTATGCGCCACCCAGGCCAACATGGCGCCCCAATTGAAGGCAAGGCCCAGAAACACCTGCGGCCACCAGGTGAACCGCTTGGCAAAGGGATAGACCGCGACCGGCAGCAGCGACAGGATGCCCATGGCGATTGCCGCCTGGTTGAAGGTCAGAAGAATCATCAGCCCCAGCAGGCATTGCATCGCCATCCAGGCCAGCGCGCCCTTGACCGTCACCTGGCCCGACGGGATGGGGCGCGAGCGCGTGCGCTCCACCTGGCCGTCGAAATTGCGGTCGGTGATGTCGTTCCAGGTGCAGCCCGCGCCGCGCATCAGCCAGGCGCCGGCGGCGCAACCGGTGGCGATCCACAGATCCTGCCAGCGCGGGCTCTGATCCGCGAGGATCGCCAAGGCCAGCCCCCACCAGCAGGGGATCAGCAGGAGCCAGGTGCCGATCGGCCGGTCGGCGCGGGAGAGCCGCAGATAGGGGCGCGTCCATTCCGGGGCATATGTGTCGACCCAGTTTCCGGTAACCGCATCCGCGACCTGACCCTCTGGCGCTGGCTTCTGGCCTTGCATATGTAGGACCCCATGAGTGCAAAAATCAGACTGTATGTAGAGCACCCCTTGGGGGCAGGGCAAACGGTTCCTTTGGACCGGGATCAGGCGCATTACCTGTTCGGGGTTATGCGGCTGGCAGCGGGCGCTGCTGTGGCGCTGTTCAACGGCAAGGACGGCGAGTGGCTGGCCGAAGTGGCCGAGGCCGGCAAACGCGGCGGCACGCTGGTCTGCCAGGAGCAGTCCAAGCCCCTGCAGCTGCCGCCGGACCTGTGGCTGCTGTTTGCGCCGATCAAGAAGGCCCGCACCGATTTCATCGTCGAAAAAGCAGCGGAAATGGGTGCTGCGCGTATTTTGCCGGTGCAGACCGAGTTCACCAACTCCGAGCGCATCCGCCAGGACCGGCTGCAGGCCCATGCGGTTGAAGCCGCGGAACAATGCGGCGGCACCTATGTGCCGGAAGTTGCGGATTTGCAGAAACTATCGCGATTGCTGGACCAGTGGCCGCAGGAGCGGCAGCTTATGTTCTGCGACGAGGCTGAGGTCGGGAATGCGCTGCAGCTGGCCGCAGAGACGCAGAAAGACGCTCCCTGGGCCATTCTGATCGGCCCGGAGGGCGGGTTCTCAGAGGCTGAGCGCAAGCGCCTGCACGCGCTGCCGCAATCCCACGTCGTCAGCCTTGGCCCCCGCATCCTGCGCGCCGATACGGCAGCGGTGGCGGCCATGACCCTGTGGCAGCAGGCGCTGGGGGACTGGTAATGGGATATCTTGAACCGCTGCCGCTATTCGCCCGCCCGAAGGGCGCCACCCGCCAAATGGCACGGGTGCAACGTCAGGCGCAGCTGAAATGGCCCGGTGCCGGCATCAGGCTGCAAAGTGCGTTGAGGGTTTCCGAAGAGGCCTCGGTCTTCCGCGGCTATCGCGGCGAGGACCCGGTGGTGGTGAAGAAATTCTGGGACCTCAGCGCAAGGCGCGGCTTTGTCGGCGGCACAACGCAAGCGCTCCGCCGCTTTGAGCGCCTTGGCCCCCATCCGGACTTCTCCGTCAACAGGTGTCTAGCCAGTTCCGGCCGCTTGGGCCTTGTGGTGGTAAGTTTCGAGGCCGGAACGCCGGTTGACAAGCTGTTAAACCAGCCCGCCGCAAACCGGGCGCAGATCCTGCGGCAATGCTGCGCATGGAAGAGCTGGGCGGGGCAGGGAGAAGTCATACGCACCGCCCTGCCTTCGAACCTGATCGAAGCAGAAATCCACACCATTCTCGGCGCCAGTGCCCGGCATCCGCACGCACCTCTGCTCGCCGAGCTGGGCAATGAATTGCTGCGGATGCTGCCGCTGCTCGACGGCCAGCCGGCCGCGCGGGCACCTGGGCATCCTGACTTCGCCCCCCGCAATCTGATTCTGCGCCCGGACGGTGGCGTTGCGGCAGTGGATATCCACCGCTGCGGCACCTTCTTCCAGTCCCGTCAGGCGGCCATATTTCTCGTGTCCAAAGACTTCCAGAGCGAGAGCGCGGATGGTTCGCTGCTATTCGGGCTGGACCAAAGTGAGATGCTGCAGTTTCTGGCCCAGTCGAGCGTGCCGGAGGACGAAACCAATACAATTCTGGTTTTCTTTATTGGGCTCACTCTTCTCAGAATGCACTCCAACAAGCCGAGGCGCGGGCGGGGCATGAAGATGAGGCGCCTCAGAATCCGGGCCTATCTCGACGACCTGAGGCAAGGCGTTCGAATCGGAGCATGACTTCCATCTGCCCCTAACCCCGCATTTTGTTTCATGACGGCGGATCGCGTTACTCTGCCCCAAAATAAGATCCTGCTAACCGTATCCTTTTATACCTGATGAAGCTTCCGGTTCAGCGCACGGGACCGCGCGAAGACGGTTGGCACGGGCCTGCCGCAAGGGGTGGCGGCCTGCGTTCGGCGAACACTGGACTGCAGGGTTTCAGGTGCCCGTCACAGTCACCTGCGGCAAAAACCGCAAGGCGATCGCCGCGTTGCCCATTGCATCCGCAGGCCAGGCCGCACAAATAAGATTGGTGGGGCGGGACGCTGCCCCGCCCGACGTTGGTATAAGGCGAAACACATGAGTTTCATCCGCCCCGAAGCCCGTGCCACCCTGTGGCAATGGCGCGAAGTTCTGGCCGCCGTGATGATGTTCCTGCTCGGGCTGAAATGGGCGTTTTCTTCGGCCGGGTTCACGGCCATCACCGGCTGGGCGCTTGTGGCCACTGGCTTGGTGACCGCAGTGATCGGCGTCCAGCGGATGCGGTTCCGGCGCGGCAGCGGCGGCCCGGGCGTGGTGCAGGTGGACGAGGGGCAGATCGCCTATTTCGGGCCGCTCAACGGCGGCGCGGTTGCAGCCTCAGAACTGGAGCGGCTGGCGCTGGACCACACCTCAAAACCGCCGCACTGGCTGCTGGAGCAGCCGGGCCAGCCGCCGCTGGCAATTCCGGTGAACGCCGAAGGCTACGAGGCGCTGTTTGACGTCTTTGCTGCGCTGCCGGGCCTCAAAACCGAGCGCATGCTGACCGAGCTGCGCCGCAAGGGCGCTCACCAGGTCGTGATCTGGGAGCGCAGATCCAGCCGCCCGGAACATCTGCGTCTGCATTGACACCGGCGGCGATTCCGCCCACGACTGACCCTTCAACACAGACCTAACAGGACGGAGTGCCAGGCATGTCCATTCCCCAGTCCGGCGGCGGGCCGATCGAACGTCATGAGCAGCTTGCCGAATACCTTGCCGACGGCTGCAAGCCCAAGGACGCCTGGCGCATTGGCACCGAGCATGAGAAGTTCGGCTTCTGCAAGGACACGCTGAATCCGCTGCCGTATGCCGGCGAGCGCTCGATACAGGCGGTGCTGGAAGGCCTGCGCGACGGTCACGGCTGGGCGCCGCTGATCGAGGGCGGCAACTTGATCGGCCTGACAAAAGGCGGCGCCAACATCAGCCTGGAGCCGGGCGGCCAGCTGGAACTCTCGGGCGCGCCGCTGGAAACCATCCACGAGACCTGCGACGAGGTGAACGCCCACCTGCGCGACGTCAAGGACATCGCTGACAAGATCGGCGTTGGCTTCATCGGCCTTGGCGCGGCCCCGGTCTGGCGCCATGAAGACATGCCGCTGATGCCCAAGGGCCGCTACAAGCTGATGGACGCCTACATGCAGGAAGTCGGCACCATGGGCACCACCATGATGCGTCGCACCTGCACCGTGCAGGTGAATCTCGACTTCTCCTCCGAGGCCGACATGGTGCAGAAACTGCGGGTGGCCTTGGCGTTGCAGCCCGTCGCCACGGCGCTGTTTGCCAATTCCCCCTTCCTGGACGGCAAGCCGAACGGCCACAAATCCTGGCGCTCCCGTGTCTGGCGCTCGCTGGATGCCGACCGCACCGGCATGCTGCCGTTTGTGTTCGAGGAGGGCTTCGGCTTCGAGGCTTGGGTGCAGTATGCGCTCGATGTGCCGATGTACTTCGTCTACCGCAACGGCGAATACATCAACGCGCTGGGCATGTCGTTCCGCGACTTCCTAAAGGGCGAGCTGCCCGCGCTGCCGGGTGAAACCCCGACGCTCAGCGATTGGGCCGACCACCTGACCACGATTTTCCCTGAGGCCCGCATCAAGAAGTTCATCGAGATGCGCGGCGCCGACGGCGGCCCCTGGCGCCGCTTGTGCGCGCTGCCCGCATTCTGGGTCGGCCTGACCTACGACCAAAGCGCGCTGGACGCGGCCTGGGACCTGGTCAAGGGTTGGGACGCCGAGACCCGCGAAGGTCTGCGTGTAGCGGCCTCCGAACAGGGTCTGCAGGCCAAGGTGAACGGCATCAGCATGCACGAGCTGGCACGTGAAGTGGTGGCGATTTCGGAAAGCGGCCTCAAGGCGCGCCACAAGCCCGGCGCGGGCGGCCTGGTGCCGGATGAGACCCATTTCCTCAATGCCCTTAAGGACAGCCTCGAAAGCGGCAAGGTCCCGGCAGATGAGCTGTTGGAGCGCTACCACGGCGCCTGGGACGGGGATCTCAGCCGCATTTACAGCGAATTCGCTTACTAAAACTGCAAGGCCGCGTTCTGAACGCGGCCTTTTGCTTTCCAAAGCTGCGCTCAGCTGTCCGGCTTGCCCAGCACCCGGCGCTGATACAATTCCCGGACCTGCGCCTTGCGGGCGGCATGAAGCTGCCTTTCCTCTTCCTCAGTGCGCTTGGTCAGGTAGGCATAGCCCGCATAGGCGTTTCCCCGGCTGCCGCTGGCCTCGCGCGTGCGAGATGGCGGGGGCCTGGTGCCGTGGGCGTTCTCGCCGCGCTCCGAGGGCAGCAGCATGAAATAGAGATGCAGCAGCAACGCGATGAACGGCCCCAGCGCGATTAACGTGAAGTGGAACAGAAATTGAAACCCGAGGAGGGGATCGTGCGCTGTCAGGGCGCGGGTCTGATCCAGCACGCCGCCGGGATCGGCCTGCGCCGCAACGCCCATCAGCGCGGCCAGAATGGCGTCCCAGTCCAGTGCATTGGCGAGGGCTGCCAGATTGAACAACGCCTCCCAGAAGCTGCCGGACAGGGAGGCCGTCACTGCACCGGCGGCCATCAGCCCAGGGCCGAGGCCGCTTGGATCACTGATCGGAAGTGCTGTCAGAAGGCCAACGGTCAACACCAGCCCCAGCGAAACTGCAGTGAACGGCAGCTTGGCCCATTTCCCGTTGCACCCGGCATCATGCAGCCTCCGCACGGTCAGCGACAGCCGCGGAACGAAGGTGAACAGGAACAACCCGAGCGAGCCATAGTGGAAGGGGTTCAGCGGCGGGACCTCGCGACGCAAGAGATGTCCCCAAATCTCGGAGGCATCCCCAGGCAGCATCAGGAAAATAAACAGCCAGACCAACGGAATAACGCACCAATACTCAAGGCGGGTGGCGCGGCCGTCAAAGTCGAGAAACTTGAAAGCAAAGCTTTCAAAGGTGGAAAGTATGCGGGAGATCATTTGAAACCTGCTTGAAAATAATCTCCCCTGGGTTGCGCGGCAACTGCGGCGGAATTGGGACCCGTGCAGGGCAGGCCCGCGGCACCCGCCGCGGCCGGCCAAAGAAAATCCGGCGGCAGGGTATCCTGCCGCCGGCTGCCCGCTCGTGAGTGGTGGCTTAAGCCTTACTGGGCCTGCAGCTCTGCCGGATCTTTGTCCGCGATGCCGTCCCAGTTAGCGTCGGCTTTTTCGATGAAGCCGGGGATGTCGCCTTCCCAGCGGGTCTGAATGTCTTTTGCAAGGTTCAAATACAGCTTGTCGTCGACGATCTTCCACAGGGTCGGGTCGCCGTCGAACTTGAAGCCCATGGCCGCGCCAAAGGCGCAGTAGCCGCCGTATTCCGGCAGGTAGGCTTCGGGGTTCTTTTCAAATTGGGCTTTGTTCTCTTCAGACGCGAAACGGTACAGCGCGTCGTCGTGCGTGGCGGTGATTTTCCAGTTGCCCGGAGTCGGTTCTCCAACCGTGAAATAGGCCACCGGGTCATAGCCCTGCAGCGCCAGACCGGTGGAGGAGGCGTTGATCTCAACCCCCGCCGCCAGGGCTGAGGTCGCCATCGCAACCGACAATGCCACACCGCTGATCAGTGCTTTTACTTTGTTCATGGTCCCGTCCTTTCAAATCCTGGCCGCGGCGTTCCCAAATGCTTGCCCGGCCGGTGTTTCACCATGTGCGCCGCGGAATGCTGCGGGTCACGGCACCGATGTGGAGACCCGGGCGATCACGTTCAAAACAACTCAATTTGACTGTGCAGCGGGCGGCAGCGGGCTGTGCATTCCTGCGCAGAATGGGTGGCAGGCGGCGACAGCGGCGGCGCGGTTTTGTTGCAGTCGCGGGCTGGCGGTCAGATCCACGGCGGCGGCGGTACTCTCAACCGCGGTGTGGTCCGGGGTGAAGCGGGCGGGTAGCTTCCGGCGGTCCATGTGCGCATGTACAGCGGGGGGCTGCACCGCCTTTGCTCCAACTGCTGGCGCTGGAGCGGCCTATTCCGTGACCTTCAGCCCCAGAACAAAGCGGATCACTTTGTCTGCGGGCATCTCGCAGGGCTTCAGCCGCGCGCCCGAGGCCAGCCGGTAAAGGTTGAGACTGATGTAATCGCCGCCGCCGAGTTCGCGCGCCACCAGTTTTTGCGCCTTGCCCGCGGCCAGGTCCTGCCGGATGACCGCGTATTTGCGCCCGCCGGCAACACCGGTGAAGGCCCCCAGGGGCAGTGTGTCAAAAGCTGCAAGGAAGGCTTGCAGCTCTGCGGTGGTCACTTCTGCCCGATCCTGGGTTCGGTGCCTGCGCGCAGCCGGGCGATATTGGCCGAATGGCGGACAAAGACGATCGCCGCCAGCAGCACCGACAGGGCGATCACCGCCTGATACCCCAGCATGAACGCCCAAACCGGCGCTGACAGGGCCGAGACCAGCGCCCCCATCGAGGAAATCCGGCTGGCTGCCGCCGCCGCCAGCCAGGTCAGGCAGCAGGCGATGCCCACCGGCCAGGCCAGCGCCAGCAGCAGGCCCAGGAAGGTCGCCACGCCCTTGCCGCCCTTGAACCCCAGCCAGACCGGGAAACAATGGCCCAGAAAGGCCATCAGCCCCGCCGCCTGCGCCGCATCCTCGCCGGCCAGGGAGCGGGCCAGCAGCACCGCCGCCGCGCCCTTGCCGCCATCCAGGAGCAGTGTCAGTGCCGCGGCGGCCTTGCTGCCGGTGCGCAGCACGTTGGTGGTGCCGATATTGCCTGATCCGATCTGGCGCAGGTTGCCGAGACCGAAGGCCTTGGTGACCACCAGCCCGAACGGCACGGAACCAAGGCCGTAGCCGATCACCGCCCACAGGATCAGAACGGCGGCGGAGCTTTCAATAACTGGCATCAGGTCCTCCGGTAAACCGGCTCACCGGCGACATAGGTGGCTTCGACGCGGCCTTGCATCCGCTGGCCGTCGTAAGGCGTGTTCTGCGATTTCGAGCGCAGTTTGAAGCGGTCCATTACAAAGGGCACATCCGGATCGAACAGCACCAGGTCGGCCGGCGCGCCTTTGGCCAGGCGGCCGCTGTCCAGCCCCAGCCGTTTCGCCGGGTTCAGCGCCATCGCGCGGAACAGGGCGGGCATATCCAGAAGTCCGTCATGGCAGAGACGCAAGGCGGCCGGCAAGAGCGTCTCCAGCGCCACCGCGCCGGCCGCGGCCTCCTCGAACGGCAGGCGCTTGCTTTCCTCATCCTGCGGCGTGTGCATCGAGGATATGACGTCAATGAGCCCGGTCCGCACCGCCTCGACAACCGCCAGACGGTCCTCCTCAGACCGCAGGGGCGGCTTCACCTTGAAAAAGCTGCGGTAGCCTGCCACGTCCAGCTCGTTAAGCGTAAGGTGGTGGATAGAGGTGCCTGCGGTGACATCCAGCCCGTTGGCCTTGGCGCGCTCCAGCGCGGGCAGGGCGCGGGCGGTGGTGATCTGGTCGGCGTGGTATTTCGCGCCGGTCATTTCCAGCAGCGCAATGTCGCGGTCCAGCCCCATCCGCTCTGCCATGGGCGAGACCGAGGGCAGGCCATAGAGCGCCGCGAGCTTGCCGCTGGTGGCCGCGGCACCGTGGCTCAGGCCCGGCTCTTGCGGGTGGGCAATGACCAGGGCGCCGCAGGAGCGGGCATAGGTCAGCGCCCGCTGAAATACCTTGGTGTTCTGGACCACGTGGTCGCAATCGGAAAACGCCACCGCGCCCGCATCCATCAGAAACCGAATCTCGGTCATCTCGCGGCCTTCGCGCCCCTTGGTGAGCGCTGCCATCGGCAGCACGTTCACCGGCGTGTCGGCCTGGGCGCGCCGGGTAACAAACTCCAGCGTTTCCGGGCTGTCGATCGCGGGCGCGGTGTCCGGGCGGGTCACGATGGTGGTGACGCCGCCGGCAGCGGCCGCCAGACCAGCGGACTTATAGCTTTCCTTGTGCCGCTCGCCCGGCTCGCAGACCTTGACGCCGATGTCCACGATCCCCGGCGCCAGGCATTTGCCGCCGCAGTTCACCTGGGTTACGTCGCCTTGGCTGATGTTATGGGCGCTCAGCAGAGAGGCGGCATCGGTCCCGTTCTTTTCAACCGCCGCGATCCGGCCGTTCAGCACCAGAACCATGCCCGGTGTATCGCTGCCATGCTCCGGGTCGATCAGGCGGGCGTTGATGAAGAGAGTGCTCATGCCTTGGCTCTTTCGATAGCGTTGAGAGTCGCGGCCGGGTCGGCCTGGTATTTGATCAGGTGCTTGTCGCCGCCTTTGGTGACCACCTGCACATAGCTGCCCATGGTGCGGACGGTCTCGATCTGGGACAGCGAGACGCCGCGACCGGCCGGGCCGCTGAGGGCATCTTCGGTCAGGGTCCAGACCACCGCCAGCTCCTCGCTCGCCATGTACCAGCCGCGCAGGGCGATGGCCGCCAGGCCGCCGATGGCACCGGTCCAGATGTGCGGGCTGCCCATCAGCCACAGCACCGCCATGGCGCCGCCCATGCCGATGGCCGCCATCCAGGCGTGGGCGCGGATATAGGCGCCGCGGTCCGGTGTGAATTCACGTGCCGCCATCAGCTCACAAGCACCCAGATCAGCAGCGCAATCAGCAGCATGACCACGGTAAACAGCACAGCCCCGATGCGGCGGGACTGGGCCCGCGCTGCGCGGGGCGGAAGTTTCGGGGCGGAATAAGGCTTGGCGCTCTCGGCCGTTTGGGGCGGTGCGCTCCAATTGGTCTGCCGCTCGCCATATGTGCCGATCAGCTTGATCTGATCCGCCGGGGTCAGCCGCGTCTCCCTGCCATCAAAGGCGCGGGAGCGGATCAGCAGCACATAGCCCTCCTGGGCCTGCAGAACCTCCCGGTCCTCTTCGACCTGCGCGCGCGGCACGCCGCAGCCTTCGGTGAGGTAGCCGGCCAAGCCGATCTCCTCCAGATCAGAGACCGGGAAGATTTCCACCTGTTCCATGTCGAGCGTCTCGCCCCCCAGCACCTGCGCCAGCGCGCCGGGTTCCTTCAGGAAGGCCGCCTGCTCGGGCCGCATGGCGAGTTCGAACAGCCGGATCACACCGCGTTCGCCTGCCGGGATATGGATCACGCCGTCCATGCCGCTCACCCTGCCTCGGCCTGGCGTTCGGCGCGCAGGTTGCGGGCCAGCAGGTCCATCGCTGCCATCCGCACCGCTACCCCCATTTCCACCTGTTCCTGGATGACCGAGCGGTTGATGTCGTCGGCGAGCGTGCCGTCGATTTCCACGCCGCGGTTCATCGGGCCGGGGTGCATGACAATGGCGTCGGGCTTGGCCAGCGCCAGCTTCTCGGCGTCGAGGCCATAGCGGTGGTAGTACTCGCGCTCCGACGGGATAAAGCCGCCGTCCATGCGCTCCTTCTGAAGGCGCAGCATCATCACCACGTCCACGTCCTTCAACCCTTCGCGCATGTCGTCATAGATCTCGGCGCCGAATTCCGCGAACTGGCCGGGCACCAGCGTCGGCGGGCCAATGAGGCGGATGCGGTTTTCCATCTTGCCGAGCAGGATCAGGTTGGACCGCGCCACGCGGCTATGGGCAATATCGCCGCAGATCGCGATGTTCAGCCTGTGCAGCCGGCCTTTGGAGCGGCGGATGGTCAGCGCATCCAGCAGCGCCTGGGTCGGGTGCTCGTGCTTGCCGTCGCCCGCGTTCAGCACCGCGCAGTTCACCTTCTGCGCCAGGAGGTCCACTGCGCCGGAATGCGGGTGGCGCACCACCAGCAGATCCGGGTGCATTGCATTCAGCGTCATCGCAGTGTCGATCAGGGTCTCGCCCTTTTTGATCGACGACGCCTGCATCGCCATGTTCATTACATCGGCGCCCAGCCGCTTGCCCGCCAGCTCGAACGAGGCCTGGGTGCGGGTCGAGTTCTCGAAGAACATGTTGATCTGAGTAAGGCCCGCCAGCACGTCGGAGTGCTTCTCGGGGCGGCGGTTCAGGGCCACATAGTCGTCGGCCAGGTCGAGGATCGCGGTGATCTCATGCGGTTTCAGCGGTTCGATGCCAAGCAAATGGCGGTGTTCGAAGGACATAAGGGGCGGCTCCGCTTGATTTGCAGGTTCTTATAGGCGGCGTGCGCGGTTGCGGCAAGGCAGAGCAGGCGAGGGGCCGGCCCCTCGCGCACCCCGGAGTATTTTCAGAAAGATGAATGGCTTGAATTTGCAGGGCAGGGCCGGAGAGGTGTTCCGCTTGCTGGCCGGGCAGAGTAGCTTGGGCGCATGGAATCGGCATTGGATTACTGGAGCGCCCGGGCGCTGTTGGAGTGGCAGGCGGAGCTTGGCGCCACCGAAGCGCTGTGCGATGCGCCAGTCGACCGCTATGCGCTGGAGCAGGCCGCCCCCAAGCCGAAGCCGGGCGCTGCTCCGGCACCGCCGCCCAAGCCCAAGGAAGCGGATCCCGCGGAAGTGGCGCAGAAGGCCGCCAGGGGGGCTGCGTCGCTGCCCGCCTTGCGGGATGCGCTGGCGGGTTTCGACCATTGCGACCTGAAGCGCGGCGCGCGCAACTTGGTGTTTTCGGACGGCCAGCCGGGGGCGCGGGTGATGATCATCGGCGAGGCGCCGGGCCGGGACGAGGATCTGCAGGGCAAGCCGTTTGTGGGCCGGGCCGGGCAGCTTCTGGACAGGATGCTGGAGGCGATCGGCCTCAGCCGCGCCGAGAACGTTTACATCACAAATGTGCTGCCCTGGCGGCCGCCGCAGAACCGCGACCCGCTGCCGGCCGAGATTGCCATGCTGACGCCTTTTCTGGAACGCCATGTGGCGCTGGCGGAGCCGGATATCCTGGTGCTGATGGGCAATATCAGCTGTCAGGCGGTGCTGGGCAAACGCGGCATCACCCGGCTGCGCGGGCAGTGGGACCAGGCCTGGAAAAAGCCGGTGATCCCCATGTTCCACCCCGCCTATCTGCTGCGCCAGCCCGCGCAGAAACGGCTGGCCTGGGCAGACCTTCTGGAGCTGAAGGCGCGGCTGGGCAGCTTGTCCTGAGGTGATGCGATGAAAATCCTGGCGTTCTCCGATCTGCATCTCTCAGCGCCCCATGCGTCTGATATCGTGGCGGCCAGCGGCAAAGCGGATCTGGTGATCGGCGCCGGCGATTTCTGCAATTGCCGGCAGGGCATGGACCGGGCAGTTGCGATGCTGGCCGGCCTGAAGGCGCCGATGGTGGCCGTGCCCGGAAACGGCGAAAGCGCCGATGAGCTGCGGGCGGCCGGGCTGCCGGACACCACGGTGCTGCATGGAGAAGGCGGGACGTTCGAAGGCCTGCGCCTGTTCGGGCTGGGCTACGGCGTGCCGGAAACGCCTTTTGGCAGCTGGTCCTGCGACCTGAGCGAGACGAAGGCGGCAGCAATGCTGGCGGCCTGTGAGCGCGCGGACATCCTGATCTGCCATTCCCCGCCCAAGGGGCTGGGGGATGTGACCTCCGGCGGGCAGTCCGTCGGTTCCACCGCCATCCGGGCGGCGGCGGAGCGGATCCGGCCGCAGCTGCTGCTCTGCGGCCATGTGCATGATTGCTGGGGCTTTCGCGGCACATTAGGCAAGACGCAGGTGGCCAATCTCGGCCCCGGGGTGAGCTGGTTCGAGGTGGACCCATGATTGATGCCGTGACCCTGCTGGCTTTCGTCCCGGCAGCACTGGCGCTGAATCTGACGCCGGGGCCGGATATGATGTTTTGCCTCGGCCAGGGCCTGCGCTCGGGCCGCGCGGCGGCGGCCGCGGCCAGTGCCGGCATCTCGGCGGGCAGCATGGTGCATGTGACGCTTGCCGGGCTTGGATTGGGAGCCGTCGTTGCAGCGGTGCCGGGGGTGTTTGACCTGATCCGCTGGATCGGCGTGGTTTACCTTCTTAGCCTCGCCTGGGGTGCCCTGCGCAGCGGACCGGTCCAAGCAGATGCGCCTGCGGTTCCTGCCCGGCGGGCGTTCCGCGCCGGTTTCCTCGTTAACTTGACCAATCCCAAGGTGATCCTGTTCGTGCTTGCATTCGTGCCGCAGTTCGTACGGCCCGAGGCAGGGCCGGTGCTGGCGCAGTTTCTGGTTTTCGGGCTGATCCTGGCCGCGGGCGGTTTCGTAATCAACGGGCTGGCGGGCGTTTTCGCAGGCCAGGCCAAGCAGCGGCTGGCCGGCTCTCCGGTGTTCGCGCGCTGGCTGGGCCGGGTTTCGGCTGGAATTTTTGCAGGGCTGGCCGTGCGGCTGGCAATCATGGAGAGGGCCTAGATGTCCCGTATCGACGAAAGTCTGGACTTCATCCCGGTCCGCATTGCGGTGCTGACGGTTTCGGATACCCGCAACCTGGAGGATGACCGCTCCGGCCAGGTGCTGGCCGACCGGCTGCGGGAGGCGGGCCATACCCTGGCCGCGCGCAAAATCGTCCCGGACGAACGGGCGGAGATCGCTGCGCAGCTGCGTGCCTGGGTGGCGGATCCGGAGGTGGATGTGGTGATCTCCACCGGCGGCACCGGCCTGACGGGCCGGGACGTGACCGTCGAGGCGCACCGCGACGTTTATGAGAAAGAGATCGAGGCCTTCGGCACCGTTTTCACCTGGGTTTCGATGCAGAAGATCGGCACCAGCGCGGTGCAGTCGCGGGCGACCGGCGGCGTGGCGGGCGGCACCTATCTGTTTGCGCTTCCCGGCAGCCCCGGCGCCTGCAAGGACGGCTGGGATGAAATTCTGTCAAAACAGCTCGATTACCGCCACCGGCCCTGCAATTTCGTGGAAATCATGCCCAGATTGGAGGAACATCTGCGCCGGAAGTAAGCGGGCGCAGCGTGTAACCTCGCAAACCCGTGCGGAAATTCATATATTTCCAAGCGGGCACAAGGCATTTTACGCTTTGGCAGGCCGCCTGCGCGGTCCCGGCAGCAGCCGCCACCGGAAGGGAGAAACATGCGCTTTTTGCGTCAGAGTGTGACAGGGGTTTTCCTGGCGGCGGTCACGGCGGCCCTGCTGCTTTATGCCGGGCAGCTGATTTTTGGCGCAATCGAGGCGCAGCTGAACGCGGAGAAGGCAGCACCCCCGGCGCGGGAGCGGATTTTTGCGGTCAATGTGGTGACGGCGGAACTGCAGACGGTTGCGCCTGAGCTGACCGCCTTTGGCCGGGTGGAGAGCCGCCGCGCGCTGGAACTGCGCACCGCGGTCGGTGGCCGGGTGGTGCGGCTGTCTGAGGATTTCGAGGACGGCGGCACGGTCCGCGCGGGCGAGGTGCTGGTGCAGATTGACCCGGCGGACGCGCAGTCGGCGCTGGACCGGGCCGAGGCCGACATGATGGACGCCCGCGCCGAGGAGCGCGATGCGGGCCGTGCTCTGGTGCTGGCGCAGGATGAGCTGCAGGCCACTCAGGACCAGGCGCAGCTGCGCGAACGCGCCTTTCAGCGGCAGGTGGATCTGGCCGGCCGGGGCGTCGGTACCGCGGCGGCGGTGGAAACGGCAGAACTGGCGTCGGTGCAGGCGCGCCAGGCGGTGATCTCGCGCCGTCAGGCGGTAAGCCAGGCAGAGGCCCGCGCCGATCAGGCCGCAACCCGGGTGGCACGGGCGCAGATTGCGCTGGACGAGGCGCGCCGGGATCTCGACGACACCACGATCAAGGCTCGCTTCGACGGCACCCTGCAATCGGTGAGCCTGGTGCAGGGGCGGCTGGTTTCGGCCAACGAGAAGCTGGCGGATCTGGTCGATCCGGACCTGCTGGAGGTGGCTTTCCGGGTCTCGACCGCGCAATACGCCCGGCTGCTCGACGCCGAAGGGCATCTGCTGCAAGCACCCGTGCGGGTGACGCTGGACGCCGACGGGGCGGGGCTGAGCGCCGCCGGGCGGATCTCCCGCGCCAGCGGCGCGGCGGGCGACGGGCAGACCGGGCGGCTGGTCTATGCGCTTCTGGAGACTGCGCCGGGGTTTGAGCCCGGGGATTTCGTCACTGTCAAGGTAACTGAGCCCGAGGTCGCGGCGGTGGCCCGTGTGCCCGCCTCGGCGCTGGGGGCCGATGGCAAGGTGCTGGTGCTGGGCGAAGAGGGGCGGCTGGAGGCGCTGCCGGTGGAGCTGGTGCGCCGCCAGGGCGATGATGTGCTGATCCGCGGCGCCGGGCTGGAGGGCCGCGAGGTCGTCACCGGCCGCACGCCGCTGCTGGGCGCCGGCATCAAGGTGCGTCCCCTGCGCCAGGGCGCCGGGGTGCAGGCGCTGCCCGAGCTGATCGAGCTGAGCGACGAGCGCCGCGCCCGGCTGGTGGCCTTTGTCGAGGGCAGCAGCGCGATGCCGACAGAGGTGAAGGCGCAGATGCTGCGGCAGCTGGCCGAGGCGCGGGTGCCCGCGCAACTGGTCACCCGCATCGAATCCCGGATGGGAGGCTGAGGGCCGTGGTCCGCAAGCTCCCCCGTCCGGCCCGCGGGCTGTTCAGTTACTTCGCCCGCCACCGCACGGCCGCAAACCTTCTTCTGGTGATCATGCTGGTGCTGGGGGCGGCGGCGATGCCCAATATGCGGGCGCAGTTCTTTCCGGATGTGATCGTCGAGCAGGTGACTGTCTCCGTTGAGTGGGAGGGCGCCGGGCCGGAGGACGTGGACAACGCCATCGTGCAGGTGCTGGAGCCGGTGCTGCTTGCGGTCGACGGGGTGGAAAAAACGTCCTCCATTTCGCGCGAAGGGCTGGCAACGCTGACGCTGGAGTTCGAGCCGGGCTCGGACATGGGGCAGGCGGCCGATGACGTGCAAAGCGCCGTGGACGGCATCACCTCGCTGCCGGAAGAGGCAGAGGAGCCGGAGGTGCGGCGCGGCGCCTGGCGCGACAGGGTCACAGATGTGGTGATCAGCGGCCCGGTGGCACCTGGTCAGCTTGGCCTCTTTGCGGATGAGCTGGTGGTGCGCCTGTTCGAGGCCGGCGTGACCCGCACCACCATTCGCGGGGTGGCCGCGCCGGAAACCATCGTCGAGGTGCCGACTGCCCAGCTGATCACCCATGACATCACCATGCGCGAGATCGCCGACGCCATTGCCGCCGAGGTCGACGCGGATCCCGCAGGCGATGTGAGCGGCGCCAATGCCCGGGTGCGCACCGGCAGCGAGAAACGCCAGCCGGATGAGCTGAAAGCCATCGTCCTGCGCACCAATCCCGACGGCTCCGTCCTGACCATTGATGATGTGGCCGCGGTGCGGGTCGAGGGGGTGGACCGCAACCGCTCCTATTTTGTCGGCGGCAATCCGGCGATGTCGATCCGGGTCGACCGCTCTGACCAGGGCAATGCGATCCGCTTGCAAGGACAGGTGCAGGACGTGGTCGCGGAAATGCAGGCCAGCCTGCCGCAAGGGGTGACAGCGCAGCTGATCCGCACCCGCGCCGAACATATCACCGACCGGCTGAACCTGCTGGTCGACAACGGGCTGATGGGGCTTGCGCTGGTGCTGTGCCTGCTGTTCCTGTTCCTCAACACCCGCATTGCCTTCTGGGTGGCGGTGGGCATACCGGCCTCGATGTTTGCCGCGGTGGCGCTGATGTATGCGGCCGGGATCACCCTTAACATGATCAGCCTGTTCGGCCTGATCATCACCCTGGGCATCGTGGTGGATGATGCCATCGTGGTGGGGGAGCACGCCGATTTCCGGGTGCGGCGGCTGGGCGAAAACCCGGTGCAGGCAGCTGAAAATGCCGCCCGGCGCATGGCGATGCCGGTCTTTGCGGCGACCCTGACCACGATCATTGCTTTCTTCGGGCTGACGCTGGTGGGCGGGCGGTTCGGCGAGCTGATCCGTGACATCCCCTTCACCGTGATCGCGGTGCTGGCGGCCTCGCTGGTCGAATGCTTCCTGATCCTGCCCAACCACCTGGCCCATGCGCTGACCCATGCGCAGGCGCGGCACTGGTACGACTGGCCGAACCGGATGGTGAACAGGGGGTTCCGCTGGCTGCGCGACCATGCGTTCCGGCCGCTGATGGGGCTGATCGTCACCGCGCGCTATGCGGTGCTGGCGGGGGCATTGGCGATCCTGGCCAGCCAGGCGGCGCTGTTCATCAATGGCGATGTGCAATGGCGTTTTTTCAACGCGCCTGAGCGCGGCTCCGTCACCGGCAATTTCGCCATGGTTGAGGGCGCCACCCGCGCCGATACCCTTGCGATGATGCGGGAGATGCAGCGCGCGACAGAGGCGCTGGGCGCCGAATACGCCGAACGCTACGGCCGCAACCCGCTGGATTTCGTGATGGCCGAGACCGGCGGCAATGCGGGCCGCGGCCTGTCGGGGGTTGAAGGCAAGGATGCAGACCTGCTGGGCGGCATCTCGATCGAACTGATCGACGCCGACCTGCGGCCCTATTCCAGCTTTGCCTTTGTGGCGGAGTTGCAGGAGAAGGTGGCCCGCCACCCTATGGTCGAGACGGTCTCCTTCCGCAGCTGGCGGTCCGGCCCCGGCGGCGACGCGCTGGACGTGCAGTTCGCGGGCGCCAGCGTGCAGACGCTCAAGGCCGCCTCAGAGGACCTGAAGACTGCTCTGCTGCGCTTCCCCGAGGTGTCCGCAGTGGAGGACAATCTGGCCTACGACAAGGAGGAGGTGTTCCTGGACCTCACCCCGCACGGCCAGGCCTTGAATTTCACCATCGGCAGCCTGGGCCGGGCGCTCCGGGCGCGGCTGAATGGGATTGAGGCGGCCACCTATCCCGACGGGCCGCGCAGCGCAGCGATCCGGGTGGAGCTGCCGCAGAACGAACTGACCGCCGATTTCCTTGAACGCACCCTGATGCGGGCGCCCAGCGGAATCTACGTGCCGCTGGCCGATATCGTCTCGGTCACGCAGCGCACCGGGTTTTCCACCGTGCGCCGCGAGAACGGGATCCGGGTGATCAGCGTGACAGGTGATATCTCGGAGGACGATCCGGCCCGCGCCGAAGCGGTGATGCAGGCGCTGCAGGAGGAGATCCTGCCCAAAATCGCCAGCGAGCGGCAGGTCGAATGGCGCCTCTCGGGGCTGGCGGAGCAGGAGCAGACTTTCTTGCAGGAGGCGGGCACCGGCCTGATCCTCTGCCTGACCGGGATCTACCTGGTGCTGGCCTGGATCTTTGCAAGCTGGACCCGGCCGCTGGTGGTAATGGCGATCATACCCTTTGGCCTCGTTGGGACCATCTGGGGCCACTACATGTGGGAGGTGCCTCTCAGCATGTTCACGGTGGTGGGTCTGCTGGGAATGACCGGGATCATCATCAACGATTCCATCGTGCTGGTGACCACGATCGACCAGTACGCCGAAGACCGCGGGCTGATCCCGTCGATCATCGACGCGGCGGCGGACCGGCTGCGGCCTGTGATGCTGACGACGATGACGACGGTGCTGGGGCTGGCGCCGCTGTTGTTCGAACGCGCGCAGCAGGCGCAGTTCCTGAAGCCGACGGTGATCACTCTGGTCTATGGCCTGGGCTTTGGCATGTTCCTGGTGCTGCTGGTGGTGCCTGCCCTGGTGGCAATGCAGCGTGATCTGTCGCGGCCGATGACAGCGCTGCGCCGGGCCCTGCGGCGCGGGGCCGGGCGTCTTCGCTGGCTGGTGCTGGGCACCGCGCTGGCGCAGCTGGCCTGGCTGGTGCTGACGCTGGGCTGGGCGATGGCCACCGGCGCATTGCATCCGCTGCTGCGGGCGCTGCCCGCGCTGGCGGCAATGGAGCCGGTGCGCGCCGGGCTGTTGGCCTGTGTGGCCGGGGCGCTGGTGCTGGCGCTGCTGGCGTATTTGGCAGGCGGCGCGGCCTACCGGCTCAGCGCCCGCCAGCGGGCCTGAGCCAGCCGCGCGACCTCACCCACCTGATCCAGCAGCTGCAGGCCGCGGCTTTCGATCTCCGCGATGGGGATCCATTCCGCCTGTTCGGCGTCGTCATCCGGCAGCGGCTCACCGCTGGTGTGCGCGCACAGGACAACGGTCAGCAGGTACTGGCGCTGCACCGCGCCCGCCTCAGCGCGGACAATAACATCCACATTGGTCAGGTATTCCAGCGGCCGGGCGGAGACGCCGGTTTCCTCCATCAGTTCGCGCGCGGCGGCCTGCAGGGCGGTCTCGCCCATCTCCACATGGCCGCCGGGAAACCCCCACCAGCCCGCGTTCGGCTCCTTGCCGCGCTGCACCAGGATCACGTGGTCCTGGCCATCGAAGTGACGGCAGACCACGGCAATGGTGCCAAGCACCGGGCGCTGCGGGCTGTCAGCCGAGCTCATCCGGCGCTGCAGCCCTGAATGTCGACAGAGTGGTTCTGCCCCAGCACGGTGATCCGGAGTTTCGAGCGGTCAATGGCGTAGGCACTGCTGTCGGCAGGCAGAAACTCGGTTTCCGCCACCAGCAGCCCGCCCTCGCGCCGGGTGGTGGTTTCGCCGGCGTAAAGCTTGGGATTGCCGGGCTCGATCACCGCGATCTCCTCGCCGCCGGCCGGGGGCATCGAGATTCGGGCGGTGACCTTCATGCCGTATTCTGAGGGGCGCAGGCTGCAGGCGGCATGGCGCACGCCGGCTTCCTTGGCCGACCAGGGACGGCTGGCAAGCGCCGCGGCAATCGCGGGGTTGCGGCCTGCGCCGCTGTCCAGCTGGTGATCAAAGCTCAGCTCGGCAGGCACGCAGACATCCTTGCACACCCCCAGCTGCATCCGCCCTTTGAGGCGCACCGGCTTGCCCGGGGTCTCGGGCGTGATCTCCACAGGCAGCACCAGCTGATCGTGATAGCCGATGGTGCGGTAGCCGGAGGTCAGGAAGACTTCGGGAGCAGGCCAGGTGATCGACAGCGCGCCGACGTTGCGCGCGCCGCGCCAGGAAAAGCTGGGCGGGATACCGGCATCGCCGGGCGCACGCCAATAAGTCTTCCAGCCGGGTTGCAGCTTGACCCGCAGCGCGCCCATGTAGGTGCCGCGCGGTGTCATGCCGCCGTCCAGCACTTCTATCTCTGCGATGTCTCCCTCCAGGGTGCCGGACAGGGCCGGGGAACCGGTTGCAAGGGCCAGCATGGACGCCGCGCAGGCAGCAGCTTTGGTCAGTGTCGTTCTCATGCCAAATACATGCGCCCGGCGGCGCGGTTTGCCAAGTCACGATCCGGTCATTGGCTGCCCATCGCCCTGTGTTTGCGGCAAATTTGCCGGAGGCTTCACCGCCCGGCGCTTTTGCGCCCCTTGCGTGCCGGGCGGCTGCGCGTCATGGTGGGGGGAGGCAGCAGAAAGACGGAAATTCATGGATCTGACTGGCAAGCTCTTGATTGCAATGCCTGGAATTGGCGACCCGAGGTTCGAGCACGCGGTGGTCTTCCTGTGCTCGCACGGCGAGGAAGGGGCGATGGGGCTTATTGTCAACAAGCCCGCCGACGGCGTGGCGCTGGGCGACCTGCTGGAGCAGCTGGACATGGGCGGCGAAGGCAGCGCCGCGGCAGCTTTGCCAGTGCGCTTCGGCGGTCCGGTGGAAACCCAGCGCGGCTTTGTGCTGCACACGCCGGATTACGAATCGGATGTGAGTTCGCTGAAGGTGCCGGGCGGTTTTTCGATGACTGCGACGCTGGATATCCTGGAGGATATTGCCAACGGACACGGGCCAAAGGACCTGCTGGTGCTGCTGGGCTATGCCGGCTGGGGGCCGGGGCAGCTGGAGTCGGAAATTGCGATGAACGGCTGGCTGACGGCCGAAGCGAGTCCCGAGCTGGTCTTCGGCCAGGCCGATGACAGCAAATGGGAAGCAGCGCTGAAGACGCTTGGCGTCGATCCCTTGACCCTGTCGGCCAGCGCGGGCCACGCCTGACCCGCTGCCGCAGGGGCGTTTCGCTGCGGGGCAGGGGGAAGTGCTCCCGCCCTTTGGTTCAATAATCAAAGATGACCGGAAAAAGGTTGGGGGCCTCTCTGATAAGGATAAATGAGGCGGGAACTCCGCGTGGTGCTGCAAACCCGCCGTTCAATCCCGCGGCGCGGCGGCGCGGCGGAGGCGGTCGTTGATGGCCTCGCCCAGCCCATGCTCCGGGATTGGTGCCACGGCGATCGGCTTGCCGAGCGCGTCCAGCTGGTGCAGGTGGCCGAACAGATTGGCCGCCGCCTCGGCCAGATCGCCGCGCTCGGACAGGTTCAGGTCGCACGCGCCGGGGCCGAAGCCGAGATAGAGTTCTCCCTTCACCGGGGCTGCGGCATTGAGTCGTACCGGCGCACCCGGCGCGTAGTGCGACAGCAGCTGGCCGGGCGCGGTCAGCGGGTCATGCGCATCGCGCACCGCCAGCTTGCGGCCTAGAACCGCCTCGATCTCCTCCGCCGCCAACCCGCCGGGGCGCAGCAGCACCGGCTCTGGCCCCGCCAGGCCGATGATCGTCGACTCCAGCCCGACCCCGCAGGCACCGTCGTCCAGAATGGCGGCGATGCGCCCGTCCAGCCCGGCCTTCACATGCGCCGCAGTGGTCGGGCTGATCTTGCCGGAAGGATTGGCAGAGGGCGCCGCCACCGGGCCGTCCAGCGCCCTGAGCAGCGCCTGGGCCGCGGGGTGGGCAGGCACCCGCACGCCCAAAGTGTCCAGCCCGGCCGTCACCAGCGGCGAGATGCCGTGGCCGCCGCGCAGGGGCAGCACCAGGGTCAGCGGGCCGGGCCAGAACGCATGCGCCAGCGTCTCCGCGGTGCCGTTCCACTCCACATAGCGCTGCGCAGCCTCCGCCGAATGCACATGCGCGATCAGCGGGTTGAAGGAGGGCCGCCCCTTGGCCTCATAGATCGCAGCCACCGCTTTGCCCTGGCGGGCATCGGCGCCAAGCCCATAGACCGTTTCGGTCGGGAAGGAGACCAGCTTGCCCTCGCGCAAAAGCTGGGCGGCACGGGCGATGCCCGCTTCCGTGGCGGCAAGGATTTCGGTGCTGTGCTGGGGCATTCCGGGTGACGCGGCGTTTTGGTTGATTGAAACAGGCGTGCGATTAGGTAATCGGTCAAGCCACTGACCATAATAGGCCCGTGCCGGGAAGCCAAGACTGCCCGCGCCAGGACGCCCCCGAAACACCGCTAAAGGACGCCCATGACCTTCCGTGCCCCCGTTTCCGAGTACGAGTTTCTGCTGAACAATGTGACCGGATATAACGAAATCGCCGCTACCGCCCGCTTTGCCGAGGCCCCTTCGGATGTCGTGAGCGCCATCCTGAACGAGGCCGGCAAGATGTGCGACGAGGTGCTGGCCCCGCTGCAGCGCAACGGCGACCTGACGCCCGCTTACCTGGAGAACGGCGTGCTGCGGACCTCCCCGGGGTTTGCTGACGGGTTCAAAGCCATCTCCGAAGGCGGCTGGATCGGCATGAGCGCGCCGGAAGAACACGGCGGCATGGGGCTGCCGCTGACGGTCGCCACCGCGGTGAACGAGATGATGGCAGGTGCCTGCCTGTCGCTGCAGCTGGCCCCTTTGATGAGCCAGGGCCAGATCGAGGCGCTGGAGCATCACGCCTCGGACGCGATCAAGGATCTGTACCTGCCCAAGCTGATCTCCGGCGAATGGTCCGGCACCATGAACCTGACCGAGCCGCAGGCGGGCTCCGACGTGGGCGCGCTCAGCTCCAAGGCAGAGCCGAACGGCGATGGCACCTATGCGGTCACCGGCCAGAAGATCTATATCTCCTGGGGCGACAACGACTTCTGCGAAAACATCTGCCACCTGGTGCTGGCGCGGCTGCCGGACGGGGCACCGGGCACCAAGGGGATATCGCTGTTCCTGGTGCCGAAGTTCCTGCCGGACGCCGATGGCAACCCGGGCAAGGCCAACGACCTGAAGGTCGTCAGCCTGGAGCACAAGATGGGCCTGCACGGCTCCCCCACCTGCGTGATGCAATATGACGGCGCCACCGGCTGGCTGGTCGGGAAGGAGCATGGCGGCATGGCTGCGATGTTCACCATGATGAACAACGCGCGCCTCGGCGTCGGCGGCCAGGGTGTGGGTGCCGGTGAGGGCGCCTATCAGCACGCGCTGGCCTATGCGCTGGAACGCAAGCAGGGCAAAAGCGCCAGCGGCGTCATCGCAGACCACGCCGACGTGCGGCGGATGCTGATGGAGATGAAGGCGGACCTGTTTGCCTCCCGCGCGATCCTGCTGGCCTGTGCCCAAGCGATCGACATGCAGACCGCAACCGGCGAGAAGGACTGGGCCGCCCGCGCCGCGTTCCTGACCCCGATTGCCAAGGCCTTTGGCACCGACACTGGCATCCGGGTGTCAGAGACCGGGGTGCAGGTGCATGGCGGCATGGGTTTCATCGAAGAGACCGGTGCCGCGCAGTATTACCGTGACGTGCGGGTGACGGCGATCTACGAGGGCACCAACGGGATCCAGTCGATGGACCTGGTGGCGCGCAAGATGATGGACGGCGGCGAGACCGCCTTTGCCCTCATCGACGAGATCGAGGAACAGGCCGAGCGCGCCCGCGCCACCCACCCGAACATGGCCGAATCCGTCTGGCAGGCCTGCGAATCCCTGCGCGAGGCCACCGAGTGGCTGGTGGCGCAAGAGGACCTGCAGGACCGCTTTGCCGGCTCCGTGCCGTACCTGCGGGCCTTTGCCCGGGTGCTGGGCGGCCACTACCACTTGGCTGCGGCGATGGCGGACCAGGGCGGCCCGCGCGAGAAGCTGGCCCGCTTCTACATCACCCGGATGCTGCCCGAACATGCCTCGCTTCTGGCGCACGCTCAGGCGGGGGCCGCGGGCACCTTTGCCCTCAGCCTCGACGAACTGGCAGGCTGACGCCGTGACCGACATCCCCGACGTTTCGCCCCGCACTCCGTGGCAGGAGCCGCCTGCGCAGGGCGAAGCGATCGAGGTGGCCGAAGGCGTCCTGTGGATGCGCCAGCCGCTGCCGATGAAGCTGGACCACGTCAACATCTACGCGCTGGATGACGGCGACGGCTGGACGGTGATCGACACCGGCTTCAACACCCGCAAAAGCCGTGCGATCTGGGACAGCCTGATGGCCGGCCCCTTGCAGGGCAAGCCGGTGCGGCGGGTTGTTGGTACCCACCACCACCCCGATCACATCGGGCTGGTCGGCTGGTTCCAAAGCGCGCATGGGGCTGAGCTGATCACCACCCGCACCGCCTGGCTGTTTGCCCGGATGCTGACGCTGGACGTGCAGGAAGTCTGGCCGGAAGAAACCCTCGCCTATTACCGCAGCGCGGGCATGGCGCCGGAGTTCTATGAAAAGCGGGTGAATGACCGGCCCTTCAACTTTGCCGATACCGTGCACCCGATGCCGCTAGGCTTCACCCGGATCAAGCAGGACGACGTGATCCGCATGGGCGGGCGCGACTGGGATGTGCATATCGGCAACGGCCACGCGCCGGAGCACGCTACCTTCTGGAGCCGCGATGACAATCTGGTGATCACCGGCGACCAGATCCTGTCGACCATAAGCCCCAATATCGGCGTCTACGCCACCGAACCGATGGCGGACCCGCTGGGCGAATGGCTGGAAGCCTGCGAGCGGCTGTCGAAACTGGCGCGCCCCGACCACCTGGCCCTGGGCGGCCATAAGCTGCCGTTCACCCGCCTGCCGCTCCGGATGCAGCAGCTGATCGGCAACCACCACGGTGCTCTGGACCGGCTGATGGACCACCTGTCGGAGCCGCGCACGGCCGCCGATTGCTTTGCCCCCCTGTTCAAGCGCACAATCGGCGAAGGCGAGTACGGCCTTGCGCTGGTCGAGGCGGTGGCCCATGTAAACCATCTGTACCATACCGGTCAGGTGACGCGCTGGGAGCGCGAAGACGGAGCCTGGCTCTACCAGCGCCAGGGGTGAGGCACCCCGGACAAGCAAGGGGTGACGCACCCCGGACAAGGGGGAACCATGAACGACGAGATTTCAACCAGCGCCGAGGCAGCGGAAGCGGCGGTGCTGCCCTGCGTGCATGAAGTCCACTCCGACCCCGATGCCTGCGCCGGGCTGACCGAAGTGCCGGAAAAGCTGCAAAAGCCAGATGCCGCCAAAAGCCCCGCCCGCTGGGCCTACGAGCGCCTGATCCTCTATATCCAGAACTTCGAGAAACAGCTGGATGCCGAACACGAGGTCGCGATGGGCTTTGCCGGCGGCAATGCCGGGGTGCTGCGGATCGAGGGCATGGGCTATTTCGATCCCGACATCATCACCTTCTACGGCAGCGAGGGCAGCGGCTCCCGGACCCAGCTGGTGCAGCATGTCAGCCAGCTCAATGTGATGCTGCGCGCGGTGCCCAAGGCGCGCCAGGAAGAACCCGCCACCCGGATCGGCTTCCGCCTCGCCTCCGACCTGCAGCAGGACTAGGGTCCGCGCCCGGGGGGCCGATTCGGCGCCGGAACCGGACACAGCGCAGCAGCGGCCCGGATTGCCGCTGCGGCATTGGGATTCGCGTCTCATTTCTGTCAGATGCGCCCGATTGACGTGGTGACAGAGCGGCGCAAATCCAGTAATCACCGGAAAAATGCACGTGAATTGAGGGAAAACTCACATGGCTGAACATCAGCACGGCACCATGGATACCACCGTTCAGGAAAAGACCTATTCCGGTTTCCTGACCTTCGTGACCCGCTTCAGCATCGCGCTGGTCATCTTTGCCATTTTCCTGGCGGTCTTCGCGTCCTGATTTATTGAACGGGGATTGCTGTAATGCGCAATCTGCTCTGCCTTGGCGCGGTCCTGGCCGCGCTCGCGGGTTGCGCTGCGCCGCAGCAGCCCAACGCGGATGCTGAAACCCTGGCCCGGGTGGCTTACCGCCACCCCGGACCGCCCGCGCTCACCCTCTACACGATGATCAACAACCGCACCGGGCGGGGCGGCCACACGTCGCTGATGATCAACGCCTCTGAGCGGGTGATTTTCGATCCTGCAGGGTCTTTCTATGCCTCCGTGGTGCCGGAACGGGACGATGTCATCCATGGCATCACGCCCGCTGTCGAGAAGGCCTACCGCGGGGCCCACGCCCGCAGCACCTATCACGTCGTCATCCAGCGCATCGAGGTCACACCGGAGCAGGCGGAGAAAGCCTACCGGCTTGCCCTGAGCAACGGCCGGGTTCCGGGGGCTTTCTGCGCGCAGGCGACGATTGGCATTCTGCAGCAGGTTCCGGGATTCGAAAGCCTGGACCGCACTTTCTATCCGGAAAAACTGGCAGAGCAGTTCGGCCAGCTGCCGGGGGTGGTGACAGAGCGCTATTACGAAAACGACAGCGGTGATTTGCAGGCGGGCCTAGCCAAAAGCGACGCCGCGCTCAGCGCCGCTTCAGAGTGATCGTGCTGCCCGGCGCGCAGCGCTAGGCGGCAAGATACAGCAGCAGCAGCGACAGCCCGCCGGTGCCCAGGCCAACCAGCACGTTTCTGGTTAGATAACCCGCAGCGAACGTCGCAGCCGCGGCGGCAAAATGCATCAGGCTGAGCTCACCTCCGGCGGGGGCAGGCCAGACCACCAGCGGCGCCACCAGCGCCGGAATGATCGCCACCGCGGTATAGCGCAGATGCCGCATCAGCCATTCCGGGATCGCGCGCCCGCCCATGAAGCCGATGAAGGCGAACCGCAGGGCGTAGCTGCCAAGCGCCAGCCCGATGATCACGGTCCACAGCAGCGGTGCGGGAATACTGCTCATTTCGCGGCCTCCGATTTTACCTTCTGCCGTTCCAGCCACAGTTCCGCCTGGGCGCCCGCCACCATGCCGGCAATCCCCGCCACGATCAGCCCCAGGTTATAGGGCAGGGCAGCCGCCGGCAGCGATGCGGCCACCGCCACGAAACAGGCGGCGATATGGGCCGGCGTGCGCAGCATCGGCCCGATCATCGCCAGAAACGCCAGCGGCAGCACGAAATCCACGCCCCAGCTTTCGGGAATCCGGGTGCCGACCAGCGCGCCAAGCGCCGTGCCAATCACCCAGGCCGGCGCCACGATGCCATTGGTGCCAAAGAAATAGGCCACCCGCTGCGCCAGCGGCATCTCCGGCTCGGTCTCGAACTGCACGATCGACAGCGCATAGGACTGGTCCACCACGAAATAGGCCGCCAGCGCCCGCTGCCACATCGGCGCATCGCCAAGGTAGGGCGTCAGCGAGGCCGAATACATCGCCATCCGCAGGTTCACCGCCAGCGCCGAGATCAGGATGATGATCAGCGGCGCGTTCTCCTGCATCAGCTGCAGCGCGGTGAACTGGGCGGCGCCTGCAAAGACCGCCAGCGAGAAGGCAAAGGCCTCCGGCACGATCAGCCCGGCCTCTGCTGCCAGCACCCCGAACAGAAAGCCGAAGGGCGAGGCCATGAAAATGAAGGGCGCGCTGTCGCGAAACCCCTTCCAGAAGGCCGATTTGGTGGTGGTGATTGCCATCTGCGCGTCCTAGATTGCGTTGAACCGCCCTAAGGCGGACGCAGAAGGAATGCAATTGGTGAGCATGGATATCACGTCAGAATATCTGATCGCCCCCGGCGTCGCAGATCCGCGGCTCACCCGCGCCGTCACTGGCGTCGACCAGAACGGCGAGACAAGCGAGATCGCCGTGGTCGAGGAGCGCCCGCTGACCATCTTCCTGAATTCGCAGGAAATCGTCACCGCGATGACCATCGGCGACTACCCGGAATACCTGGCGCTCGGCTTCCTGCGCAACCAGCGGATGCTGCGCGACGGGGACGAGGTGACCCGCGTCGATTATGACGAGGACCTGGAAACCGTTGTGGTGCGCACCGCGGTCGAAACCAGCCACGAGGAAAAGCTGAAGAAGAAGACCCGCACCTCCGGCTGCGCGGTCGGCACCGTCTTCGGCGATATGATGGAGGGGCTGGAGGACGTGCGCCTGCCGCAGGCAGAGGTCCGCACCTCCTGGCTCTATGCGCTGGCCCATAAGATCAACCGCACGCCGTCGCTGTATCTGGAGGCCGGCGCCATCCATGGCACCGTGCTCTGCCAGCAGGACCGCCCGCTGGTCTATATGGAGGATGTGGGCCGCCACAACGCGGTGGACAAGATTGCGGGCTGGATGCTGTCGGAGCAGGCAGAGGCCGCGGACAAAATCCTCTACACCACCGGGCGCCTGACCTCGGAGATGGTGATCAAGACCGCGATGATGGGCATCCCGGTGCTAGCGTCCCGTTCCGGCTTCACCGCCTGGGGCGTCGAGATCGCGCGTGAGGTGGGACTCACCCTGATCGGCCGGATGCGCGGCCAGCGGTTCATTTGCCTGTCGGGCGAGGAGCGTCTGGTACGCGACATGGACCCCAAGGACGCGCCGGTGGAAGAGAAGAAGCACCGGCGGAAGAGTGCGGACAGGTAACCGCATTTCGCGTGAAATCCGGCCCGGAAAACGCGTGTTTTCCGCCGCAGGAGGAGAAGGCATGACAGAACAGAAGCCTTTGGGCGTAATCCTCGCAGGCGGTCTCGCCACCCGGATGGGCGGCGGCGACAAGGGGCGGCTGCAGGTCGGCGGCCAAAGCCTGCTGTCCCGCGTGGCCGACCGGCTCGGCCCTCAGGTCGCGGGCCTCGCGTTGAACGCCAATGGCGACCCGGAGCGGTTCGCCGACCTGGGCCTGCCGGTCATCGCCGACTCGATCGAGGGCTTTGCCGGTCCTCTGGCGGGTGTCTTGGCCGGTCTTGACTGGGCGGCAGAGCAGGGCGTTGAAACCATCGTCACCGCCGCCGCCGACACGCCCTTCTTCCCGCAGGATCTGGTCGCCCGTCTGACCGCCGCTGCACAGGGCATGGAGCAACCTCTGGTCCTCGCCACCACCCCGCGCACTGGTGATGAGGCGCTGAAATCCGGCGGGCGCAGCAAAGTGAACCGGCACCCGGCCTTTGGCCTCTGGCCCGTCGCCCTGCGCGATGACCTGCGCGCGGCGCTGAATGACGGTTTGCGCAAGGTCGTCCTCTGGACCGACCAGCACGGCGGCCGCGAAGCGCTGTTTGAGGCCGACCCTTTCGACCCGTTCTTCAACATCAACACACCGGATGATCTGGCCCGCGCCGAGGCGCTGCTGACATGAAGATCTATGGCGTCACCGGCTGGAAGAACAACGGCAAGACCGGGCTGATGGAGCGGCTCGTGGCGGAATTCTGCGCCCGCGGCTTCACCGTCTCCACCATCAAGCACGCCCATCACGCAACCGACGTGGACCAGCCCGGCACCGACAGCCACCGCCACCGCCAGGCCGGCGCGTCGGAGGTGGTTCTGGCCTCCGCCGGGCGCGTGGCCATTATGCAGGAGCTGCGCGGCGCACCGGAGCCGCCGCTGGCGGCGCTGCTGGCCCGTCTCCTCCCGGTCGACCTGGTGCTGGTGGAGGGCTACAAACGCGAACCGCACCCCAAGATCGAGGCCTTCCGGCAGGCTGCTGGCACCGATCTGATCGCCCCGCAAGACCCCAGTATCCGCGCCGTCGCCAGCGACACTCCGCTGGCTCTGGACCGCCCTGTCTTCGATCTGGACGGCACCGCCGCGGTAGCGGATTTCATTCAGGCGGAATTGGATCTGTGAGCGGTTTCGACACCGTGCTCGCCGTCGATTGGTCTGCCGCCAAGCGTAAACCGCCGCGGGAAAGCAGGGACGCGATCTGGCTCGGCGTGGCGCGCGGCGGCACTGCGGAGCAGCAAATTTATTGCCGCAGCCGGCAGGAGGCGGAGGCTTCGATCAGCCGCTTCCTGGAACAAGAGCAGGCCGCGCGGCGTCGGGTGCTTGCAGCCTTTGACTTTCCCTTCGGCTACCCGCGCGGCTTCGCGCGCCGGATCACCGGGTCGGATGACCCTTTTGCCCTCTGGCACTGGCTGGAAGAGCGCATCGAAGACGCTGAGGACGGCAGCAACAACCGGTTTGACGTTGCTTCCGAGATGAACCGTCAGTTCGCCGGCGTTGGCCCGTTCTGGGGTAAACCGGACCAGGCGCGCTGGCCGGATATTCCCTACCGCAAGGCCGGCATCGCCTACAATGACGTGCCGGAGCGGCGCCGCGCAGATCTGGCGGCCAAGGCGGCCTCCTCCTGTTTTCAGCTGTTTTTCAATCCGACGGTTGGCAGCCAGGTGCTGATGGGGCTGCCGGTCCTGCAGCGGCTGCGTCTCCGGCACAAGGCGGCTGTCTGGCCTTTCGAAAACATTGCGGCCGCGCAAATTGTGTTCGCGGAAATTTGGCCAGGTTTGATCGAACCCGCCGTGAAGGCTGCCCTGGCTGCTTCCGGCCCGGAGGAAATCCGCGACCGGGTGCAGATGCGGCTGTTGTCGCAAGCGCTCAGCCGTGTGCCGGCGGAAGAACTAAGTGAAATGCTGGCCGCAGTGCCTGAGGAAGCGCAAGAGGAGGCTTGGATTTTGGGCACGGGACATGATGACCGCTTGAACGCTCTGGCCTGGGATAAGCCGGGCGGGCTGGCGCCGCCGCCGCTCAGCAACGACTGTTTTGCCTTGCCTGCGGGCGTCGACTGGACCCCTGTGGATGACGCGCTGGCCCTGCTCAGGGACAGGCTGGGGCCGGTCACCGGCGCAAAAACCGTGCCGCTGGCAGACGCGCTTGGCCGGGTGCTGGCAGAGGATGCGGTGGCCGAACGCGCCAACCCGCCGCTGCCGAATACGGCGGTGGACGGCTACGGCTTTGCCGGCGGCAGGGCAGAGGGGCCGCATGTGCTGCCGCTGGTGCAGGGCCGGGCGGCGGCTGGCGTGCCGTTTGACGGCACGGTCCCCGAAGGCAGCGCCATCCGCGTCCTGACCGGCGCCGCGCTGCCCGATGGCGTGGACACGGTGATCCTGGAGGAAGACGTCAACACCGACGGCACCCGGATCGCCTTCAACGGCCCGCTGAAACAGGGGGCGAACACCCGCAGGGCGGGCGAGGACGTCTGCGCGGGCGAACGCATCCTGCCCGCAGGCCGCGTGATCACACCGGCCGATCTTGCCCTGGCCTCCGCCACTGGTCTGGCGCGGCTCACGGTGCGGCTGCCGCTGCGGGTGGGCGTGCTCTCCACCGGCGATGAGCTGGTCGAGGCGGGGGAGCCCGCAGGCAAGGGCCAGATTTTCGACGCCAACCGCCCGATGCTGCTGGCGCTGATCCGCCAGCTGGGTTTCGTGCCGGTGGATCTGGGCAAGGCCGCAGACGACCGCGAGGCGCTGCGGGCGCATCTGGACGGCGCCGCGGCGCAAACCGATGTGATTCTGACCTCCGGCGGCGCTTCGGCGGGGGATGAGGACCATATGTCGGCGCTGTTGCGCGAGGCTGGCGCGATGCAGGAGTGGCGCATCGCGCTGAAGCCCGGGCGCCCGCTGGCGCTGGGCATGTGGCAGGGCACGCCGGTGTTCGGGCTGCCGGGCAACCCGGTGGCGGCGCTGGTCTGCACGCTGATCTTTGCCCGGCCTGCCATGGGGCTGATGGCAGGTGCCGGCTGGCAGGAGCCGCAGGGCTTCGAGGTCCCGGCAGCTTTTGAGAAGCGCAAGAAACCGGGCCGCCGCGAATATCTGCGGGCACGGGTGCGGGACGGGCGGGCCGAGGTGTTCAAATCCGAAGGCTCCGGCCGCATCAGCGGCCTCAGCTGGGCGGAAGGGCTGGTGGAACTCGGCGACGGCGCCGCGGAGATCAAGCCCGGCGATCCGGTCCGCTTCCTCCCCTACGGCAGCTTTTCGATGTAAACGGAGCACTCCCGCCCGCGGCCCGGCGCATCATGGATGCTTGCCCGCCGTTGGGCCCGGCGCCGCGCTGACGCCCGGCGCCGCTCCGCTCTTTCATCTTTCCAAAAATACTCGCGCCGCAGGCAGCGGCCCGTCAGGGCCGCCGGATCAATCAAACGTCCCGGCCACCCGGCCCAGCAGCATGAAGGCGCGGGCGGTGCGGGTGTTGCCTAGGGCGGAAATTTCGCCGTCGGTGGCCTCTGCCTCGAAATCCGCAAACATCTGGTCGAAGCGGCGCAGGAAGTGGTGCGCCGCGTCGCGGAAGATCGGGTCCTGCTTCATCCGCGCCGCGGTCAGCGCCAGCGAGGTGCGGTCGCGCACGCCGCCAAGCGCCGCCACCGCGCGGCCGCGGGCACCCTGCCCGAACTGGCGCCAGACTTCGGGCCGGGCCATGTCGGGCCGCAGGTCGTCCATGTAGATGCCGTCCTGGCTCAGCAGCGTCAGCACGTCTTGCGAGGCCTGGATCACCTGCGCCGCCTTGCGGTCCTTGAGCGCGGCGCGCAGCGCGGCAAAGCCCTCTGCGTCTTCGGCGGTTTCCGGGAAATTCAGGGCGCGGATGAACTGTTCCGCAGGCAGCGGCGGCGCGGTGTCCGCGGCCTGGGTGCCAAGCGCCAGCGAGCCCTGGCCGGCGGCGGTCATCTCGGCGGCCTCGGCGGGGATTGCCGGGCGCACCGGATTGGCGCGGCGGCTGGAGTGGAAGGTGGCCAGCGCGGTCTCGGTCTTGCGGGTTGCCTCCGCGATCTCCTCCAGCCGCTTGGCCATCGACGGCTCGGCCACCGCGGCATGTTGCTGGGCCTGGGCCAGGTAGGTCTGCCGCAGCCCGTCGATGGCGGCCTGCAGCTGTTCGCTCTCCTCCCGCATCACCCGGGCCGAGCGCGCGGCAGAGGCCGCAACCCACAGCATCGCCAGCGGCAGCACCACCGCCAGCACACCGGTGATCAGATCGGTCCATTGCGACAGGCCCGCGCCTTCCGGGGCAAAGACGTAGAACGCCACTGCCGCCAGCAGCCACAGCGCCCCCAGCCCGATGGCCACCAGTTCGGCCCCGCCCAGCCCGCTGCCCGCGGGCGACTCAAAGCCGCGCAGCGGGCGTCCGCCTGCGGAGGTCGGGCTGGAGCCCGGGCTGCTGCTGGAGCCTGTCATCACCATTCACCGCCTTGCAGATCAGGAATAGACGATCTTGAGAATCTCGTAGGAGCGTTCGCCGCCGGGCGTGCGCACTTCGACACTGTCCCCTTCGTCCTTGCCGATCAAGGCGCGCGCGATCGGGGACTTGATGTTCAGCAGGCCCGCTTCGATGTTGGCCTCATGCTCGCCGACGATCTGCCAGGTCTTTTCCTCGTCGGTGTCCTCGTCCACCACGGTCACCTTGGCGCCGAACTTGATCGCGCCGTTCAGCTTGGCCGGGTTGATCACATCGGCCAGCGACAGGATGCCCTCCAGTTCCTTGATGCGGCCCTCGATGAAGGACTGTTTCTCGCGGGCAGAGTGGTATTCGGCGTTTTCCGACAGGTCGCCCAGCTCGCGCGCTTCGGCGATCGCCTGGATGATGGCCGGGCGTTCGACGGATTTCAGGGTTTTCAGTTCGCTTTCCAGGGCAGCGTGACCCGCCGGGGTCATCGGAATCTTTTCCATGTGGTTGGTCCAGGTCGCTCTTTATGTTCTGTTTTTGTCAGTACGAAAGCCGGAGCCCCGCAGCAGGTGCTGCGGGGCGTCCGGTCCGGTTGGCATTTACCTGACCCAATCCTGTGCCTGATTTCAAGTGGCCGCGGGGGCTGCTGGCACGCAAATCCGCCTAACTGCGTGCTTTGGCCGGCTTTTCCACAGGAATGCGCAAGAAAATGCCGTGCTCGGGCAGCCGCGGAAGCCCCGCTTGCCAGAGGAGGTCAATCATATTGCACCGCCTCGTATTCGATGCCGTTTTCGTCGTGGAAATAAAACCGGCGGCCCGGCTCATAATCGCCGTGGTTCATCGGGGTGAAGCCTGCGGCCTTCACTGCGGCCTCGGTGGCGTCCAGGTCCTCGACGATCACCGCCAGGTGGTTCAGCCCGCCGATAATGCCGTAGCTTTCCGGCGCTTTGCCTGCAGACGTTCGCGGCGTGTAGAGCGCCAGGTAGCTGTCTTCCCCGCCCACATGCACTGTGTAGCCGCCGTTCTTGGCCTCGCCCTGCCAGCGCACATGCCAGCCAAAAACATGTTCCATCCAGGCCGCTGTGCCATGGGGGTCAGCGACGGTGACATTTGCATGTTCCAGAACTGCGCTCATCGGAAATCTCCTTTTGCCTGAGCAAACCTGTTGATGCGACTCACCGTAATTCCTAAACCTAACTTTAGCTCAAGGGATTTCTTCAGGGAGTTGCCCATGCCCCAGTCTGCCGGCATTTCCATCGGGTATCTGGCCGAACGCACCGGCCTCGCGGTGTCCGCCATCCGCTATTACGAGGCGCAAGGCCTGGTGGAGCCCTGGCGCAACGCCGGCGGCCAGCGGCGGTTCCAGCGGGCCGACATCCGGCGGCTCAGCTTCATCATGATCGCGCAGCAGTTCGGTTTTTCCCTGCCGGACATCCGCGGCTTCCTCAAAAGCCTGCCGGGCAGCCGCACTCCCACCAAAGCGGACTGGGCGCGCATTTCGGACAGCTTCCGCAGCCACTTGGACCAGCGAATCGAAACCTTGATGAAACTGCGCGACAATCTGGACGGCTGTATCGGCTGCGGCTGCCTGTCGCTGCCGAATTGCAAGCTTTACAACCCCGAGGACCGGGCGGCACAGAAGGGGCAGGGCCCCCGATACCTCATGGGAGACCGTCCCGAGACAGAGATGGCGGCGGAAAATGATCCTTGAGTGACGATAATGGACGCACTTTTTGTCTCAGTTGCCTGTTTTACAGGTGTTTGACGCGGAGTTTGGATTGACCCATGGGGGCGCCGAACGCTAAGCAGCCGCGAAAGAATATTGCGCCCGCAGACTGTTGCGGGGCCGGTAGCAAGAGTTAGCCAAGGAGCGCCGCAGATGGCCGAGATTGAACGCGAAGCGATGGAATACGACGTGGTGATCGTCGGGGCCGGCCCTGCTGGTCTGTCTGCGGCCATCCGCCTGAAACAGCTGGATGCCGACCTGCAGGTCGTGGTCCTGGAAAAGGGCTCAGAGGTGGGCGCGCACATTCTGTCGGGCGCGGTGCTGGATCCCTGCGGCCTGAATGCGCTGATCCCCGACTGGAAGGAAAAGGGCGCTCCGCTGAACGTGGAAGTCAAGGAAGACAACTTCTACATGCTGGGCGAGGCAGGTCACGTCCGCATCCCGAACTTCCCGATGCCGCCCTTGATGAACAACCACGGCAACTACATCGTCTCCATGGGCAACGTCTGCCGCTGGATGGCGGAGCAGGCCGAGGAAATGGGCGTCGAGATCTTCCCGGGCATGGCGTGCTCTGAACTGGTCTATGGCGAAAACGGCGAAGTGAAGGGCGTGGTTGCCGGCGAATTCGGGAAGAACCCCGACGGCACCCCCGGCCCGGCCTATGAGCCCGGCATGGAGCTGCACGGCAAGTACGTGTTCCTCGGTGAAGGCGTGCGCGGCTCGCTCTCCAAGGAAGTGATTGCCAAATACGGCCTGTCTGACGGCAAGGAGCCGCAGAAATACGGCATCGGCATGAAGGAAATCTGGGAAATCGACCCGGCCAAGCATAAGGAAGGCACCGTCACCCACACCATGGGCTGGCCGCTGGGTTCCAATGCGGGCGGCGGCTCGTTCATCTACCACCTGGACAACAATCAGGTGTACGTGGGCTTTGTGGTGCACCTGAACTACAAGAACCCGCACCTGTTCCCCTACATGGAATTCCAGCGCTTCAAGCATCACCCGGTGGTGGCCGAGCTGCTGAAGGGCGGCAAGCGCGTGGCCTATGGCGCCCGTGCGATCACCGAGGGCGGCTGGCAGTCGATGCCGAAACTGGTCGCGCCGGGCGTGGCGCTGCTGGGCTGCTCCGCGGGCATGGTCAACGTGCCGCGCATCAAGGGCAACCACAACGCGATGCTGTCGGGCAAGGCCGCGGCCGAAGCCGCCTATGAGGCGATCAAGGCAGAGCGGTCCGGCGACGAGCTGACGGCCTATGAAACCGACGTGCGCGATGGTGCCATCGGCAAGGATCTGAAGATGGTCCGCAACGTGAAACCGATGTGGTCCAAGTGGGGCCTCACCGCCTCGCTGGCGCTGGGCGGCCTCGACATGTGGACCAACAACCTCCTTGGCTTCTCCTTCTTCGGCACCCTGGGCCACGGCAAGAACGACGCCGAGGCGACCGAGGAAGCCTCCAAGCACAAGGTGATCGACTACCCGAAGCCCGATGGCGTGCTGTCGTTTGACCGCCTGACCAACGTCAGCTTCTCGATGACCAACCACGAGGAAAGCCAGCCCTGCCACCTGCGACTGGGCAACGAGGACACCCCGGTCCGGGTCAACCTGCCGAAATACGCCGAACCGGCGCAGCGCTATTGCCCGGCCGGTGTCTACGAAGTGGTGGAAAAGGACGGCCAGCCGGAGTTCGTGATCAACTTCCAGAACTGCGTCCACTGCAAGACCTGCGACATCAAGGATCCGTCCCAGAACATCACCTGGACCACCCCCCAGGGCGGCGACGGCCCGAACTACCCCAACATGTAACGGGAAGTTTAAATTTTCGGCGCGCTTTCGCCGGATTTTATGGGGCGGCCGCCGGGCCGCCCCATTGCGTGTTGACGGCCGCCGCACTACCCTTTCTTAGAAGAGCAAGAGCAGTAAATCGTAAGGGGGTCCCCGCGTGCCCGTATCCAATCTTCGCAGCTTGACCTGTGCGGCCCTGATGGCCGCCGCTGCTGCACCAGCCGTGCAGGCCGAAGGACTGGCCGGATCCTACCTGGCCGGACGGGCCGCCACCTATGACAGCGATTTTGCTGCGGCGGCGCTTTATTACACCCAGGCGCTGGCGCGCGACCCGCAGAACCCGCTGCTGATGGAAAACGTGGTGTTTGCCCAGCTTGCAATGGGCAAGGCGGAACTCGCCGTTCCGGTGGCGGAGCGCCTGCGCCAGATCGGCGCGCGCAGCCAGGTGGCCAGCATCGTCATTGCCGGCGGTCATGCTTCCGGCGGGAATTTCCAGGCGTTGCTGGACCGCGACCTCGAACAGGAGGCGATCCACCCGCTGGTGGACGGCCTGCTGGAAGGCTGGGCGCATATCGGCACCGGGTCGGTGTCCAGTGCGCTCAAGACGTTTGACCGGATGGCGGAGGACAGCAGCCTGAAGCCTTTCGTGCTCTATCACCGGGCGCTGGCGCTGGCCTCTGCCGGCGACTATGGCGGCGCCGAGGCGCTGTTCGCCGCCGAGGACGGCCGCCTGGCCAGCCTCAGCCGCCGCGCTGCGGTGGCGCGGGTGCAGATCCTGTCGCAGCTGGGCCGCAACGCAGAGGCCCGCGAGACGCTGCAGGCGGCTTTCGGCAGCCGCCTGGACCCCGGGCTGGAAGCGCTGGATGCGCAGCTGCGGGACGGCAAGACCCTGGCCTACACCATCGCGCCGGGCCCGCGCGAAGGCATTGCCGAGGTTTTCTTTACCCTGGGGGCGGCGCTGAACGGCGATACCGCCAATGATTACGTGCTGATGTACGCCCGCATGGCGGCATCGCTGCGCCCGGACCACGTGGACGCCATCCTGCTCAGCGCCAGCCTGCTGGACCAGCTGGGCCGCTATGAGCTGTCGGTGGCGACCTACAAGCAGGTGCCGCGCAGCCATCCGGATTACCACGCCGCGGAACTGGGCCGCGCCGAGGCCCTGCGCCGCGCCGCCAAGCCGGATGCGGCGATCGAGGTGCTGGAGCAGCTGGCGCGGCAATTCCCGCAGCAGCCCGGCGTGTACGTCAGCCTCGGCGACCTGTTGCGCCAGCAGGAGGATTATGCAGGGGCGGCCCGGGCCTACGACAAGGCGCTGGCCAACACGCCGGAGGACGACAGCAGCCGCTGGTTCCTGCTCTACGCCCGCGGCATCTGCCACGAGCGGCTGAACCAGTGGGAGCAGGCAGAGGCGGACTTCCGTGCCTCCCTCGCGCTGGAGCCCGACCGGCCGCAGGTGCTGAACTATCTGGGCTATTCGCTGGTGGAAAAACGCAGCAAGCTGGATGAGGCGCTCAACATGATCGAGCGCGCGGTCGCCGCGCGGCCCGACTCCGGCTATATCGTCGACTCCCTCGGCTGGGTGCTTTACCGCCTCGGCCGCTTTGACGAGGCGGTGGCGCATATGGAGCGCGCGGTGGAGCTGATGCCGGTGGATCCGGTGGTCAATGACCACCTGGGCGATGTTTACTGGGCCGTGGGACGCGCGCGCGAGGCGGAGTTCCAGTGGAAGCGCGCACTCTCCTTCATCGACCCGGAAGATACCGACGGCGAGGCCGATCCCGAGCGCATCCGCCGCAAGCTGGACATCGGCCTGGACGCGGTGCTGGCCGAAGAGGGCGCAGAACCCCTGAAGGTCGCCAATGGCGGCTGAGGTCTTCGCGCCTGCCAAGATCAACCTGACCCTGCATGTGACCGGCCGCCGCGCGGACGGCTATCACCTGCTGGATTCGCTGGTGGCCTTTGCGGACACCGGCGACCGGCTGCGGCTTGACCCCGGCCCGGAGCTGGCGCTGGAGGTCTCCGGCCTGTTTGCGGACGGCGTGCCAGCGGATCAGCGCAACCTGGTGTGGAAGGCCGCTGCCGGGGCGGGCTGGACCGGGCGCATCAGCCTGGACAAGCATCTGCCCCACGGCGCGGGCATCGGCGGCGGCTCCTCCGACGCCGCCGCTGTCCTGCGTGCATTGGCCGGGCAGGGGACCGCTGCTCCCGAAGGCCTGCCGCTGTCGCTCGGCGCCGATGTGCCGGTCTGCATGGCCGCCCGCGCCTCACGGATGCAAGGCATTGGCGAGCAGGTGACGCCGGTCGAACTGCCGGAACTGCACGCGCTGCTGGTCAATCCGGGCGTGCATGTGCCCACGGGTGCGGTCTTCTCTGCGCTTGCCTCGCGTGACAACCCGCCGATGCCGCAAAGCATCCCGTCCTTCACTTCTGCCGAAGACTGCGCCGCCTGGCTCGGTGAGCAGCGCAACGATCTGGAGGCCCCGGCCATCACCGCCGCACCGGACATCGAACGGGTGCTTTCGGATCTGCGCAGCTCCCGCCAGGCTATGCTCGCGCGCATGTCCGGCTCCGGGGCCACCTGCTTTGCGCTCTACCCCACGAAAAAGGCCGCCCATATGGCGGCCTATGAGATCGGGGCCGAGCATCCCGAATGGTGGTGCAGCGCCGTCACTTTGACCTGACGGGCGGACTCCGCCGGCTCGCCTTTTCATCTTTGCAAAAATACTCTGGGGTGAGCGCCGCAGGCGCGAGGGGCAAAGCCCCTCCGGGCATCAGTTCAGCCGCGCCACGACGTAATCGGCCAGGTCGCTCAGCATGGTGCGGATCTCGTGATCGGGCAGCACCTCCAGCGCCGCGCGGGCCTTCGCCGCCCACCCCAGCGCATCCTGGCGGGTGGCCTCCAGCGTGCCGTATTTCGCCATCAGCGCCAGCGCCTGCTCCAGATCGCCGTCCTGTTGCTTGCCCTTCTCGATGGTGCGGGTCCAGAAGGCGCGCTCCTCGTCCGTCGCCTGCGCCACCGCCTTGATCACCGGCAGGGTCAGCTTGCGCTCGCGGAAGTCGTCGCCGACGTTCTTGCCGGTTGCCTTGCTGTCGCCCTGGTAGTCCAGCAGGTCATCGGCAATCTGGAAGGCAATCCCCAGCGCATCGCCATACTCAAACAGCGCCTTCACCTGCGTCTCCGGCGCGCCGGCAATCACCCCGCCCACCTCGGTCGCCGCCGAGAACAGCGCCGCGGTCTTGCCGCGCACCACCTGCAGATAAATGCCTTCATCGGTCTTCAGGTTCGACGCCGCGGTCATCTGCAGCACTTCGCCCTCGGCGATGGTGGCGGAGGCGTTGGCCAGAATGTCGAGCACCCGCAAGCTCTCTGTCTCCACCATCAGCTGGAAGCTGCGGGCAAACAGGTAGTCGCCCACCAGGACAGAGCTTTTGTTGTCCCACAGCAGGTTCGCCGTGGGCCGCCCGCGCCGCTGGGCGCTTTCGTCCACCACGTCGTCATGCAGCAGGGTGGCGGTGTGGATGAACTCCACCGTGGCGGCCAGCTTCAGGTGATGGTCGCCCTCGTAACCGCAGAGGCGCGCCGCCGCCAGCGTCAGCATCGGCCGCAGCCGCTTGCCGCCCGCCTCGACCAGATGCGCGGTCACCTCAGGGATTCGCGGCGCGTGTTCGGAGGCCATCCGGGTGCGGATCAGCGCATTCACCGCCTCCAGCTCCTGGCTCAGCGTCGCGGCCAGCATCTCGTGCGGCTTCCGGGTCATCACTTGGTCCATCACTTTCCCGCTTGCAAGGCTCGACAAGGCGCAGGCCTTGCCCTTAGATCCAAATCCATGAAAGAGCTTCTGCGCAGCACCGATCCGACGATCATCGCCTTTGCCTCCGCCCTCCTTGAGGGAGAGGATATAGACTGCTTTCAAATGGACGTAAATATGAGCGTCCTGGAAGGCGGGATCGGAATTTTCCCGCGCCGTCTGATGGTTCGCGCCGAGGATTACGACGCCGCCGTGGTGGTGATGCGCGACAATGAAATCCCGCTGGGAAGATGAGCGGCTTCCGCGAAGACGAGCTGACCCGCAACGGCTTTCTCGGCGGCAGGGTGCAGCTTTGGCAGCCTGCCCGCGGCTACCGCGCCGGGGTGGATCCGGTGCTGCTGGCGGCGGCGGTCCCCGCGCGGGCCGGAGAGGCGGTGCTGGAGCTGGGCTGCGGTGCCGGCCAGGCGCTGCTGTGCCTGGCGGCGCGGGTGCCGGGGCTGGCCCTGACGGGCGTGGAGCTGCAAGCGCCCTATGCGGACCTCGCCCGCCGCAACGCTGCCGCCAGCGGGCAGGCGATGGATGTCTATGAGACCGATCTCGCTGCGATGCCGGAGGCGCTGAAGCAGAGCCAGTTTCAGCACGTCATCGCCAATCCGCCCTATTACAAGGCTGGCGCCCACAGCCAGGCCCGCGACGCGGGCCGCAAGGTCGCCTTGGGGGAGGGCACGCCGCTGTCAGACTGGATCGCCGCCGCCGCCCGCCGTCTCGCGCCCAAGGGCTATCTGCACATGATCCAGCGCGCCGACCGGCTGCCGGACATGCTGGCGGGCTGCTCAGGTGTGCTTGGCTCGCTGGAGGTGCTGCCGCTGGCCCCGCGCCAGGCCCGCGCGGCCGAGCTGGTGATCCTGCGCGCGCGCAAGGGCGGGCGGGCGGACTTCCGTCTTCATGCGCCGCTGATTCTGCATGAAGGCGACCGGCACGAACGCGACGGCGAAAGCTACCGGCCGGAAATCCGCGCGGTTCTGCGCGACGGCGCCGCTTTGCCCTGGCCCGCCTGAGGCACCGTTTCCCAGCGGCGCGAATTTAGGGATGCGGCTGGCCGGTTTCAACCTTTGGCGAATCCAAATTTGCGTGTTTCTGCTGCTATGCGCCGGCGTCTGCGGCAAAATGGGCGGCGCATAGCCGATATGAAAATTTCATGACAAAAATACTGCGGCTGCAGCGTGACAGACGCGGGAACTTATGCTCCACTCATATTCGTCAAACACATCTAGCTCAAAGAAGGAGGGTTGCCATGAGCCTCAGCTCGCATCTGACCGAACTTAAGAAGAAGCACGAGCACCTGAGCATGGAAGTGGAACAGGCCCAACGGTCACCCAGTACCGACGGGCTGCAGATTGCAGCGATGAAAAAGCAGAAGCTCAAACTGAAGGAAGAGATTGAGCGCCTGACGGCCGAAGTGGTCTGAGGGGTCTTGCCGGGGCCTTGCCCGGCATGAGGTTTGGAGGGCCTGCCCGGTTGCGGCGGCCCTCTTTTTATTTGCGGGCCTTCGCGGCACCGGTGCTGGCCCGGGCTGCAATCAGCGCGCCGCCGGTGATCAGCGCCGCCGCCAGCGCCAGCCCCCAGGAGGCCGCGGCAATCCCCGCCAGCACCAGGATCAGCGTCGACAGCAGCGGCGCCGCATAGGAGCTGGTGCCAAGCATCTGGATATCGCCCTGCTTGACGCCAATGTCCCACACGTAGAACGCCAGCCCCACGGGGCCGAGCCCCAGCAGCAGCGTCGACGCCCAGCCCAGCGTGCCTGCGGGCCATACCGTCTCCTCCAGCAGAAAATGCAGCCCCCAGGAGGCCGCGGCAGTGGCCAGGCAGAACACCGCGACCGAACTGGTCGGCGCGCCGCCCACCAGCCGCGACAGCACCGAATAGCCGGACCAGGTGAGCGCGCACAGCAGCGCCAGACCGTAGCCCGGCAGATACTGCGCCTCAAATCCGCCGCCGCCGCCGGAAATGATGGTTGCCGCGCCGGCAAAACCCAAGCCGGCGCCGATCAGATGCCCCGCCTTCAGCTGCTCGCCGGGCAGCAGGCCGGACAGCAGAACGATCAGCAGGGGCCACAGATAGGCGATCAGCCCGGCCTCCGCCGCGGGCGCCAGCCGCAGCGCTGAGAAATACAGCGCGTGATAGCCGAACAGACCCAGGGTGCCGAAGATGTAGACCCTGACCGGCACGTGGCGCAGCTGGCCCAGCTTGCCGGAGGCCGCGGTCCAGATGATCCCCAGGGTGCCCCCGATGGTGAAGCACAGCGCGTTCAGCAGCAGCGGCGGGGCAGGTTCCGAGCCGACGGTCAGCAGCGCCAGCAGCGCCCACAGCAAAACAGCGATGAAGCCAATGGCGGTTGCGCGGGTCTTGGTCATTGGGAGTGCAGATCCTGAACAGGGATAATGTCGAAATCACCCCACATATGCGCGGTTTTCTCGATTTCCGCAAAGAACCAGTCGCGGAAGGCTGCGATCTGCGGCCGGTCCCTGGCTTCCGGCAGACACAGGAAGCGGAAGCGCGCGTCGGTCTGGATCGCGACCTTGAAGGGCGCCACCAGCCGCCCCTCCCGGACGTCCTTGATAATCAGCGGCCGCCGCCCCAGCGCCACGCCCAGGCCCGCGCAAGCGGCGTCAATGGCGTGATCGGGCGCCGAGAAATGGGTGCCGGTGCCGGGGGCGAATTCCAGTCCCACTGCCTGAAACCACGCAGGCCAGTCGCAGCCCGGCGCGATCGTGCTGAGGGAATCGTCGAAGATCAGCGGCGCGCGGCGCAGCGACTCCGGGGTCGGAAACTGCGCGTGCATCTCCGGCGTCATCACAGGTGTCAGCCAGTCGGGCCGGGTGCCGTAGGACGCCAGCCCGGCATCGTCGGAGACGCCAAAGCGGATCGCCACATCCACACCGCCGCGGCGCAGGTCCACCACCTTGAGCGAGGCCGACAGCCGCAGCTCGATTTCCGGGTGGCTGCGGGCGAATTCGAACAGCCGCGGCGCCAGCCATTTCGCCGTCAGCGCAGGCCCGGCGGTTACCGTCAGCGTGGTCTCATCCAGCAGCCGCCGGGTGCTCTGCCAGGCTTGGCCCAGCGCCCGGAAGCCCTCGGCGGCGCCGGGCGCCAGCGTCTCGCCCGCCTCGGTCAGCTCCACCGCGCGGTTCAGGCGCCGGAACAGCGGCTGGCCCAGATGCTCCTCCAGCGATTTGATTTGAAACGACAGCGCCGCAGGGGTCACGTTCAGCTCCTCCGCTGCCTTGGCAAAGGACATGTGGCGGGCGGCGGCATCAAAGGCGCGCAGGGCGGTGAGGGGCGGCAGGCGGTCTGACATAATCACATAAGTATACCTTAACTGAACGCTGGAAAAGTCTCGTTTGTGCGTTTCAGGCCATGGCCTCATATTGGTTGCAGGCAAAGGATACTGATCCGAAAGGAGGCCGAAGATGCTGGAATATTCTGCTGATGCCGCCGTGAGGTCTGCCATGGCCCGCGCCCACGCCGAACGCGCTCAGGTGCTGAAACTGGCCTGGACATGGCTGTTCGGCAAGAAGCCGGTGCCGGCCCTTCGCCCCAAGGTTTCCCGCTGGGCCTGAGCGCGCTCTAATTCGAGAAAAGGCACTTACGGGATAGGAAGAGGGCCGGCCTTGCGGGGCTGGCCCTTGCCGTTTCCGCATCAAGCCGCTTCAGCGGGAGGTCTGGTGGCGGATCAGCGGCTCAACCCTGAGGTAGCGGCCCAGCTGAGCGTCCAGATGGCGCAGGGCGTCCGGGCTGGCAGACACCAGCACCCGCTCGCGGGCGGGCGGGCTGAGCAGCGTGAGCCCGTCAATGTCTTCCAGCTGGCTCTGCCAGTTCTGCGGCAGCTCCTCCCGCATCGCGCGTTTTACCGCGATCACATAATCGGCCATCGGCCCGGCCTCCGCTTCAGCTTCGGGGCATTCCGTGCCCTTCATATATGGCAGCAAGACCGATCGTCCTGCAAATTTCCCGCAGCCGGTGGCGGGCGAGGTCGCTGCGGAAGATGTTGCGCGGCATCGCAAGGTAAGACGCATCTTCCGCCAGCACCCGCGCCAGCACGCCGCAGGCCACCGGTGTCGCCATCGAGGTGCCGTCGAGCGCCGCATAAGGCGCAGCAAGCCCGTGCCGGGCTGGAACCGGCGCGATGATGCCGACCCCCGGCACGATGGCGTCGATCTCCGGCCCGAAGCAGGAGAAACGGGCGAAGTAGAACCCGTCAAGGCCGAACAGCTCCGGCTGATCCGGCAGTTGGCCGCCCGAAACGGAGTCCTCCGGCGCGGTGCCCAGCTTGCCCGCGGCGGAAATTGCCGCGGTTTCGGGCAGGGCGGCGGGGAAATGGACGAACTCAAAGGAATTGGCAGCGGCGCAGAGGCACAGCGTGCCGCGCTCGGCGGCGTCCTGCACCGCATCCTGGACAACCTCTGACTTGACCGGCGCGCCCAGCGACAGGTTGATCAGATCCGCGCCCGCGCGGCTGAGGCTGTCGATCGCATCGGCGATATCGATATTCGCGGCGCCTTCGCCGGGCGGGAACACTCGGGCCGTGTGCAGCTCCACCCCCGGGGCGATGCCGCCATGCACCAGCTCCTCCCCCGGCCGCCCGGCGATTGTGCCAGCCACATGGGTGCCATGAACATCCGCGTCCGCCCCGCCATCGGGATCGTGGATGCCGAGGATAAAGGCGCCGTGGTCGGTGCCCTGAAGATGCGGATGCGGGCCCAGCCCGGTGTCGATGACTCCCACCCTGATGCCTGCGCCTGCGTCCGGCGCGAAACTGCTGATGCCGCTGGCATGGTGCCACCAGTCCAGCCGCCGGTTGCCCGGCAGTTTGCTGCAGACCACCGTGGTCTTCTGCCCGGACACCTGCGCCCACCGCGCCCAAAAGCCCGCATAGGGTTTGACGATGGCGGCCAGGGGCTGGAAAGCCGGGTTGCTGGGGAAGGCGGCGGCCCCGTCCGCCCCGGTGAGGGTCTCCTCGCGCATCACCTCGCCATCCAGCCGCCGCAGGAACAGGATCACGGTGGCCTGCGCCAGCGGCGCGCCGCCGCCGCGCACGTGGAATTCGAGCGGCGCAGCGCCTGCGGGCGCGACCCGCATCAGCCCTGCCAGCGGCACCCGGGCGTGTTTGAACATGGAGAGCGCACCCTCGCGCTCATGCAGGATCAGCGGCTCAACGATCACGTCGCTGGGGGTCGCTGCATCCAGTGCGAGCATTTCGGCCGCGGTGCCCTCGAGGATCACGCTGTGCCGGGCCAGGTCGTCGGCCGGGCGGGATTCGGAACGGATATGCGCGGTGGCGGGCAGTATCGTCAGCGCCTCGGCCAGCGCCGCGCGCGAGGCGATCTTTTCGGTTTCCTGGAACTTGCCGGCGCGCCGGTTGGACATCACGAATTGCATGATCTGCACTCCCTCCTTGCGGCACGTATGAGGGTAGATCTTTTCGCGTCCGCAACCAGTGGCGGCTCAAGGCGGTTGTGACCGCCCGTGTGTCCCGCACCCAGCCAAGGCAGGGTGCGGGCCGTCAGCAGGGCAGCGTATCAGACGAAGAACTGCGCGCCGTTGGCGGAGATGGTCGAGCCGTTGATGAAGCCCGAGTCGTCGGAGGCCAGGAAGGCCACGCAGCGGGCGATCTCTTCCGGCTCGCCCAGGCGGCCGGCCGGGATCTGGGCGATGATCGACTCACGCACCTTCTCCGGCACTGCCATCACCATCTCGGTGGCGATATAGCCGGGGCAGACCGCGTTGGCGGTGATGCCGGCGCGGGCGCCTTCCTGGGCCAGCGATTTCACGATGCCCAGGTCGCCCGCCTTGGTCGCGGCATAGTTCACCTGCGCGAACTGGCCCTTCTGGCCGTTGATCGAGGAGATCACGATGACGCGGCCGAACTTGCGCTCGCGCATGCCCGGCCAGATCGGGTGCACGGTGTTGAACACGCCGGTCAGGTTGGTGTCGATCACTTCCTGCCACTGCTGCGGCGTCATCTTGTGGAAGGGCGCGTCGCGGGTGATGCCGGCGTTGGCCACAACGATGTCGATCGGGCCCATTTCCTCTTCGACCTTGGCGATGCCGGCGGCGCTTTCCTCGTAGCTGCCAACATTCCACTTATAGGTCTTGATGCCGGTTTCGTCGGTGAATTTCGCCGCGGCTTCGTCATTGCCGGCATAGGTCGCGGCCACATTGCAGCCCTGCGCCTTCAGCGCCTGGGAAATTGCTGCGCCGATGCCGCGGGAACCGCCTGTGACGAGTGCAGTACGTGCCATTCAAGAATCCTCCAGATGAGTTTTTGCTTTGGTAATCTTGCTACAGTTTTGCTTGTGTGGGCGCAACAATATTGCTTCGTGAAATTTCTGCATTGCCGCAATTAAATTGTCGCACCCGCGGAATACCGCTGAATTGTAAAAGAAAAAGGGCGCCCCGAAAGGGCGCCCTGAGATATCAGCGGGTTTGTGCCACTTACGGGCGCTCCACGCACATGGCAACGCCCATGCCGCCGCCGATGCACAGCGTGGCCAGGCCTTTCTTGGCGCCGCGGCGCTTCATTTCGAACAGCAGCGTGTTCAGCACCCGGCAGCCCGAGGCGCCGATCGGGTGGCCGATGGCAATGGCGCCGCCGTTCACGTTTACGATCGACGGATCCCAGCCCATGTCCTTGTTGACCGCACAGGCCTGGGCGGCAAAGGCTTCGTTGGCCTCGACCAGATCCAGGTCATTGACCGACCAGCCGGCCTTCTCCAGCGCCTTGCGGGAGGCATAGACCGGGCCGACGCCCATGATCGCCGGGTCCAGGCCAGCAGTGGCGTAGGAGGCGATGCGGGCCAGCGGCTCGATGCCGCGGCGTTCGGCCTCGTCGGCGCTCATCAAGAGGGTGGCGGCGGCGCCGTCGTTCAGGCCGGAGGCGTTTGCCGCAGTGACCGAGCCGTCCCTGGTGAAGGCCGGGCGCAGCTTCTGCATGGCTTCGATGGTGGCGCCGTGGCGGATGTATTCGTCCTGATCGACCACGATCTCGCCCTTGCGGGTTTTCACGGTGAAGGCGGCGATCTCATCCGCGAACTTGCCGGCCTTCTGGGCGGCTTCGGCCTTGTTCTGCGAGGCAACGGCAAACTCGTCCTGCATATCGCGGGAGATCTGCCACTGCTCGGCCACGTTCTCGGCCGTCTGGCCCATGTGGTAGCCGTTGAAGGCATCCCACAGGCCGTCGCGGATCATCGTGTCGATGTATTGCATGTCGCCCATCTTGTGGCCCGCGCGCAGGTGCGCGGCATGGGGGCTGAGGGTCATGTTCTCCTGGCCGCCGGCCGCCACGATGGAGGCATCGCCCAGCTGGATGTGCTGCGCCCCAAGGGCGACAGCGCGCAGGCCGGAACCGCAGACCTGGTTGATGCTCCAAGCGGCGCTTTCCTTGGGCAGGCCCGCGTTGATATGCGCCTGGCGGGCCGGGTTCTGGCCCTGGGCGGCGGTCAGCACTTGGCCCAGAATGGTTTCCGACACCTCGGATTTGTCGACACCGGCCCGCTCCACCACGGCTTCCAGCACCGCGGCGCCCAGATCATGGGCAGGGGTATTGGCGAACGCGCCGCCAAAGGAGCCGACGGCGGTGCGCGCGGCCGATGCGATTACAACATTGGTCATTGATTTCTGGTCCTCTGCCATCATTTTGGTCTTCGGAAAAGCGCCGCGCAAACGGCCAGGCCGCGGCTGCGCAACATTCTTTCCCGTATCCACCGGGTACCGGCATAATCTATTGCTGCGCGTGCAGCAATTGACAGGGTGTCCCAGTCGGCGCGCAAGAGTCAACCGCCAGAAACGTCCTCTGCCGGAGGATTTCCGTCTGCGCCGGGGCGGGGCTTCGCAGGGCCGCCGGCCCGGGTGCCGGATCGCGGCGCGGGGCGGGCCGGAAAGCCGCTGCAAAGACAACGTGCTAACGTCTTGGCAGACGGCGTGGAGGACACCGCCGGCGTCCTGCGCGGAGCGCTGCGCCGGTGTTTCAGGGCAGGGGGAGCGGCTGGCGGTGCGATCTGTGCGCAAGGGCGCTGGCGGGCTGTCCGGCGTTAACCGGCCTGCTGGCGCTGCTTCATGTCCTCGATCCAGGGCGGCGACACTGACGGTGCGCCGTACAGGTAGCCCTGCAGGCAATCCACCCCGTTCTCCACCAGAAAGGCGGCATCTTCCTGGCTTTCCACCGACTCGGCGACGGTGAACATGTCGAACTGTTTGGCAATGCCGATCAGGGCGCGCACAACCGACTGGTTATCATGGCTGGCGTGAATGCCGCGCACGAACTGGCCGTCGATCTTCACCGCGTCGAAGAAGAACTGGCGGAAATGGCCGATCGCCGTTGTCCCGGCGCCGAAATTGTCGAGCGCAAAGGCTATCCCGTGCTGCTGCATCCGGCCCATGAAATCCAGCACCAGCTCCGGCGCGGCCATCACCGAGGCCTCGGTCAGTTCCAGCACAAGGCGTTCGCCCAGCGTGGCGTCGCCCTTCAGAAACCGGTGCAGCACCTGCGTCCAGCGCTGATAGCCGATGGAGCGGGCCGACATGTTGACGGACAGGCGGATCTGCGGGAATTTCTCCAGCGCGCGCAAGCCGTGCTGCAGCGCCAGGCAGTCCATCTCGCGGCCGATCTCCTTGTCCTCGACCACATGCATGAATTCCCGGGCGGGAATCACCCGGCCTGTCGGGTCCAGAACCCGGATGTAGCCCTCGTAAAAGGCGACGCCATGCGGCGCCATGGCCTGCATGACGGGCTGATAGGCCAATACGGTCTGACCGTGCTTAACCGCTTCGCCGACCATTTCCAGAGTGGACCGGTCGCGGCCTGCCACGGCCGCGCTCAGCGGGTTATCGGAGCCTTCGGGCAGATCTGCCATCGCGTTTCGTTTGTTCATGTGCTGCTGGGGCCCTGTTCCGGCAAAGGTGTGACACAATATGATGCTCCGGGCAGCGTCGCGCAAAAGGGTTGAGCCGGGATTAAAATTTAAATTTGAGCTATCGGGGCGCTCGCCCCGGCCCGGCTCAGCCGCCGAAGCCCGGCGTGCCCGCATCCTCCGGGTGCCGTGCCAGATGCGCAGCCTTGATCCCGGCAGAGGTGTCGCGGCTGCCGTCATGGCTGTAGCCGGGCGGCGCAAAGGCATAGAGCATCCGCTGCTTCCAGGTCAGGCCGGGCTGGGCCATGTCCTTGAAAATGCCAGCCCATTCGTGAAAGGCCACGCGCAGCGGGTTGAAAGTGGCGATGTTGTGGACCAGCCCGTAATCGGGCCGGTCATGGTCCTGTTCCGGCACGAAGGTGCCAAACAGCTTGTCCCAGATGATGAACACGCCGGCATAGTTGCAATCCAGATAGCGCGGATTGCGGCCATGGTGGGCGCGGTGGTGGCTGGGGGTGTTCATCACCGCCTCGAACCAGCGCGGCAGGCGGCCGACCGCCTCGGTGTGGATCCAGAACTGATAGATCAGGTTCACCCCGCCGCAGAACAGCACCAGCGCCGGGTGGAAGCCCAGCAGAACCATCGGCGCCTTGACCACCATCATGAAGGTGAAGGTGCCGGTCCAGGTCTGCCGCAGCGCGGTGGTCAGGTTGTAGTGCTGGCTGGAGTGATGATTGACGTGCGACGCCCAGACCCAGCGCACCCGGTGGCCCAGGCGGTGCACCCAGTAATAACGCAGGTCATCCAGCACGAAACAGGCCAGCACCGCCCAGACAGAAGTGCCCATGTCCAGCGGCGTCAGCTCCCACAGGAACATGAACAGGGTCCAGGCGATGAAGCCCAAAAGCAGCCCTTCGGCGACGCTGCCCGCGCCCATGATCAGCGAGGTGACGGCATCGCGGGTCTCATACCGCCCGCCGCGCTTTTTCAGGGCGATCCACAGGAACTCTGCCAGGATCGCGGCGATGAAGAACGGCACCGCCAGCTGGGTCACGTCGGGAAAGGAAATCTGTCCGGTCATGCAGCCTCCGCTGGGGTGTTGATCAGCTCCAGCCACTGCCGGCGCTCGCTCTCTTGCAAGGACAGCGAGAGGCCGGGGGCGGAAAAGTCATTGAACTCGAAACGCAGCCCGGCGGCGGTTTCGCGAATCCGGGCTGCGGCCAGAGGGCGGCCCACCGTATCGGCGCCAAAGGCCCAGAGCAGCCCGGGGCCGCCTTCGGTCAGCACCAGCGCCGCCTGCCCGCTGGCGGCGGGCAGAACCTTGATCACGCAGTCGTTGGGAAAATGGCGCAGCCAGGCGGACTTGGCGCTGCCGGCGGTCAGAACAGCCTGCCGGGACCGCCCCGTCAAGTGCAGCAGCACGGCAATTCCGGATATCCCGCCCACGACCAGGGCCAGCAGCAGTTCCAGCGGCATCACGTCCTCCCGCGGGCAGACTGGCGGCCCGCCGGAAAGCTGTCAAAGGTGGCGTGGGGTCAAGCCCGGCTGCCGCTATCCCGCCATTGCGGTGCTGCGCGGGCGGGCCAGAACCTCCATCTGCACCACCCGCTCGACAAAGGGCACCAGCCCTTCCGGCCCGGAGGCGCGGTCCTTGAGGTGGATGCAGACGTCCGGCCTGAGGGCGGCAATGATGCCGATCAGATCGCCGCGGATCTGGTCGTCCAGGCCTGCGCCCATGATCACGCATTCGATGCGCGGCTCGGTTTCCAGCTGGCGCACCACTTCGGGCTGGTCATGCGCGCCCAGCCATTGGATCGGCAGATGGTCCAGCTGCTCAGCCACATTGCCGATCACATGCGGCAGCTTGCCGATCAGTAACACAACAGGTTTCATTTCACGCTCCACCCTAAACCATGGCGCCTGCTTCAGGACGCCCCTCGGAAGTGAAATAGTGCGAAACCCGGCCGGGTCAGGGCCACGGGCCGCGCGGCGGCGCGGCAGGAAGCCTGTCCCGTTTGCAGCGCCGGCCAGCCCTCAGCCCAGGCATCCCGGCGGCCCGGCTCAGCTGCCTTCCGGATCAGCGATCATCGCCGCGATGATCTGCTTGGCGCTCTCGGAGTTCCACTCGGCATCGCCCAGCAGCCGCGCGACCTCCTTGCCGTCGCGGTCCAGCAGCACCGTGATCGGCAGGCCGATCACCGCCATCTCGCGGGCCAGCGCCTGTTTCGGGTCCTGGTGGCGGGGCAGGCTGGTGATACCGTTCTCGTCAAAGAACTTCTGGATGCCCGCGGGCGAGTTGCGCCCGGTGGCAATAGTCAGCACCTGGAAATCCGCGCCGCCGAACTCCTGCTGCAGTTCTTCCAGCTGCGGCATCTCCTTGCGGCAGGGGGCGCACCAGGTGGCCCAGAAGTTCAAGAGCACGATCTTGCCCTGGTAGTCGGCCAGGGTCGCCGTGCCCGCGCCGTCGGCCAGGTCGAACGCGGCCGCGGACACATCGCGCGGCTCGGCATGGACCACCAGTTTCTTCATCGAGCCGTCGCGCAGGGCCTCCAGCTGCGCCTGATCCGCCGCAACAGCGGCATTTGCACCCAAGGCGAGGGCCATATAAAGGGAAAGCTGACGAAACAGACGCATATTATCTCCGGGGTTCCACACCATGACAGATCAATCCTCGAACCAGATGTGGGGCGGCCGCTTTGCCGCTGGCCCGGACGCGATCATGGAGGCGATCAATGCCTCGATCGGGTTCGACAAGCGGATGGCGGCGCAGGACATCGCCGGCTCCAGGGCCCATGCGGCGATGCTCGCCGCCACAGGCGTCATTACGGATAATGATGCCGAGGCCATTCGGGAAGGGCTGCTCACCGTTTTGTCAGAGATCGAGGGCGGAACCTTCCAGTTTTCCACAGCACTGGAAGACATCCATATGAACGTGGAGGCCCGCCTGAAAGAGATCATCGGCGAGCCTGCAGGCCGCCTGCACACGGGCCGCAGCCGCAATGACCAGGTGGCGACCGATTTCAAACTCTGGGTGCGCGACCAGCTGGACGCCGCGGAATCGGGCCTCTTGGCGCTGATCCGCGCGCTTCTGTCGCAGGCTGAGGCGGGAGCCGATTGGGTGATGCCGGGCTTCACCCACCTGCAGACCGCGCAGCCGGTCACCTGGGGCCATCACATGATGGCCTACGTGGAGATGTTCGGCCGCGATCTGTCCCGCGTGCGCGATGCCCGCGTGCGAATGAACGAATCGCCGCTGGGTGCGGCGGCGCTGGCGGGCACGTCCTTCCCGATCGACCGGGAGATGACCGCCAAGGCGCTGGGCTTTGACCGTCCGGCGGCAAACTCGCTGGATGCGGTCAGCGACCGCGACTTCGCGCTGGAGTTCCTCTCGGTGGCGTCGATCTCTGCCATGCACCTCTCCCGCTTTGCCGAGGAGCTGGTGATCTGGTCCTCCGCCCAGTTCCGTTTCGTGACACTCAGCGACCGCTTCTCCACCGGCTCCTCGATAATGCCGCAGAAGAAGAACCCGGATGCGGCGGAGCTGATCCGCGCCAAGGTGGGACGGATCTTTGGCGCCAACACCGCGCTGATGATGGTGATGAAGGGGCTGCCGCTGGCCTATTCCAAGGACATGCAGGAAGACAAGGAACAGGTTTTTGACGCTGCCGACAACTGGATGCTGGCGCTGGCGGCGATGGAGGGGATGGTCAAGGACATGACCGCCAACCGCGAGTCGCTGGCCGCGGCGGCGGGTTCCGGTTTCTCTACCGCAACCGACCTTGCTGATTGGCTGGTGCGGGTGCTGAAGGTGCCGTTCCGCGATGCGCACCACGTGACCGGGACCCTGGTTGCGATGGCCGAAAAGCGCGGCTGCGATCTGCCGGACCTCTCCCTGGCGGATATGCAGGGCGTGCACGCAGGCATCACCGAGGACATCTTCTCTGTGCTTGGTGTCGAAAACTCGGTAAACTCGCGCATGTCTTATGGCGGAACAGCACCCGCCCAGGTGCGCGCGCAGGTCGCCCGCTGGAAAGAGGTTCTGGGCGGCTGAGGCCGTCCGGGCGGGGCTGCTGCAAGGAGGCAGACAATGCGCAACGTGATTTTTGCCTTGATCGGGCTGGCGGCGCTGGCCGCCTGCGGCGTCGACGGCGAGCCGGTGCAGCCGACGCTGAATGCCGGCGTTGGCGTCGGTGACAGCGGCGTCCATGTCGGCGGCGCGGTCGGGCTGCACAAGGGGCCGGTCAGCGTTTACCTGGGGTTCTAGCGGTGCCGCGCCCTTGATGCGCAACCGCTCAGCCACCATCTGAGAACCGCCCCTCTGCAACAGCCGGGGCGGTTTTTTCTTTGGAGATTGCGCGATGAAGCCTGTTGTTATGTTTGCGGCATTGCTTGCACTTGCAGCCTGCGAGGCCGGGGCGCCGGCAGCGGGGCGGCCGCAACAACATGACACTGCCCAATCCAGTGCGCCTGCCAAACCCGGTGTGAAAGTATCCGGCTCGGCCCGGGCCGGGGTGTCTCATAGCTTCTAGGCGCACGGCTTTTGCCCGTCCGGCCAGCCGGCCGTGCGGGTGCTTTTTGCTGCGTTGCTGGTCTGCCAGTCCTGATCTGCCAGTCTTGTTCTGCCTGTTCTGATCTGCTGCTGGTTCAGCAGCGGTCAGGCTTAAGGAATGGCGGCGCCGCCAAGGGGCGGAGGCGGGACGGGAGCTTCCTCCCGCACGCTGAACGTCGTCTTTGCGTGCCCGTGCCAAAGGGCCCTGTTCCAAGATGCCGGGGGTGTCAGGCCCGGCAGTGACCGCGATCAGGGGAAAGAATGCCGCATCCCGCTTAAGATCGGGTGAGGGCAGCGTGCGCAGGGGGCGCAACCCCCGGGGCCGCGGCACCCGGAGGCCGCGGTTGCGCAGTGAGTATTTGGGGAAAGATGAAGGCGCGGCGCTCTCTTTTCATCTTTCTTCCAAATACTCAAAATTCCCGGCGCGGCCGCTGGCAGGACGGCGGAGGGCTGGGCGGAATCATTTGATCCATCTGCCCCTTTTGCCCTAAACGCGTGGTTATGGACCATTTTCTCTACCGCGACGGCGCGCTTTTCGCCGAAGACGTTCCCCTCTCCGAGATCGCCGCGGCGGTGGGCACCCCGTTCTATGTCTATTCCACAGCCACTCTGCTGCGCCACTTCCGCCTGTTCGACGAGGCGCTGGAGGGCACCGATCATCTGGTCTGCTTTGCGATGAAAGCGGCCAGCAATCAGGCGATCCTGAAGACGCTGGCGCAGGCCGGCGCGGGCATGGATGTGGTCAGCCAGGGCGAATACCTGCGGGCGAGGGCGGCGGGGGTGCCGGGCGACCGGATCGTGTTTTCCGGCGTCGGCAAGACGGCAGAGGAAATCCGCGTGGCGCTGACCGGCGGCATCCGCCAGTTCAACGTCGAATCCGAGCCGGAGATGGAGGTGATCAGCGCCGTGGCTGAGGAACTGGGCGCCAAGGCCCCCATCACCATCCGGGTCAATCCGGATGTGGATGCCAAGACCCACGCTAAGATCGCCACCGGCAAATCCGAGAACAAGTTCGGCATCCCGATTGCCCGCGCCCGCGAGGTCTATGCCCGCGCCGCCGCGCTGCCGGGGCTGGAGGTGGTGGGGATCGACGTCCACATCGGCTCGCAGCTGACCGACCTGGAGCCGTTCCGGCTGGCCTATCAGAAGGTGGCGGAGCTGACGGAAACCCTGCGCGCCGACGGCCACGATATCCGCCGCCTCGACCTTGGCGGCGGCCTGGGCATTCCTTACGAGCGCTCGAACTCCGCGCCGCCCTTGCCGGTGGAATACGGCGCGATGGTCAAGGAAACGCTTGGCCACTTGGGCTGCGAGATCGAGATCGAGCCGGGCCGCCTGATCGCGGGCAACGCGGGCCAGCTGGTGTCGAAAGTGATCTATGTGAAATCGGGCGAGGGGCGCGATTTCGTGATCCTCGATGCGGCGATGAACGACCTGATCCGCCCGGCGATGTATGAGGCGCATCACGACATCATCCCGGTTCAAGAACCCGAGGCAGGCACAGAAAGCCGGCCCTATGACATCGTTGGCCCGGTGTGCGAGACCGGCGACACCTTTGCCAAGCAGCGCGATCTGCCGCCGCTTGCCGCGGGCGATCTGGTCTCCTTCCGCAGCGCCGGCGCCTACGGCGCGGTGATGGCGAGCGAGTACAACTCCCGCCCGCTGATCCCCGAAGTGCTGGTGCACGGGGATCAATTCGCGGTTATCCGCCGGCGGCCGGACTATGAAGAGATGATAAACCGCGATACCATCCCGGAGTGGCTCTGAAGCGGTCCGGACGCGATCCGGCGCGGGCCATCACAGCATGAGGCCCGAATGCCCTTTGACAGACGTGCCGATCCGGTCCTGAGGAAACTGCGCTGGCCTGCGGCTTTGACGCGGGCCGGGCTTGTGGCCGAACGCGCCGTGCGCGCCTTCTGGCCGCTGGTTTCGGTGCTGATGGCGGCGCTGGCGGCGCTGATGCTGGGGCTGCACCAGATGCTGCCGGACAGCGTGGTCTGGACTGGCGTGATTGCGGCTGTAGTTGCCGCCGCGGCCGCCTGCGGCTGGGGGGCCTGGCGGTTCCGCTGGCCCAGCCGGGCCGCGGCGCTGGAGCGGCTGGACGCGGCCTTGCCGGGCCGTCCGGTCAGCGCCCTGCTGGACACCCAGGCGATTGGCGCTGAGGACGCCGCCTCCGTCGCGTTGTGGCAGGCGCACCAGCGCCGGATGGCCGCCGCCGCCGCGCAGGCCCGCGCCCCTGCGCTCGACCTGAACGTCGCGTCCGCCGACCCCTATGCGCTGCGCTATATGGCGATGCTGTTTCTGGCGGTTGCGCTGCTGTTCGGCTCAATCTGGCAGGTGGCCTCGGTCAGGGATCTGGGCACCGGCGGCCCGGCGGCCCTCAGCGGTCCGGCCTGGGAGGGCTGGGCAGAGCCGCCCGCCTATACCCGCCTGCCGGTGCTCTACCTGAACGATCAGCCCGAAGGGGTGCTGAAACTGCCCGAAGGCAGCCGCGTCACCTTGCGCTTCTATGGCGAGGCGGGGGCGCTGACGCTGTCGGAAGCCGTCTCTGATCCCGCTGCGGAGCAGCTGCCCGCGCCGGAGGGCGCGGTGGCCTTTGAGGCGGTCCGCGACGGCGGGTTTGCCATCGAAGGGAGCGGCGGGCGCAGCTGGCAGGTGGAGGTGATCCCGGATCACCCGCCCGGCATCGCGGTGGCCGGCCAGCCGGAGCTGGAGAACGACGGTTACACCTCGCTGGCGTTCAGCGCCCGGGATGATTACGGCGTGGCCGGCGGGCAGGTGCGGATCACCCTGGATCTGGCCGCGGTGGAGCGGCAGCACGGGCTGGCCGCCGACCCCGACCCGCGCGAGGCGCTGGTGCTGGACCTGCCGCTGCCCCTGTCCGGCTCGCGCGAGGACTTCACCGAAAAGCTGATCGAGGATTTTGCCCGCCATCCCTGGGCCAACCTGCCGGTGGTGTTCACCCTGTCGGCCATGGATGAGGCCGGGCAGTCGTCGGCCGCAGCAGGCTTTGGCACGGAGCTCTTGACCCGCCGCTTCTTTGACCCGCTGGCGGCGGCGGTGATCGAGCAGCGCCGCGACCTGTTGTGGGCGCGCGCGAATGCGGTGCGGGTGGCGCAGATCCTGCGCACGCTGTCGCACCGGCCGGAGGGGCTTTACCGCGACTACGGCGATTACCTGCGGCTGCGCACCATCCTGCGGCGGCTGGAAGGCTACACCGTGCAGGGCTCCCTTCCCGAACCGCGGCAGGAGGAGATCGCCGCCGCGCTGTGGGATCTGGCGATGCAGCTGGAAGAGGGCGACGTGGGCGATGCGCTGGAGCGGATGCGGCGGGCGCAGGAGCGGCTGAGCCAGGCGATGCGCGACGGCGCCAGCGAGCAGGAGATCGCCCGCCTGATGCAGGAGCTGCGCGAGGCGACCCAGGATTATCTGCGCCAGCTGAGCCGGATGGCTGAGGCGGAGGGCGAGATGATGGATCCGGGTGACATGCCCGAGGATATGATGACGCTCAGCCAGGATGACCTGCAGGCGATGATGGACCGCATTCAGGAGCTGATGGAGCAGGGCCGCATGGCCGAGGCCGAACAGGCGCTGCGCGAGTTCCAGCAGATGATGGAAAACATGCGGATGACCCGCTCGCAGCAGGGCCAGGGGCAGGGCGATCAGGGCCGCGAGGCGATGGAGGGGCTGGCGGAGACCCTGCGCGAGCAGCAGGGGCTGTCGGATCAGGCCTTCCGCGATCTGCAGGAGCAGTTCAACCCCGGCGCCCGCAGCGGCGAAAGCCAGGGCAACGAGGGCCGTGACGGCGGCCTGGGCCGCGGCCAAAGCCACCAGGGCGGCCAGGGCGGCGACAGCGGTGAGGGCGAAGGCGGCGAAGGGGCGGACAGCCGCAACCCGGAGGGCCAGGGCGGCCAGAACGGCAGCGGCCGGGAGCAGCCGGGGCAGGGCGGCTCTTTGGCCGACCGGCAGCAGGCCTTGCGCCAGCAGCTGCAGCAGCAGCGCGACGGGCTGCCGTATCTGAGCGGCGAGGCCGGCGAAGCCGCGCGCGAGGCGCTGGACCGCGCGGGCCGCGCCATGGAGGGCGCCGAGGACGCGCTGCGCGGCGGCGACAATGCCGAAGCCATCGACCGCCAGTCCGACGCCATGGAGGCGCTGCGCGAAGGTATGCGCAGCCTGGGCGAGGCGCTGGCACAGCGTGACGACGGCCAGCGCAACGGCCAGGGGCAGCCGTCGTCCACGGCGCAGGGCGACCGGCTGGACCCGCTGGGCCGCAGCAACGGCTCGTTGGATGACGGCGGCAAGGTCGGCGAGGGCAACGCCTACCGCCGCGCCTGGGACCTGCTGGAGGACATCCGCCGCCGGGCCGGCGAGCGCGAGCGCACCGAGCGCGAGCGCAGCTATCTGCAGCGGCTGCTGGACCGGTTCTGAGCACCCGGCGGGCGCGCTGGAAAAGCTGTCAGTTCAAGAGAGGATATGAGAGGCCGGCCGCGTTACTGCGCGGCTGTCAGGGTCTTCACCTGCGCATCCAGCCATAGCCGCATCTGATCCACCCAGCTGACATAGCCGCTGAGCGCGGACTCCGCCTGCGGCAGCTTCTCGGCAATCAGGCTGGCGTTGTCATAGACGATCACCATCACCAGCGCCGCAATCAGCGACAGCGAAAAGCCGCGGGCAAAATTGTTCTTGCGCCGCACCGGCAGCTCGTCCGTGGCCGCATAATGGGCCGGCGCGCCGCTGCCGGCAGAGCGCAGGGTGGAGTTGATCTCTTCGATGTCCGGCAGCAGTTCCTTGCGGGAGCCGCTCTCGGCGGCGGCCAGCTGGCGCGGATCCTCGCCGCGGATGCGGGCCATCCGGTCGCGGGCCTGACGGCTGCGGCGGGCGGCCTCGTCCTGGGGGGCGATGGCCTCCTCCAGCCCCAGGTCGGGCTGGGTCTCCAGGCTCTGGCTTTCCGCCGCCCGCAGCGAGGCTTCGCGCTCGGCCTCCTCGCGCAGGATGCCGGTCAGGGCCGGATCGAGCGCGCGCGCGCGCTGCGGCTGCGGTTCGGCCTGCTGAGGCGGCATGTCTTCTTCTGCGTCCTGCGCAAAGACGTCCGGACCGTCCTGGCGGCTGTCTGCGAAAAAGGCTGCGGCCTCCTCGTCGAGGCCGCTGTACTCTGAGACAGGTTCTGCGGCATCTTCGGCGGCTTCCTCTGCAGCCCGCTGCGGGGCGTTTGCCGCGGCGTCCTGCTCCGGCTCCTCCCCGGCCTCAGCCGGAGCGGGGGCGTCCTCTGCCAGCGGGGCAGCCGCGGTGTGCGCAGCGGCGGCCTGGAACCAGGTCTGGCCGCAGTCGGAACATTGCACATCCCGCCCTTCCGCAGGGATCACATCCTCCGGCACTTCGTATTCGGCTGCACAATTCGGGCAGGTCAGGCGCATCATGCTCTCCTCGGCACCATCCCGCCGCCCGGCGGGCGGGCGGGTTGTTTTTCAACGGATTATATGGGTCCGCGTCCGGCGGCGAAAGAGACAAATGGCCGGACGCCGCAGCCCTTGGCTTCCCGGCAACAGAGCCCCCATTGAAACTGCCGGCCCCTTGGGGCAAAACACCGGAGCAAAATACCGGGGCGCCAAACCGGGGCGCATTCAGGGGGCGGCAGTGATCGAGCTGGAAAATGTGGGTTACAACTACGGTGGCGGCGAGCTGCTGGATGCCGTGTCGGTGCAGCTCGCACCGGGCTCGTTCCACTTCCTGACCGGGCCGTCCGGCGCGGGCAAGACGACGCTGCTGAAACTCTGCTACGGTGCGCTGACACCGACCTCGGGCCGGGTGCGCGCCTTCAATATGGATGTGCACGGGCTGGACCGCGACCAGATGGCCTATCTGCGCCGCCGCGTCGGCGTAGTGCATCAGGACTGCCGGTTCCTGGACCATCTGCCGGTGATCGAGAACATCGCCCTGCCGCTTTTGGTGTCGGGGCGGGAACTGAACCACGAGGAGGCCAATCTGCGCGAGCTTCTGAACTGGGTCGGCCTCAGCGAGCGCGCCCATGCGCTGCCGCCGGAGCTGTCGGGCGGCGAGCGCCAGCGGGCCGCGCTGGCGCGCTCGGTGATCCTGTCGCCGGATGTGATCATCGCGGATGAGCCCACCGGCAACGTGGATTGGGAGATGTCGCAGCGGCTGCTGCAGCTTCTGGTGGAGCTGAACCGGATGGGCAAGACCATCCTGGTCGCCACCCATGACCTGTCGCTGATCCGGGCCGCCAAGAAACAGGTGCAGGCGCGGGTGCTGCGGATTTCCAACCGGCAATTGCAGCTCGCGGGGGCGGACCTATGACCGACAGCAAGCTGCACAAGCTGATCCTGGGTGACAGCCAGGCCAACCGGGTGGTGCCGCCCACCGGTTTCACCGCCCAGCTGACGCTGTTTGTGGCGGGCGCGATGGGATTTCTGGCGGTGTTTGCCCTGGCGCTGTCGATGGCCTCCGGCCGCCTGGCCGACCGCTGGGCTTCGGAGCTGGCGCGCGCCGCGACCCTGCGCATCAACGCCCCGGCGGAGCAGCGCGTGGCGCAGACCGAGGCGGCACTGGAAATCTTGCGCCAGACGCCCGGCGTGGCCACCGCGCGGGCGCTGACCGGCGAGGAGCAGGCGGCGCTGCTGGCGCCCTGGTTCGGCTCCAGCCTGCCTGCGGGCAGCCTGCCGCTGCCGCAGCTGATCGAAGTCACTGCGGATGATCCCGGCTATGACCCGTCGGGGCTGCGGCTGCGGCTGCAGGCAGAGGTGCCCGGCGCGGTGCTGGACGATCACACCCGCTGGCGCGAGCCGCTGGTCGATGCCGCACGTTCGCTGCGGCGCCTGGCCTGGGTGTCGATCCTGCTGATCGGCGGCGCCACCGCGGCGATGATCACCCTGGCGGCCAACGCCGCGCTGGCAGCCAATGCCCAGGTGATCGAGGTGCTGCGGCTGGTGGGCGCGCTCGACAGCTATATCGCCCAGGCCTTCATCCGCCGCTTCACCCTGCGGGCGCTGACCGGCGCTGCGGCCGGCGTGGTGCTGGGTATGATCGGGGTCTGGCTGATGCCGGAAGCCTCGGATGAGGGCGGTTTCCTGACCGGCCTCGGTTTTCAGGGCTGGGGCTGGCTGGTGCCGCTCCTGATCCCGCCGCTGGGCGCGCTGGTGGCCTTTGCCGCCACCACCCGTGCCGCCACCAAACGTTTGGGAGAGCTGTCTTGAAGAACCCGGTCCAATGGCTGCGCTCGGCGGTCTTTCTGGTGCAGATGTATCTGGCGATGCTGGTGCTGGGCGTGGTGTTCGCCCCGTGGGCCGCGGTCTCGCCCAAGGGAGCGCGCCTGGCCTGCAAATCCTACGCCCGCTGGGTGCTGTGGACCGCGCGCTGGATGGTCGGCATCCGCTCCGAGGTGCGCGGCCAGGTGCCCGCCGGCGAGGTGATCGTCGCGGCCAAGCACCAGAGCTTTCTGGACATCCTGATCATCTTCAACGCGGTGCCGTCCGCCCGCTTCATCATGAAGCGCGAGCTGATGTGGACGCCGGTGATCGGGGTTTATGCCAAACGCCTGGGCTGCGTGCCGGTCGACCGCGGCAAGCGCGGCGCGGCGATTGCCAAGATGGTCAAGGATGTGGCGCTGCAAAGCCGTGAACCGGGCCAGCTGATCATCTACTCCCAAGGCACCCGCGTGGCGCCCGGCGCCCGCAAGCCCTACAAGATCGGCACTGCGGTGCTGTACCAGGGCCTGAGCCAGCCCTGCGTCCCGGCCGCCACCAATGTGGGCGTGTTCTGGCCGCGCACCGGCATCTACCGCAAGCCGGGTCTGGCAGTGGTGGAGTTTCTGGAGCCGATGCTGCCGGGGATGGACCGCGACGACTTCATGGTGCAGCTTGAAAACCGGGTGGAGCAGCGCTCGGACGAATTGATGAGAGAAGCGGGATTTGAACCAGATGCAATACCTCAGCAGCATTGAACAACTGGAGGCGCTTTACGGGGAACCGGGGGCGCCTTCTTTACGTAAGGTGGCGCGGCAGATGACGCCGCTGTACCGCAAGTGGATCATGGCCTCAAAACTGTGCATGCTGGCCACCGTCGGCCCGGAAGGCACCGACGACAGCCCGCGCGGCGATGACGGCCCGGTGGTGCAGGAGCTGGACCCTGGCACCCTGGCGCTGCCGGACTGGCGCGGCAACAACCGGCTGGACTCCTTGCGCAACATTGTGCGGGACGGGCGGGTGTCGCTGATGTTCCTGGTGCCGGGATCGAACAATGTGGTGCGCGTCAACGGCACCGCCCGGCTGACCGCCGACCCGGTCCTGCGCGCGCGGTTTGCAAAGAAGGGCAAGCTGCCGGCCACGGTGATCGTGATCTCAATCGGCGAGATCTATTCCCAATGCGCCCGCGCGATGCTGCGGGCGGGCACCTGGAGCGGCGCCGACGAAAGCGCTGGCCTGCCGACCATGGGCGACATCCTGGCCGAGCAGACAGCAGGCGAGGAGGGCGGTGCCGGATACGATCAAAGCTGGAACGCCCGCGCCGCCGAAACCATGTGGTGAGCGGGCGGCGCGGCGGTCAAGGACGTGCAGACGTCCTTGGCAAGAACCTTTGACACATTTCGCCGCCGCACGGCCTGAGCCGGGGGCAGTCCGGCCGGCTGGCCGCGGCGGCGGTCAGCTGATGACCTCGCCGATCAGGATCTGCGGCTGCACATCGGTGAAGTTCGGGATGTCCTCCAGCGCAGGCCCCGCCGCCTGCATCGCCGCGTCCAGCGCCGCCTGATCGGCAAAGACGAATGTGGCGATGGCATAAAACGGCGCCGGAACATGCGGCCCGCCTGCCAGCCCCTTGGCCACCACAGACGACTGGATATGCGGCCCCATGTGCTGCTCCACGATCTGCATGTGGGTCTTTGCGTAATAGGCGTGGTCGAACTTGGTCCCCTCAGTGACGGGGTAGATGACTTGCAACGTGACGGGCATGAAGGTGTCTCCTGCGGGTTATACACTTTGGGGCAGTAGAGCGGGGTTGGGGCGCAAATGCCAAATGAAAAAGGGCAGCTGCCGCCAGCTGCCCTATACCGTACCCTGATTGGCCCGGCTTAGCTGTGGATCGGCCCGTCGCCGCAGGCCAGAGCCGCCTCGCGCACCGCTTCGGAATAGGTCGGATGCGCGTGGCAGGTCAGTGCCACGTCCTCGGCCGAGGCGCCGAATTCCATCGCCACGCACAGCTCGTGGATCAGGTCGCCGGCCGCGGGGCCGATGATCGCGGCGCCGAGGATGCGGTCGGTTTCCTGGTCGGCGATGATCTTGACGAAACCGCCGTCGGCCTGGTGCACCGCCTTGGCGCGGGCGTTGCCCATGAACATGAACTTGCCGACCTTGATCTTCTTGCCCTCGGCCTTCAGCGCGTCCTCGGTCGCGCCCACGGTGGCGACTTCCGGCGTGGTGTAGACAACACCCGGAATGACGCCATAGTTCACATGGCCGTGCTTGCCCGCGATCACCTCGGCGACCGCCATGCCCTCATCCTCGGCCTTGTGCGCCAGCATCGGGCCTTCGATCACGTCACCGATGGCATAGATGCCCTTGATGTTGGTGGCCCAGTGGCTGTCGGTGGCGATCTGGCCGCGCTCGGTCATCTTGATGCCGAGGCCGTCCAGCCCCAGCCCTTCGGCATAGGGTTTGCGGCCCGTGGCCACCAGCACGACATCGGCGTCCAGCGTCTCCTCGCCGCCGCCCTTCTTGGGCTGGTACCTGACCTTGGCCTTCGACTTGGAGGTTTCCACCCCCTGCACGGCGGCGCCCAGGATAATGTTGAGGCCCTGCTTTTCCAGGATCCGCTTGAAGGAGCGCTGCACGTCCTTGTCCATGCCGGGGCAGACGGCGTCCATGTACTCCACCACGGTCACCTCGGACCCGAGGCGGGCATAGACCGAGCCCAGCTCCAGCCCGATGACGCCCGCGCCAATGACGGCCAGTTTCTTCGGGATCTTCGGCAGCTCCAGCGCGCCGGTGGAGGAGACCACGATCTTCTCGTCGATCTCGACGCCGGGAATGGACGCAGGCACCGAGCCGGAGGCGATCACGATGTTCTTGGCCTCATGCACGTCGTCGCCGACCTGCACCTTGCCCGCCGCCGGAATGGACGCCCAGCCCTTGATCCAGTCGATCTTGTTCTTCTTGAACAGGAACTCGATGCCGCCGGTGTTCTGGCCGATCACCTCGTCCTTGTAGGCCTTCATCTGGTCCCAGTCGACCGAGGGGGCTTTGCCCTTGAGGCCCATATGGGCGAAGTTGTGCTCTGCCTCATGCAGCAGGTGGGTCGAGTGCAAGAGCGCCTTGGAGGGGATGCAGCCCACATTGAGGCAGGTGCCGCCGAGGGTTTCGCGGCCCTCGACAACAGCTGTCTTCAGTCCCAGCTGGGCGCAGCGGATGGCGCAGACATAGCCGCCGGGGCCGGCGCCGATTACGATGACGTCATATTGGGACATGGGTCGGTTTTCCTCTTTTCTCCCCGGTTCCGTTTGCCGGAACACGCGCTAGGGGATGGTTGTTTTATGATCAGACCGGGGTCAACATCTTGATCGAGATATTGGTGACCCCGTCGCGTTCAAGGTGCATGGCGAGTTCCTCCGAGCCGAAGAAGGCGCGGGCCTTGTCCAGATCGGTGATGGCGAACAGCGCCACAGCGTGGTTCTTCTTGTCCGGGTCGCTCCAGACGTTCAGATCGGTGATGCCGGAGGCCTGCCGGTTGCGCTTGTCCTGCCGGAACACGGTGAGCCAGGCGTCGAAATCGGCCACATCGGCCTGCCAGAGTACGTGGGTTGCCATTGGGATTACTCCTTTATCCGTATTGAAGGCAGGATGCCCCGGATCGGCAGGGGAGCGCTTTGATTCCACTCAAGAAAGGCGGCTTCACTGGCGATGTTTTGTGCAAGGGGGCGCTGCCCCCGGCCCTGGCGGGCCTCCCCCGGAGTATTTGGGCAAAGGTGAATAGTCATAGCAGCGCCGCCACCAGCATCAGGGCGGTGGCGAGGTAGCCCACGCTCCAGATCAGGCTGCGCCAGGGCACCCAGCCGAAGGCGTAGGCCGGGATATAGAGCAGGCGCGCGCCGAGGTAGGCAAAGGCGCACCCCGCGGTGAAGGGCGAGCTTTTGCCTGCCAGCGTGACCGCGAGGCAGGCAATTGTGAACAGGATCAGCCCTTCGAAATGGTTGTTCATCGCGCGGTACAGCCGCGCGGTGCGGCGGGAGACCTGATCCTGCAAATCGCCGCCCAGCCGGTCGCGGTCGCGCGGGCCTAGCGTCTTGCCCTGGCCAAGCTCCAGGTTTGCAGGCACCGCCATCAGGGCGATCTGGAAGACCTGCAGGAGCGCGGCGAGGGTGAGGGCGGTGAGTTCGGGGGTCATGTCCGGCGATCTTTTCGAGCTTTCACCCAGATCCAGAGTGGACAGATCCAGCCAAGAGCTGCGTACAAAGCGAAAACCTTGAACGACGGCCGCTGCATCTGATGGGTGGATTCTCCTGCGTAAGTTAACAGCGCAACGAATACACAGAGAAACCAGACCCATAACCAGAAGGAAACCGGGTGGTCGGCCTTCCAGTCGAGCACGCGTTTCTTGAGCGCGAAAAGCTTGGGAAACTCCCTTTCATGGTCCGGCTCGGGTTGGTAGCTCATACCGCTCACGCAATGCTATTAAGAAACACGCATCGGGCCGCTGATGGGCCCGATGCAATTCAGATGCGCCCGTCCTTACAGATCCATCAGCAGACGGCGCGGATCTTCCAGTGCTTCCTTGACGCGGACCAGGAAGGTCACGGCGCCTTTGCCGTCGACGATGCGGTGGTCGTAGCTCAGCGCCAGATACATCATCGGGCGGATCTTGATTTCGCCGTTGATCACCATCGGGCGGTCCTGGATCTTGTGCATGCCCAGGATGCCGGACTGCGGCGGGTTCAGGATCGGCGAGGACATCAGCGAGCCGTAGACGCCGCCGTTGGAGATGGTGAAGGTGCCGCCCTGCATTTCCGCCATCGACAGCTTGCCGTCGCGGGCGCGCCTGCCCTTCTCGGCGATCGCCTTTTCGATCTCGGCAAAGGACATCGCGTCGGCGTCGCGGATCACCGGCACAACCAGGCCTTGCGGGGTGCCAGCGGCAACGCCCATGTGCACGAAGTTCTTGTAGACGATGTCGGTGCCGTCGATCTCGGCGTTGACCTCGGGGACTTCCTTCAGCGCGTGGCAGCAGGCCTTGGTGAAGAACGACATGAAGCCCAGGCGCACGCCGTGCTTCTTCTCGAACTGGTCCTTGTACTGGTTGCGCAGCGCCATCACCTCGGTCATGTCCACCTCGTTGTAGGTGGTCAGGATCGCGGCGGTGTTCTGGGCGTCCTTCAGGCGTTTGGCGATGGTCTGGCGCAGGCGGGTCATCTTGACCCGTTCCTCGCGCGCGGCGTCGTCCGCCGTGACCGGGCCGCGCACCTGGGCAGGGGCCGGGGCAGATGCAGGTGCGGATTTGGCAGCGGCCAGGGCGGCTGCAACGTCTTCCTTCATGATGCGCCCGTCGCGCCCGGTTCCCTTGACCTGGCTGGCGTCGATGCCGGCCTCTGCCATTGCCTTTTCCGCCGAGGGGGCGTTTTTGACGCCTGCGCCCGCTCCGGTGCTGGTGCCGCTGGCAGCGTCTGCGGCGGGTCCGGCATCGGTGCCGCCCGCAGCGCCGGCTTCACCCGCCGACAGGACCGCCAGCTTGCCGCCCGCGTTCACGGTTGCGCCTTCTTCGGCCAGGATTTCGGTCAGCACGCCGGCCGCGGGCGCGGGCACTTCGACGGAGACCTTGTCGGTTTCCAGCTCGCACAGCATCTCGTCCTGCGCGACGCTGTCGCCCACCTTCTTGAACCAGGAGGAAACGGTCGCCTCGGAGACCGATTCGCCAAGCGCGGGGACCATGACCGGCACCGGGGCGCCGTCGCCGCCGGAGGACGCATCAGACGGAGCCGGTGCTGCCGCGGTCTTGCTGTCCGCTGCTGCCGGGGCTGCGGCGGTGCCGTTGGCCTCGGTCAGGGTGGCCAGCAGCGCGTCGACGCCAACGGTCTCGCCTTCGCCGGCGACGATCTCGCCCAGGGTGCCGGCCGCGGGCGAGGGCACCTCGACGGTCACCTTGTCGGTTTCCAGCTCGCAGAGCATTTCATCGGCATTGACGGAGTCGCCGGGTTTCTTGAACCAGGTGGCCACGGTGGCCTCGGTCACGGATTCGCCCAGGGTGGGTACGCGGACTTCGGTTGTCATGTCTCTTTATCCTCAGATGCTCAGCGCTTCGTTCACGAGGGCTGCTTGTTGGGCTTTGTGTTCGCTGGCCAGGCCGGTTGCGGGCGAGGCCGAGGTGGCGCGGCCAACGTAGATCGGCCTTGTGTGCTTGGCGCCGATCCGGGTCAGCACCCATTCGATGTTGGGCTCGATGAAGGTCCAGGCCCCTTGGTTCTTGGGTTCTTCCTGGCACCAGATCATCTCGGCACCCTTGAAGCGTTCCAGTTCCTTCACCATCGAGATCGCCGGGAACGGGTAGAACTGCTCCACCCGCATCAGGTAGATATCGTCGATGCCGCGGGCGTCGCGCTCTTCCAGCAGGTCGTAATAGACCTTGCCGGAGCACATCACGACGCGCTTGATCTTGTCGTCCGCCACCAGCTGGGTGTCGGAGTTGCCCTTCTGCGCGTCATCCCACAGCACCCGGTGGAAGCTGGAGCCGGTGGTGAAATCCTCGGCGCTGGAAATCGCCAGCTTGTGGCGCAGCAGCGATTTCGGGGTCACCAGGATCAGCGGCTTGCGGAAGGTGCGGTGCAGCTGGCGGCGCAGGATGTGGAAGTAGTTCGCGGGCGTCGTGCAGTTGGCGACGATCCAGTTGTCCTGGCCGCACATCTGCAGGAAGCGTTCCAGGCGGGCGGAGGAGTGCTCCGGCCCCTGGCCCTCGAACCCGTGCGGCAGCAGGCAGACCAGGCCCGACATCCGCAGCCATTTGGACTCGCCGGACGAAATGAACTGGTCGAACATGATCTGGGCGCCGTTGGCGAAGTCGCCGAACTGGGCTTCCCACAGGGTCAGCGCGTTCGGTTCCGCCAGCGAGTAGCCGTACTCAAAGCCCAGCACCGCGTATTCACTCAGCGCCGAGTCGATCACCTCGTACTGGGACTGGCCCGCGCGGATGTTGTTCAGCGGGTAGTAGCGTTCCTCGGTCTCCTGATCGACGATGCCGGAATGGCGCTGCGAGAAGGTGCCGCGGGTGGCGTCCTGGCCCGCGAGGCGCACCGGGTAGCCTTCCAGCAGCAGCGAGCCGAAGGCCATCGCCTCGCCGGTGGCCCAGTCAAAGCCTTCGCCGGTCTCAAACATCTTGCCGCGGGCGTCCAGGAAGCGGGCCACCGTGCGGTGCAGCGGGAAGCCGTCCGGCACCCGGCTGAGGGCGGTGCCGATTTCGGCCAGGGTTTCCGGCGCAATGGCGGTGCTGCCGCGCTGGTAGTCGGCGTCTTTCTTGTTGAGGTGCGACCAGCGCCCGTCCAGCCAGTCGGCCTTGTTGGGCTTATAATCCTTGCCGGCCTCGAACTCCTCGTTCAGTTGGGCCTGGAAGGCGGCCTTCATGTCCTCGATCTCGCCCTCGGGGATGAGGCCGTCCTTGACCAGCCGGTCGGTGTAGAGCGTGAGCGTGGTCTTGTGGCCCTTGATCTTCTTATACATCAAGGGGTTGGTGAACATCGGCTCGTCGCCTTCGTTGTGACCGAAGCGGCGGTAGCAGAAGATGTCGATGACCACGTCCTTGTGGAACTTCTGGCGGAATTCGGTGGCCACCTTGGCGGCGTGCACCACCGCTTCCGGGTCGTCGCCATTGACGTGGAAGATCGGTGCCTCAACCACCAGCGCGTTGTCGGTGGGGTAGGGGGAGGAGCGCGAGAAATGCGGTGCGGTGGTGAAACCGATCTGGTTGTTCACCACGATATGCATGGTGCCGCCGGTCTTGTGGCCGCGCAGGCCCGACAGGGCAAAGCATTCCGCCACCACGCCCTGGCCGGCAAAGGCCGCGTCGCCGTGCAGCAGGATCGGCAGCACCTGGGTGCGTTCACTGTCGCCCAGCTGGTCCTGCTTGGCGCGGACCTTGCCCAGCACCACCGGGTTCACCGCTTCAAGGTGGGAGGGGTTGGCGGTCAGCGAAAGGTGAACGCTGTTGCCATCGAATTCCCGGTCGGAGGAGGCGCCGAGGTGGTATTTCACGTCGCCGGAGCCGTCCACGTCCTCGGGCTTGAAGCTGCCGCCCTGGAATTCGTTGAAGATCGCCCGGTAAGGCTTCTGCATCACATTGGCGAGGATGTTGAGGCGGCCGCGGTGCGGCATGCCGATCACGATGTCGCGGACGCCAAGGGCGCCGCCGCGCTTGATGATCTGCTCCATCGCCGGAATGAGGCTTTCGCCGCCGTCCAGGCCGAACCGTTTGGTGCCGGTGTATTTGACGTGCAGGAACTTCTCGAAACCCTCGGCCTCGACCATCTTGTTGAGGATCGCCTTGCGGCCCTCGCGGGTGAAGGTGATTTCCTTGTCGTAGCCCTCGATCCGCTCCTTCAGCCAGGCGGATTGCTCAGGGTCGGAAATGTGCATGTACTGCAGCGCGAAGGTGCCGCAGTAGGTGCGTTTCACGATCTCGACGATCTGGCGCATGGTCGCAACCTGCAGGCCCAGAACGTTGTCGATAAAGATCGGCCGGTCCATGTCGGCGCCGGTGAAGCCATAGGATTTCGGGTCCAGCTCCGGGTGCGGGGTTGCGGCGCGCATGCCCAGCGGGTCGAGGTCTGCTGCCAGATGGCCGCGGATCCGGTAGGCGCGGATCAGCATCAGGGCGCGGATCGAATCCAGCACCGCGCGCTGCACCTGGTCGTCGGTCAGCTCAACACCCTTTGCGGCGGCCTTTTCTTTGATCTTCTTGCCTGCTGCCTTGGCCTCAACGGGGGCCGGCCAGTCGCCGGTCAGCGCGCCGGTCAGCTCGTCCGCGGGCATCGGCGGCCAGTCTTTGCGCGCCCAGGAGGGGCCAGTGGCCTCGGCCTTCACGTCCAGTTCGGCATCGCCCATCTGGCGGAAAAACTCCGCCCAGGCGGCATCCACCGCGTTCGGGTCATTGGCGTACTGGGCATAGAGCTGCTCCAGATACTCCGCATTGTGCCCCTGCATGAAAGAGGAGGCGTGGAAGAGGTCGTTGGGGCTTTGATCGGTCATTTAGGTGCCTCTTGCGGGTTGGGACCGTATTTGTTGGTGCCAGTGTCAGACGGCAGCAGGGTCAAGGCTGCAGCTTGAGGAAACGTAAAAAGAAATGCGAAGGTCGCGGTAATGGTGCCGATAGCCATAGGAATTCCGGCTAGCGCGGCTGCAATCACAACGCCAAATCCGACTGGGCCATCGGCTCCTGCGCTAATCTGGGCATCCGCCCATAGGAAGATGGCTCTGGTGAGGTACCCAAGCACGACAGCCAGAAAGAAGAATTTCCAAGGCTCGATTGCATCGCTTCCATAAGTTCCGGTGTCCTGCACTCGCCGCCAGCCGACGGCAAACAAAGGCACCGATGCCAAAGCCGCAATTCCGAGCACGAACCAGAAACTGAGTTCAAATTGCATGCCGGCAAACGCAGCAAAGAGGGGAAGACCCGCGCCCAAAGGAGCGAAGGTCCAGAATTCCCTGCGGGAGGAACGGCCTGAAAAAGCCAAAGGCCTTTTCAGCGCGCGAATGAAGCTTTCCCGCAGGGCTGACGGCATCTTACTTGCCGATCGCTTTCAGCACCGCTTCACCCAGGCCGGCCGGGCTTTCGGCGACCACGATGCCTGCGGATTTCATCGCTTCGATCTTGTCTTCGGCGCCGCCCTTGCCGCCGGCGACAATCGCGCCCGCGTGGCCCATGCGGCGGCCCGGAGGGGCGGTGCGCCCGGCGATGAAGCCTGCAACCGGCTTGGAGCGGCCCTTTTTCGCCTCGTCCTTCAGGAACTGCGCGGCTTCTTCCTCGGCGGAGCCACCGATTTCGCCGATCATGATGATGCTCTCGGTTTCGTCATCCGCCAGGAACCATTCCAAGACGTCGATATGCTCGGTGCCCTTGATCGGGTCGCCGCCGATGCCCACGCAGGTGGACTGGCCCAGGCCAACGTCGGTTGTCTGTTTCACGGCCTCGTAGGTAAGCGTGCCGGAGCGCGATACAACCCCGACGGAGCCGCGGCGGTGAATGTGGCCGGGCATGATGCCGATCTTGCAGGCATCGGGGGTGATGACGCCGGGGCAGTTCGGGCCGATCAGGGTCGACTTGGAGTTCTCCAGCGCCCGTTTCACTTTCATCATGTCGAGAACCGGGATGCCCTCGGTGATGGCCACGATCACTTCCATCTCCGCGTCGATCGCTTCCAGGATCGAGTCGGCGGCAAACGGCGGCGGCACGTAGATCACCGTGGCATTGGCCTCGGTCACGTGCTTGGCTTCATGCACGGAGTTGAAGACCGGCAGGTTCAGGTGGGTCTGGCCGCCTTTGCCGGGGGTCACGCCGCCGACCATCTTGGTGCCGTAGGCGATGGCCTGTTCAGAGTGGAAAGTGCCCTGCGAGCCGGTGAAGCCCTGACAGATGACCTTGGTGTTTTCGTCGATGAGGACTGCCATGTTTTGGTTCCTTCAAGCGGTATGTGTGTGTTGGGTCTGCGGGGTGGCCAGAGAACGGCCGTCGAAGCGGATTTTTTCGAGAGTGGCCCGCCCCAAGACCACGCTGGGAAGTATTCGAAAGCCGCCGCGGAACTCGTAAATCCCGCGCCGGAGTTTCTGGCGGATCAGCGGCCAGCCCTTGGGCCGGTGGCGCGCCGGGCCGATGGCGTGTTCGTCCGGTGCCTCGTTGCCTTGTTCGGCGAGTGCCGGCTGGACCTGATAAACCTTGATGCCGCGCGCAGGCTTTGAGGCGTCAAAGTTGAACAGCAGGTTGTCCAGCGTGATCCCGAACGGGCGGCTGTCCAGAAGATGCTGTGCCGCCCGGCGCGAGATCGCATAGGCGGCGCCGCCCGCGTGGCGTGACAGCAGCTGGCGCACCTCGCGGCCCAGATGGGTGAAGCCGCCGTTGCCAAGCGCCACCTGCAGCTTGCGGCTGCGCCAGCGCTCGAACTTGACGATGCCGGCATCCGCGGGCCACCAGGACAGATCCGCCAGCCAGGCGCCGGTGTCGGGCGACAGGAAGACGTCATCTTCCAGGATCAGCGCCACATCGGCGTCTGATCCCAGAAACGCCTCCCAGGCTTTGGCATGGCTCAGGGTGCAGGCCATGTCCTTGGTCTGGAAGTAACCCCAGTTGCCCTCAGGCCGGCACTGGCTGAGCATCTCCTCGCGGCTGACGGCAGTGCTGTCCACCGCGTCAACCCGCGTGGCCGCAAGCCCGGCCTGATCCAGCTCCCGCTGCATCAGCGCCGCCCGGCCTTTGGCCTGCCGCAAGCCTATGAGGTAGACAGCCGCTTTCACCGGATCAGGCCCTTAGCCCTTAACCGCCTTCACGATCTTCTCGGCGCCGTCCTTCAGGTTGTCGGCGGCGATCACGTCGAGGCCGGAGGTGTTGATGATCTCCTTGCCCTTCTCGACGTTGGTGCCTTCGAGGCGAACAACCAGCGGCACCTTCAGACCGACTTCCTTGACTGCGGCGACCACGCCTTCTGCGATCACGTCGCAGCGCATGATGCCGCCGAAGATGTTCACCAGGATGCCTTTGACGTTGGGATCGGAGGTGATGATCTTGAACGCCTCGGTCACCTTCTCCTTGGTGGCGCCGCCGCCCACGTCGAGGAAGTTGGCAGGCTCAGCGCCGTAAAGCTTGATGATGTCCATGGTGGCCATCGCCAGGCCCGCACCGTTCACCATGCAGCCGATCTCACCGTCGAGCGCGATGTAGTTCAGGTCGTACTTGGAGGCTTCCAGCTCTTTCGGGTCTTCCTCGGTGGTGTCGCGCAGCTCTGCCACGTCGGCGTGGCGGTAGACCGCGTTGCCGTCGAAACCGACCTTGGCGTCCAGCACCTTGAGGTTGCCATCATCAGCGATGATCAGCGGGTTGATTTCCAGCATCTCCATGTCCTTCTCGACGAAGGCTTTGTAGAGCTGGCCCATCAGCTTGACGCACTGCTTGACCTGCTGGCCTTCGAGGCCCAGCGAGAACGCGATGCGGCGGCCGTGGTAGGGCTGGTAGCCGGTGGCCGGGTCCACGGAGAAGGACAGGATCTTTTCGGGGGTGGCAGCGGCCACTTCCTCGATGTCCATGCCGCCCTCGGTGGAGCAGACAAAGGAGATGCGCGAGGTCTGGCGGTCCACCAGCAGCGCCAGGTACAGCTCGCGCTCGATGCCGGAGCCGGCCTCGATGTAGATGCGGTTCACCTGCTTGCCCGCGGGGCCGGTCTGATGGGTGACCAGGGTGCGGCCCAGCATCTTCTTGGCTTCTTCGGCAGCTTCCTCCACCGACTTGGTCAGGCGCACGCCGCCTTTCTCGCCGGCATCGGCTTCCTTAAAGGAACCTTTGCCGCGGCCGCCTGCATGGATCTGCGCTTTCACGACCCACAGCGGGCCGTCCAGCTCACCGGCGGCGGTTTTGGCTTCCTCGGCCCGCAGAACCACGCGCCCGTCGGACACCGGCGCGCCATAGCTGCGAAGAAGGGCTTTGGCCTGATATTCGTGGATGTTCATCTGAAACTGTCCCGTCTGGCTGCAATTGTCTGCTGTTTTATAGGCCGTCATAATGCCAAGTGTTAAAGGCTTATTTGACGGGAGACGGGGAAATGGCGAAGATTTTCAGGTTTTGTGATCACGGTTTTTGGGGGTGTGATCACAAATTGACAAGGCCTTAACAGCGGTGATTCGAGCCTCGGCCGGGAGGCCGTGCCCGCCGCATCATGGGCCAAAAGCGTCAGCCGCGGGACCGGGGACGCTGCGGCAATAAAAAAAGGGCCCGCCGGACGCGGGCCCCTTGAATGCCGGTTTTCTGCGCGCTTAGGCCAGCGAGCTGTCGATGCCCTTGCAGGCCTCGACCAGACCCTTCACCGCGTTGACCGAGTTGTCGAACATGGTCTGCTCTTCTTCGGTCAGCTGGATGTCGACGATCTTCTCGATGCCGCCGGCGCCGATCACGGTGGGCACGCCCACATACATGTCTTTGACGCCGATTTCGCCGGTGCAGTAGGCGGCGCAGGGCAGCACGCGCTTCTGGTCTTTCAGGTAGGCCTCGGCCATTTCGATCGCCGAGGTCGCCGGCGCATAGAAGGCGGAGCCGGTTTTCAGCAGACCGACGATCTCGGCGCCGCCGTCCCGGGTGCGCTGCACGATGGCGTCGAGCTTGTCCTGGGTGGTCCAGCCCATCTTGACCAGATCGGGCAGCGGGATGCCGGCCACGGTGGAATAGCGCACCGACGGCACCATGGTGTCGCCATGGCCGCCCAGCACGAATGCGGTGACGTCTTTCATGGAGACGCCGAATTCCTCGGCCAGGAAGTGGCGGAAGCGTGCGGAGTCCAGCACGCCGGCCATGCCGCAGACCTTGTTGTGGGGCAGGCCGGAGAATTCGCGCAAGGCCCAGACCATCGCGTCCAGCGGGTTGGTGATGCAGATCACGAAAGCGTCCGGCGCGTGGTCGCGGATGCCTTCGCCCACCGATTTCATAACCTTGAGGTTGATGCCCAGCAGGTCGTCGCGGCTCATGCCCGGCTTGCGCGGCACGCCTGCGGTCACGATGCAGACGTCGGCGCCTGCGATGTCCTCATAGGACTGGGTGCCCTTGAGGGAGGCGTCGAAGCCTTCGGAGGGACCGGATTCTGCGATGTCCAGCGCCTTGCCTTCGGGGATGCCTTCGGCGATGTCGAAGAGAACAACGTCGCCCAGTTCCTTGAGGGCTGCGAGGTGCGCGAGGGTGCCGCCGATCTGACCTGCGCCGATGAGGGCGATTTTGGGTCGTGCCATTGGAAAATGTCTCCGGTCCGGTTGAAATTTCCTGATGCCTACGGCGTAAACCCGGGCCGTGCAAGGGTTCTGCGCTGCGGCATAGGGCGCGGTATACTTGCGTATGCCGAGGTGGTACCGCTAAACGGTCTTTAATTCAGGGCTTTCAGGGGCGGGCTATGGCGGCGTTTGATGCGATGTTTTTCGTTTTTGCCATTCCTGCGGTCGTTTTTGCGGGTGTCTCCAAGGGCGGTTTCGGGTCCGGTGCGGCCTTCGCCTCGGCGGCGATTCTGGCATTGGTGGTGGAGCCGGGCATGGCGCTGGCGCTGATGCTGCCGCTGTTGATGCTGATCGACGTTGCCGCGCTTAAACCCTACTGGGGCCGCTGGAATCTGAACGCCGCGCTGCTGCTGATCGCGGGCGGTTTGCCGGGAGTGGCGCTGGGGGCGTGGCTCTATACCCTTGTTGATGCCGATGCGATGCGGGTGCTGATCGGCGCGGTGGCGGTGGGGTTTGTGCTGTGGCAGCTGCGCGCCCGGCTGGGCCTGCGGGTTGCTGCGGCGCGGCCGCTGCCGCGCGCGGCGGGCCTGGCCGCAGGGCTGGCGGTGGGGTTCACCAGCTTTGTCAGCCATGCTGGCGGGCCGCCGGCCGCGGTCTATCTCCTCAGCCTCAAGTTGCGGAAAACGGAATACCAGGCCAGCACGGTGCTGATTTTCTGGGCGATCAATATTGCAAAGGCGCTGCCTTATGCCGGGCTGGGCTTGTTCACACGTGAAACGCTGCTGCTGGACCTGATGCTGGCGCCCTTTGCGCTGCTGGGGGCCTGGCTGGGGGTGAAGCTGCATCACAGCATCCCGGAACGATGGTTCTTTGCGCTGACCTATGTGCTGCTGCTGGTGACCGGCACCAGGCTGATCTGGGACGGGCTGGCCTGAAGCCCCCTTCAGGCGCAGCCCGCCGCGGCGGCCCCGGCCGCTGTTTCCGCAGTCTGGAAACCTGCCTCAATACCTGCTCAGACGTCGCTGTCTGTGTTTGGCAGTGCTTCTGCGAGCACTTCGTAGGACTGGCCGGAGGCGACCAGGCAGGTCATGCCGTTGGGAGTGGTCACGGTGATGGTCCAGCTGCCGGTCTCGTCCGACGCAAAAGTCTCCATCACCATGCCTTGCTGGCCCATGCCAATGCTTTGGCGGCTTTCGCCGTATTTCTCGGCCAGGCGTTTGATCACCGTGTCGCGCGGCGCGCAGTTGCGGCTTTGCGCGGCGGCGGGGGCCGCGGCCAGGGTCAGGGCGGCCAGGAGGGCCGGCAGTGCAAGTGTTGTCCTTTTCATCTCGTTTTACCCTTTCCGGAACGGCCGGACAGAGCAGGGTGCCGGACGGCAGCCCCCGTATCCCTGAACGGGCCGGTGTGTGACGCAATTCGTGCTGCAGGCCCCATGCCTGCGGGCAGCAGGGGCGGCCCTGATGGGCGGCGGAGATCCTGTGCCGTAGTACCCTTAACTGTGCCTGTCAGGTGCTGATAAGTGGTTAACCCAGAGGGCGCCGCAAAAGCACGCGCCTTATCAGTGGCTTGCTGCGATTGCGGGGAAGTTTACGCTGCGCTGCGGCGGAATTGTACTTGAAAGTATACAATCGAATCTGTACCGCTTTACGCAATAAAATAACTTTTGGAGAGCTTGCATGGACCCGCGCGCGCGCCCTTACCGTTCGGTTTTGTATATTCCCGGCTCCAAGCCGCGCGCCCTGGAGAAGGCCAAGACCCTGCCGGTGGACGCGGTGATCTTTGATCTGGAAGACGCGGTGTCGGTGGACGAAAAGCCCAACGCCCGTGCGACCCTGGCGCAGGCGCTGGAGGCGGGCGGCTTTGGCGCGCGGATGAAGATCGTGCGGATCAACGGGCTGGATACCGAATGGGGCCGCGAGGACGCCATCGCGGCGGCAAAGATGGATTGCGACGCGATTCTGCTGCCCAAGGTGAACGCGCCCGCCGATCTGGACGCGCTGGCAGAAATCACCGGGGACATCCCGCTGTGGGCAATGATGGAGACCCCGCGCGCGATGCTGAATGCCGCCGCCATCGCCGCGCACCCCAGGCTGCAGGGCATGGTGATGGGCACCAATGACCTGGCCAAGGAACTGCAGACCCGCTACCGCCCGGACCGGCTGCCGATGATGGCGGGCCTCGGCCTGTGCCTGCTGGCGGCCAAGGCCGAGAGGCTGGTGATCGTCGATGGCGTTTATAATGCCTTCAAGGATGTTGAGGGGCTGGCTGCGGAATGCGCACAGGGCCGCGACATGGGCTTTGACGGCAAGACCCTGATTCATCCGGCGCAGGTGGAGGTGGCCAATGCGGCCTTTGCCCCGACCGAGCGCGAAATCGACACCTCCCGCCGCCAGATTGCCGCGTTTGAAGAGGCGCAGGCCGCAGGGCAGGGTGTTGCTGTGGTCGATGGCAAGATAGTCGAGAACCTGCATGTGGCGACGGCGCGTGAGATCCTGGCAAAAGCGGATGCAATCGCCGCGCTTTCCGCATAGGTGTTAACAAGTTTAACATCTAAGAGGGGCTGATATGGCGCTTTTGATCCTGGGACTTTTGTTGTGGTGGGGCGGCCACCTGTTCAAACGGCTGGCACCGGATATGCGCGCCGCGATGGGCAATGCCGGGCGCGGCGCGGTGGCGCTGGTGCTGATTGCCGGCATCGTGCTGATGGTGCTGGGCTACCGCGGGATGGACTTCATCCACGTGTGGGCGCCGCCCGCGTTCATGGTGCATATCAACAACCTGATGGTGCTGATCGCCATCTGGATGATGAGCCCGGCGCCCAAGAAAGGCGCGCTGCTCAATGGCATGCGCCACCCGATGCTTGCCGGCTTCAAGCTGTGGGCGGTGGCGCATCTTCTGGTCAATGGCGATCTGGCCTCGATCATCCTGTTTGGCGGGCTGCTCGCCTGGGCGGTGGCTGAGGTCATCGTCATCAACCGGTCCGAACCGCAGTGGCAGCCGGGGCCGAAGGGCACGCTGGCCAAGGACGGGATGTTCTTCCTGGCCTCAATTGTGCTGCTGGCAGTGATCGGCTACGTCCACGGGCTGATCGGCCCGTCGCCGTTTCCGGGATAGGCCCAGAGCAGGAGAGGACACCATGAAACTGTACCGATTTTTGTCCGAGGACGACACCTCTGCCTTCTGCCACAAGGTGACCGATGCGCTGAACAAGGGCTGGGAGCTGCATGGCAGCCCGACCCAGGCCTTTGATCCCGTGAAGGGGATCATGCGCTGCGGCCAGGCGGTGGTGAAGGACGTGGACGGAACCTACACCCCTGAGACCAAACTGGGAGAACACTGATGGCCAAGACCAATCCGGGCCGCTTTTTCGAAGATTACACCGTGGGCGAGGTGATCCGCCATGCGGTGCCCCGCACGGTGTCGGGCGGTGAGCGGGCGCTGTATCACGCGCTGTATCCGGCGCGCCATGCGCTTTATTCTTCGGATGAGTTTGCCCGGGCCTCTGGTCTGCCTTCGGCGCCGCTGGATGATCTGGCGGCCTTCCACGTGGTGTTCGGCAAGACGGTGCCGGACATCTCGCTGAATGCGCTGGCGAACCTCGGCTATGCCGAGGGGCGCTGGCTGCTGCCGGTTTACCCGGGGGACACGCTGCGCTCTGAATCCGAGGTGATCGGCCTCAAGCAGAATTCCAATGGCAAGTCGGGCGTCGTCTATGTGCGCACCCGCGGCCTGAACCAGCGCGATGAATGCGTGATGGAATACGTGCGTTGGGTGATGGTGCGCAAACGCGACCTGGAGGCACCGGCGCCGGAGACGGTGATCCCGGAGCTGAACAAGGTGATCCCGGCGGATCAGCTGGCGGTCCCGGCGGGCTTGGATTTCAGCAATTACGATTTCACCCTGGCAGGCGAGCCGCACCGCTGGGGCGACTATGAGGCGGGCGAGACCATCGACCACGTGGATGGCGTCACCATCGAGGAAGCCGAGCATATGATGGCGACCCGCCTGTGGCAGAACACCGCCAAGGTGCATTTTGACAATACCGCGCGCCCCGATGGCACCAGGCTGATCTATGGCGGCCATGTGATCTCCCTGGCGCGGACGCTGTCGTTCAATGGTCTGGCAAATGCGCAGATGATCGTCGGCCTGAACGGCGGTGCGCATGCCAACCCCTGCCTGTCGGGCATGACCGTGCGGGCCTGGTCGGAGGTTCTGGACAAGGCCGACACCGGCGCGCCGGGTGTCGGCGCGATCCGCCTGCGGCTGGTCGCCACCAAGGGCGGCGCGCCGTTCCAGCTGAAGGGCGAAGACGGCAAGTACCTGCCGGATGTGCTGCTGGATCTGGATTATTGGGCCTTGATGCCGAAGTGACCGGGCAGGGGGCCTTGCCCCCTCGCGCCTCTGGCGCTCCCCCTCAGGATATTTGCAGCCAGGGGAACAGGGGGCCGGCAGAAATGTGATGACCCTTGGCGCGATTGCCGCTTAAGCTGGCTTTATGCGGGTTTTGCAGCTTCTGGTATTCTCCACGCTCTCCCTCTGGCCGCTGCGCGCAGCGGCCTGCGATCTGGCATTGGTGCTGGCGGTGGATGTCTCCGGGTCGGTCGATGCCGAGGAATACCGCATTCAGATGGACGGTTTGGCAGCCGGATTGCGCGACGGGGTGGTGTCCGAGGCGCTGGTCAAGGCGCGCGCCCAAGTGCTGCTGATGCAGTGGTCCGGACAGTCGCGCCAGGAGGTCACGCTGCCCTGGGCCGAGGTGCGCAGTTTTGCCGATGCCGAGGCGCTGGCGCAGCGGATCGAACAGGCGCCGCGGCCCTGGCGCAATTACTCCACCGCTGTGGGAGAGGCGCTGTTTCTGGCGGTGGAGCAGTTTGCCGCGGTGCCGGAGTGCACGCGCAGGGTGATCGACATTTCCGGCGACGGGTTTTCCAACGAAGGGGTCGAGCCGCGCGAGGCGCATGGTGCGCTGTCCGCGCTCGGCGTGACCGTGAACGCCATTGCGATCGAGCAGAGCGAGCCGGACCTGACCGCCTATTTCTTTGAAAACGTGATCCGCGGCGAGGGGGCCTTTGTGGTCACGGCCGCCAGCTTTGCCGATTACCCGTCGCGCATCCGCAAAAAGCTGGTGCGGGAGGTGGCGCGGCAGACGGCCATGGCACCGCATAGGGATGCCGGGACCGTGGCAGCTTTGCAGTGATTTGCAGAAAGGGCTGTGATTCTGCAAAAGATTTCCAATGAGGTGATTTGTGATCACTAAATATTTGCTGTGATCACAACGCGTGACGTTTTAGCGCCAACAGCACGGAAACCTGCTGTTTTTAACCGTTCGGTCGGGTGACACGCCGTAAAAATCGGCTAAAACGTCGTCAGCCAACCTGAAAAGGAGCCAACATGGCCGATGTCAATCGGGGCAACCGCCCGCTTTCGCCGCATTTGCAGGTCTACCGCCCGCAGCTGACCTCCGTGACGTCGATCCTGACGCGGATCACCGGCAACGCACTGATCGTTTCCGCGCTGCTGATCGCCTGGTGGTTCCTGGCCGCGGCAACCTCTGCCGACTACTTTGCCACCGCCAACGGCCTGCTGACCAGCTGGTTCGGCGATCTGGTGATGACGCTGTCGGTGCTGGGCCTGTGGTATCACACGCTGGCCGGCATCCGGCACCTGATCTGGGACAACGGCTATATGCTGGAACTGGAGCAGGCCGAGAAACTGGGCTGGGGCGTGGTGATCGGCTCTGCCGTTCTGACCGTCCTCACCATCATCATCGTCTAAGCTCAAAGGACACACGCGATGCGATATCTGACTGACCGCAAACGCGCCGTTGGCATGGGCGCTGCAAAATCCGGAACCGCGCACCATTGGTCGATGCAGGTGAGCGCTGTGGCGCTGCTGATCCTGGTGCCGCTGTTTGTCTTCACCTTCGGCTCTGCGCTGGGCGGCTCTTACGAGGAGATCACCGCCTATTATTCCCGCCCGTTCCCGGCACTTGTGGCCGTGCTGACCATCTGGGTGGGCATGATGCACTTTAAATCCGGCGCCCAGATCATGATCGAGGACTATGTCCATGGCCTGAAAGGCCGTCTGGCGATCATCCTGGTCAAATGCCTGTCTTATGCCGTCGCCGCGACCAGCGCCTATGCGCTGATCCGCCTGGCCCTGTAACGCTCCGAGGTTTCCATCAATGGCTGCTTACGAATACGAAACACATGAATATGACGTGGTCGTGGTTGGCGCCGGCGGGGCTGGCCTCCGTGCGACGCTGGGCATGGCGGAACAGGGGCTGCGCACCGCTTGCGTGACCAAGGTGTTCCCGACCCGCTCCCACACCGTGGCGGCGCAGGGCGGCATTGCCGCGTCCCTGGGCAACATGGGCCCGGACAGCTGGCAGTGGCACATGTATGACACCGTCAAGGGCTCCGACTGGCTGGGCGACACCGACGCGATGGAATACCTGGCCCGCGAGGCGCCCAAGGCGGTCTATGAGCTGGAGCATTACGGCGTGCCGTTCTCGCGCACCGAGGAAGGCAAAATCTACCAGCGCCCGTTCGGCGGCCACACGACTGAGTTCGGCGAAGGCCCCGCGGTCCAGCGCACCTGTGCCGCGGCGGACCGGACCGGCCACGCGATCCTGCACACGCTTTACGGCCAGTCGCTGAAGAACAACGCGGAATTCTACATCGAGTATTTCGCCATCGACCTGATCATGTCCGAGGACGGGCAGTGCCAAGGCGTTGTCTGCTGGAAGCTGGACGACGGCACCATGCATGTCTTCAACGCCAAGATGGTGGTTCTGGCGACCGGCGGTTACGGCCGTGCGTACTTCTCTGCCACCTCGGCGCATACCTGCACCGGCGACGGCGGCGGCATGGTGGCCCGCGCGGGCCTGGCGCTGCAGGACATGGAATTCGTGCAGTTCCACCCGACCGGCATCTACGGCTCCGGCTGCCTGATCACCGAGGGCGCGCGGGGCGAAGGCGGCTACCTCACCAACTCCGAAGGCGAACGGTTCATGGAGCGCTATGCGCCCCAGTACAAAGATCTGGCGCCGCGCGACTACGTCAGCCGCTCCATGACCATGGAGATCCGTGAAGGCCGCGGTGTGGGCGCCGAGGGCGACCATATCCACCTGAACCTCTCCCACCTGCCGGCCGAAGCGCTGGCGGAGCGCCTGCCGGGCATCTCCGAGAGCGCCAAGATCTTTGCGGGCGTAGACGTGACCAAGGAGCCGATCCCGGTTCTGCCCACCGTGCATTACAACATGGGCGGCATTCCGACCAACTATTGGGGCGAAGTGCTGAACCCGACCGCAGACGACCCGACCGCCGTCGTGCCGGGCCTGATGGCCGTGGGCGAGGCGGGCTGCGCCTCGGTGCATGGCGCCAACCGTCTCGGCTCCAACTCGCTGATCGACCTGGTGGTCTTTGGCCGCGCCTCCGCCATCCGCGCGGGCAAGGTCGTGGACCCGGAAGCGGCAAACCCGGTGCTGAACCAGGCCTCCGTCGACAAGGCGTTCGACCGCTTCGACACCCTGCGCAATGCCAACGGCGGCATCCCGACCGCGGATCTGCGGCTGGAGATGCAGAAGTGCATGCAGGCCGACGCGGCGGTGTTCCGCACCTCCAAGACCATGGCGGAAGGCGTCGAGAAGATGACAGCGATTGCCGCCAAGCTCGATGACCTGAAGGTGACCGACCGCTCGCTGGTCTGGAACTCCGACCTGATGGAGACGCTGGAGCTGACCAACCTGATGCCGAACGCGCTGGCCACCATCGTTGGCGCCGAAGCCCGCAAGGAAAGCCGCGGCGCCCACGCGCATGAGGACTTCACCTCCCGCGACGACGAGAACTGGCGTGTCCACACCGTCTCCCGCGTGGAGGGCAACAAGGTGGAGCTCAGCTACCGCCCGGTGATCACCGACCCGCTGTCGACCGAAGCCGAAGGCGGCATCAGCCTCGCCAAAATCGCGCCCAAGGCGCGGACGTTCTAAGGAGACAGACCATGGTTCAACTCAGCCTCCCGAAGAACTCCAAGATCACCACCGGCAAAACCTGGCCCAAGCCGGAGGGCGCCAGCAATGTGCGCAAGTTCAAGATCTACCGCTGGAACCCGGACGACGGCCAGAACCCGCGGGTCGACACCTATTTCGTCGACATGGACAGCTGCGGCCCGATGGTTCTGGACGCGCTGATCAAGATCAAGAATGAGATCGACCCGACCCTGACCTTCCGCCGCTCCTGCCGCGAGGGGATCTGCGGCTCTTGCGCGATGAACATCGACGGCATCAACACGCTGGCCTGTATCTACGGCATGGATGAGATCAAGGGCGATGTGGCGATTTACCCGCTGCCGCATATGCCGGTGGTCAAGGACCTGATCCCGGACCTCACCCATTTCTATGCCCAGCATGCCTCGATCATGCCGTGGCTGGAGACCAAGACCAACCGCCCGGCGAAAGAGTGGAAGCAGTCAATCGAGGACCGCAAGAAGCTGGACGGGCTTTATGAGTGCGTGATGTGCGCCAGCTGCTCGACCTCTTGCCCGTCCTACTGGTGGAACGGCGACCGTTACCTGGGGCCGGCCGCGCTGCTGCACGCCTACCGCTGGATCATCGACAGCCGCGACGAGGCCACGCCTGAACGCCTGGACCAGCTGGAAGATCCGTTCAAGCTGTACCGCTGCCACACCATCATGAACTGCGCCAAAACCTGCCCCAAGGGCCTGAACCCGGCCAAGGCGATTGCGCATATCAAGAAGATGATGGTCGAGCGCACCGTCTGAGCGCAGCAGGGCTGATCCGCAAGGATCCGCCGCCGCACGCGATGAAATTTGCATGGCCCCCGGTTTCCTGCGAAACCGGGGGCATGTTTTTTAGCTGGCATTGGAATTCGGGCATGAAACTGATGGGACTTGCCGCGGGCGCGCTGACCGTGCTGGCGGGCTGCATGACGGCCACCGACCACGACCGTATCGGCGGCCAGCTGGCGGCAACGGACGCCAAGATCCCCGGCTGTATCGCGGCTGCGGGCATCACCGGGCAATACCGGGTGAGCACGGAGTTTCTGGGCCATGGGGCAGGGGCGACGGTTCTGCGCACGGTGCAGCCGGGACCGGACGTCACTGAGGCACAGGCGGCACAGGCGACGAGCTGTATCAACACCTGACGCAAAGCGGTTGAGCTGCGGCTGCGGCAGCCCTAGGGTGCCGGAATGCAACCGCATGTTTTTGCCATTCTTTTAGCCGGGCTCGCCGGGCTTTCGATGCCGCTGGGCGGATTTCTTGCCTGGTGCGAGCACATCCGCAACCCGACGCTGCGCGACGAGGTGCTGCATGCAGTCGCGGCCTTCGGCGGCGGCGCGCTCACTTCTGCGGTGGCGCTGGTGCTGGTGCCGGAGGGGGCGCAGGCGCTGCCAGCGGTGCTGGCGGTGCTGCTGTTCGCGGCGGGCGGCGGCGTGTTCTACCTCGCCGATACCGTGCTGCAAAAGCGCGGCGGCAGCGGCGCGCTTCTGCTGGCGATGCTGCTGGATTATGTGCCCGAGGCGATGGCGCTCGGGGCGATGCTGGTGGCGGATGCCGCCACCGCCTGGCTGCTGGCGCTGATGATCTTCTTGCAGAACCTGCCGGAGGGGTTTGCCGCCTTCCGCGATGTCTGGAGCGGTGACAGCCCGGCCTGGCATGTGCTGCTGGCCTTTGTCGGGCTGGCGGCGCTGGGGCCGGTCTGCGCCCTGGCGGGGCTGGTCTGGCTGGCAGAGGCCCACGCGGTGCTGGGGGCCATCATGGTTTTTGCGGCGGGCGGCATTCTCTATCTGCTGTTTCAGGACATCGCGCCCAAGGCGCATTCCAGCCGCAGCAGCGTGCCGGCACTGGGCGCAGTTGCGGGCTTTGCCCTGGGGCTGGCTGGGCACCTGCTGACGGTCTGACGCGCCTCCATGGTTGCTGCAATGCAGCAAGCGCATGGCGCCTTTGCAGAAACGGCGGCTGCGCCCGCGGCGGGCAGGCAGTAGTTTGGCGCTTGAGGGAGGATCGCGCCAGACTATGGAGGCAACCCGATGAACCCGGTGAATTTGCAGCAGGACCCGAAGGACAAGGCCCGTCAGGCCGCGCTTGAGGCCCTGGAGCAGGCTTATGCCTATTACACCCCGGAGCCGCTGCCCGCGGCAGCAGAACCGAACACCACGGACGGCGTGGTCGAGTATTATCAGGCTGCCTGAGGGCAGCCTGACGCGCAGGCGGCAAACCGGTTGAGCCGGAGGCTGCCGCGGCGTAGACAGGGGCATGCCTGTTCTGCTGCTTGTCCTTTTGGCGGGCGTGTTCGCCTATTTCGTCTGGCGCCGCCGCACCACCAGTCTGACCCGCAACTGCCGCTGGCGCCAGCAGCGCGCCCAGGGCCAGTGGCGCTGCAGCTATTGCAGCGCCGCGGAACCGGGAGAGGCCGCCCCGCGCCTCTGCCGCGATCCGCGCCGCGCGCCATAGCCGGAACGTGCAGCCCGCAGCGGTGATCTCCCGCGCCCGCAGGCGCCCCGGCTGCGCCGGAACGCCTTCCGAGCGGCCTTGGGCCCGGCACCGCGCCGGGCGCGGTGCCGGGCCCAACTGCGGGGCGCCTTTTCAGAAGGCGGCGGAGCAGGCGGGAGCCCTTCGGTCCGCGCATAGCAGACCGGCAAAAAATAATGCTTGAAAGACTCATCTCTTTGCCCGATATGGGCGGGCAAGACGCCAACGCACGCGCCTCTGTCGAAAGGGGTTTTACTCCCCTAAGGTTACGTAGCGACGGTAACGTCTCTGACTGAACTCAGCGGCCGTATTGGGCCGGGTCTTTTGGAGATGACCATGAACGTACACGTAGCCGGGCAGACTGCTCGCGATTCCGTATCTGTATCCCGTCACCTGCAGCACATCGCGCAAAACCGCTTCGACCGGCCGACTCTGGTCATCGACAGCCAGGCAGTTGCCCGCCAGTACCAGGCGCTGGACCGCGGCCTGGGCCGCGCGCGCATCCACTATGCTGTGAAGGCCAACCCGGCGCCGGAAGTGCTGGAAACCCTGGTGCGCCTTGGCTCCAATTTCGACGCGGCCAGCCGCGCCGAGATCGAGATGTGCCTGGCCGCCGGCGCGCGCGCTGAGCAGATCACCTTCGGCAACACCATCAAACGGCCCGCCGACATTGCCTTTGCCCATGGTATCGGCATCACCCATTTTGCTGCCGACGCCCAGGAAGAGCTGGAGAAGCTGGCCGAATTCGCGCCCGGCGCGCATGTCTGCCTGCGGGTGATCGTCGAAGCGTCTGGCGCCGACTGGCCGCTCAGCCGCAAGTTCGGATCGTCTGCTTCGATGGCGCTGAGCCTGATGGACGCCGCCGCGGGCCTTGGCCTCACCGTGCATGGCCTGTCGTTCCACGTCGGCTCGCAAACCCGCGATCCGCTGATGTGGGCGCCGGTGCTGGATCAGGTGGCAGAGGTCTGGACCGCGGGCCGCGCGGCCGGCCATGACCTGAAGCTGGTGAACATCGGCGGCGGCTTCCCGGCCTCCTACAAGACCGAGGTGATGGGCGCCGAGGATTATGCCCGCGCGGTGATGGAGCAGGTCGATGCCCGCTTCCCCGACGCCGCTGAGGTGATGGCAGAGCCGGGCCGCGGCCTGGTGGCAGAAGCCGGCGCGATTGCGGCCGAGGTGCTGCTGGTCTCCCGCAAACATGCCGACGACATGTTCCGCTGGGTCTATCTGGACATCGGCAAGTTCTCCGGCCTGGCCGAAACCATGGACGAGGCAATCCGCTACCAGATCACCACCAGCCGCGAGCACGAGCCGACTGGCCCCTGCGTGCTGGCAGGCCCCTCCTGCGACAGCGCCGATGTGCTGTATGAAAAGCAGCTGGTGCAGCTGCCGCTGGGCCTGAAGGCCGGCGACCGCGTGGTGATCCATTCCTGCGGCGCCTACACGTCGACCTATGCCTCGGTGGGCTTCAACGGCTTCCCGCCGCTGGACGTGGTGGTGATCTGACCTCCGCCTTCCGGCGTTTGTGATCTGTTCCGGCCGCCGCAGGGCTTGAAACCCTGCGGCGTTGCCGTCTTGATGTGGCAAACGGACGAGAAGGTTTGCCCCATGACTATTGCCCCCGAAACCCCCGCCGATGCGGACGCCCGCCGCGCGGTCGAGCCGGTGATCTGCTACCCTAACGACACCCTGCCGGTCCCGGATCTGCCGCTGTACCGGCAAGCGCGGCAAGCGGCGGTGAAAACCGGGGAGGTGCTGGTGCAGCCCCGCGATGCCGCCTGTTTCGAGGTGCCCGCCGGGCATTTCTTCCGGATCAGTTCGGTGGAGGGGCCGCAGGTGGGCGATCTGAACCTGTGGAACAGGGCCGACCTCAGCGAGCGGTTCTACTCCGGCAAGACCCGCGCCCTGCACGGCACCCATCTCACCGCCGGAGAACGGATGTGGACCAGCTTTCCGCATCTGCGCCCGATGGCAACCATCACGGAAGACACGCTGGGCTGGTACGGCATCGACCCGTACGGCGGCTCCGTGCATGACGTGATCGGCACCCGCTGCGACCCCTACACCGGCAACCTGCTGGCGGGCAGCCAGTACCATCACTGCTGCCATTCCAACCTGACAAGGGCGCTGGCGGGCCACCTGGGGCTGCCGCTGGCGGAGGCGGAGCCGCATGTGCATGATGTGCTGAATGTCTTCATGTGCACCGGCTTTACCCGCGATACCGGCCAGTACTTCATGAAAGCGAGCCCGGTGCGCCCCGGCGATTATCTGGAGTTCTTTGCCGAAATCAGCCTGCTGGGCGCGCTCAGTGCCTGCCCGGGCGGGGATTGCTCGGCGGAGCATTCCAGCGATACGGCGGCTTGCTATCCGCTGCTGGTCGAAATTTTTGCCCCGGCCAAAGGTGCTCTTGGCGATTGGAAAAGCCCGCCGCGAAATGGCTATGACCGCAGCCATGGACTTGGCTGAGCCGGCAATAATGGTTTGGATATCCGGCAAGTGGACAATAATGGCGCAATATCTGCATGGAAGCAGGCAGGTCATTTAATTGGCCTGAGTGAGAACGCCATTAGCGCCGCATTTTCACCGCGCGTGAAATGAAGCAGGGCCTTTCAGGCAGGAAAAAAGGGCAGGGCGAAAGCCGCTGCCCTTACTGATTGTCAAAATGAAAACTTTCAGCTGAACGCGGCCTCCAGGGCAATTTCCACCATGTCGCCAAAGCTGCGCTCGCGCTGATCGGAGGGCAGCGCCTCGCCGGTGCCCAGATGATCGGACACGGTCAGCACCGCCAGCGCCCGGCAGCCGTGGCGGGCCGCCAGCGTGTAAAGCTCTGCCGCTTCCATCTCCACGCCGAGAATGCCGTGGCGCACCATCTGCTCGTTCAGGTCGGGGCGTTCGTCATAGAACACATCCGAGGAGTAGATGCCGCCGATATGGGTCGCCGCGCCGCGTTTGGATGCGGCCTGGGCCGCCGCCTGCAACAGGCCCCAGTCGGCGCAGGGGGCGAAGTTCAGCTCCCGGAAGATACCGCTGGACGGGCTGTTGAGGGTGGTGGCGGTCATCGCCAGGATCACGTCCCGCACCTTGACCTTCTCCTGCATGCCGCCGCAAGAGCCGATGCGGATCAGCGTCTTGGCGCCATAGTCCCGGATCAGTTCGTTGGCATAAATCGACAGCGAGGGCATCCCCATGCCGCTGCCCTGAATGCTCACCCGGTGCCCCTTCCACGTGCCGGTATAGCCCAGCATGCCGCGCACTTCATTGACCAGTTTGGCATCTTCCAGAAACGTCTCAGCCGCCCATTTCGCCCGGTAGGGGTCGCCGGGCATCAGCACGGTTTCTGCAATATCGCCCTTGGCGGCGCCGATGTGAATGGTCATCGCTCAGCTCCAGACAGATCAGATTTCCAGATCGGAAATATCCTTGCCCGCGGTCAGCGCGGCATGGACCCAATGCGGTTTGCGGCCGCGCCCGGTCCAGGTTTCTTCCGGATTTTCCGGGTTGCGGTATTTCGGAGCGGCCTTGGCCTTTTTTGCGCCCTGGCGCGACGCGGTGGCGATCTCGTCCAGCGAGAAACCGTATTTTGCGGCAGCCTCCTCGGCGGCTTTCAAGGCTTCCTGGCGTTCGCGCAGTTCCGCATCCTGCAGTGCTTTTTCAACATTACTGCGAAGCTGCAGAAGCTCTTTTCTGCTCATTGCCGAAAGGTCGAGGGTCATTCTGAACTCCATATATAAAATGACACACCGGAAAAACCGGCATGTCATTCCTTATGGACTGAATACCAGACGCGTTTCAGCATCTTTTTTATCGGTTTGCAGAAAACTGCCGGTAAAAAGTCAATTCACTGCAATTTCCGGTGGCCTTGCCAGGTCCACAATGTCGCTCATAATTGAATTGAGCTCGAAATCCTTGGGTGTATAGACGCGAGCCACGCCCATGGCCTTCAGCTTTTGCGCGTCCTCCTCCGGGATGATGCCGCCGACGACCACCGGGATATGCGCCAAACCGGCGTCGCGCATCCGCTGCATCATTTCTTCGACCAGCGGCAGGTGGCTTCCCGACAGGATCGACAGGCCCACCACATGGGCGTCATCCTTTTGCGCCGCTTCCACCAGTTCCGCCGGGGTCATGCGGATGCCGTCATAGGTGATGTCCATGCCGCAGTCGCGGGCGCGGAAGGCGATTTGCTCGGCGCCGTTGGAATGGCCGTCGAGGCCCGGCTTGCCGACCACGAACTTGATCCGTCGGCCCAGCACGTCGCTGACCGCGTTGACCGCATCGCGCAGCTCGTCCAGACCCTCGGTTTTGTTCGACATCGAGGCCGACACGCCGGTCGGGCCGCGGTAAGTGCCGTAAACCTTGCGCATTTCCTCGGCCCATTCGCCGGTGGTGACGCCGGCCTTGGCCGCGGCGATCGACGGTTCCATGACATTTGTGCCGCTCTGCGCCGCGGCGCGCAGCGCGGCCAGGGCCGATTGCACCGCGTCATTGTCGCGCTCACCGCGCCAGGCGTTCAGCCGTTCGATCTGCTCCTGCTCCACCGCCGGGTCGACGACCATGATGCCGCCGTCCTCGGTCTGCAGCGGCGAGGGCTCGCCCTCGGTCCACTTGTTGACGCCCACCACGATGGTCTCGTTCTTCTCGATCCGGTTCAGGCGTTCCGCATTGGAATCGACCAGCCGGCCCTTCATGTATTCGATCGAGGCGACAGCGCCGCCCATCGATTCAAGGTTGGCAAGCTCGGCGCGGGCGCCTTCCTTCAGTTCCTCGACCTTGGCATCGACCGCCGGATTTCCGTCGAACAGGTCGCCGTATTCCAAAAGGTCGGTCTCATAGGCCAGGATCTGCTGCATCCGCATCGACCATTGCTGGTCCCACGGACGGGGCAGGCCAAGCGCCTCGTTCCAGGCGGGCAGCTGCACCGCGCGGGCGCGGGCTTTCTTGGACAGCGTCACTGCCAGCATCTCGATCAGAATACGGTAGACGTTATTTTCCGGCTGCTGCTCCGTCAGGCCCAGCGAGTTCACCTGAACGCCATAGCGGAAACGGCGGAACTTGGGATCCTCCACGCCATAGCGGTCGCGGCAGATCTCGTCCCACAGGTCAACAAAGGCGCGCATCTTGCACATCTCGGTCACGAACCGGATGCCCGCGTTCACGAAGAAGGAGATGCGCCCGACCATGGCCGGGAAATCTTCCGGTGCAATGCGCGGTTTCAGCTCATCCAGCACCGCCTGCGCGGTTGCCAGGGCAAAGGCCAGCTCCTGCTCCGGCGTCGCGCCGGCTTCCTGCAGGTGGTAGGAACACACGTTCATCGGGTTCCACTTGGGCACGTTGGTGTAGCAGTACTCCGCCACATCCGCGATCATCTTGAGGCTGGGCTTGGGCGGGCAGACATAGGTGCCGCGGCTGAGGTATTCCTTGATCAGGTCGTTTTGCACCGTGCCCTGCAGCTTGGACACATCGGCGCCCTGTTCCTCGGCCACCGCGATATACAGCGCCAAGAGCCACGGCGCTGTTGCGTTGATGGTCATCGAGGTGTTCATCTGCTCCAGCGGGATCTGGTCGAACAGCGCCCGCATGTCGCCCAGGTGGCAGACCGGCACGCCGACCTTGCCCACTTCGCCGCGCGCCAGCACGTGGTCGCTGTCATAACCGGTCTGGGTCGGCAGGTCGAAGGCGACCGAAAGCCCGGTCTGCCCTTTCGCCAGGTTGGCGCGGTAAAGCGCGTTGGACGCCTTGGCCGTGGAGTGGCCGGCGTAGGTGCGGATCAGCCAGGGGCGGTCTTTTTGCATCTGCGGCATGTCGGGCCTCGCGAGTCAGAGTGTCGGTAATTTTATTTCGTCACGCTGATGTAAACTGCAATTTTCAACCCGTGTCAATTCGCTGCGTTGCGGCATTCGCAGGGCTGATGCCCAGTTCCGCGGTTAACCATCAGGAACGGTGCGGTTGAGATAGAGCTGGATGCGGACTAGGGTCTTATAAGTTGAATCGATTTTTAGAAGATTACGGCTTTGAAGAACACTTTATCCGGGCGGCGCCTTGCCGAGTTCGACGGTCTGCGCGCTGTCGCCGTGCTGGCAGTTGTGCTGTACCATTATTTTCAGGCGTACCCCCAGCACTATCCCTACGGCGCGGGGCTGCTGCCTTTGGCGAGATACGGCGATCTTGGTGTCGCGCTGTTTTTCGTCATTTCCGGCTTTGTCATCACGCTGTCGCTAGCCGGCCAGCCCGGGCCCTGGCGGTTTGCGCTGAAGCGTCTGGCGCGGCTGTGGCCCGCCCTGGCGGTTTGCTCGATCCTGACGTTTGCCTTTGTCCACAGCGTTGACAGCGGTTTCAGCCGGGAAGTGCAGGGCGGGCTCAGCGGCTTTGCCGCCTCCTGGACCTTCACGTCGCAGCGCTTCTGGCACAGCGCCTTGGGGTTCGATGGTTACGTCGATGTGGTGTATTGGACGCTCGCCATTGAAATCCGCTTCTACCTGCTGGCTGCGGTGATTTGCTGGCTGGCGCCCGCCGGACGCTTTGCGGCGGTGGCGCCGTTGGTGCTGCTGCTGATGCAGTCCCTGTTTGCAGCGGTCCAGTTCGCGGTTCCGGGGCTGGTGCCGCAGGTGGTGATCGAGACGCTGTTCCTGGCCTATGCGCATCTGTTCGCGGCGGGCATCACCTTTGCCGCGGTCTATGGCGGGGCGCGCGGCAAGCGGCAGGCGGCGCTGATCTTCTGGAGCTTCTCGGTCGCCCTCTACCGCGCAGAGGATTGGGGGGAGACCGCCGTCCTTGCCCTGATCTTCCTCGCGGTTGCAGCCTGTGCCTGGCGCCTGCGGGCGGCCAGCGTGCTGGCGTGGCGGCCGCTGGCGGCGCTGGGGGTGATCAGCTATCCGGTTTACCTGCTGCACAATTACATCGGGGTGACCCTGCTGTCGCTGCTGCCGCCGGGGCTGTCAGACGGGGTCTTTGTGCTGGCCGCGGGCCTGGTTCTGGGGGGCATTCTGCTGCTGTCGAGCGCTGTTCATCATCTGGTCGAACTGCCGGCGCAGCAGGCCGTCCGGTCCTTTCTTGAACGCCGCGATGATCGCGGCCGCGCGGTGCGGCTTGCGCCAGCGCCGGAAGCCGCGGCAAAGGGCTTGTAAACCGGGCAGGCTTGGGCAAGGCTTCGCGGGATGACGCAAACCGTGGAACTGCCGCTGTGGCTTTTTGTGCTGATCGTGGCCTTCGCCGCGGTGACCTTCGCGTCGCATTTCCTGTTTCCCTCGGTGCGCTGGTTCTTCCGGCGGCGGCTGGAGCGCGCGGTGGCGCGGCTGAACAAGCGTCTTGAACGCCCGATCGAGCCTTTCAAGCTGGCCCGCCGCCACGATATGATCCAGCGGCTGATCCACGATCCGCAGGTGGCGCAGGCGGCAGCGGATCACGCCGCGGCGGAGGGCATCCCGGAAAACGTGGCGTTTGAGCAGGTCCGCCGCTATGCGCGCGAGATCGTGCCCGGCTTCTCCGCCTTCGCCTATTTCGGTCTGGCGATCCGCGCCGCCCGGCTTTTGTCCAACGCGGTCTACCGGGTGCGGCTGGGCCACCAGGACGAGGAGGCGCTGCGCGCCATCGACCCCAAATCCACCGTGGTGTTCGTGATGAACCACCGCTCCAACATGGATTACGTGCTGGTCACCTATCTGGCGGCGGAGCGTTCTGCGCTGTCTTATGCGGTGGGGGAGTGGGCGCGGGTCTGGCCGCTCAGCCGCTTGATCCGGGCAATGGGCGCCTATTTCATCCGCCGCCGCTCGCGCAATGATCTCTACCGCCAGGTGCTGGCCGCCTATGTGCGCCTCGCCACCCGCGGCGGTTCCACCCAGGCGATGTTCCCCGAGGGCGGCCTGAGCCTGGACGGCGCCCTGGCACCGCCCAGGCTGGGGCTGCTGAAGTACATCGTCGAGGGGTATGACCCGGACGGGCGCGACGTGGTTTTTGTTCCGGTGGCGCTGAACTATGACCGGGTGCTGGAGGACCGGATCCTGACCTCTGCCGCCAAGGCGGGCGAGCGCCGGTTCCGGGCCGGGATCGGGCTGGTGGCGCTGCGGCTGCTGCGGCAGCTGTGGCTGTGGATGACCGGGCGCCACCGCCGCGCGGGCTATGCAGCGGTGAACTTCGGCCGCCCGCTGAGCCTCGCCGGTTTCGGGGCCGGGCGGCAGGGCGACATTACCAAGCCGCTGGCGCGTGAGCTGATGCAGCGGATCAGCGCCATTGTTCCGGTGCTGCCGGTGCCGCTGATCGCCGCCGTGCTATTGCGCCACGGCGCCCTCAGCCGGGCCGCCATCGAGCACCGGCTGGAAGGTCTGATCGCGGCGATGCCGCTGGCGCATGCCCATATGCCCCGCGAGAATCTGTCCTATGCGGCGGGCAGCGGCCTGCGGCAGCTGCAGCGCCGCGGGCTGGTGGCCGAATCCGGCGGCCGGTTCGCCCCGGTCGAAGACCGCCGCGACTTGCTGGTGTTTTATGCCAATTCGATCCGCCACCTGTTGCCCCGGGACGGCGCGCAGCCGGGCGGGAACCGTGATTTTTCTGCACCTGCTAAGGGAAATGCTGCATCCGCTGGGTCATAAAATTACCCATACGGCGCAAAAGTGGTTGCAATATTACTCAGCCAATCCTATCCCTCAGATAATCGCTGCGATTCTGCACCGCGGCAAAAGCACAGGATACAAAGGAGGCCATCATGGCATTGGATACCCAGACTGACGTCATGTCGTACGAGGCGCCGGAGAAAGATCTCTATGAACTGGGGGAAATCCCCCCGATGGGCTATGTGCCCAAGAAGATGTACGCATGGGCCATCCGCAAGGAACGCCACGGCGAGCCGAATACTGCGATGCAGCAGGAGGTGGTCGATGTTCCGGAGCTGGACAGCAACGAGGTGCTGGTCCTGGTGATGGCGGCCGGCGTCAATTACAACGGCGTCTGGGCCTCGCTCGGCAAGCCGATCTCGCCCTTCGACGGTCACAAGGCCCCCTATCACATCGCCGGTTCCGATGCCTCCGGCATCGTTTGGGCCGTGGGCTCCAAGGTCACCCGCTGGAAGGTCGGCGACGAGGTGGTGATCCACTGCAACCAGGACGACGGCGACGACGAGGAATGCAATGGCGGCGACCCGATGTATTCGCCCAGCCAGCGGATCTGGGGCTATGAGACGCCGGACGGCTCCTTCGCCCAGTTCACCAACGTCCAGGCCCAGCAGCTTATGCCGCGCCCCAAGCACCTGACCTGGGAAGAAAGCGCCTGCTACACGCTGACGCTCGCCACCGCCTACCGGATGCTGTTCGGCCATGAGCCGCACGACCTGAAGCCGGGCCAGAACGTGCTGGTCTGGGGCGCTTCGGGCGGCCTCGGCTCCTATGCGATCCAGCTGATCAACACCGCCGGCGCCAACGCCATCGGCGTGATCTCGGACGAGAGCAAGCGCGACTTCGTCATGGGCCTCGGCGCCAAGGGCGTTCTGAACCGCAAGGACTTCAAGTGCTGGGGCCAGCTGCCCACGGTCAACACTCCGGAATATGCCGAGTGGTTCAAAGAGGCGCGCAAGTTCGGCAAGGCGATCTGGGACATCACCGGCAAGGGCGTGAACGTCGACATGGTGTTCGAGCACCCGGGCGAGGCGACCTTCCCGGTCTCCACCTTCGTGGTCAAAAAGGGCGGCATGGTTGTGATCTGCGCGGGCACCACCGGCTATAACCTGACCTTCGACGTGCGCTACATGTGGATGCACCAGAAGCGCCTGCAGGGCTCGCACTTTGCCCATCTGAAGCAGGCCGCCGCCGCCAACAAGCTGATGGTCGAGCGCCGCCTGGATCCCTGCATGTCCGAGGTCTTCACCTGGAACGACCTGCCGGAAGCGCACATGAAGATGATGCGCAACGAGCACCTGCCGGGCAACATGTCGGTGCTGGTGCAGGCCCCGAAAACCGGCCTGCGCACCCTGCAGGACGTGCTGGAGGCCTGATCCCCCAGGCGGCAGCGCTATCAAGCTGAGACCAATCCCGCGAATCACATCTGTGGTTCGCGGGATTTTTTCTGATTTGACGGTCGGCAGACAGGTATTTCAGCCGGTTGCCGGATGCGGCCTCGCTATTTCGGGGGAGGACCTGGCCGCCGGCAGGAAAAGCCGGTTCTCTACGCCCCGGTTTTTGCGGCGTTTTTCTGCTGCATCGCACAGCCGTTCACCCAAAATGAACGAAAGCGGAACCTTCGCATTGACCTCCGGGAGGTCCCCACTGCAAAAGAGCATGAACGACCGGCCAGCCCGCGGCAGCAGATCCTGCCACGAGCCTCCCTCAGAATGGGGCCGGACCTGAAGGGCAGCAGCACGTATTTCATGGCATACAAAGCAGAACTCGACCGCATCCTGGAGGCGCTTGACGCCACTGAAACCCTGGAAGGCCTGCAACTGATCGTTGAGCAGGTCTGCGAGGTGTTTGGCGTCGATCATGCAATGTATCTCTGGGTCGAGACCGCCGGGAACCACTATTATTTCGGCACCTACTCCGAGGCTTGGACAGGACGCTATCTGGACAAGGCCTATTCACGGGTCGATCCGGTGGTCGTGGGCTGCTACCAGCGTTTTCACCCCGTCGACTGGAAGCGGCTGGACTGGAACCCCAAACCGGCGCGCGAGTTCCTGAAAGACGCGATGGAGCATGGTGTGGGCAATCAGGGTTATGCGATCCCTATCAGGGGTCCGAACGGCCAGTTCGCGCTGTTCACGCTCAGCCACAATTGCGGCGATGCAGCTTGGGAGAAGCTTGTCGCGAAGTACAACCGCGATTTCATCCTGGTGGCGCATTACTTCAACCGCAAGGTGCTGGAACTGGAACCTTCCCGCACCGCAGAACAGGCGCAGCCGCTGTCGCCGCGGGAAGTTGACGCGCTGACGCTGCTGGCGATCGGCTACAGCCGGGCACAGGTGGCCCAGACCCTGGCGATCTCCGAGCACACCCTGCGGGTTTATATCGAAAGCGCCCGCTTCAAACTTGGCGCGATCAACACCACACACGCCATTGCCCGCGCGGTAAGTCTCGGTTTGATTGTGGTTTAACGGTAGAGCTACCCTTTTGCGTGTAAATTCTCTCGGGCGTTGAACCCAATAGTCGTATCATTCCCCTGCTTTTCTACCAAAAGGGGAATTTACCATGCTGCGCTATGTTTACGGTCACGATCTTCACAAGCACGCGGACTTGGCTCATTCAATGTTCCTGGACAGGGCCGATCAGTTCAAGACGCGGCTCGGCTGGGAGGTGCAGGTGAACGGCAACGGCGAGGAAAGGGACCAGTACGACGAACTGGACCCGCTCTACATGATCTGGGAAATGCCGGACGGCCGCCACGGCGGCTCCATGCGGTTTCTGCCGACCACCGGCCGGGTGATGGTGAATGAAATCTTCCTGGATCTCTGTGGCGGCGTCCCCATCTGCAGCCCGCTGATCTGGGAATGCACCCGGTTCTGCCTGTCGCGCAAGGCGCAGGGCAGGATCGCAGCAGGGCTGATGCTTGGCAGCCTCGAAATCATGCGCAACTTCGACATTCCTCATTACACAGGCGTGTTCTACCGCCACACGGCCCGCGCGTTCCGCAACCTGGGCTTCGCGCCTGAGATCACCGGCGTCCAGGGTGAGGGGCGCAATCCCATCTGCATGGGCTTTTGGGAATATGCCGAAGAGACCTATCACAGCGTGTCGCGCAAGGCAGGCATCCCGCCGGAGCTGTCGCAGCTCTGGTTCGACCGCTCCTTCGGCGGCGCCGGCGCCGCCGGCCCGGTGGCGCTCAGCGCCTGAACATTGCGCAAACCGGGGCCGGATCCTCTGGCGGACCCGGCTCCGCGGCTGTAGGGTCGCGCCATGACAGCTCTGCCCGTACAGTTTTCCGATGACCAGGCCGCCGCTTATGACAGCGTGACCGAACTCTTGCGCCAGGCGGGGGTGGACCTTGACGACGGGCTCTTGCACCCGCCCCGCGGCGATGCCGGGGTGATGGCGGTGATCGGCAAGGCCGGGTCCGGTAAGACGCTGCTGCTGGCCGAGCTTTACAAGGCGCTGGAACAGGCCGGGGTTGAGATCGTCTCCGGTGATTACGAAAGCCGCAAGAAGGGCGAAGACCGCCGCACGCTGGCGATTCTGGCGCCCACCAACAAGGCCGCCAGCGTGCTGCGCCTGCGCGGGGTGCCGGCCACCACCATCCACCGTATTCTCTACACGCCGGTTTACGATCCTGAATTCGAGAAAATCGCCGAATGGCTGGCGGGGCAGGGGGAGCAGCCCGACATCGAAGGGCTGAGCGAGGAGGCGCTGGCCCGGGCCGCGGCCTTTTACGAAAGGAACAAGTCGATCCCCGGCGCGCTGGCGGCGGCGGGCCTGCGCGGCTCCGACTTCATCACCGGCTGGAAGCGGCGCGAGGATCCTCTCGACATCGGCTTCATCGACGAGGCGTCGATGCTGGACGACCGCCAGTTCGAGGATCTGAAGGAGATCTTCCCGAACCTGATCCTGTTCGGCGACCCGGCGCAGCTGGCGCCGGTCAACCAGTCGGGCTCCATGGTGTTCGAAACCCTGCCGGAGCCGCGCCAGCTGATCCTCAACCGCATCCACCGGCAAGAGGCGGGCAATCCGATCCTCGACCTGGCCCACGCGCTGGCTGACCCGCAGCTGGGGTTCGAGGATTTCGAGCGCATGGTGGAGGACACCGCCCGGCGCGACGAGAGGGTGGTCTGGGGCCAGCGGGTGGAGGTCGACCTGATGGCGCGCTCGCCGGTGCTGGTGTGGCGCAACAACACCCGGATCCGGCTGATCAACGCCTTCCGCGCCGTCCATGGCGCGCCGGAGGACGCGCTGATCGCCGGCGAGCCGCTGATCTGCGACGGCATCGAACTGCCGATGAAGCACCGCAAGAAGCGCCTGGATCTGGAGGCCCGCGGCCTGATCAAGGGCGCGCAGGTGATCTACCTCGGGGCCGGCCGCAAGCCCGGGTTTTCGCGCCTGCACGTGATGGGGGCAGAGGATCCGCAGGTCTCCGCCGCCTCGATCGTGAAGATCGAGAAACCGGATGAGGAAGAGCCCTTCATTCCCTATGCCGCGCGTATGGGCGCAACCTTTCTGCACGGGGCGGCGGTGACCATCCACAAGGCGCAAGGCTCTCAGTGGGACACCGCCCAGGTTTTTGCCCCCGACATCTACGCCGCCGCCCGCATGGGCCGGGTGGAGGCGGGCCAGCCGTTGTGGAAGCGGCTCGCTTATGTCGCCATCACCCGCGCCCAGGAGCGGCTGATCTGGGTGGTCAGGAACCGGCTGGCCAAACCCTCCGGCCCGCTGCCGGTGGATGACCTCAAGGCCATCCCGGCCGCGGCGCTGACACTGGAAGCACAGGAGGACACCCCCGCATGAGCCCTTCCATCCTGATCACCGGCGCCAGTTCCGGCATCGGCCGTGCCGTGGCGGAGCTGTTTCTGGCCGAGGGCTGGCAGGTCGGCCTGCTGGCCCGCCGCGCGGACAGGCTGGAAGAGGCGGCGCTGGGCCATGACAACGCCCATGTGCTTCCCGCTGATGTGACCGACCCCGCGGCAGTGGACCACGCGGTGAACAGCTTTGTGATGGCGGCGGGGCGGCTGGATGTGCTGTTCAACAACGCAGGCATCTTCACCCCGCCGGGCACCATCGACGAAATCCCGCTGGAGGATTGGTTCGCCTCGGTGAACGTGAACCTCACCGGCATGTACCTGGCGGCCCGCGCGGCCTTCCGGCAGATGCGCCACCAGGCGCCGCAGGGCGGGCGGATCATCAACAACGGCTCCATCGCCGCCCATGTGCCGCGGCCCCAGTCAGCGCCATACGCGGCTACCAAGGCCGCCATCACCGGCCTTACCAAGAGCCTGTCGCTGGACGGCCGCCCCTTTGACATCGCCTGCGGCCAGATCGACATCGGCAACACCCGCACGCCGATGGTCGAAGACCTGAGCCAGCGCCACGCGGAGGCGAACCCGGACGGAGAGCCGATGCACACCTTCGCGGTGGAGGACGCGGCGAAATCGGTGCTGCACATGGCCCGCCTGCCGCTGGAGGCCAACGTGCAGTTCATGACGGTGATGGCCACCAAGATGCCCTACATCGGCCGCGGCTAAGCGCTCCCGCCCGTCGCAGGCGCCTCAAGGATGCGCCGCTCCCGTTGGGCGTGGCGCTGCGCTGGCGCGCAGCGGGCCGGCTCTCCCGGCGGAAGAGCCGCTTGCCGGGCCGCGAAACGCGGGCCTTCATCTTTCGCAAAATACTCCGGGGTGAATTGGCCGCCAGGCCAAGAGGGGCAACGCCCCTTTCCCGCTCCGCCAGGAGAGGCTGACCCCCTTAGCGGTTCCTGAGCAGGCTGAAGGCTGCGGACGCGCCCCAGCCGGCCGCAATGGCAATCGCCAGCGACATCAGCCCGTAAAGGAACGGCTGCTCGCGCGAAAGCGAGTACAGAAACTTCTCCAGCCCCACCTTGCGCACATCGATGGCAGTCTCATAGCTTGACACAACTTTGCCGCCGCGGGTCAGGAAGATGCGGGTCTGATAGCTGCCCTCGGTCAGGTCGGCGGGCATCTCGATGGCGGTGCGGAACAGGGTCTGCTCATCCACCGCCACCGTGTTTTCGCGCAGGGAGTACAGCCCGTTCTTCTCGCGGATCCGGATCACCGCATCGGCAAAAGCCTGGGCGCCGCGGATGTGCATCGCGGCGCCGACCGAGCGGATCGCGCGTTTGATCGAAATCCGGTAGCGCAGGTCCTCGGTGTCGGTCAGCACCTGATTGAACGGGGCGCTGGTGGCCACCGCATAGAACGCCGGCGCGGAATCGACCAGAACGCTGTCGACGTTGACCCAGATCCCCAGCTTCTTTTCCTTGCGCCGCACCATGACGGAGGGCGCCGGGCCGGACACGGCGACCACCACTTCCAGCGGGTCGTCCTGCGGGATCGGGGTTTCGCGTTTGACGGCGCCGAAAACCAGGATTTCCGACCCGTCGAAGGTGGCGGTGATCGCCACCCGGTCCTGGCTGAGGCCAAGCACGACCTCTTCCTTGCCGGCCTGGGCCGCGGTGTGCGGCAGCAGGGCCAGGGCGGCGGCGGTCAGCGCGGACAAAAGCAGCTTGCGCATGGTCAGTGCCCCCCGGGCTCACCCAGCGAGTAGATCTCGGAGGGTTGCAGCAACAGGTCGAGGCCCAGCTTGACGCAGACCGCGATGACCATCAGCGCCAGCAGGATGCGGAGCTGTTCGGCCTTGAGGTAAACACCGATCCGCGTGCCGATCTGGGCACCAATCACGCCGCCGATCAGCAGCAGCACCGCCAGCACGATATCGACGGTATAGTTGGTGGTGGCGTGCAGCATGGTGGTGAAGCCGGTGACCAGGATGATCTGGAACAGCGAGGTGCCGACAACCACCTTGGTCGGCATCCCGAGGATGTAGATCATCGCAGGCACCATGATGAAGCCGCCGCCGACGCCCATGATCGCAGCCAGGATGCCGACGCAGACGCCGACCAGAAGCGGCGGGATCACCGAGATATAAAGGCCGGAAGTGCGGAAACGCATCTTGAACGGCAGCGCATGCACCCAGCCGCGCTGGCGGCGCGGGGCGGGCGCGGCACCACCGGCCTTCTTGGCCTTGCGGATGGCGTTCAGGCTTTCGATGAACATCAGGCCGCCGACGACGCCGAGGAAGACGACATAGCACAGCTTGACCAGCAGATCGACTTGCCCCAGCGCCTTGAGATAGTTGAAGACCACAACCCCCAGCGCCGCCCCCATCAGGCCGCCGGCCTGCAGCACCAGCCCCATCTTGATATCGACCGTGCGCCTTCGGAAATGCGCCAGCACGCCCGAGAAGGAGGAGGCAACAATCTGGTTCGCTTCGGTGGCCACCGCCACCGCGGGCGGGATGCCGATGAAGAACAGCAGCGGCGTCATCAGGAAGCCGCCGCCCACTCCGAACATGCCTGAGAGAACACCCACCATTCCTCCGAGGCCCAGAAGAAGGAAGGCATTTACCGAGACCTCAGCTATGGGAAGGTATATCTGCATGATCTTTGTTAGACCGCGGACCGTTCAAAAATCAATGATCTCTGCCGCTGCGCAGCGTGCAGGACTGATTTGCGGCGGCAAACTGGACTTAACTGTGGCAGCGCTGCACTGATGGACCAAGCGGCTCCCGCGCCCGCAGGCGGCCGGCTGCGCCAGCCGCCTTGGCGGCCTTGGGCCGGGCGCCGCACTGCGTGCGGCGCGACGCGTTCTCTGTCAGGAAAAGCAAACGCCCGGCGCGGGGCCGGGCGTTCGAGGAGTTCTCTGGCGGAGCTCAGCGCTCCTTGACGTAGGGCTGGCCGCCGGCGCGGGGCGGGATCGCCTTGCCGACGAAACCGGCCAGGATCACCACCGTCAGCACATAGGGCAGCGCGTCCATGGCCTGAACCGGGATGACGATGCCGCCAAGCTCGATGTTCTGGAAGCGCAAGGCGATGGCTTGCAGCAGCCCGAACAGCAGGCAGGCGCCCATTGCGTGCCAGGGCCGCCACTTGGCGAAGATTAGCGCCGCCAGCGCGATGAAGCCGCGGCCCGCGGTCATGTCCTTGACGAAGCCCGCCTGCAGCGCGGTGGCCAGATAGGCGCCTGCAATGCCGCACAGCAGGCCGCAGATCATCACCGCGCCATAGCGCAGGCCGACAACCGAGACGCCCGCGGTGTCCACTGCCGCCGGGTTCTCGCCCACCGCGCGCAGGCGCAGGCCGAACCGGGTGCGGAACAGGATCCACCAGGTGGCCGGCACCGCCAGGAAGGCGATGTAGACCAGCACAGAATGGCCCGACAGCAGCTCGGAATAGACCGGCCCCAGCACCGGAACGCCGGACAGGCTGTCGGCGAAGGGCAGGGTGATCGGGGTGAACCGGCCGCCGCTGAACAGCGACGGCGTGCGGCCGCCCTGCTGGAACCAGTCCTGGGCAATCAGCACCGTCATGCCCGCAGCCAGGAAGTTGATCGCCACGCCGGAGATCAGCTGGTTGCCGCGGAAGGTGATCGAGGCCACCCCGTGCAGCCCGGCCAGCACCAGCGAAGAGGCGATGCCCGCCAGCAGCCCCAGCCAGACGTTGCCGGTCACCGCGGCCACGGCGGCAGAGAAGAAGGCGGCCATCAGCATCTTGCCTTCCAGGCCAATGTCGAAGATGCCTGCGCGCTCGGAGTAGAGGCCGGCCAGGCAGGCCAGCAGCAGCGGCGTCGCCAGGCGGACGGTGGAATCCAGAATCTGGATGATCGTCAGGAATTCCATCAGTTCTGCCCCCGCCGCACCGCCAGAAAGATCTTCTCAAGAGGCATCCGCACCATGTTGTCGAGCGCACCCGTGAACAGGATCACCAGCGCCTGGATCACCACGATCAGCTCGCGCGGGATCGAAGTCCAAAGCGCCAGCTCCGCGCCGCCCTGGTAGAGGAAGCCGAAGAGGATGGCTGCCAGGAACACGCCGAACGGGTGATTGCGCCCCATCAGCGCCACCGCGATGCCGATGAAACCGGCGCCTTCGGTGGCGTTCAGCACCAGCCGTTCCGCTTCGCCCATCACGTTGTTGACCGCCATCATGCCCGCCAGCGCGCCGGAGATCAGCATCGCGATCATGATGATGCGCACCGACGAGATGCCGGCATAGCGCGCGCCCGGCTCGGATTTGCCGAGGGAGCGGATCTCGTAGCCCAGCGGCGTGCGCCAGATCAGCAGCCAGACGAACAGGCAGGCGCCCATCGCGACCAGCAGGCTGACGTTGGCGGGGGCCGATTTGGAGAAGTTGATGCCGATCGGGGCCAGCAGCTCATGCAGGGAGGGCAGGTGGACAGCCTCGGGGAAGCGTTCGGTGGCCGGATCCATCGAACCTTCGGGGCGCAGCACGTTGACCAGCACATAGTTCAGCACCGCCGCGGCGATGAAGTTGAACATGATGGTGGTGATCACGATATGGCTGCCGCGCTTGGCCTGCAGATAAGCAGGGATGGCGGCCCAGGCGGCGCCAAAGATACCCGCACCCAGCGCGGCAACGGCCAGCGCCAGCGTCCAGTGCGGCCAGGGGATCAGCAGGCAGACCAGCGCCACGCCCAGGCCGCCCAGCATCGCCTGGCCCTCGCCGCCGATGTTGAACAGGCCCGCATGGGCGGCCACCGCCACCGCGAGGCCCGTGAACATGAAGTTGGTGGCGTAATAGAGCGTGTAGCCCCAGCCATAGGTCGAGCCCAGGGCGCCATTGACCATCAGCTTGACCGCGGCCACCGGGTCTTCGCCGATCCCGAGGATCACCAGGGCCGACAGGAGCGCGGCCAGGATCAGGCTGATCAGCGGGATCAGGACCACATCGGCCCATTTCGGCATCTTGTCCATTTACGCGGCCTCCCCCGCGACACCGGCCATCAGGAGGCCGAGTTCTTTCTCATCGGTCTGATCCGCCGGGCGTTCGCCCATGATCATGCCGTCAAACATCACCGCAACCCGGTCGGAGAGCGACAGGATCTCCTCCAGCTCGACCGAGACCAGCAGGATCGCCTTGCCCTGGTCGCGCAGCGCGACAATTTGCTGGTGAATGAATTCGATGGCGCCGATGTCGACGCCGCGGGTCGGCTGGCCGACCAGCAGCAGCTCAGGGTTGCGCTCGATCTCGCGCGCCACCACGATCTTCTGCTGGTTGCCGCCGGAGAAATTCTTGGCCGCCAGCCAGGGATCCGGCGGGCGCACGTCGAATTTCTCCATCTTGGCCTCGGTATCGGCCTGCAGGGCGGCGTTGTTCATCAGCACGCCGTTCTGGTAGGCGGCATCGCGGTGATAGCCGAAGGCCACGTTTTCCCAGGCGTGGAAGTCCATGATCAGGCCCTCGCGCTGGCGGTCCTCCGGCACATGGCCGATACCGGCGCCGCGGCGCGCCTTGGCATCCGATCCCGGGCCGCTGAGCGGCAGCGGGGTGCCGTGCAGCTTGATGCTGCCAGTGCCCGGACGCATGCCGCCCAGAACTTCCAGCAGTTCCGACTGGCCGTTGCCGGCCACCCCGGCAATGCCGACGATCTCGCCCGCGCGCACCGTCAGGTTGATGCCTTTGAGCCGCTCGACGCCGGCCTCATCCACCACCCGCAGGTTCTCGATCTCCAGGATCGGGGCGCCGGGCTGCGCAGGCACCTTGTCGACGCGCAGCAGCACTTTGCGGCCCACCATCAGCTCGGCCAGGTGCTCGGGGCTGGTTTCGGCGGTCTTGACGGTCGCGGTCATCTGGCCGCGCCGCATCACCGAAACGGTGTCGGTGTACTCCATCACCTCCCGCAGCTTGTGGGTGATCAGGATGATGGTCTTCCCTTCGGCGCGCAGCCGGTCGAGGATGCGGAACAGCTGGTCGGCTTCGGACGGCGTCAGCACGCCTGTCGGCTCGTCCAGGATCAGGATCTCCGCCTTGCGGTAAAGCGCCTTGAGGATCTCCACCCGCTGCTGCGCGCCGACGCCGATTTCGTCGATGCGGGCATCGGGGTCCACGTACAGCTCGTATTCCTCCTCCAGCGCCTTCAGCTCCTTGCGGGCGCGGCGCAGCGAGGGCATCAGCATGCCGCTGTCCTCGGCCCCCAGCACGATGTTTTCCAGCACGGTGAAATTCTCCACCAGTTTGAAATGCTGAAACACCATGCCGATGCCCGCGGCAATCGCCGCCTGGCTGTCGGGGATCTCGGTCTTCTTGCCGTTGATGAAAACCTCCCCTTTGTCGGCCTTGTAAAAGCCGTAGAGGATCGACATCAGCGTCGACTTGCCCGCACCGTTTTCACCGATGATACCGTGAATGGTGCCGGGGGCGACGCGGATGGAAATGTCCTTGTTTGCCTGGACGGGGCCAAAGGCCTTGGAAATGCCTTTGAGTTCGATGGCGGGGGCGGTCAAGAGGGCTCTCCCATGCCTGTAAATCCGATCAGCCGCACCACTTTGCCGTCTTGCAGATCGGCAAAATACTGGCCGCGCACCATGCGGGTGCCGTCCTTCAGGAAATCCACCGTGGCGCGCGCATGGCCGTGGTGTTCCGAGACGGCCACGACCTTGGCCTCTGCGCCCGGCATCTTCGCGCTGAACTGCGCGATATGGTCCAGATAGGCGCCGCGGCCCGCGATGGGGGCGGGGGTGCTGGGATCGGAATAATAGAATCCGGGCCCGATCGCCGCGTCGGTCTTTGCAACACGGCCTTCGGGGGTTGGGTCGCCCCAGGCTGCAAACAGAATATGAATAGACTCCGTCATGGCCTGGGGCTTTCTCTTAGAAGCTCAGTGCCGGGCAGCTGTCATCGGACATGTAGTCATGCACCTTGATCTCGCCCGAGGCGATCTTGGCAGCAGCGTCGTCCACTGCGGCCTGCATCTCTGCGCTGACCAGCTCGGCGTTGTGCTCGTCCATGGCATAGCCGACGCCGCCATTGGCCAGGCCCATCACAGAGAAGCCGGTTTCCATCTCGGCACCGTCCGAGAAGGCCTCAAACACGGCGTTGCCGACGTTCTTGGTCATCGAGGTCAGCACCTTGCCCGGGTGCAGGTGGTTCTGATTGCTGTCCACGCCGATCGACAGGATGCCTTCGTCGGCGGCGGTCTGCAGCACGCCCACGCCGGTGCCGCCGGCCGCGGCATAGACCACGTCAGCGCCCTGGCTGATCTGCGCCTTGGTCAGCTCCGACCCTTTCACCGGGTCGTTCCAGGCTGCCGGGGTGGTGCCGGTCATGTTGGAGATCACCTTGGCGTCCGGCTTGGCAGCCTTCACGCCCTCGGCATAGCCGCAGGCGAACTTGCGGATCAGCGGAATGTCCATGCCGCCGATAAAGCCGACGGTGTTCGACTTGGACGCCATCGCCGCCATCATGCCGACCAGATAGGAGCCTTCATGCTCGTTGAAGACGACCGAGCGCACATTGTCGCCCTCAACCACCATGTCGATGATGGTGAATTTGGTGTCCGGGTAATCGGCGGCCACCTGGCCCAAAGCGTCGGCAAAGGCAAAGCCGACCATCACGATCGGGTTGGCGCCGGCCTCGGCAAAGCGGCGCAGGGCCTGCTCGCGCTGGGCTTCGGACTGCAGCTCGATCTCGCGGTAGGTGCCGCCGGTCTCTTCGACCCAGCGCTGGGCGCCGTTGTGCGCGGCTTCGTTGAAGCTCTTGTCGAACTTGCCGCCCAAGTCGAAGATCAGCGCAGGCTCGGCCAGCGCGGCACCTGCTGTCAGGGCCAGCGACGCGGCTGCGCCCATCAGCGATTTCATCAGGGTCATCAGGTTAACTCCCACTGTCATTATTGTTGGATGCAGCGGGGCATTTCCGCTGCCCGGCCACGTTCAGGCCAAAGAGGGTGCGGCAATTTAGCCTGCAGGGCAGGGAGAGGGTCAACCGCTTTTTGACCAAATGGTGCGAAATCCGCGCAACTGGCCTAGCGTAAACCTTTTCTCATCAGGATTGCATCCGCCGGTTTTGCCCCTTCCCGGCGGTAATATCCGGCCCGGCGCCCGCATTCCGCGAATCCGCAGGCGTGATACAGCGCCTGCGCGGGGGCGTTATCGGCGGCGACTTCCAGGAACAGCTCTGCCGCGCCCCGCGCGCGGGCCACTGATTCCCAGTCGGCCATGCAGGCGCGGGCCAGCCCCTGGCGCTGATGGCCGGGGCTGGTGGCAATGGTCAGCAGCTCCGCCTCATCCGCGATCACCCGCACCAGCGCAAAACAGCGGGCGCTGCCTGCGGCAAAAACCAGCGGGCTGTCCAGCAGCGCGGCAAACTCCGCCGCCGACCAGGGCCGGGACTGGGTGAAGGCCGCGGCATGGGTGGCGGCCATCGCTTCCGGGGTCAGCGGGTCAGCCATCAATCAGCGCGGGCGGCACATCGCTGGACGGTGCTGCATCGGCGGAGCGCAGATACAAGGGCGCTGGCGCCCCGGTCACGGTGCCGAACCGCCCGGCCGCGATCCGCGCAATGGCTTCGGCAATGCCTGCCGGGCTTGCCTCGGGCGCGAACGCCAGCCCGGCGCCGCGGGCGTCATCCTCGGCCTCCTGGCGCGGCATCAGACGCGGCGCTTCCCCGGGCAGGGCGGCATAGACCTGATCGCGCGGCGCAGGCACGGCGGGCAGGGTGCCTTCGGCAGCGCGGGCCTCAAACCCGTCAACGCCCACGGCCGGAACCTCCAGCCCCAGCGCAAGACCGCGCGCCGCGGAGACCGCGATGCGGATGCCGGTAAAATTGCCGGGGCCGACGCCAACGCCGATGGCATCGAGGTCTTTCCAACTGGCGCCGCCCTCGGCCAGCACCTCCTCCAGCAGCGGCATCAGCCGCTCGGCCTGGCCGCGGGTCATTTCTTCCAGCCGGGACGCCAGCACGGCGTTCCCGCGCAGCAAAGCGGCCGCGCAATGCGCGGCCGATGTGTCAAACCCCAGAACCAGTGGTTCGGACGCCATCAGATGTCCTTTCGCAGCCGGTCAGACGGCAACCGGGCGCACCTCGGTGACTTCCGGGATGTAATGGCGCAGCAGGTTCTCGATGCCCATCTTCAGGGTCAGGGTCGAAGACGGGCAGCCCGCGCAGGCGCCTTGCATGTGCAGGTAGACAACGCCGCGGTCAAAACCGTGGAAGGTGATGTCGCCGCCGTCCTGCGCCACTGCCGGGCGCACGCGGCTGTCCAGCAGCTCCTTGATCTGGTTGACGATTTCGGCGTCTTCACCGGAATGCTCAGCATGGCCCGACGCCGGATCGGCAGAGCCGTCCGCCATCACCGGCTGGCCGGACTGGTAGTGCTCCATCACCGCGCCCAGGATGGCGGGTTTGATGTGGTCCCAGTCAATCCCCTCCGCCTTGGTCACGGTCACGAAATCATTGCCGAAGAACACGCCGGTCACGCCGTCGACCGCAAAGATGCGGGAGGCCAGCGGCGATTTGCCCGCGGCGTCTGCGCTGGGGAAGTCGGCGGTGCCCGCCTCAAGAACGGTCTGGCCCGGCAGGAATTTCAGCGTCGCCGGGTTGGGCGTGGATTCAGTCTGAATGAACATGTCGGGTCTCCGTTAAGCGTGCTCCCGATATGCGCCTTGCAGCGCGCCAAGTCAAGATTTGGAACTATTCTAAATCTGGTGGCCCGCAGCGTGCTCCAGGGCCTGCTCCAGCCGGTCATCGCCCCAGAACAGTTCCGCCCCGCTGATAAAGCTGGGGGCGCCGAAGATGCCAGCCGCAATCGCCTCTTCTGTCTGCGTCCGCAGCGCCGATTTGATGGCAGGCGCCCGGGCGCGCAGCATAAGCGCCTCGTCAAGGCCCGCCCGGCGCAGGCAGCCCTGAAGGACAGCGTCGCTGGAGATATCCGCGCCATCGCCGAACTGCGCCTGAAACACCGTCTTCGTGAAAGCTTCGATGCGGTTCTGCTCCGCAGCGGCAAGTGCCAGGCGCGCCGCCTTCAATCCGTTTTGCGGGAAGGGATCGGGGCGCCGGAAGGGCAGCCCGCGCGCCGCGCAGATTCGTTCCATGTCGCGCCACATGTAGCGGCCCTTGGCGGGGTAGATATTGAACGGGGAGGTGTCCCAGCCCTGGGCGGCAAACACCGGCCCCAGCAGGAACGGCTTCCAGGTGACGGCAACAGAACGGCCGGCGGCCATCTCGCCGATCCGCATCGCGCTGAGATAGGAATAGGTGGAGGCGAATTCGAACCAGAATGTCAGTCTGCCGCGCATCGCCGCCGCCCCGCCGCCCCGGTCAGGTGATCGCTTCCAGCTTCTCTTTGCTGAGGTCGCCGGGCACGATGGTGATCGGCACCGGCAGGGTGCCGGAGTTCTTGGTCAGCTGAGTGACCAGCGGGCCCGGTCCCTTGCGGCCGGTGCCGGCGCCCAGCACCAGCACGCCGATTTCCGGATCGCCCTCGATAAAGTCGAGGATCTCCGGCACCGGTTCGCCCTCGCGGATCACCAGTTCCGGGTCGACGTTCTGGCGGTCGCGCATCCATTTGGCAAAGACCTCGAAATGCGCATGGATCCGTTCGCGGGCTTCTTCCCGCATCACTTCGCCGACGCCGATCCAGTGGTTGAACTCATCCGGCGGGATCACCGACAGGATGGTGACGCCGGCGCCGGTATGCGCCGCGCGCATGGCGGCGAACCGCATGGCGTTCAGGCATTCGCGGCTGTCGTCCAGTACCACAAGGAATTTGCGCATTTTCGCTCTCTCGTTGTTCCACCGCGGATCATGACGCATGCGGGGGCATCAGGCAATAGAGCCAAACCCGCTGAGCCGTTTCAGAAAACTGGCGCTAGGCCGGGGCAGGGAACGCTCCCGCGCCCGCAGGGCCTCCCGGCTGCGCCGGCAGACCCTTGACGGCCTTGGGCCCGGCGCCGCGCAGGGCGCAGCGCGGCACCGTGCGCAGGCACGGTGCGATGCCCAACCGTGCAGCGGCCTTTTGCAAAAGGCCCGCAGCGGGCGGGAGCCTCCGCATCCGGCGCAGCGCCTGGTGTCAGGTCCGGCTGCGGGCCCAGTCCCAGTACATCTCGCGCACCCGCTTGGCGACGGGGCCGGTTTGATACTGGCGGCTGTCGAAGGCGGTGACCGGTGTCACCTTGCTCATGTTACCCGACAGGAAGACCTCGTCGGCCTCCTCAAAGTCCTGATAGCCCAGCACGCATTCATGCACGGCAATGCCATCGGCACGCATGTTGCTGATGTGGCGGGCGCGGGTGATGCCGGCCAGGAAGGTGCCGTTGGGGATCGGGGTAAAGACCTCTCCATCGCGCACCATGAAGACATTTGTGGTGGCGGTTTCCGCCACATTGCCCATGGCATCCAGCACCAGCGCATTGCTGAATCCCTTGCTGCGCGCCTCGCGCAGCATCCGGGCGTTGTTGGGATAGAGGCAGCCGGCCTTGGCATTCACCACCGCGTTTTCCAGCACCGGACGGCGGAAGCGGGTGCGGGTCAGCGTGGCGGTGGCCTCAGGCGCCGCCATCGGGATTTCCTCCAGGCTGACCGCAAAGCGGGTGCTGTCCGGGTCCGGTGCGATCAGCGTCGCGTCGCCGTCGGTGGCCCAGTACATCGGCCGGATATAGACGGCAGCGCCGGGGGCAAACCCCTCCAGCCCCTCGCGGATCAGCGCCGTCATCTGCTCCGCCGAATGGGTCGGTGTCATCAGCAGCGCCTCCGCCGAGGCATTGGTGCGGGCGCAGTGCAGGTCGAGGTCCGGCGTCACCCCGTCAAAGAAGCGCGCGCCGTCGAACACCGAAGAGCCCAGCCACATCGCATGGTCCGCCGCCCGCATCACCGGCAGGTCGCCGTCGTGCCAGCTGCCGTTGAAGTAGGTCCGGATTGTGCCGCTTACAGCCATGTTTCCCCTCCCTTTGCTTGCCGCTAGGGTAGGCAGGGAAAGGTCATAGGTCCAGACCTAACATCGCCCCCGATGGCGTCGGAGACGGCGGCGGCTTCGCTGCTTTTCCTATTCTTTTCAGTATGCTGGCGATAATATTGGCGCATTCTGACGCTGCGTCTTTTGGGTCAGTCCTGCTGACCAATTGTTTCGCGCGCGAAACATTCGGGCAGCAGGGCTGACCTACTCAACCTCTGCGAGCAACGCCTGCAGGTCCAGGGCCTCCGTGCCCATCGCCAGGCTTCCGTCCGCCGCTCGCGGCCACTCCGCCTCCGCCCGGTCGCGGTAAAGCTCCACCCCGTTGCCGTCCGGGTCGCGCAGGTAAATCGCCTCGGACACGCCGTGATCGGCGGCGCCCTCCAGCGCAATGCCTGCGTCCAGCACCCGGAGCAGCACCGCGGCCAGGCTCTTGCGGTCCGGCAGCAGGATGGCGGTGTGGTAGAGGCCGGTCGCATTGGCCGCCGGGGCAGGACCGCCGCGCGACTGCCAGGTATTCAGGCCGATGTGGTGGTGATAGCCGCCCGCCGACAGGAAGGCGGCGGAGCTGCCCAAACGCTGGGTCACTTCAAACCCCAGGACGCCGCTGTAAAAGCCGATCGCCCGCTCCAGGTCCGAAACCTTCAGGTGGACATGGCCGATGCGGGTGCCTGCGGGAAGGGGTGGTGTGCGTGTGCTCATTGCAGCCTCCATCTGTCTGGTGCTGCAGATATGGCCGCTGTGCGGCCCGGCTGCCATTCCGCAGCGCCGCACCATGTGCCTGTGGATTTGCACAGCCGCAGCGGTGCTGCGCGCCGGACGCGCCGCAAGGCGCGCCGGGCCCGGGCGAAAGTTTTGCGGGTGAGGATCAGGCGGCCGGTTTCAGGCCGGCCTTGCCCAGAATGGCCTCGGCCTCCTGCTGCCAGCGGGCCTTCAGATCCGCATTCGGGGTGCGGCGCAGGCCCATGGCCTTCAGCCCTTCGAATTTCTCGGAGTCCTCCTGGCCGAAACTGGCCGCGACCCGCGGCCACCAGTAGTCAACCAGCTCCTGCAGCCCATCGGGGCCCTGGGCCTCGACCAGCACCATCAGGCCTTCCTCGGCCAGCTCCGCGTGCCGGGTCTCCACCGGCAGGATGGCGCGGAAGGCTTCGGCCAGCGGCTGGTAGGAGACATGGCTCAGCTCCTCCAGCTGCAGCGCCACCGCGCGGCCCATCAGCAGGTTCATCACCACCGCATCGGCCCAGCCTTCCAGCGGGTAGTTGAACACCGCCAGACGCATGTCGTGCTTGGTGCGGCTCTGGCCGATATCGGCCTCCCGCTCCAGCCGCGCGGTCCAGGGGTGATGGTCGGCATAGCGCTCGGTATCGGCGCCGAAGTCGCCCATGATCCGCAGCACCTTCTCGGCGTGGTCGGTCTTTTCCAGCACGATCCGCGCCGCGGCGATACGGGCCTTGATGCCGGGGCCTTCGTTGATGATGTCGGCAAAGCCCGCGGCCCCGGCCAGTTCGCTGTCGACGAAGGTCGCCATCAGCTTCATCAGCTCGGCGCGGTAGCGCGGCGGCACGTTGGACGGGTTGCTTAGCACGCCGCCCTGCGCCAGATAGCTGGTGATGCTCATCTCGTCAGTCATGATCTTTCCTCCCTCGGGCAGGTTTTACTGGTCGTAATCGACCACGACGGTATCGGTCACCGGATAGGCCTGGCAGGACAGCACATAGCCCTTTTCGACCTCGTAGTCCTCCAGCGCGTGGTTGGCGACCATCTCGACCTCGCCTTCCAGCACCTTGCAGCGGCATGTGGAGCACACCCCCGCCTTGCAGGCATAGGGCGCGTCCATCGCGTTTTCCAGCGCCGCATCCAAGAGGGTCATGTCCTTGCCCATCTGGATGGTCTGAGTGGCGCCGTCCAGGGTGATCGCCGCCTTGGTCTGGTTGGCGCTGCTGGCCGCACCGGTTGCGGCGGCCTTGCGCTTGGCCCGGCCCGGCTGGGCAGAGGCAAACAGTTCGAACTTGATCTGGCTGTCATCAAGCCCCGCATTGCGCAGGGCGGCGGCGATGCCCAGCATCATCGGCTCCGGGCCGCAGATGAAGGCGGTGTCCACGTTTTCGATGTCGATCCAATGCTTGAAAAGCTGAGCGCATTTCTCCTCTGTCACCAGGCCGGTGAACAGGTCGATTTCCTGGGCGTCGGATTCCAGAATATGGATCACGTTGAAGCGGCCCATGTAGAGGTTTTTCAGATCCTCCAGCTCCTCGCGGAACATGATCGTGTTCACGCCCTTGTTGGCGTAGACCAGCGTGAAGGAGGATTTGGGCTCCGCCGCCAGCGTGGTCTTGAGGATCGACAGCACCGGCGTGATGCCGGAGCCGCCGGCAAAGCCCAGGTAGTTTTTCTCTGCACCTGCATCGAGCGGGGTGAAGAAGGTGCCCGTCGGTGCCATCGCCTGCAGCGTGTCGCCGGCCTTAAGCTCGGTGTTGGCCCAGGTCGAGAACGCGCCGCCGTCGACGCGTTTGATGCCGACCTGCAGGATGCCTTCGCCCTTGCCCGCGCAGATCGAGTAGCTGCGGCGCAGCTCCTCGCCGTCGAAGTCGCGGCGGAAGGTCAGGTACTGGCCTTGGGTGAAATCAAATTCCTCAGCCGCGCCGTTCACGGGCTTCAGGGTGACAACCACCGCATCGCGGATGGTCTTGCGGACATCGGTGACTTCAAGGTCGTGAAAGCGCGCCATCAGGGTCTCCTCAGATGCACTTGAAATAATCAAAAGGTTCGAGGCAGTCCTGGCAGCGCCAGTGGGCCTTGCAGGGGGTCGAGCCGAACTGGCTGACCTTGGTGAGGTTCTTGCTGCCGCAACGCGGGCATTTTTCCGGGCCGCCCGCGGGCTGGGGCGGGGCGATGCCGAACTCCTCCAGCTTGGCGCGGCCCTTTTCCGACAGCCAGTCGGTGGTCCAGGCGGGGGAGATCTGGGTTTCGATCTTCAGGTCTTCGATCCCCTTGCTGCGCAGCGCAGTCTCGATGTCGAGGCTGATGATCGAGGTCGCCGGGCAGCCCGAGTAAGTGGGGGTGACGGAAACAACCAGGGTTTCGCCCTGCCATTCCACACCGCGGACGATGCCGAGGTCGACGACCGAGATCACCGGGATTTCCGGATCCGGCACGGCGTCGAGCCACTCCCAGATCTGGTCAGTGCTTGGCTGAGTTGTCACTTGGCTCATGCGGTTACCCTCATTGGCTGTTCCGCCCGGCAGTGCGCCGGGCAACGCCCATTGCGCCCCCGCGGGGCGGGGGTCCAACGCCCGCCGCTCGTGACGGGCGTTGCCTTCAGTTCGCTGGCCGCGGCCTTACCACTTGGCGCCGGGATAGGCGCGCTGCAGCCATTGCATCTGGGTCAGCAGATGGCCCAGGTGCTCGGTATGCATTGCACCGGTGCGGCCGCCCTTGTGGGCAAAGCTGCTGTCCGGAACGGTCAAGGTCGCATCGCTCAGGATGCGGGAGATCAACGCGTCGTATTCTTCGCGCAGGCTCGCCGGGTCGGGCGCGATGCCTGCCTTGACCATTTCGGCGTCGGTCTCGTCCGACTGGAACATCTCGCCCACATAGGGCCACAGATAGTCCAGCGCCTCCTGCATCCGCCGGTGGCTTTCCTCGGTGCCGTCGCCCAGGCCGACCACGGTGTCGGCGGAACGCTCCAGATGATAGGCCACCTCTTTCGAGGCCTTCTCGGCAATTGCGGCGACCCGCTCGTCCGAGGATTTCATCAGCCGGCCCAACTGGATCGAATGCCAGGCGTCGAACAGGAACTGGCGCATCAGGGTGCGGCCGAAGTCGCCGTTGGGCACCTCGCACAGCAGCACGTTGCGGAAATCCCAGGCGTCGCGCAGGAAGGCGAGGTCGTCGGCGGATTTGCCTTCGCCCTGCACTTCACCGGCAAGGCCAAGCCACATCTGGGTCTGGCCGATCAGGTCCAGCGCGGTGTTGGCCAGCGCGATGTCCTCTTCCAGCACCGGCGCGTGGCCGCACCATTCACTGACCCGGTGGCCGAGGATCAGGGTGTTGTCCCCCATCCGCAGCAGGAACTGGGTAAATGCGTCGTCGCGGGTCATTACATTGCCCCCACTTCTTCGGGGATGTCGAAGAAGGTCGGGTGGCGGTAGACCTTCGACTCGGACGGCTCATAGAGCGGGCCCTTGTCGCTGGGCGAGGAGGCGGCGATGTGGTTCGCCTCGACCACCCAGATCGACACGCCTTCGTTGCGGCGGGTATAGACGTCGCGGGCGTTCTTGATCGCCATTTCGGCGTCCGGCGCATGCAGCGAGCCGACGTGGCGGTGGCTCATCCCGTGCTGGCCGCGGATGAAGATTTCCCAGAGGGGCCATTCGTTTTTCATGTCTCAAATCCTCCTGGCTGAGGGGGCGCTGCGCCGGGTCCCGGCAGGGGAGCGGAGCGCCGGAATGCTTGGGGTTACTCGGCGGCGTGCTGGCGCGCGGCTTTCTTCCTGGCGTGGGCCAGCAGGCCGTCGCGGACCCAGGCACCGTCGTCCCAGGCCTTGTTGCGGGCGGCGAGCCGGTCGACGTTGCAGGGGCCGTTGCCCTGGATCACGTCGAAGAACTCCGACCAGTCCGGGTCGCTGTAGTCGTAATGGCCGCGCTCCTCGTTCCACTTGATCGTGGGGTCCGGCAGGTCGAGACCGAGGAATTCGATCTGCGGCACCGTCTGGTCGACGAATTTCTGGCGCAGCTCGTCGTTGGTGTTGATCTTGATCTTCCAGGCCATCGACTGGGCGGAATGGACCGAGTCCTTGTCGGACGGGCCGAACATCATCAGCGCCGGGAACCACAGCCGGTTGACCGCATCCTGCGCCATTTTCTTTTGAGCAGGCGTGCCCTCGGCCATCTTGCGGATAGCGTCGAACCCCTGGCGGGCGTGGAAGCTTTCTTCCTTGCAGATGCGGATCATCGCGCGGGAATAGGGGCCGAACGAGGTCCGCTGCAGCGGCACCTGGTTCATGATCGCCGCGCCATCCACCAGCCAGCCGACTGCACCGATGTCGGCCCAGTTCAGCGTCGGGTAGTTGAAGATCGAGGAGTATTTCATGCGCCCATCAAGCAGCATTTCGGTGAGCTCGTCGCGCGACACGCCCATGGTCTCCGCCGCGCAGTAAAGGTACAGGCCGTGGCCTGCCTCATCCTGCACCTTGGCGAGCAGGATCGCCTTGCGCTCCAGCGTGGGGGCGCGGGTGATCCAGTTGCCCTCGGGCAGCTGGCCGACGATTTCCGAATGGGCGTGCTGGCCGATCTGGCGGATCAGCGTCTTGCGGTAGCCTTCGGGCATCCAGTCCTTGGGTTCGATCTTTTCTCCGGCATCAATGCGGGCCTGAAAGGCGGCCAGCTTTTCCGGATCGTCCTGGGTCGCTTCGGATTGGACCATCTGAGCATACATGTCTGGGACCTCCTCAGGGTTTCGTTAAACGCGTTCGAGGATCAGGGCGGTGCCCTGTCCGACGCCGACGCACATGGTGCAGAGCGCGTAACGCCCGCCGGTGCGCTGCAGTTGGTAGGCGGCGGTCAGCACCAGCCGCGCGCCGGACATGCCGAGCGGGTGGCCCAGTGCAATGGCACCGCCATTGGGATTAACATGGGGCGCATCGTCCGGAAGGCCAAGCTCGCGCAGTGTCGCAAGGCCTTGGCTGGCAAACGCCTCGTTCAGTTCGATCACGTCCATCTGTTCGATGGTCAGGCCGGTGCGGGCCAGAACCTTGCGGGTGGCGGGCACCGGACCGATGCCCATGATGCGCGGCTCGACGCCTGCGGCGGCCATGCCGACGATGCGGGCCATCGGTTTCAGACCGTTCTTCGCCGCAGCCGCTTCATTCGCCATCAGGATCGCTGCGGCACCGTCGTTGACGCCGGACGCATTGCCTGCGGTCACGGTCTTGTCCGGGCCGTTGACGCCCTTGAGGCCCGCCAGCTTCTCTGCCGAGGTGCCGGGGCGGGGGTGTTCATCGGTGTCCACCACCAGATCATCGCCCTTGCGCTGCGGGATGGTGACCGGGGTGATTTCGTCCTTGAAGATGCCGGCCTCATGCGCGGCGGCCCAGCGGGCCTGGCTGCGGGCGGCGAATGCGTCCTGATCCTCGCGGGAGACGCCGTAGTCGTCGGCCACGTTGTCGGCGGTCTGCGGCATCGAGTCGGTGCCGTACAACTCGTGCATTTTCTTGTTCACGAAGCGCCAGCCGATGGTGGTGTCGTAAACCGCATTGGCGCGGGTGAAGGCAGAAGTTGCCTTGGGCATCACGAAGGGCGCGCGGCTCATGCTTTCGACGCCGCCGGCGATGGCCATGTCATAGTCGCCCGCCTTGATCCCGCGGGACGCCATGCCGACCGCATCCATGCCGGAGGCGCAGAGACGGTTGATGGTGGTGCCGGGCACAGAGGTGGGCAGGCCCGCCAGCAGCGCCGCCATGCGGGCCACGTTGCGGTTGCTTTCACCGGCCTGGTTGGCATCGCCAAAGATCACATCGTCAAGGGAGCCCCAGTCCACGTCCGGGTTGCGCGCGGCGAGCGCGGCAATCGGCAGGGCGGCAAGATCATCGGTACGCACCTGGCTCAGCGCGCCGCCGTAGCGGCCGATCGGGGTGCGGGTGGCATCGCAGATGAAAGCATCCATGGGTGTTCGCGTCTCCTGTGGCGGCGGCGGGATAAGCCGACCGTTGGGTCGGTATTACGCCGGAAGATGATTCGCGGCAAGTGAAATGTAACCTGAAACTTTCACCTTTGAAAATTCTGTAACGTGTTGGGGCGGAACGCCCCCGCTGCCGCAGCGAACGCGGGGTTACAGTTGCAAGGCCAAGGCCTTGGCGGTCAGGCTGGCAGCAGGGGGCCGCCGTTTGCGGGCAAATCCGTGTATGCTGTGCACCGGATGGCGGCCAAGGGGAGGAGCAATGCCACAAGGACTGCGCATCGGCGGCGCTGCCGGGTTCTGGGGGGAGGCCGCCCTGGCCACGCCGCAGCTGCTGGCGGCGGGGGGCTTGGATGTCCTCGTCTATGATTACCTGGCCGAGATCACCATGGCGGTGCTGGCGCGGGCGCGGGCAAAGGATCCGCAGGCGGGCTATGCAACAGATTTCGTGACCGCGGCGATGGCACCGAACCTGGCGGAGATCGCCCGGCAGGGGGTGCGGGTCATCTCCAACGCGGGCGGCGTCAACCCGCAGGCCTGCGCCGCGGCCCTGCGGCAGGAGATCGCTGCGCAGGGGCTGGAACTGAAGGTGGCGGTGGTCGAAGGCGACGACCTGCTTGGACGCGCGGCGGAGCTGGCGGCGGCCGCGCCCGAGGATATGTTCACCGGCGCGCCGTTTCCGCCGCTGGAGGAGATCGCCAGCATCAACGCCTATCTCGGCGCCTTTCCCATTGCCGCAGCCCTGGACCGCGGCGCGGACATTGTGGTGACCGGGCGCTGCGTGGACAGCGCGGTGACGCTGGCGGCCTGCATCCACCGCTTCGGCTGGGGGGCGGCGGACCTGGACCGGCTGGCGGGCGGCAGCCTGGCGGGCCATATCCTGGAGTGCGGGCCGCAGGCGACCGGCGGCAACTTCACCGACTGGCAGGCGGCGGCTGCGGGCATGGCCGCGATCGGTTACCCCATAGCGGAGATCTGCGCGGATGGTTCGTTTGAGGTGACCAAGCCCGCGGGCACCGGCGGCTTGGTCTCCCGCGCGACGGTGGCGGAGCAGCTGCTGTATGAGACCGGCGATCCGCAGGCCTACGTGCTGCCGGATGTGGTCTGCGATTTCTCTGCCGTCACGGTGACGGAGACCGGGCCGGACCGGGTGCGGGTGGCCGGCGCCAGAGGGCGCGGGGTGCCGGGTGCGTATAAGACCTGCATCACCTGGCAGGACGGTTTTCGAAGCGGCCATTACTTTACCTTCTACGGCCTCGATGCCGAAGCCAAGGCGCGGGCCTTTGCCAAGGCGGCGCTGGCCCGGTCGCGGGAGGTTCTGCGGCGCATGAAGCTGCCGGATTTCAGCGATGTGAACATCGAGCTGATCGGCAGCGAAAGCCAGTTCGGCGGGCTGCGGCAGAGCGAGCCCGCGCGGGAGTTGGCCGCCAAGATCGCAGTGCGCCATCCGGAGGCCAGGGGAGTGGGCGTGTTCCTGAAGGAGGCAGTGGGCCTCGGCCTGTCGGCGCCGCCGGGGCTTAGCGGGTTTGCAGGCGCGCGGCCCCGGCCGTCGCCGGTTCTGGCCTTGTTTTCCTGCCTGCTGCCCAAGGCAGAGGTGCCCGTGACCGTGCGGGATGCGGCGGGCACCTGCGCTGTGCCTGCGGCGGCGGGTATCCCGGTGCAGACGGCGGAGCCGCCTGCGCCGCCGCCGGTGCCGCAGGCGAAGCGGCTGGCGGAGGTCCCCTTGATCCGCCTCGCCTGGGCGCGCAGCGGCGACAAGGGCGACATCGCCAATATCGGCGTCATCGCGCGCCGGCCGGAGGTGATGCCCTGGATCTGGGAGGCGCTGAGCGAAACTCATCTGCGCCGGGTGTTCGGGCATTTCTGGGACGGGCGGATGGAGCGGTTTTATCTGCCCGGCAGCCACGCGATGAACATTCTGCTGCACGGCGCGCTGGGCGGCGGCGGCACGTCGTCCTTGCGCAATGATCCGCAGGCCAAGGGCTATGCGCAATTGCTGCTGGCGGTGCCGGTGCGGGTGGATGCGGACTTGCTGGAGGCAGCGGTATGATGTGCGCCGGGCGGAAGGCCAATTGGGAAAGCAGTTCATGAGTGAATTCCAGACCAAAATCAGCCCGGACAGCGAAACCTTCGCCCGAAACCGCGAAGACATGCTGGCGCTGGTCAAGCGAATGCGCGATTTGGAAGCCCGCGCGGCAGCGAAATCCGAAGAACGCCGCCCGGTCTTCGACAAGCGCGGGCAGCTGTCGCCGCGGGAGCGGGTCTCGGCACTGCTGGACCCTGGGCTGCCGTTCCTGGAACTGTACAACATGGCCTCCTACCTGGTGGATGATCCGGACCCGGACACCTCGATCCCCGGCGCCTCGATCATCCTGGGGATCGGGTATGTCGAGGGCGTGCGGGCGATGGTCTTTGCCGATGATGCCGGGATCAATGCGGGGGCGATGACGCAGAAATCGGTGGACAAGGCGCTGGGCGCGATCGCCATCGCCGAGCGGCAGAAGCTGCCCTTCATCCATCTGGTGGAAAGCGCCGGGGCTGACCTGATGCGCTACACGGTGGAGCTTTGGGCGCATGGCGGCGGCATGTTCGCGGGGCTGGCGCGGCTGTCGGCGGCGGGCATTCCGGTGATCACGGTGCTGCATGGCGCCTCCACCGCGGGCGGGGCCTATCAGCCGGGGCTGTCGGATTATGTGATCGGGGTCCGGGGCAACGGCATGGCAATGCTGGCGGGCGCGGCGCTGGTGCAGGCGGCGACCGGCGAGACGGCGCAGGACGCGGACCTCGGCGGCGCGGAGATGCATGCCGCAACCACAGGCCTGGTGGAGTATCTGGCCGCAAATGACGCCCATGGCATCGAAATCGCCCGCGAGGTGGTGGCCGGGCTGGGCTGGACACCCTGCGGGCCCGCGCTGGCGGATTACGCCGAGCCGGTGCTGCCGCCTGATCAGATTGCGGGCGTGGTGCCGGTCGACTACCGCACCCCCTGCGACATGCGGGAGGTGGCGGCGCGGATCGCGGATGGCTCGGACTTGCGCGAATTCAAGCCGGATTTCGGTCCGGCGACGCTCTGCCTGCAGGCGCGGGTCATGGGGCAGCCGGTTGGCCTGCTCGGCAACAACGGCCCGCTGGACCCGGACGGGGCGGCCAAGGCCACGCATTTCCTGCAGGCGATGGACCAGGCCGGCACGCCGGTTGTCTTTTTGAACAACACCACCGGTTACATGGTCGGCACCGCCTCAGAGCGTGCGGGCATGATCAAGCACGGCGCCAAGATGATCCAGGCGGTGACCAATCTGCGGGTGCCGAAGATCGCCCTTTATACCGGGGCCAGCTTCGGGGCGGGGAATTACGGCATGTGCGGCTATGCCTTCGGGGCCGATTTCCTGTTCACCTGGCCCAATGCGATGACCGGGGTGATGGGCGGCGCGCAGGCGGCGCTGACGATGGAGCAGGTCGCCCGGCGCACGGCCGAACGCAAGGGCGTGGAGGCGGACGAGGCGCGGCTGGCGGGGCAGCGCGCAAAGATCACTGCGCATTTCGACCGGCAATCGGATGCCTTCTACACCTCGGGGCGGGTGCTGGACATGGGGATGATCGACCCGCGCGACACCCGGGCGGTGCTCGGCTTCTGCCTGCAAACCTGCCAGGAGGCGCGGGCGCGGCAGCTGAACCCCAACAGCTTTGGCGTGGCGCGGATCTGAGGGGGGCGGGATGAGCAGTTTTGACACGATCCTGGTGGCCAACCGCGGCGAGATCGCGCTGCGGGTGATGCGCACGGTGCGGGCGATGGGGCTGAAAAGCGCTGCGGTTTATACCGATGCGGATGCCGGCAGCCCGCATGCGGATTTTGCCGGTACCGCCATCCGCATCGGCGCGGGCCCCGCGGCGGACAGCTACCTTGCGATAGACAAGATCATTGCGGCAGCCCGGGAGGCGGGCGCGGGCGCGGTGCATCCGGGCTATGGCTTCCTGTCGGAAAACGCGGAATTCGCCCGCGCTTGTGCGGCTGCCGGGCTGGTCTTTATCGGCCCTGCACCGGAGGCGATTGACCTGATGGGAAACAAGGCCGCGGCCAAGCGCAGGATGCTGGCGGCGGGTGTTCCCTGCGTTCCCGGATATGAGGGTGCGGATCAGGCGGCGGATGTGCTGGCGGCAGAAGCGGCGCGGATCGGCTTTCCGGTGATGATCAAGGCCGCTGCGGGCGGCGGCGGCAAGGGGATGCGGCTGGTGCGGCAGGCGGCGGATTTCGGCGCTGCACTGGATCTGGCCCGCAGCGAGGCGCTGGCCGCCTTCGGCTGCGGGGATGTGATCCTGGAAAGGGCGCTGCTGCATCCGCGCCATGTGGAGGTGCAGATCTTTGGCGATGCGCATGGCACTGTGATCCACTTGGGCGAGCGCGACTGCTCTATCCAGCGCCGCCATCAGAAAGTGGTGGAAGAGGCGCCAAGCCCGGCCGTGGACGCAGCCTTGCGCGCCCGGATGGGGGCGGCGGCGGTCACGGCGGCGCAGGCCATCGGCTATCAGGGGGCGGGCACGGTCGAGTTCCTGCTGGACCGGGACGGGGCGTTCTATTTCCTGGAGATGAACACCCGGCTGCAGGTGGAGCATCCGGTGACGGAGATGATCACCGGCCTGGACCTGGTGGAACTGCAGATCCGGGTGGCGCGGGGTGAGCCCTTGGGGCTGGCGCAGGGTGATGTGCAGCTGGAAGGCCACGCGATCGAGGCGCGGCTCTATGCGGAGGATGCGGCGCAGGGCTTCCTGCCGCAATCCGGGCGGATCGCCCATTGGCAGCCGCCCTGCGGTGACGGTGTGCGCGCCGATAGCGGGATCGTTTCGGGGCAGCAGGTGCCGGCATTCTACGATCCGCTGCTGGCCAAGCTGATCGCGCATGGCCGCACCCGGGCAGACGCGCGGCTGCGCCTGATGGCGGCGCTGCAGGACTGCGTGCTGTTCGGGCCGGTGTGCAACCGGGATTTCCTGCTGCAGGTGCTGGCGCATCCGCAGTTTGCGCAAGGGGATATCACCACCGCATTCATCGCCAGCCATTTTCCGGACGGGCTGGCGGTGGCGGTGCCCTCCAGCATCTGGGCGCTGGGTGCAGCCCTGATCCACCGGGCGGAACAGCAGCGCTGCGCCGCCGCGGCGGGCGGCGTGGCAGCGGAACTGCTTGGCTGGTCGAGCCGGGGCAGCCTGCACGCCTTTGTCGGGCTGAGCTGCAACGGCGAGACCCAAAGTGTGCAGGTGAGCGATGAGCCGGGCCGGCTGCGCGTCGCTGGCCCCGGGTGGCTGCACCGCGTGACGGGAGAGGGCGAGGGCCTGCGGGTGGACGGCAGGCGGGCGGACCTCAGGTCCTGGCGGCTGGTGGGGGACAGGCTGCAGGTCGCAACTGCTGCGCAGATCGTCACCTTCACCCGCCAGCGGGCCACCTGCGGCGCGCAGACCGCCGGGCAAGCCGGGCAGGTCGTTGCGCCGATGCATGGGGTTGTCCGGGACATCTGCGTGGCAGAGGGGGACCGGGTCGCCGCGGGCAGCCGTCTTGCGGTGATGGAGGCCATGAAGATGCAGCACGAGATCCGGGCGGCCGCGCCGGGTGCCGTTGCGGCGGTGGCGGTGCGTTCCGGGGCGCAGGTGCAGGCGGGACAGGTGCTGCTGGTGATCACCCCGCAGGAAGACGCCGGCACGTGATCCCGCAGCCGCCGGGTTCAGGTTTCTGCAGGGGGCCAGCTGCCGCGATACTGCAAAACATCGTTGAGGTACTGGCTGTCCTGAACCTGAAAAAAGGTCTGCCCTGCCGGTTCAAAGCCGTGCCGGAGATAGAAGGCAATGGCGCGCGTGTTCTGCGCGTTGGCCGCAAGCCACGGCGCGTCCCAGCCTTCTGACCGGCAAGTCTTTAAACCGGCTTCCAGAAGATGCCGCCCGATGCGCCTGCGCTGATGCCGGGGCTGGACATAAAGCGTCGAAATCTCGGTGCGCGAGGGGCCGCCCGCCGGGCTTGGCCTGCCATGGCTGATACGGATGCAGCCGTCGATACCTTCCTGGTTTTGCGAAACGATCAGGCGTTCGGCAGGGTTTTGCAAGGCACCGGCAAAATGGTCCGGCGTGTAGGTGGAAAGGACGTAATCCGAGAACAAGCGGTTGATGCCGTTGCGCAAATAAGTGCCCAGCCAGACCTCTATGGACAGGGCGGCCAGGCTGGAACAGTCGTCCTGGGTCGCGGGCCGCAGGGAAACGGCGTGCAGTTCCGGGGTCATGATGGCTTTCTGAAACAGTCTCACAATGTGCTCCACTGTTCGGCTGCATTGGCCGGGCAGTCAAGGAAACACCCTCGTCAAGGTTGCTTCACCTGTTTATCAATGTGGCAGCACTGTGCGGGAGGCGCCGATGAACATCCTCTACATCATGTTCGACCAGCTGCGGTTCGATTACCTGAGCTGCGCGGGCCATCCGCATTTGCAGACGCCGCATATCGACGGGCTGGCCGCCAAGGGCGTGCGCTTCACCCGCGCCTATGTGCAGTCGCCCACCTGCGGCTCGTCCCGGATGTCGAGCTATACCGGGCGCTACCCCTCCAGCCACGGGGTGCAGTTCAACAGCTACCCCCTGCGGGTGGGCGAGTGGACGATGGGAGACCATCTGCGCAAGGCGGGCATGGGCTGCCACCTGATCGGCAAGACGCATATGGTGGCGGATGCGGAGGGGATGCAGCGGCTGGGGCTGGCGCCGGACAGCGTGATCGGCGTGCGCCAGTCGGAATGCGGCTTTGACCCCTGGGTGCGCGATGACGGGCTGTGGGCGGAAGGGCCGGACGGGTTCTATGACAGCAAGCGCAGCCCCTATAACGAATACCTGAAGGGCAAGGGCTATCCGGGTGAAAACCCCTGGAGCGACTTCGCCAATGCCGGGGTGGAGGGGCAAGACATTGCCTCGGGCTGGTTCATGGTCAATGCGGACAAGCCCGCCAACATCGCCGAGGAAGACAGCGAAACCCCTTGGCTGACCACGCAGGCGATGGAGTTCATCGCGCAGGCCGAAGGCCCCTGGTGCGCGCATCTGAGCTATATCAAGCCGCATTGGCCCTATATCGTGCCGGCACCCTATCACGATATGTACGGGCCGGAGCATGTTTTGCCGGCGGTCCGTTCGGACGCGGAACGCGAGGATGCGCATCCCGTCTTTGGCGGCATGATGAACAACATGATCGGCAAGACCTTCAGCCGCGATGAGGTGCGCGAGAAGGTGATCCCCGCCTATATGGGTCTGATCAAACAGGCCGATGATCAGATGGGCCGCCTGTTTGCCTGGCTGGAGAAAACCGGCCGGATGCAGGACACGATGATCGTGGTGACCTCGGACCACGGGGATTACCTGGGCGACCATTGGCTGGGTGAGAAGAACCTGTTCCACGAGCCGTCGATCAAGGTGCCGCTGATCATTTATGACCCGCGCGCTGAGGCCGATGCCACCCGCGGCACCACCTGCGATGAGCTGGTGGAGGCCATTGATCTGCTGCCCACCTTCCTGGAGGCGGCGGGCGGCGAACCGGCGCCGCATATCCTGGAAGGGCGCTCGTTGATGCCGTTGCTGCGCGGCGAAACCCCCAAGTGGCGGGACTATGCGATTGCCGAGTTCGACTATTCCACCATGCCGCTCTGCGAAAAGCTGGGGCTTGAGCCCAAGGACGCACGGCTGTTCATGGTGACGGACAAGCGCTGGAAGTTCATGCACGCCGAGGGCGGGCTCAGGCCGATGCTGTTTGACATGGAAAACGACCCGGATGAACTGGCGGACCTGGCCAAGGGCGGCGGACATCAGGGGATCATCGACCTGATGTACAGCCGTCTGCTCGAATGGGGGCTGAGGATGTCGCAGCGGATCACCCTGTCCGATGCGCAGATCACCGCGCGCCGCGGCACTTCCGGGCGCAAGGGGATCCTGCTGGGGGTTTATGAGGCCGATGAGGCCGCGCCCGAGCTGACGGCGAAGTACCGCGGACCGGTGCCGCGATAACCGCCTGGCATTTTCACCTTTTCACAAATACTCCGGGGGAGCCCGCAGGGCGGGGGCAGCGCCCCCAGCCTGCGTTGCCAAGCGGCGGAGGGGCGCCTAAATTGGCCGGAAACGCACAAAAGGCGGCACAATGGCAGGGCAGACGGAACAGGTTCTGAACGCAATCCTGAGAGATATCGAGACCGGCCGGCTGGTGCCCGGCGCGCCGCTGGAGGAGAGCGAGCTGGTGGAGCGTCACGGGGTGTCGCGCACGCCGGTGCGGGAGGCCTTTATCCAGCTGGAAGCGATCGGGCTGATCAGGCGGCTTCCGCGCAAGGGGGCGGTGCTGTTCAAGCCGACGCTGGAGGAGTTTCTGGCCATTCTGGAGGTGCATGCCCGGCTGGAGGGGCAGGCGGCGGCGCTGGCGGCGCGGCGGCTGTCTTCGGCGCAGGCCAGGGATCTGGAGGCGGCGGTGGCCGCCTGCGAGACACACGCGGCGGAGAAGGGCGATGGCGATCCGGCCGGGTATTATCAGCTGAACCTGCGGTTCCACGCCTGTGTGGCGGAAGGGTCCGGCAATCCGTTTCTGGTCGAGATGATCAAGACCAATGCGCGCAAGCTGATGGCCTATTACCGGGCGCGCTACCGCTATCCCGGGGTGATTGCACAGTCGGCGAGGGAGCACCGGGAAATTGCCGCGCTGATCCTTGCCCATGACCGGGAGGGCGCTGAGGCGGCAATGATTGCGCATGTGCAGTTCGATCAGGTCACGGTGATGGATCTGCTGGCGGCGCTGGGCTGAAAGCGCGCTGAACGGCGCCTTGCGGCCCCGTGCCTGCGGCGCGAGTATTTTTCAGAAAGATGAAATCTCAGCAGGCTGACTGCTCGAAGAAGCACGCGAGGCTTTCCGCAAAGGCGTGCTGATCGGAAGGCTCTGCCAGGCTGTTCAGGGCGCGGGCATGGACAGCCGGGCCGAGTTCGTCCCGCATCTCATGGCTTAGCGCGAGGATGAAATCATGGGACATCTCCGGGTGGTGCTGGGTGGTGAAGATGTGGCGGCCCTGGGTGAAGCCCGTGTTCATGCCGTTGCTTTCGCTGAGCGCTGCTGCGCTCTCCGGCAGCGCGCTGACGCATTCGCTGTGGGAGCCGTAGAGTTTGACTTCGTCCGGCAGTCCCGCAGCCCAGTCCGGACGGTAGAGCAGTTGGTTGCGGGTCAGCCCGTGGACCCAGCCGCCGGGGTTGCGGTCAAGGCTCCCGCCGAGCGCCAGCGCGATGGCCTGATGGCCGAAACAGGCGCCGAACAGCGGAAAGTGCCGGGCATGGGCGCCGCGGATCAGCTCCAGCAGTTGTGAGATCCAAGGGGCGCCGGATCGGACGGAGGCCGGGCTGCCGGTGATCATCGCGCCATCGAAGTCAAACAGATCCCGTGGGAACTCCCCGTCCTTCACCGCAAACACCGTGGCGCGCCAGTCCGGCCGCGCCATCTGGATCAGGCTGGTGAATTTCTCGCCATCCTTGGGGTGCCTCTGGGCGAAGTCGCTTTCGTCGGTGTTGGTCATCAGGATGGCCAAGTGCATGAGGCAGCTCGCAAGATTTCGTTTTACATATTTATAGTCAGCAATAATATACATTGAGCCAGCAGGACAGGAAAGCCCGCCATGACAGTTTGGACCCCGACGGATGACGGCCATGCGGATCTGAGCAGCCATGACGCCTTTGCAAACGGCGCGCCTCATAACACTTTTGCCCGACTGCGGCGGGAGGACCCGTTGCACTGGACCGAATACGAAGGCGGCAAGAACTTCTGGTCGGTGACCCGCTATGCGGACATCACGGTGATGAACAAGAACACCGAGGTGTTTTCCTCCGCGCGCGGGATCCGGATGGAGGATCAGTCCTATGAGGAATACCTGGCGCGGCGCACCTTTCAGGAAACCGATCCGCCGGAGCATTCCAAGGTGCGGATGAAACTGCTGAAGGCGTTCTCGAAGACCACTATGGCGCAATATGAGCAGGACATCCGGGACCTGTGCGCGGATATTCTGGATCAGGCGCTGGCCAAGGGGGAATTCGATGCCACCAAGGAGATCGCCCGCCAGCTGCCGATGCGGATGCTGGGCCGGGTTGTGGGCCTGCCGGAGGCTGATCTGCCCTGGCTGGTGGAGAAGGGCGACGCGCTGATAGCCAATACCGATCCGGACTTCACCTCCCATGTGCTCGACAAGATGCAGACGGATGAGTTCCGGATGATGCCCTTCAACTCGCCTGCCGGGGCGGAGCTCTATGTCTATGCCAAGGAGCTAATGGAGGAGAAGGCGCGCAAGGGCGATACCTCGGGCGTGCTGAACCTGATCCTGGAGCCGGCCAAGGACGGCTCGGTCATCACCGAGACCGAGTTCCGCAATTTCTTTTGCCTTCTGGTGGCGGCGGGCAATGACACCACGCGCTATTCGATCGCTGCGGGCATTCAGGCGATGTGCCATCAGCCGGACCTGCTGGCGCAGATGCAGGCGGGCGGGGCAGTGTGGGAAACGGCGGCGGATGAGATCATCCGCTGGGCGACGCCTGCGCTCTACTTCCGCCGGACCGCGACGCGGGATCATGAAATGCACGGCAAGACCATCCGAGCGGGCGACAAGGTGCTGTACTGGTTTGTTTCTGCCAACCGGGACGAGACGCAGTTCGACGATCCATTTCACGTGAATCTGCACCGCAGCCCGAACCGGCACCTGTCGTTCGGGCAGTTCGGCCCGCATGTGTGCCTTGGCATGTGGCTAGCACGGCTGGAGGTCACGGTGCTGTTCCAGGAACTGGCCAAACGCCTCCGCCATATCGAGGCGGCAGGTCCGCATAAGTTCCTGCGCTCGAACTTCGTGGGCGGCATCAAGGCGCTGCCGGTCAGGGTGGAGGCCGCGTAGCTGTCAGGCCTGCCGGCAGGAAAGACTCTGAGAAAACCGCTAAATATGTTAAGCAAAACAGTACGGGAAGACGCTGCCGAAGACTGTCCAGCAGGGAAGGACCTTGAGCCATGAAGACCCGCTTGCGCGCGATGTTCTGCGACCACCTCAGCATCATGCGGGGGAAATACCTGCCAAATTCCAAGATCGGGGATGACTCGACACGGTTCTGCCGGTCGGTTTTTGGCACCCATTACGACAAGGATCTGCTGGATGCGCCGGGTGCGATGGTGAAGCAAGGCCTGCCGGACATGGAACTGCGATGGCTGCATGACGACATCCGCGACAGCTGGCATGCCTCCACCAAGGTGGTTCTGGGCGATCTCTATGACGATGAGGGGGAGCCGCTGGCGCTGTGCCCGCGCCGGGCGCTGAAGCGGGCGGTTGCGGATTGGCAGAAGCTTGGGTTGACGCCGAAGGTCGGGATCGAGCTGGAGGCCTATGCCTTGCAGGCGGACGACCGCGGGCGGCTGATGCCCTATGATGCGCCCGGCGGCGTGGTTTACGGCACCGGTCCCTTTGCCGACCCGTTGCGGTTCAACGACCGGATCTGGGCGATGGCGGATGACATGGGCTTCTCGCTCGACATGATCACTGCCGAGTTCGACAGCCCCCAGTTCGAGTACACGCTGACCTTTGATGATGCGGTGAAGGCGGTGGATGACATCGTGCTGTTCCGCCTGATGGCGCGGGAGGTGGCGCTGGAGTACGGCATCGTCCTCACCTTCATGCCGAAACCGGTGGCAGAGGCCGGAGGGTCCGGGATGCACCTCAATTTCTCCTTCCTCGACGAGGCGGGCGGCAATGCGCTGTCCGCAGGGCCGCGGGGCGGGCCGGAGTATATGAACGATCTGGCGCGCGGCTGCCTGGCGGGGCTATTGCATCATCACAAGGGGCTTGCGGGGCTGATTGCGCCCACCGCCAACAGTTATATGCGGCTGCAGCCGGGAACGCTGTCAGGCTACTGGCGCAACTGGGGCGGCGACCACCGCAATGTGACCACGCGGATCAGTTCCGAAGGCGGCGCCAAGGCGCGGCTGGAGCACCGGACGGCGGATGCCTCGGCCAATCCCTACACGGCGGTGGCGGCTGTTCTGCAGGCGGCGCGGCTGGGGGTTCAGAACAGCTACCAGCTGCCGCCGATGGAAACCGGTGACGGCTTTGACCGCACCGATGCGCGCGAGGGCACGGCGGTGGACCTGAAAGGGGCGATGGACGACCTGGAGCGGGACACCGCGCTGGCGGAGGCCGTCGGGGCAGAGCTGGTCGCCAGCCACGTCTTCATGAAACGCAAGGAAGTGCGCAAGACCCGCGATCTGGAAGGCGACGCGATGCGCGATTTCTACGTGCATTTCATCTGACCGGCCGCAGCCGGTACCGGCACACTCGGCTCACACTCAATCTGCCGGGCTGTAAGGCTGCCGCTGAAAGCGCAGTGCACCGCCATGGCATCTGGTGGCGCCCGGTCCTGTCGGCCCGGGCGCGGGTGCGCCTGGCACAGGCGTCAGCTCACCGCAGCAAAGCCTGCGTCGAGGGCAGAGAGGATCGTGTCCGCCTCCGCTTCGCTCAGGATCAGCGGCGGCGACAGGATGATGTTGGGGCCGGAGACCCGCACCATTGCGCCCGCCTCATAAGCCGCTTCCTGCAGCCTGCCGATGGTCTTCTTGTCCACCGCGGCCTTGGTGGCGCGGTCAGCAACCAGTTCCAGCGCGCACATCAGGCCGTGGCCACCGCGGACGTCGCCGATCAGATCGTACTTCTGCTGCAGCGCCAGCAGGCCCTGATGGATCTGGGCACCGCGGGCGGCGGCGTTTTCCGGCACGTTCAGGCGCAGGGTCTCGGCAAGGCAGGCCAGGGCAGCAGCCGCGCCGACCGGGTGGCCGGAATAGGTGTAGCCGTGGCCGATCGCGGCCTTGCCGGTGGTGTCCTTCTCGAAGACTTCAGTCATGTGGTCCGCGATCATTACCGCGCCAAAGGGGAAGTAGCCGTTGGTGATGGCCTTGGCGGTCGCCATCATGTCCGGCTGCACGCCCCAGTGGCGCGAGCCGCTCCAGGATCCGGTGCGTCCGAAGGCGGTGATCACCTCGTCCGCGATCAGCAGGATGCCGTGTTTCGAGCAGATCTCGCGCACGCCGGGCATGAAGCTTTTGTGCGGCGGGATCACGCCGCCTGCGCCCAGGACCGGCTCCATGATGAAGGCCGCAATTGTGCCCGCGCCCTGGAAAGCGATCTCGTCCTCCAGCGCCTGGAGGCAGAGCTGGGCCAGTCTTTCCGGATCGGTTTCGTTGAACGGGTTGCGGTAGGTGTAGGGCGCCGGGATGTGGTGGCAGCCGGGCAGGAGCGGCTCGTACTGGGTGCGGAAATTGGCGTTGCCATTTACGGACGCGCCGCCCATGTGGGTGCCGTGGTAGCCCTTCTTGAGGCTCAGGAACTTGGTGCGGCCCTCCTCGCCGCGGATCTTGTGGTACTGGCGGGCGAGCCGCAGGGCGGTTTCCACAGAGTCCGAGCCGCCGGAGGTGAAGAAGGCGCGGGTGAGACCGTCAGGCGCGAAGAATTTGCGCAGCTCCTCGGCCAGCTGGATCACCTGGTCGTTGGTGGTGCCGCGGAAGGTGGAGTAGTAGGGCAGCACGTCCAGCTGCGCAGCGATGGCATCCTTGACCGGCTGGCAGGAGAACCCGAGGTTCACGTTCCACAGGCCGCCGACCGCGTCGACCACCTCATGCCCGTCGATGTCGGTGATTTTCACGCCCTGGGCAGAAGTGATGATGGCAGGCGGGTTGGCCAGGCTGTCGCCGGGATGCGCCATCGGGTGCCAGAGGGATTTGGCGTTGTGTTCTTTCAGAAAGTTGGAGTCTTTCATGGGGCAGCTCCTGGATGCGGCCCGTATGAGGCCGGTAACAAGGGTCAGGCGGTCTCGTCCCGCGGATAGTCCGCGGGGGCAGAGCCGCCGATGCGATGGGTGAGGGTGGCACCCGCACGGCGCAAGGCCGCCGGGATCAGCTGTTTCTGCTCCGCGCTCATACGGGACACCGGCGCGGCAACGGCCAGCGCGCCGATCACCTTGCGGTCGGGGCCAAAGACCGGGACCGCGTGGGAATGCACATCCGCCTCAAAGCCGCCGATCGACTGGGCAATGCCTGTGCTGCGGATTTCACCCAGCTGGGCGCGGATTTCCTGGGGATCTGTGATGGTTTCGGGGGTGCGGGCCGCGAGCGGCTGGGACAAGACATCCTCGGCAAAGTCCGGGTCCGCATAGGCCAGCACCGCCATGCCGGAACTGGTGCCGTGGAAGGTCAGCACTTCGGCGTCCTCCATCATCACCTTGGTGGCATTGCGCGGCGAGTAGGCGTGCGACAGGGAGTTGAGCTGGCTGCCCTGCAGCAGCGACAGGTGGGTCGTCTCGCCGGTCTCGTCGCTCAGATCCCGCAGCACCCGGCGCGAGACGGACAGGATCGGAACAGCAGCCTCGCGCAGTGCGGCAAGGCGCAGAACCTGCGGGCCGAGACGGTAAGACCGGTCGCTTCCGGCCTGTTCGACAAAGCCTGATTCCTGCAGTTCGCTCATCAGCCGGTAGACCGTGGCCTTGTTCATGCCGGACAGGCGCGTGAGGTCGCTGAGGCCGATTTCAGTCCGCCCGTGGTTGAAAAACGTCAGTAATGACAAGGCTTTGGTTACAGTTCCCATGCTCTTGCCGGTGCTCCCTGTCTGGTCCAGCCGGGTGGTATCCGCGCAAAAAGACGCACCCGCGATGCAATTTTGTTGACAGATAACAGGGCGGGCTGTCAATCTAAATTCAAACCAACGGTTCGAATAATGAACCATGTGGCAGAACTGGGAGGAAAGCCATGAAACTCAAAACCCTCATGCAAGGGGCGGCTGCAGCGGCGGCGCTGGGGCTCAGCGCAGTTGCGGCGCAGGCCGAGTATCCGGAGAAGCCGGTGAATTTCATCGTGCCGTGGCCGCCGGGTGACCTGGAGGATGTACTGACGCGGATGATTGCCGAGGATTTTCAGAACGAATACGGCGTCGCGGCGGCGGTGGTGAACAAGCCCGGCGGCGGCGGCGGGCCGTTCCCCGGCGCCATCGAGGTCGCCAACGCGCCGGCAGACGGCTACACCATCGGGTCCTTCGTGATCGGCGTGCCGGTGATGGGGCATCAGATCGACATTCCGCCGCTGACACCGGCCAAGTTCGATCCGCTGGGGATTTTCCTGACCTATCCCTTCGTGATCGCCACCTCCGCAGATGCGCCCTACAGCACGATGGAAGAGCTGGCCGCCTATGCCAAGGAAAACGACGTGGCGCTGGGCCATTTCGGAGACGTGCTGACCCCGACCCAGGTGACCAAGGCCTATGCCAAGAACGCCGGGTTCGAATGGGGCTCGGATGCGGCCTTTGACGCGCTGGACTGCAACACGCTGGCCTCGGGCGATGCGGATGTGATCAACACCACGCTGCAGCTGGTGCTGCCCTGTCTGGATCAGGTCAAGGTCCTGGCCGCCATTACCGACGAGCGTATTCCGCTGGCGCCTGACGCGCCCACCATCGGCGAACTGGACGAAAGCCTGAACATTGCCCTGTGGAACGGCCTGTTTGTGGCCAAGGACACGCCGCAGGACGTGCGCGACAAGATCGTTGCTGTGGCCGAGAAGACGGTGGTGAGCGAGCGCGCCCAGAACGTGGCCAAGGAAACCGGCGCGCTGGTATATTGGCAGGGCGCCGAAGACAGCGCGGCGCGGGTTGCCAGCGATATCGACACCATGGCGCGTATCAGCGGCCTGCTGTCCGAGTAATCCTCCCCCACTGCATCGGGGCCAAGCACGGCCCCGGTGCCTTTTGAACGCGCGGACAAAGAGCTTCTCAGATGCCTTCGGAACGTGAACGCCGTTTTGCCGGGCCGCGGCGCGGCCAGCTGGTCTTTGCCCTCGTCATGGTAGGGGCGGCGCTGCTGCTGCTGGTGCTGATCACGGAACAGACCGCCTGGGTCCAGAACACCAAGCTGTTTGCCCAGCCCCGGTTCTGGCCGGCTGTCGCCATTGGCGGCATGGTGCTGCTGGGCGGGCTGCACCTCTATAAACTGCCCTGGCGCCGGGTCAGCCGTTATGACCTGTGGGAGGTCAAGCGCTGGGGGCAGGTGCTGGAATTCGCCGGCTGGTTCATGGGCTATGTCCTGCTGGTGCCCGTCATCGGCTATCTGCCCGTGACGCTGGCGTTCGTGCCGCTTCTTAGCTGGCGGATGGGCTACCGCAGCCCTTTCATGCTGTGGACCAGTGCCGGTTTTGCCGTGGCAGTGGTGGTGCTGTTCAAGGCCTTGCTGTCAGTCAAGATCCCCGGTGCGCTCATCTATGAGTATCTGCCGGATTCTCTGCGCAGCTTCTTCATTCTCTATCTCTGAGTGCCCGTCATGGACCTGATCCTCTCTGCAATAGATATCCTGATGCGCTGGGACGTGGCGCTGGCGCTCTTGGCGGGTTCGGTGGGCGGGGTGCTGATCGGGGCCATTCCCGGCGTCGGCCCGGCAGTGGCCATTGCGATCCTGCTGCCCGCAACCTTCTCGATGGACCCGATTGTCGGGCTGACTGTGCTGCTGGGGATTTACGGCTCCTCCATGTACGGAGGTGCAATCCCGGCGATCCTGATCAATACGCCCGGCACTGCGGTCAATGCGCTGACCACCTATGACGGCTACCCGATGACCGCGCGGGGCGAGCCGCGCCGGGCGCTGAGCCTGGCTTATTCCGCCAGCTTCTTTGGCGGCATCTTCTCGGTCATCTGCCTGATCCTGTTTGCCCCGGTGCTGGCCAGGATCGCGCCGATGTTCGGCTCGCGCGAGATCTTCTTGGCGGCGCTTCTGGGCCTCATCCTTGTGGTGGTCGCCCACCGCGGCCAGGCGCTGATTGCGGGCACGCTGGCCTGTTTCGGGATCTTCCTGCAGACCATCGGGCTGGAGCCGGTGAAATACACCCAGCGCTACACCTTCGGGCAGGATTTCCTGGGGGGCGGCATCAATCTGATCGTGGTGGTGCTGGGGCTGTTTGCGATCTCGCAGGCCTTTGTGCTGCTGACGGACGAAGATGAGAAGGTCCGCATGACCCGCCTGCGCGGCGGCATGTTGCAGGGCTTGCGCGAACTGGCACGTCATCCGCGGGTGGCGGGAGTATCCGCGTCCTTCGGCGTCCTGATGGGAATGATTCCGGGGGTGGGCGAGTTCACCGCGCAGTTCATGTCCTACACCTATGCGCAAAAGACCTCGAAACGGCCGCAGGATTTCGGCAATGGCTCCTCCGAGGGGCTGATCGCGGCGGAGACCGCCAACAACGCGGTCCCGGCGGCTGCCATGGTGCCGCTCCTGGCGCTGGGCATCCCGGGCGAGGCGCTGACGGCGATGATGCTGTCGGTGTTCTACGTTCACAACGTGGTGCCGGGGCCGGGGCTGTTTCAGAACCAGATGGATTTTGTGGTGGCGCTGTACCTCGCGCTGCTGATCCTGAACGTGCTGGTGCTGCTGTTCCTGCTGTTTGCCACCCGCTCGCTCATTCAGGTTGTCCGCATCCCCAACCGGTTCCTGGGCGTCTGCATCCTGACGCTCAGCTTTGTCGGGGTCTATTCCCTGCGCAATTCCGCCACCGACTGCGTAATGGCGGCGGGCTTTGGCATCCTCGGGTACATCCTCAAGCGGCTCTCGCTGCCTTCGGTGCCTATCATCCTGGGCATGGTCCTGGGCGGCATTATGGAGGTGAAGCTGCGCGCGGGCATGGCGCGGGTGAAGGAGCCCCTCGATTTCATTGATCGCCCCGTGGCGTTCATCCTGTTTTGCATCATCATCATCGTTCTGGCGGTCCACATCCTGCGGGTGCTGAAGGACCGGAAGGAACTGAAGGAGGCCGAATGGCAGACCAATCGCGCATCGACAAGCTTCGGCAGCTTGATGTGGCGCCGCAGAAACTCTTTCTTGAAGGATCATGGCAAGAAGGTTCGGGCCAGACACTCGAAGTTGCTTCGCCGGTTGACGGATCTGTTCTGACCACGCTGGCGGGCGCCTCTGCAGCCGATGTCGAAAACGCTGTCGCATCGGCGCGGCGGGCTTTCGAGGACCGCCGCTGGGCGGGACAGAGCCCCGCCGCACGGAAGCAGGTGCTGCATAGGATCGCGGACCGGATCGCAGCCGAGGCGGTGGAGCTGGCTGTGCTGGGCGTGCGCGACAACGGCACAGAGTTCAATATGGCGCTGAAGGCCGAGCCGGGATCGGCGGCGGGCACCTTCCGCTATTATGCAGAGGCTCTGGACAAGGTGGCGGGAGAAGTCGCGCCGACCGCACCGGATGTGCTGGGGCTGGTGCACCGGATGCCGGTGGGCGTGGTGGGCGCCATCGTGCCCTGGAACTTCCCGCTGATGATCGGCGCCTGGAAGCTGGCGCCCGCACTGGCGATGGGCAACTCGGTGGTGCTGAAGCCTGCGGAAACCGCCTCCCTGACGCTGCTGCGGCTGGCGGAGATCTGTTCCGAATGCGGCCTGCCGGACGGGGTGCTGAACCTGGTGACCGGCTCCGGCGCGGAAACCGGCGCGGCGCTGGCGGCCTCAAACGGCGTGGATGTGCTGGCCTTCACCGGCTCCGGCGCGACCGGCCGGAAGCTTTTGGAGGCTTCGGCGCGCTCGAACCTTAAGCGCTGCTATCTGGAGCTGGGCGGCAAGTCGCCCAACATTGTCTTTGCGGATGCACCGGACATGGCGAAGGCCGCGAAAACCTCCGCAGCGGGCATTTTCCGCAACTCCGGGCAGGTCTGCATCGCGGGGTCCCGTTTGCTGGTCGAGGCCTCAATCCACGACGAATTTGTGGAGCGGCTGAAGGCCGAGGCGGAAGCGCTGCGGGTCGGCGATCCGCTGGACCTGAACACGCAGATCGGCGCGGTGAACTCCGAGGAACAGCTGCGCCGCAACTTGTCCTTTATGGATATGGCGCGGGCCGAGGGCGGGCAGGTGGTGACCGGCGGGGCGCGCATACTGGAGGAGACTGGCGGCACCTATATGTCGCCGGCCATCGTCACCCGTGTCGCGCGCGATCACGCTCTGTTTCAGCGCGAGGTGTTCGGGCCGGTGCTGGCGGTCACGAAATTCGAAACCGAGGAGGAGGCGCTGAGCCTGGCCAATGGCACCGAGTTCGGGCTGGCGGCTGCGGTCTGGACCGAAAACCTCAGCCGTGCGCACCGGATGGTGGCGGGCGTCCGCGCCGGGGTGGTGCATGTGAACACCTATGGCGGCTCGGACAACACGGTGCCTTTGGGCGGCGTTGGACAATCCGGCAACGGACATGACAAGTCGCTGCATGCGCTGGACAAGTACACTGATCTGAAAACGGCCTGGATCCAGCTGTGATGCAGGTTTTGCAGGGGCAAAACCTGCAGCCTCCGGCGGGAGTATTTGGGGAAAGATGAAAGGCGGCCTGGCTGCAGAGCGCAGGCCGAGGGGAGGACGGTATATGACGGCCAAAACGATCCTGGTTGCCGGGACATATGACACCAAGGACGACGAGCTGGGCTATCTGGCGGAGGTGATCCGCGGCCAGGGCGGCACGGTGCTGACAATGGATGTGAGCGTGCTGGGCGACCCCAGCCAACCAACGGACGTCAGCAAGCACGAGGTGGCCGAGGCGGGCGGCAGCTCGATCCGGGAGGCAATCGGCGCGGCTGACGAAAACGCGGCCATGCAGATCATGGGCCGGGGCGCGGCGGCCAAGGCGCAGGAGCTGTACCGGGCGGGGCGCGTTGACGGCGTGATCGTGCTGGGCGGCACCATGGGCACCGATCTGGCGCTGGACATGTGTGCCGCACTTCCGGTCGGCGTGCCAAAGTACATCGTCTCCACCGTTGCCTTCTCGCCGCTGATACCGCCGGAGCGGATTCCGGCGGATGTGCAGATGATCCTGTGGGCGGGCGGTCTGTATGGGCTCAACTCGATTTGCAAGGCGTCGCTCAGCCAAGCCGCGGGCGCGGTGCTGGGCGCGGCGCGGGCGGTGGAGCCTCCCAGGCGGGACCGGCCGCTGATCGGCATGACCTCGTTCGGCAAGACCGTGCTGCGGTATATGGTGACGCTGAAACCGGCGCTGGAGGCGCGCGGCTTTGAGGTCGCCGTATTCCATGCCACCGGCATGGGCGGGCGGGCGTTTGAGAGCCTGGCGGCTGAGGGCGCCTTTGCCGCAGTGATGGATTTCGCGCCGCAGGAGGTTTCGAACCACCTGTTCGGCGGGCTGTCCGCAGGGGCGGACCGGATGACCAATGCAGGCCGTGCGGGCATACCGCAGCTGGTGGCGCCGGGCTGTTATGACCTGGTGGATTTCGTCGGCTGGCAGGAAACGCCCGCGCAGCTTCAGGGGCGCGAGACCCATGCCCATAACCGTCTGCTCACTTCCGCCTTGCTGCAGGCGGATGAGCGGCGGCAGGTGGCGCAGGCGCTTTGCGGCAAGCTGGCAGCCGCCCGGGCGCCGGTGGCCGTGCTGCTGCCGGCGGGCGGCTGCAACGAGTGGGACCGGCCCGGCGCGCCTTTGCACGATGCGGCGGGGCTGGCGGCGTTCTGCGATGAAATGCGCCGCCGCTGTCCCGGAAACGCCAGCCTTCATGAGCTGGACTGTCATATCAACGATGCAGAGTTCGCGGCCAAGGCATTGGAGATCCTCGATTCCTGGATCGCCAGCGGCGTTGTGCAGGGCGGCTGACCCGCCGCCCGCCTTGTCCGGTGGCGCGGGGGCGGGATAAGGTGTTTCAAGAAGTTTGATTTCCCTCTGCATTCTGTTACGTAATCCCGGCAGAACAGCCGCTGCGGCCCGGTGACGTGTGACGCGGGGTCTGCCGGAGCGCGGCGGTTTTTGGGGCTTGGCGCGGAGACGGGCGCTGTGCCTAATCAGTTGGGGCGCGGGCCTGCATCATGGGCTCCCGCAGGAGAGAGGAAGACCGGATGAGTGAAGCCATTGCATATGAGCGCGTGGGCGATATTGCCGTTCTGAAGGCGCAGAACCCGCCGGTGAACGCGCTGGGTGTGGATGTGCGCAAGGGGCTGCTGGCCGGAATCGAACGCGCCGAACAGGACGGTGCCAAGGCGGTTTTGATCTATGGCGACGGTAAGACCTATTTTGCCGGGGCCGACATCCGCGAGTTCGGCAAGCCGCCGCAGGAGCCCTGGCTGCCCGGGCTGTGCAGCCGGATCGAGGCCACGCCGCTGATCGTGGTTTCTGCCATGCACGGCACCGCGCTGGGCGGCGGGCTGGAAGTGGCCTTGGCTTCGCATTACCGGATTGCGGTGCCTTCGGCCAAGATGGGGCTGCCGGAAGTGAACCTGGGCATTCTGCCCGGCGCAGGCGGCACCCAGCGGCTGCCGCGGGTGGCCGGCACCGAGGCCGCGCTGGAGATGATCACCACCGGCCGCCACATCAGCGCGGCGGAGGCGCTGGACAAGGGCATCATCGACCGGATCGAAGAGGGCGAGCCGCGGGAGATCGGCCTTGCCTATGCGCAGGCACTGCTGGACCAGGGTGCGCCGCGCCGGGCCGTGGGCGAAATGCCCGCGCCGGAAGCGGTGGATTTCGATGCGGTCTATGGCGCCACGCTGAAAAAAGGCCGCGGCCAGCTGTCGCCTGCCGTGGCGGTGCGCGCGGTTCAGGCGGCGGCTGAAGCCGAAAGCTTTGAGGCCGGGCTGAAGCGCGAGCGCGAATTGTTCATGGAGCTGATGGACTCCGATCAGCGGCAGGGGCTGATCCACGCCTTCTTCTCGGAACGCGCGGTCAGCAAGCTGCCGGAGCTGGACGGCGTTGCACCCCGCGAAGTTGCCTCGATGGGGGTGATCGGCGGCGGCACCATGGGGGCAGGGATTGCCACCGCGGCGCTGCTGGCGGGGCTGCCGGTGGTGCTGATCGAAATGACGGACAAGGCCGTGACGGCGGCGCGCGGCAGGATCGAGGGCAACCTGAAAGGCGCCCTGAAGCGCGGCAAGATCAGTCAGGCGCAATATGATCAGCTGACCGGCGAGGCGCTGACGGTGGCGACGGACTATGCGGCGCTTTCGGACGTTGACCTTGTGGTCGAAGCGGTGTTCGAGGACATGGGCGTCAAGCGCGAGGTCTTCGGCAAGCTGGATGCCCATTGCAAGCCGGGCGCGGTGCTGGCGACCAATACCTCCTACCTGGACGTGGATGAGATCGCCGCGGCGACCTCCCGTCCCGAGGACGTGATCGGGCTGCATTTCTTCTCGCCCGCGCATGTGATGAAGCTCTTGGAAGTTGTGGTGGCGGAGAAAACCGCGCCGGAGGTTCTGGCCACCGGCTTTGCGCTTGGCAAGCGGCTGAAGAAGGTCGCGGTGCGCTCCGGCATATGTGACGGCTTCATCGGCAACCGGATCATGAACGCCTACCGCAAGGCGGCGGAATATGTGGTGCTGGATGGTGCCTCGCCCTATCAGGTGGACAAGGTCGTGACCGGTTTCGGCTTCCCGATGGGGCCGTTTGCGATGGGGGATCTGGCGGGGCTCGACATCAACTGGGCCGCCCGCAAGCGCCGCGCGCCCACCCGCGACCCGCGCGAGCGGGTGCCGCGTTTCTACGAGATGCTCTGCGAGGGTGGCGATTTCGGCCAGAAGACCGGCAAGGGCTTCTACATCTACGAGGAAGGCCAGCGCGGCGGTGTGCCGAACCCGGAAGTGGCAGCGCTGATTGCCAAGGATCAGGAGCAGCAGGGCGTGTCCCCGCGGGAGTTCTCGGACGCGGAGGTGCTGCGCCGCTACATGTGCGCCATGGTCAATGAGGCCGCCAAGGTCGTGGGCGAGGGCATCGCGCGCCGCCCGCTGGACGTGGATATGGTGATGCTGTTCGGCTACGGCTTCCCGCGGTTCTGGGGCGGGCCGCTGAAATGGGCGGATCTGCAGGGGCTGGATGGCATCCTGGCCGATATCCGGGCTTATGCGGCAGAGGACGGATTCTTCTGGCAGCCCGCGCCGCTGCTGGAGCAGCTGGTGGCAGAAGGCAGAACCTTCGACTCCCTGAACAAAGGCAGCTGAGCAGGCGGGCGGGGCGCGCAGACGCTGGCCGTATCACGAAAAAGCGCCGCGCGGAACGCGCGGCGCCTGGCCCACAAGAGCGGCGCATCTTTGATGCGCCTGGCGATTGGCGGGAGTTCCGCGTGCCTTAGGCCCAAGTGCCTTCGGTGGCGGACCGGATCTTGCGGATGTTCTCGCCATAGACCTCCGGGGTGCTGACCGATCCGCCCTTGAACACGGCGGAGCCTGCGACCAGCACATCGGCGCCGGCCTCGGCCACCAGCGGAGCGGTGGCCGGGTCGACGCCGCCGTCGATCTCGATATGCACGGGACGGTCGCCGATCATTGCGCGCAGGCGGCGGATCTTGGCGGTCATGTCGATGAATTTCTGGCCGCCGAAGCCCGGGTTCACGGTCATCACGCAGACCAGATCGGTCAGGTCCAGGAGGTGCTCCACCGCCTCGGCCGGGGTGCCGGGGTTCAGCGCCACACCGGCCTTCATGCCCGCCCCGCGGATGGCCTGCAGGGTGCGGTGGATGTGCGGGCCTGCCTCAAAATGCGCGGTGAGCACGTCGGCGCCGGCATCGGCGTAGGCGTCGATATAGGGATCGACCGGCGCGATCATCAGGTGCACGTCCATCACCGTCTTCACATGCGGGCGGAACGCCTTCACCGCCTGCGGGCCGAAGGTGAGGTTCGGCACGAAATGCCCGTCCATCACATCCACATGCACCCAATCGGCGCCCTGGGCTTCGATCGCCTGGATCTCCTGGCCGAAGTTGGCGAAGTCGGCGGAGAGGATGGAGGGCGCGATCTTGATCTTGCGGTCAAAGGACATCTGGCAGCTTCCTTTTGCGAAGGGGAATAAGGAGTCGCAGGCCATATAGACCCTCCGGCCCGTTGTTGACAGGGGCAGAATGCGCTGCCGGGCGGTTTCCCTGCAAGCACCGCCCGCGGGGTGCATGTCTGCGGGTTGCAATGGGCGGCGTTACAAAACTTTCACGGCAGTGACACATGAGCTTTGAGCGCAGGCTCTAGGCAGTCCCGGAACGAGAAGGGAGCGCCACGTGCTGCGCATTGACAAGCTGACAAAGAAATTCGGCGGCAAGATTGCGGTGGATGCCGCCACGCTGGACATCGACAAGCCCTGTATGATCGGCATCATCGGCCGCTCCGGCGCGGGCAAATCCACCCTGCTGCGGATGCTGAACCGGCTGGAGGACGCGAGCGGCGGCCGCATCCTGTTCGAGGGGCGGGAAATCACCGGGCTGAAGGGCAAGGACAAGCGCGCCTGGCAGTCCGACTGCGCGATGATTTTCCAGCAGTTCAACCTGGTGCCGCGGATGGATGTGGTGTCCAACGTGCTGCACGGCACGCTGAACCGGCGCAATGCGATGGCGACGCTGTTCAACCTCTATCCGATGGCGGACATTCACACGGCGATCGACATCCTCGACCGGCTCGGCATTGCCGAACACGCGGCCAAGCGGGCGGAGGCGCTGTCGGGCGGCCAGCAGCAGCGGGTGGCGATTGCCCGGGCGCTGATGCAGGACCCGAAAATCATTCTGGCGGATGAGCCGATTGCCTCGCTCGATCCGATGAACGCCCAGACCGTGATGGAGGCGCTGCGCCGCATCCATGAGGAAGACGGCCGCACCGTCATCGCCAACCTGCATACGCTGGACACCGCGCGCCGCTATTGCGACCGGGTTGTCGGCATGCGCGACGGGCGCATCGTGTTTGACGGGCTGCCGGAGCAGCTGACCACAGGTGTCGCCCGCGAGATCTATGGCGCCGGAGAACATTTCTCTGAGGCAGCCACCTCAACCGAGATCGAAACGCTGGAAAAAACGGACGCCTTGCGTGCCGCGATTCCCGCCGAATAACCCCTGACCTGATTTCATCGACCCCGGGGGCTGCTCCCCGGGGCAGACCAACCGGAGAAGTATAAGATGAAAAAGCTGATTGCTGCCGTCCTGGCGACCACCGCGCTGACCGCCCCCGTTGCGGCAGAGGAAATCACTGAATTCCGCATCGGCATCCTGGGCGGCGAGAACGCTCAGGACCGTTTGAACAACAACGAATGCCTGCGCGAATACACCGAAAAAGAGCTGGGTGTCGAAACCAAGCTGTTTGCCCCTGCCGACTATAACGGTGTGATCCAGGGGCTTCTGGGCGGCACCATCGACATGGCCTGGCTGGGCGCGTCCGGCTATGCAAAGACCTACCTGTCAGACCCGGAAGCGGTCGAGCCGGTGCTGGTCAAGGTGAACACTGACGGCAGCTACGGTTACTATTCCATCGGCTTTGCCCGCAAGGACAGCGGCATCACCTCGCTGGAAGACCTGAAGGGCAAGACCTTTGGTTTCGGCGATCCGAACTCCACCTCGGGATACCTGATCCCGTCGATTGAAATCCCCAACAAGATCAATGCCAGCATGGAATCCGGCGACTACTTCGGTGAGGTGAAATTCACCGGCGGCCATGAGCAGACCATTGTTGCAGTTGCAAACGGCGACGTGGACGGCGGCGTTAGCTGGGCCGACGGCCTGGGTGAGTGGGAAGACGGATACAACTCGGGCGCGCTGCGCCGCGCCGTGGATGCCGGCTTGGTCGACATGAACGACATGGTCGAAATCTGGAAATCCGCCCCGATCCCGGAAGGCCCGGTGGTTCTGCGCAAGGCCCTGCCGGCAGAGGTCAAAGCGAAGATGACCGCCCTGATGGACAACCTCAGCGAAATCGACCGTGACTGCTTCTACGGTGTCGCTGCGGGGGAGGCCAAGAGCTTCGACCCGATCACCCACGACGCCTATGAGGTGATCATCGAAGCCCGGAAACTGAAGTCCGAGTAATTTCAGCCCAGCACGTATTGAACTGTGTTCTGCGGGGGTCCGGGCCTGTCTTGGATCCCCGCAATTTCCCGATGGCTTCTGCAACGGCCGTCCCGTAAAGACCAGGATCCCCAAATGGCAGAACTGACAGCCGCCCGGCCGGGCATCGAGGATATCCGGCAGCACTACACTGCTCATACCCAGCGCAAGCGGCTCTATGGCGGCATCCTTCTGGCGGTTTTTGTCGCGCTGATGGCAGCGGGGTTCCGCACTGCGGATGCGCGCAATGCAGGCTCCTTTGCGGATGGCTTCACCCGCGTTTTCGACTACCCTGCCGAAGTGCTGGCGGAAGCCGCCGAGAAGGCTGCGCAGCTGCCGGGGCATCTGGTGCATTTCTTCCCGGCGCTGGTGGAGACGCTGAACATCGCTGCCGCCTCGACCCTTGTGGGCGCCGTGTTCGGAACCCTGCTGTCGCTGCTGGCGACCCGCGGCATGGCGCCGTGGCCCGCACTGATCCCGCTGTTCCGCCGTATCAGCGACATCTGCCGTGCCATTCCGGAAATCGTCATCGCGCTGGTGCTGATCTTTGTGCTGGGCGGCGGGCCGGTGCCCGCGATGATTGCCATCGCCATCCACACTGCTGGCGCGCTGGGCAAGCTGTTTTCCGAAGTGAACGAAAACGCCTCGCTGAAACCGGTCGAGGGCCTCGCCTCTGTCGGGGCCACCTGGGCGCAGCGGATGACGCTGGGGGTGATCCCGCAGGTCGGCCCGAATTACGTCAGCTACGCGCTGTTGCGGTTTGAGATCAATATCCGCGCCTCCGCCATCCTCGGCTTCGTCGGCGCGGGCGGCATTGGCTACGAACTGAAGAACGCCATGTCCTGGGGGCAGGGGCGTTATGACGAGGCCGCCGCGATTTTCCTTCTCCTGTTTGTCACCATCGTGGCCGTTGACCAGTTGTCCGGCCTGCTGCGTGACCGCCTGACCCATGGAGCGAAGGCATGACCACTTTTGACACCACCCTGACGCCGGCAGACCTGAAGTCGGACATCTCGCGGCTGTTTCTGAAAAAACGGCTTGTGAACTTTGCCCTGCCTGCCGCGGTGCTGGCCTATCTGGCCTATGTGTTCGTGGCCTTCAATATGCCGGGGCTTTGGGAACGGGCCAGCCTGGACAACGCGCGGACGCTGGTCAGCGACAGCTACAGCTACAAGACCCATGTCACCCGCGACAACCGCAGCGGCGAAGTGTCGGTGGCGATCGAGGGCGAGCGGAAGGGAGCCTATCCTGACGGCATGTCGCCGGACTGGGTGGCTCTGGGCGAGACTACGGTGATTGATCTGGAGGATGGCCATGTTGTTACCTTCGGGCCGGAAACCATCGAATACATGATCCCAGGCTATGGTGCCGTGCGCGCCACTCCGAGCCGCAGCGCAGGGGTGCGGACGGAGCTGCCGGCAGGCGATGTGCCGGAGTGGATCAGTGTTTCAAAGAACCGCCTGGCGATCACCACAGACGCCGGCCGCCTGACCGTGACCCGCAACCGGGCCGAGGTGTTCCGCTATTTCGCAGGGTGGGAGCTGTACTTCTTCACCCTCGACAGCCCATACTACGGCATGGGGGCAGGGGAGCTGCTGCAGCGCGCGGCCACCGGTGAGACCGGTGCGATTTTCCAGGAGTTTTGGACCAACAAGATGTGGCGCCATCAGGATGTGGCCTGGGCGATTGCCGAAACCTTGCTGATGGCGTTCCTTGGCACCATTGGCGCGGGCATCATCGCGCTGCCGCTGGCCTTTGCCGCGACCCGCAACTTCATGCCACTGCGCAGCATCCGCTTTGCCATGCGCCGCCTGTTTGACTTTGTGCGCGGCGTCGACTCGCTGATCTGGACCGTGGTGCTGGCCCGCGCCTTTGGCCCCGGACCGCTGACCGGTGCGCTGGCAATCCTGGTGACGGACACCGGCACCTTCGGCAAGATCTTCTCCGAGGCGCTGGAAAACGTCGACCAGAAGCAGATCGAGGGGGTTGCCTCCACCGGTGCGGGACCGGTGCAGCGCTACCGCTTCGGGGTGATCCCGCAGATCACGCCGGTTTTGCTGAGCCAGCTGCTCTATTTTCTGGAATCCAATACCCGCTCCGCCACCATCATCGGCGCGATCACCGGCGGCGGCATCGGGCTCTTGCTGACACAGGCGATCATCACCCAGAAGGACTGGGAGGAAGTGGCCTATTACATCACCCTGATCATCCTGATGGTGATGCTGATGGACTGGTTTTCCGGCTGGCTGCGCCGCCGCCTGATCAAGGGAGAGGGCGGCAAAGCCAAGCGCAAGGCGCGCAAGGGCGACGCCTTCCTGCTGCCCTGATCCGTGCGCAGGAAGATGGGAAAGGACAGAGCATGGCCCGCTTGAACGCAGAAGCGCCGCTCATTCACCCCGGCTGCCAGATCACCGGCAGCACCTTCGGCGCCTATGTCGAAATCGGCGCCGGCAGCCGGGTCGCGAATTCGGCGGTCGGAAACTACAGCTATTGCGACCGGACCTGCGACATCGCCAATGCGCAGATCGGCAAGTTCGCCAATATCGCAAGCTTCGTCCGCATCGGGGCAACGGATCACCCGATGGAGAAGGCGTCGCAGCATCATTTCCTCTACCGCTCCGCGAGCTATTGGGAGGATGCGAAGGATGACGCGGACTGGTTCGCCCGCCGCGCCGGGCGGATGGCGCGGATCGGCCATGACACCTGGATCGGCCACGGCGCGATGATCAAGCCGGAGGTGACTGTCGGCGATGGCGCGGTTGTGGCTTCGGGCGCGATTGTGACCAAGGATGTGGCGCCCTATACGATTGTCGGCGGCAACACCGCGCGGGTGATCCGCCGCCGCTATCCGGAAGCCGTGGCCGAGCAGATGATGACCCTGGCCTGGTGGGACTGGGAGCACGATGCCTTGCGTGCAGCGCTGCCCGATTTCCGCCAGTTGCGGGCTGAGGAATTCCTGGAGAAATACGCCTGATCCGGCGGGCGGCGGCTCCCGCCTGTTTGCGGACATTCAGGGAATGCCCGTAACAGTTGGGCGTGGCGCCGCTGCGCGGCGCATCCGGCCTGCTGAGGTGCGCTTCAGGGGCAGGTTTGCCCTGAAGCGCCCTTGTTAGGATGTGGACTGCCTTCCCGGCCTCGAGGGCGAACGGTGCTGCGCACCGCCGCTTTGCGGCGCTTGACCCGGGCCTGGCAGGGTTACGCAGCGCCTGCGTCAACCAATTGGGTGGCAATGCCGAGGAAGACCTTGGCCTGAGCGCTACCGGGCTTGGCGGCCACGATCGGCGTGCCGCTGTCGCCTGCCAGGCGCACGTCCAGATGCAGCGGCACTTCGCCCAGCAGCGGGACGCCGAGTTTCTTGGCTTCCTGCGCCACGCCGCCATGGCCGAAGATATGCTCCTCATGGCCGCAGTTGGAGCAGATGTGGGTCGACATGTTCTCAATCATGCCGAGCACCGGCACGTTCATCTTGCGGAACATGTCGATGCCCTTGCGGGCGTCGATCAGCGCCACGTCCTGCGGGGTGGAGACCACGATGGCGCCATCCACATGGGTCTTCTGCGCCAGCGTCATCTGCACGTCGCCGGTGCCGGGCGGCAGATCGACGATCAGCACGTCGAGATCGCCCCATTGCACCTGCAACAGCATCTGCTGCAGCGCCCCCATCAGCATCGGCCCGCGCCAGATCACCGCCTGATCCTCGCCCGTCATCAGCCCCATCGACATCATGGTGACGCCGTGGTTGCGCAGCGGCAGGATGGTTTTGCCGTCGGGGCTGGCGGGACGGCCGCTGACCCCCAGCATCTTGGGCTGCGACGGGCCATAGACGTCGGCGTCCAGCAGCCCCACCTTGCGCCCCTGCATCGCCAGCGCGCAGGCGATGTTGGCCGAAACGGTGGATTTCCCAACCCCGCCCTTGCCGGAGGCCACGGCGAGGATCCGCGCCACGCCGGGCACTTTTTGCGGCGCCTGCTGCTGCGGCTGGGCGGCCTTCTTGGGCTTCAGGTCCGGCGGTGCCTTCCCGGAATGGGCGGTCAGCATGGCGGAGACCTTCTCCACCCCCGGCAGTGCTGCCACTGCTGCGTCGGCCTTGTCTCGCACCGGGCCGTAAGCGCCGGACTTGCCGGGCTCGATCTCCAGCACAAAGCGGACGGTGCCGCCCTCCACCGTGACCGCACGCGCAATGCCGGCACTGACGATATCGCTGCCGCTGACGGGATCGGTAATGGTTCTGAGCGCCTCAAGGACGGTTTCACGGGTGACGGTCACGCCGGTCTCCTGTAGCTGGTCATGCGTTGCGCCTGTTGTGGCGCAATTCACAACGGCACGCCACCCGTACCCGGCCCGGAGTTTGCTTTACCGCATCCTCGAGTCATCTTTTGGCCGCGGGCCGTGCAAAAAGCGCGCAGAAGGCCTGAGCTGAACGCAGCAGCGCCGCGCATCAGCGCGGCGCCGGGCCCAACGGGAGGAGGCCCCAAGGGGGCCGGACGACGGGCGGGAGAGCCCCGTCAGCTGGCCAGTGCGATCCCGGCGCTGCCCATCACCGCGCCGATGCGGCGGCCGGTGTCGACCATCCGGTTGGAAAAGCCCCATTCGTTGTCATACCAGCTGACCACCCGCACCAGACCTTCGGCGGTGACCGCGGTCTGCGCGGCGGCAAAGCAGCTGGAGTGGGGATCGTGGTTGAAGTCGACGGAGACCAGCGGGTCTTCCTCGTAGGACAGGATACCCTCCAGCCCGTTGCCGGACGCCGCCTTAACCGCCGCATTGACCGCTTCAGCGGTGGCCGGGCGCTCCGGCACAAAGCTTAGATCCACCACGGACACATTGGCCGTTGGCACCCGGATGGCGGAGCCTTCCAGCCGGCCTTTCAGATGCGGCAGCACCTCGGAAATCGCCCGCGCGGCGCCGGTGGAGGTGGGGATCATCGACAGCGCGGCAGCCCTTGCGCGGTACAGGTCCTTATGGCTGGTGTCATGGGTCGGCTGATCGCCGGTATAGGCGTGGATTGTGGTCATGTAGCCGGTCTTGATGCCAAAGGCATCGTCCAGCACCTTGGCCAGAGGCGCCAGGCAGTTTGTCGTGCAGGAGGCGTTGGAGACGATCACATCCTCTGCCGTCAGGTCCATGTGGTTCACGCCATAGACCACGGTGCGGTCGGCATCCTTGCCGGGCGCGGAGATCAGCACCCGCTTGGAGCCGTTTTTCAGATGCCGCGCCGCCTGATCCCGTGCGGTGAACAAGCCGGTGCATTCATAGGCGATGTCCACGTCCTGCCAGGGCAGCTCTTCCGGGGTGCGGATGGCGGTGAGGCGGATGCTGTGATGGCCGACCCTGATCAGATCGTCAGCCAGAAATACCGGTGTTTTCAGCCGCCCGTGCACACTGTCGTATTTCAGCAGATGCACCAGGGTTTCGGGCGGCGACAGGTCGTTGATGGCCACAACCTCGATATCCTCGGTGCCGCTTTCCAGCAGCGCCCGCAGCACGCCGCGGCCAATCCGCCCGAATCCGTTGATTGCAATTTTCAGTGTCATCTCTGATCTCCGGCTGTGGCACCGGATCAAGGCCGGTAGCGATAACGGTTTCGGTACCGATACCGATAACGGAAGCCAAAATCAACCCCCTTGGCGGCAGAGCTGCCCTTGCAGCGGCAGGCAATCTGCAGGAGCATGGCGGCATGACCAAAAAACTGCTTCTGAAAGACGTGGCCCGGCTGGCCGGCGTCAGCGAAATGACCGCCTCCCGCGCGCTGCGCGGGGCGCCGGATGTCTCCGCGAAAACCAAGGCGAAGATCGAGGAGATTGCCCGCAGCCACGGATATGTGCCGAACCGGATTGCCGGCTCCCTGTCTTCGCAATCGGTCAATCTGGTGGCGGTAGTGGTGCCCTCGCTCAACAGCTTTGTCTTTCCTGAGGTGCTGTCGGGGATTTCCGCGGTGCTGAAGGACAGCCCGCTGAAACCGGTGGTGGGGATCTCCGGCTATGACCTGGAGGAAGAGGAAAGCGTCATCCGCGAAATGCTGAGCTGGCGGCCTTCGGGGCTGATCGTGGCGGGGCTGGAGCACACGGAGGCCACCTGCCGGATGCTGCAGCAGGCCGATTGCCCGGTGGTCGAAGTGATGGATGTGGACGGTGACCCGGTGCGCCACTGCGTTGGCATCTCGCATTTGCAGGCGGGACGCGACATGGCGGCGCAAATCCTCGCCCGCGGCTACCGCAGGATCGGCTTTATCGGCACCAAGATGCCGCAGGACTTCCGCGCGCGGAAACGGTTCGACGGCTTCACCGACGGGCTTGCGGCGCAGGGCGTGACGCTGAGCGATATCGAGCATTATTCCGGAGAAAGCGCGATCCAGACCGGCCGCCAGCTGACGGCGCAGATGCTGGCCCGCAGCCCGGATCTCGACTGCATTTATTTCTCCAGCGATGTAATGAGCGTAGGCGGGCTGATGCACTGCCTGGCCGCCGGGCTGACGGTGCCGGGGGACATTGCGCTTGCGGGGTTCAACAACCTGCAGATCCTGCAGGGGCTGCCGCAGCAGCTGGCCACGACGGACGCCTGCCGCCGGGAGATCGGCGAGCGCGCGGCGGGCATCATCCTGCAATCGCGCGAGGCTGGCGGCACGGAGGGGCTGGTGTTTGACCGGCTGTGCCCGGCGATCAGCCTGGGCGAAACGCTCTGACCAGACCTCTGGTGCTGGACCGTGCGGCCGGTTTTCCGGAGGGGCAGGACTGGGGGGCGGCTGCGGCGCTTTTCGATGGCTTTGCGGCACGCCTTGAGGCAGCCTGTAGCCAGCCCGTTCAGTCACGCCAGCCGGAGAAGGAGCCCAGATGCCCCAGTACAACGATATGTTCGAACTGTCCGTTGCGGATATGGAGCTGATCGAAACCGCCCTGCAGACCGCCCGCGACGCGCTGTCAGAGGCGCTGCCCGCAGCGGGCAGCGGCGAGGAGGACACGCTGCGCCGTATTCACGATTTGCTGGGCCGGCTGCACAATCAGAAAATCTTCTACTACCCCAAGGGCAAGGTCTACGTCAGCGGCTGACGCAACCGTGCACAGCAGCGGTGCCGGAATGAAAACGCGCTCCCCGCCGGGCGGAGAGCGCTGCAGCCTGCCAAAGGCTCCTGCTTACATCGCAGCCTTGAACAGCTGCGCGAGGTTTTCCTCAGTCAGTTCAACCGGATTGCCGCCGCAGGAGGGGTCGATGATCGCGCCCTTGACCAGTTCGGGGATGGCATCCTCGGTGACGCCCAGATCGGACAGCCCGCGCGGGATGCCAAGGGAGTCGTTCAGCTCCTGCACGAAGCCGCGGAACCCGTCAAAGCCGCCGCCGATGCCTAAATAGGCCGCGGCCATGGTGAACCGGTCCGCGATCGCGGAGGCATTGAATTCCAGAACCGCAGGCATGCAGACCGCATTGGTGGTGCCGTGGTGGGTATTGAAATGCGCGCCGACCGGATGGCTCATCGCGTGGATCGCGCCAAGGCCCTTCTGGAAGGCGGTCGCGCCCATCGCCGCTGCCGACATCATCTGGGCGCGGGCCTCGATGTCACTGCCGTCCGCATAGGCGCGCGGCAGATAGTCCTTGACCAGCCGCATGCCCTCCAGCGCGATGCCCTGGGACATCGGGTGGTAATGCGGGCTGCTGAACGCCTCGACGCAATGGGCAAAGGCATCCAGACCGGTGCCCGCGGTGATGAACTTGGGCATGCCCACGGTCAGTTCGGGATCGCAGATCACCACCGTTGGCAGCACCTTGGGGTGGAAGATGATCTTTTTCTGATGGGTGACAGAGTCGGTGATCACCGATGCGCGGCCCACTTCGGAGCCGGTGCCAGCCGTGGTCGGCACCGCGATGATCGGCGCGATGGCGTCCGCATCGGCGCGGGTCCACCAGTCGCCGATATCCTCGAAATCCCACACCGGCCGGGTCTGGCCCGCCATGAAGGCCACCATCTTGCCGAGGTCCAGGCCGGAGCCGCCGCCGAAGGCGACCACCCCGTCATGCCCGCCCGCCTTGTAGGCGGCGACGCCTGCGTCCAGGTTTTTCTCATTCGGGTTCGGGTCGACCTCGGAGAACATGCCGCGGCCCAGGCCGGCGGCCTCCATGATGTCCAGGGTCGATTGGGTGACGGGCAGATCCGCCAGACCCTTGTCGGTCACCAAGAGCGGTTTCTTGATGCCGGCGGCGGCGCAGGCGTCCGCCAGTTCCTTGATCCGGCCTGCGCCGAACTTGATTGCGGTCGGATAGGACCAGTTTCCAACGAGAGACATATCGTTTTCCTTTGATGCAAAGGCCCGCCCCGGGGAGGAGACGCCGGGGCGGGCGGGGCCGCCCTTAGCCGGTCACCTTTTTCAGGTGATAGGACTTCGGGCGGGTCAGATTGTGATAGCCGATCACCGACAGGCCGCCGCCGCGGCCGGTGTCCTTGCATCCGGTCCAGCACAGGCCCGGGTCCAGGTAGTCGGCACGGTTCATGAAGACGGTGCCGGTCTCGACTTGATCCCCGACACGCTGCGCCCGCTCAACATCCTTGGTCCAGAGCGAGGCGGTCAGGCCGAAGTCGCTGTCGTTCATGAGCTCAATGGCTTCCGCGTCGGAGGAGACCTTCATGATGCCCACGACCGGGCCAAAGCTTTCCTCGCGCATCACCCGCATATCGTGGGTGACATTTGTCAGGATCTGCGGCGTGAGATAGGCGCCGCCGTCATCCTTGGCAAAGGTTTCGATATGGGCCACGGCGCCCGCGGCAACCGCCTCGGCGATCTGGCTGCGCACCTCTTCGGCAAAGCGCACATTGGCCATTGGCCCGATGGTGGTCTCGGCATCCAGCGGATTGCCCAGCTTGTAGCCCTTCACGATGGCAATCGCCTTTTCCACGAAGGCATCATACAGGCTTTCATGCACATAAATCCGCTCGATGCCGCAGCAGCACTGGCCGGAGTTGAACATCGCGCCGTCAATCAGCGTGTCCACCGCCGCGTCCAGATCGGCGTCCTCCATGACATAGCCCGGATCCTTGCCGCCCAGCTCGGTGCCGACGCCGGTGAAGGTGCCCGCAGCGGCGCGCTCCATCGCCTGGCCGCCGCCGACCGAGCCGGTGAAGTTCACGAAGTTGAAGGCGCGGTTCGCAATCAGTTCGGACGTGGTGCCGTGGTCCAGGAACACATTCTGGAACACATCTTCGGGGATGCCGGCAGAATGGAAGGCCCGCGCCATCCGCTCCCCGACCAGCAGCGTCTGGGTCGCATGTTTCAGCACAACGGTATTACCGGCAATCAGTGCAGGCGCCACGGTGTTGATCGCGGTCATATAGGGGTAGTTCCAGGGGGCAACCACAAACACCACCCCATGCGGAACGCGCTTGATGTAGCGTTTGAAGGTGGCGTCCTCGCCGACCTCGATGTCCGCCAGCGACTCTTCGGCGATCTTCGCCATGTGGCTGGCGCGCTCGTTGAAGCCGCCGAACTCGCCGCCGTAGCGCACCGGGCGGCCCATCATATGCGCCAGTTCTGGCACGATCTCGTCATTCATCGCGCCAACAGCGGCCACGCCCGCCATCACCAGATCGATGCGCTCCTGCAACGGCCGTGCGGCCCAAGCGGCTTGCGCCGCCCGGGCGCGTTCCGCCGCCGCAAAGGCGTCCTCGCGCGACAGCACTTCGCGCTCTGCAAAGACCGATCCGTCGACCGGCGAGATACACTTCAGGGTCTGGCCCATCGCCATTCACTCCATTCAGGAAAGGGCAAAGCCCTCTTCATCTTTCGAAAAATACTCCGGGGGTCCGGGGGCAGGCCCCCGGCGGCTGCCGGATCACGCCCGCTCAAACCCGCGCGCAATCTCGTAATCGGTGACCACCCGGTCGAAATCCTCGATCTCCACCTCCGCCGCGCGGACGTAGTGGTCGACCACATCATCGCCAAGGGCTTTGCGCAGCATCTCCGAGCCTTTCAGCGCCGCCGCCGCATCGCGCAGGGTCGAGGGGATCATGCCGGTGTCGCCCTGGTAGACATCGCCCTTGGCGGGCGCTTGCAGCTCCAGGCCTTCCTCGATGCCGGCAATGCCCGCCGCCAGCATCCCCGCCATCGCCAGATAGGGGTTCATGTCGGAGCCCGGGATGCGGCATTCGACCCGGATTGCCTTGCTGCCCTCGCCGCACAGCCGGTAGCCCGCGGTGCGGTTGTCCACCGACCAGATGATCCGGGTCGGCGCAAAGGTGCCCTTCATAAAGCGCTTGTAGCTGTTGATATAGGGCGCCATGAAGGCGGTGTAGTCGGGCGCGTATTTCAGCAGGCCGGCCATGTAGTTCTTCATCAGCGCCGACATGCCCAGATCGTCGCTCTCGTCAAAGAACGCGGGCTTGCCGTCCTGCCACAGGGACTGGTGCACATGGCTGGAGGAGCCAACCTTGTCATGGCTCCACTTCGGCAGGAAAGTCACCGCGTGACCCTGCTGCTCTGCGATTTCCTTCACCGCGTGCTTGGCAATGGTGTGGTATTCCGCCGTGTCCATCGCCGCGGCGTATTTGATGTTCAGCTCTTCCTGGCCGGTCTCCGCCTCGCCCTTGGTGTTCTCGATCGGCAGCCCCGCATCCCACAGGTGGTTGCGGATCGGGCGCATCACGTGCTCCTCGCGGGTGGTCTGCAGGATGCTGTAATCCTCGTTGTATCCCGAAATCGGCGCCAGATCGCGGAAGCCCGATTTGCGGATCTCGTCAAAGCTCTTCTCGAACATGAAGAATTCCAGCTCGGTGGCGCACATGGCGTCATAGCCCATCGCCTTCAGCCGGTTCACCTGCTTCTTCAGGATCGCGCGGGGGGAGTGGGGGACGTCCTCATGGGTGTGATGGTCCAGCACATCGCACAGCACCATCACCGTGCCCTCCAGCCACGGCACGGGCCGCAGGGTGGAGAGGTCCGGCTTCATCACATAGTCGCCATAGCCGCGCTCCCAGCTGGTCGAGGCATAGCCGCCCGGCGTCGCCATCGCGAGGTCGGTGGCCAAGAGGTAGTTGCAGCAATGGGTTTCCTCCCAGGCGCCATTCACGAAATGCTTGGCGTGGAAGCGCTTGCCCATCAGGCGGCCCTGCATGTCCACAAGGCAGACCAGAACGGTGTCAACGGTGCCATCGGCAACCTGGTCCTTAAGAGTGTCGAAGGAGAGCATGAGCGGCCCTTTGTCTGTTGCGCGCAAAACTTTTCCTCAAAAGTTTTGGCAAATTCCTTGAGTAAGGAATTTGGCCCGCTGCGGCGCAGGCCAAATCCCGTGTTTCAACCGGTGCCTTAGCTGTAGCGGTAGGGGCGGCCGGCCTTCTGCATGTCAGAGTTATACTTCTTGAAGATCTCCACAACCTTCGCCTTGGTTTCGGACTCGGCTGCGATTTCATCCCAGAACTTCACTGCCGCATCTTCGACCTGCTGCCATTCGTTGTCCGGAATGGTGGTCAGCTTCATCTTGTCGCCGTTCACGCGCAGGGACGCTTCGCCGCCCCAGTACCACCACTGGCGGTAGTAGTGCGACTGGTCGCAGCAGACACGGAACAGGGTCTGCAGATCTTCCGGCAGCTCTTCCCAGCGGCCCATGTTGGCAAAGAACGAGCCCGCCCAGGCGCCGGAGATGTTGTTGGTCAGGAAGTAGTCGGTCACATCGGCCCAGCCGACGGTGTAGTCCTCGGTGATGCCGGACCAGGCGATGCCGTCCAGTTCGCCGGTCTGCACCGCAACCTCGATGTCTTCCCAGGGCAGGGTGACCGGCACCACGCCGAACTGGCTCAGGAAGCGGCCCGCGGTCGGGAAGGTGAAGACGCGCTTGCCCTGAAGGTCCGCCAGCGAGTTGATCGGGTCCTTGGTGGCGAAGTGGCAGGGGTCCCACGCGCCGGCCGAGATATGCTTGACGCCGACCTTGGAATATTCCGCGTCCCAGATCTCGTTCAGGCCGTACTGGTTGAACAGCACCGGCACGTCCAGCGAATAGCGCGAGGCAAACGGGAAGTAGCCGCCGAACACGGTGACTTCGGTGGGCGAGGCCATCGAGTCATCGTCCGACTGCACAGCGTCGATGGTGCCGCGCTGCATGGCGCGGAACAGTTCGCCGGTGGGGACCAGCTGGTCGGCATAGTAGAGCTCGATCTGCATCCGGTCGCCGGCGATCTTGTTGAACATGTCGATGGCGGGTTTCACCACATGCTCGGCCAGCGCAGCACCCGCATAGGTCTGCATCCGCCACTTGATGGTGGACTGGGCCAGCGCCGGAGTGGCCAGCGGTGCCGCCATGGCGCCAACGCCCGCGGTCTGCAAAAACTTACGTCTTGTTGTCATGTCTTCCTCTCCTCTGTTGAACTTAAATCAATGCCCGTGCCCGCAGGGGGCCAGGTTCCTGAAGCCTTCGCGGAGCCGTTGCGGTGCATTCTCACGAAGGATGTCGCCATGCGCGAGCACGACGGTTTCGGGCTTCCACTCCAGCATCCGGGCAAGCGCCTTGCGCAGCTTGTCCCGGTTGCCCGCGAAGGAAAACCAGATGTCGATGGGCATCTTCCCGTTCGGGGCCAGGATGCCAGCGGCCCAGGCCAGCGGCCGCACCCACAGGGGCAGTGTCTTGGCCGGCATGTTCTCGATCAGGTCCGTCAGCACCAGCACCTTGGAGCGCTTGTGGAAGAAGACCACTTCGGTATGGGCCCTGCTGCCATGCACAATCATCTGCTCAAGATCCGCCGCCCAGTCCCGGGGCGCGCTGTCCTCCAGGTCGCGGTCGAACCGAACCTTCCACGCCCTGGCTTCTGGCCCGCTCGCGCACTTTGGGCGAGGCCCAGGCGGTGGCGTCGGGATAGGCGTCAGCCCACTCCGCGATATAGGCGTAGTGAATCCAGTTCGGGGACACCAGATGGCGGATGCGCCCGAGCGCCTCAAGCTCCGCAGCCAGCGGCTGGCTGTACCAGACCGGCGAATGCAGGAACAGATCGCCGTTTTCCAGCCGGACGACTGTCATGCGGGTCTGGAAGGGGATCTGGTAGAACTGGATGGCAGGGCCATCCGCGATCCAGATATCCGGCCCCAGCGCCTGCAGCATGGACTTACTTTCCATAGACATACTCCGGCAGCCACAGGGCGATTTGCGGGAAGATCATGATCAGGGCCAGCGCCAGCACCATCACCGCGGCAAAGGGGATGATCGAGACATAGATGTCCTTCAGCCCGATCTCCGGCGGCGCCATAGCGCGCATCAGGAACAGGTTGTAGCCGAACGGCGGCGTCATGTAGGCGATCTGGGTGGTAATGGTGTAAAGCACGCCGTACCAGATCAGGTCGAAGCCGAGCGCGCCGACCAGCGGCACGTAAAGCGGCGCCACGATCACCAGCATCGCGGTGTCATCCAGGAAGGTGCCCATCACGATGAAGCTCAGCTGCATCAGGATCAGGATCATCCAAGGGGAAAGGCCCAGCTTGGTGGTGAACAGGTCTTCGATTGCCTTGACCGCGCCAAGCCCGTCAAAGATCGCGCCGAACGCCAGGGCCGCCAGGATGATCCACATGAACATGCAGGAGATGCCAAGGGTGGAGCGCACTGAGGTTTCGAACACGTCCTTGTTCATCCGCCCCTTCAGCACCGCGGCCAGGAAGGCGGTCATCGCACCGATGGCCGAGCTTTCCACCAGCGAGGTCCAGCCGTTCACGAAGGGCACCATCATCGCGGCAAAGATCGCCAGCGGCAGCACGCCGGAGAACAGCAGGCGGTATTTCTCCTTCATGAACACGTCTTTGTAGAACACAGGGTTCGTGCGGGTCAGGAAGGACAGCGCCCCCAGGGCCAGCGCCACGCCAAGCGCAGGCTTGGCCTCCATTGCGCCGGTCAGCATCAGCAGCGGCACCAGCACCAGCGTGCCCAGCACGATATAGTTCAGACGCAGCGGGTGGTCTGTCACCTGCTCGTATTCCGCCAGATCCTCGTCGTGCATGGCGGGGCCAAGATGCGGCTGCATCCGGGCGCGGAAATAGATGTAGATGATGAACATGACGGCCATCAGCAGACCCGGAATCACACCGGCAAGCCACAGCTGCCCCACCGGCTGGCGCGCGATCATCGCATAAAGCACCAGCACCACCGAGGGCGGCACCAGAATGCCAAGCGAGGAGCCCGCCTGAATGGTGCCGGTCACCAGGATCTTGTCATAGCCGCGGCGCAGCAGTTCCGGCAGAGCAATGGTTGCGCCGATTGCCATCCCCGCCACCGACAGGCCGTTCATGGCCGAGATCAGGACCATCAGGCCGATGGTGCCGATTGCCAGCCCGCCCTTCACCGGCCCCATCCACACGTGGAACATCCGGTAGAGGTCGTCGGCGATTTTCGATTCCGACAGCACGTAGCCCATGAAGATGAACATCGGCAGCGTCAGCAGCGGATACCATTTCATCAGCTTCATCGCGGCAGAGAACGGGATCTCCACCCCGCCGGTGCCCCACAGCAGCATCCCCGCAACCGCGCCGACAAAACCGATGGCGCCGAACACCCGCTGGCCGGTCATCAGCATCAGCATCATGCCGGCAAACATGACGATAGCAATCCATTCGTAGGACATCAGATTTCAACTCCGCGCAGGCGTCCGATATCCCGGAACAGTTCGGCAAGGCATTGCAGCAGCATCAGGAAGACGCCGAGGCACAGGATGGTTTTGACGGGCCACAGGAACGGCCGCCAGGCGGTGGAGCTGCGCTCCAGATAGCCGAGCTTTTCGCCTGCCGCCGCAGGGCCTTCGCTCAGCAGCGTTTTCAGCAGGTCCCAGAAGAAGTCCAGCGGCTCCAGCCCGAAATAACCGAGCGAATAGGCGGTGGAGCTGAGGGCGCCATACATCAGGATCACCAGATAGGTGATCAGGAACAGCACGGTGACGGCATCCACCATCGCCTTGGTCTTGGTCGACCAGGCGCCGTAAAACAGGTCCATCCGCACGTTCGATCCCATCTGGATCGAATAGGGGCCGCCCAGCACATAATAGGCGACCATCACGAACTGCGCGGTCTCCAGCGTCCAGTGCGACGGGTTGAAGAAGGTCTTGGAGACCGATGACCACAGCAGCACCCCGATCAGGGCAAAGATCAGGTACATCGCAAAGCGGCCGATGAAGCGGTTCATCGCGTCGATGCCGCGGACATAGGCCCGGATTATCTTAGGCATCAGGCCCTCCCTCATCCGCCAGCGCGGCCAGGGCCGGGCGCAGCAATGTCAGCATTTCTTCTGCCATGGCCTCTTCCAGTTCCGGCGTTGCCACCAGGTCATTGCGGATTTCGATCATCACATTGGCCAGCCCGTGCGCCAGCCCGTGCAGCTTCAGCGAATGGGTGACTCCATCGGCAGGGCCATAGGGCTCATTGCGTTCCACCCGGCGGTGCGGCAGGGCAGGGGCCTCTGCCAGCATCGCGTCCGCCAGCCGACTGTCGTCATCGTGCAGGATGCCGATTTCGACGTCCCGCGGCTTGCCGAAATAGATTGGCGTGAAACTGTGCATGGTGACCAGAACAGTCTGCAGCCCGGCCTTTTTCCGCGCCTCGATCACCTCCGTCACGGTCGTGCAGAACGGCACATAGACCGTGTCCACACGTTCCTGGCGCTCCGCCTCGCTCAGCCCGAAATTGCCGGGCACCGCGACCAGTTCGGATTTCTCCGGCATGGCGCTGGCGGCCTCGGGCGGGCGGTTGCAGTCATAAACCAAGCGCGACACCCTGCTGGCCACCAGCGGCGCATCCAGCGCCTGTGCCATATGCAGGGCCACCGCCCGCGCGCCCGGATCCCACGCCGCATGGCTCAGCCGGTCCTCGTCGCGCAGTCCCAGCCCGTTGTAGCGCGCGGGAATATTGCTGGAGGCATGTTCGCACAGCAGCAGGACCGGGCTGGTGCCCTCCCGGTTCACCACCTCCACTGCTTCCCCCAAGGCGTGAGAATCGCTCTCTCGCATATGCCGCCTCCCTGCGATTTGGAAAAATGTTTCCATGAAGAGATATTTGTGTCAATATCTTTTCATGATCGGTTTCGGACAGAGATTCCTGAAAGTATCTCTTCAGGCCGGAGCCGGGTAAGAAAGTGTCTGTTCAAACGCAGGGAAGTGCCGTTGTCGAAACCGCCCGCCACAGTTCGCGAGTTGATCCGCGAGAATTATTCCTCGCTCACCCAGTCCGAGCGCAAATTCGCGAATTCGCTGCTGGAAAACTATCCCGCCGCGGGTCTCGCCTCGATCACCATCGTGGCCGCCAATGCCGAGGTTTCCACGCCAACGGTGGCCCGGATGGTGCAGAAGCTGGGTTTCAAGGGGTATCCGCAGTTTCACCAGGCGCTGTTGAAAGAGCTTGAGGCCAAGGTCTCCGGCCCCACCAAACGGCGCGACAACTGGGCGTCCGAGGCGCCCGAAGGCCATCTGCTGAACAGATTTGCACAGGCCGTCACCGACAACCTGCAACAGACGTTTTCCAATATAGACTCGGCCCAGTTCGACTCCGCCGTCCGCCAGCTCGCCAACACCGAGGGGCGGCTTTACGTGGTCGGCGGCCGCATCACCCGGGCGCTGGCGGACTACGCCTTCACCCATTTCCAGGCGATCCGGCAGCGTGTCACCCATATGACCTCCTCCTCCGCCACCTGGCCGCATTACGTGCTGGACATGGTAGAGGGCGACACCCTCCTGATGTTCGACGTGCGCCGCTACGAAACCAACCTGCAGCGGCTGGCGGAACTCGCGTCCGAGCGCGGGGTGAAGATCGTCCTGATCACCGACCAATGGGCCAGCCCCATTGCCTCGGTCTCGGAACACACCTTCAACTGCTGGGTCGAGATCCCCTCCGCCTGGGACTCAAACATCTCCACCATGATGCTCTTGGAGGCGATGATCGCCGCCACCCAGGAAGAAAGCTGGGACAAGACCAAGGACCGCTACGACCGCCTCGATGAGCTGTTCGACATGACCCGGCTGTTCCGCAAGTTCTCCTGACCCTGCCAGAAGCGACCTGGAGCATGGACATTGCTGGCGGCTTGCGCATTACTGGTCAGGGTGCGGCCTGCCGCAGGGCAGGGCGCCGGGCCGGTTTCTTTCAGGCAGGAGTAGTCAAATGCGTTTTTCCCGATTTCTGACCGCGGCTGCAGTTGCAGCGCTGGTTGCAGCGCCCGCCGCGGCCAATCCGCTCAGCCGTATTCTGGCCCAGTCCGGGCTGACGCCGCAGGACACCAACCTCATGCGCCGGGCCGAGCAGGCGCTTCTGGCCGACGGCGGCAGCGGCCAGCGGGCCAGGTGGAACAACCCGGACAGCGGCGCCCAGGGAGAGGTCCGGGTGGCCGGCAAGGAGGGCGATTGCCTTCTGCTCCAGCATCAGGCCTACCTCAAGGACAGCCAGGACGCCAAACAGGTCAAACGCAAGTTCTGCCCCTCCGGCGGGGACTGGCAGCTGTCCCAGTGATCCGCAGCAACCGTGTTCTTGCCGCAGCGGTGGGGCGGGGCTAAGCAGGGGGCAGAATTCTTCTGATCTTTATGAGCGAGGCACCCATGTCCGAAATCACCCGCAAACACACCGGCCAGCGCATGAGCCAGATCGTCATCCACGGCGAGATCATCTATCTGGCCGGCCAGGTCGGCACCGCCGGAGCCAGCGTTGAGCAGCAGACCAAGGACTGCCTGGACAAGATCGACGCGCTGCTGGCCGAGGCTGGCAGCAGCAAGACCCGTATCCTGCAAACGGTGATCTGGCTCGCCGACATGAAGGACTTTGCCGAAATGAACGCGGTCTGGGATGCCTGGGTGCCCGAAGGCCACGCCCCGGCACGCGCCTGCGGCGAAGCCAAGCTCGCCCGCGAGGATCTGCTGGTCGAATTCATCGTCACCGCCGCCAAGGGCTGATCCTGGCAGCAAGAACAAACGGGCGGGCCGGCGGCCCGCCTTTTCTTTCCCGAATGGGCCGCAAGTCAGGCGCAGGATCCAACTGCCGCGGACCGGCCCTTAAACCCGATTCACGTGCGATAGGACCCGCCGTCAGCCTGTTGCCCCCCCCCCGTGCTGCGCCTCCCGAACGGCCGCGGCGATGTGCCGGGGCGCGTGGCGGCCGGTTCCTCTTGCTTAGCGGGCCCGGAACACTCCATCCTCTATCTTCAGAAGCAGACGCGCAGGCCGCCGGCCCTCCGGTTGGACGGTTGCGGCAGATCCGGCGGCGGCTGCAAGACAGGAGGACGGGGCATTTTGGACCTTTATGCGGACCAAGACCTTCGCCGTGGCTCAGCAAGGCTAAGGCGATGAAGGCGCGTTATCAGCTCCATTACTGGCCGATCCCGTTCCGCGGACACTTCGTCCGCTTCGTGCTGGCCTATGCCGGGCTGGCATGGGATGAGCCTGGTTTTGACGCGGTGGCGGGCCTCAAGAACCGGGACGCGGCGGATCAGCCGTATCCCTTCATGGCGCCGCCGCTGCTGACCGACACCCTGACGGGCACCCATCTCAGCCAGATGCCCGCGATCCTGATGGCGCTGGGCCGCACCCACGGTCTGCTGACAGAGCCGGACCGGACCCTGCGCCTGATCTGCGATGCCTCCGATATCCTGTTCGAGATCACCCGCTTTCACGGGGCGCTGATGTGGGATGCGGCAAGCTGGACGGAATTCCATGGCAGCCGCCTGCCGCGCTGGATGCAGATCCACGAGCGGATCGTGGCGGAGGCCGGTGTCACCGCGGCGGCAGGATATCTGCGGGACGGGGCGCATCCGGGGCTTGCCGATCTTGTCCTGGGCGCGCTCTGGCACACGATGGCGGACCGCCTGCCGCCGCTGCGCCCGCTGCTGCACGCAAATGCGCCGGTGCTGGAAGGGCTGGCGGACCGTATCGCCGCCGAGCCGCCCGTTGCCGCCCTGATCGCGGACTGGGCCGGGCGCCGCCCGGTTTATTGCGGGGGCCATATCGAGGCCTCGCTGCTGAACATGCTGAATATGGAGACCGATACATGAGCACGTTTGACGAGGACCTGTTCCTCAAGGGGCTGGAACAGCGCAAATCCACCCTCGGCGCGGAGTATGTGGAGAACAACCTGGCGGCCGCCGATGATTTCACCCGCCCGTTCCAGGAGGCGATGACCGCCTGGTGCTGGGGCTTCGGCTGGGGCGACGGGGTGATTGACGCCAAGACCCGCTCAATGATGAACCTCGCGATGATCGGTGCGCTGGGCAAGATGCATGAATGGGAAATCCACTGCCGCGGCGCCCTCAACAACGGCGTCACCAGGGAGGAGATCCGCGCCATCATTCACGTGGTCGGCATCTACTGCGGCGTGCCCCAGGCGCTGGAGTGCTTCCGGGTGGCGCGCAAAGTGCTGGAGGAGCAGGTCTGACAAGCCGCCTCTGGTATTGGAGGGCAACGTTTTTGCCGTCCCTTTCTGTTTTCGGCTCAGCGCCCTTTGTCTTTGGCCGGGGTCTTGCGGGATATTTCTGGCCAGAGGAGGGGTGAGTCTGCCGGGTTTGCCGCGATTCCGGGGTTCGGGTCTGTGGATAAGGGGCGCGAGTCTGTGGGTAAGTGTTCCGGGGGCCGGTTTGGGGGTGTTTGGCGGGGTTTTCGGGGCGGGGTTGGGGCGGGAAGCGGGTCAGGGGTGCTGACTTTGTTTTGGTGTAAGCTATTGTTTTTATTGGATGAGTGATTTTTCTTTGCGGAATTCTGCGTTTTTCTGAATTTTGGGGTTGCGGGTCTGCGGGGGTAACCGTAAAAGCCCCCTCACCGGCGGCGCTGAGGCGCTGCTGAGACACACCGGACGGGGCGGCGGCGACGCGGTAACGGATCGGGAAACACGCCGGAGAGACGGCGGGACGCGCTGGAGAGACAGCGGCATCTGAGGGTTTGATGAGGCGGGCGCGCCGGAAGATTGGCGCATCGGTCTGGTTTTTGGCCTCCGGGTGTTTGCTCTTTGACATTGATGGATAACTGAAGAGATATGCGGGCGGTCACGGTTCATTTCGATGGATCAGACTTCTGTATATCGCGCCACTAGGGCTCCGGCCCGATGATGTGGTGTCAGCTTCACTGTTTGTTCGGCTTTCGGTGCCTTTGGTACTGAAGCACAACAGACAGAGACTTTCATCAGGATTAGCCTCCTGGTGAAGATGTGCAGAGGTTCGAACGTCAAGGATACGCTTTAACGAGCGTTTCAACTTGAGAGTTTGATCCTGGCTCAGAACGAACGCTGGCGGCAGGCCTAACACATGCAAGTCGAGCGCGCCCTTCGGGGTGAGCGGCGGACGGGTTAGTAACGCGTGGGAACGTGCCCTTCTCTAAGGAATAGCCACTGGAAACGGTGAGTAATACCTTATACGCCCTTCGGGGGAAAGATTTATCGGAGAAGGATCGGCCCGCGTTAGATTA